>DASXMG010000070.1:0-22924 GCA_036495805.1 Steroidobacteraceae bacterium | reverse complement strand
TGGCGATCCTCGATGAAACCGACTCAGGTCTCGACATCGATGCGCTCAAGGTCGTTTCCCAGGGCGTGAACAGCCTGCGCGATCCCAAACGCGCGGTGGTACTGGTGACGCACTATCAGCGGCTGCTGGACTATGTCATTCCCGACTACGTACATGTGTTGTCCCACGGCCGCATCGTCAAGTCAGGCGACAAGTCGCTCGCACAAGAACTCGAGCGCCGCGGCTACGACTGGGTGATGGGAGCAGCAGTCGCATGAGCGCCGCCCTGCGATCTTTCGAAACGCAGTGGCGTGCGCGCGCGCCCGATGCGTTGCAGCTGATTCGCGAACAGGCCATGCAGCGATTTTTGCAGCTGGGCCTGCCCTCGCAGCGCGATGAGACGTGGCGCTATACCGACCTGCGCAGTCTTGACGCCTCGAGCTTTGCTGAGGCCGGCTGCGCCGCCGACGGATCAATAAACGACGCGCCGGGCAGCGATGCATCGCTGTCGCTGCTGGACGCCGGGCAACAGGCCGCAACCATCACGATGCGCAACGGCTGCCCGCTAATGAGTGCTGATTTGCCGAATATTAACGGTATTGAAATCAATAGCATAAGCGATGCTTATAAACACGATTCTACTAACATAAAGCGCTTCTTCGAGTCCGCTTCAAACGCCGACCAGCGTCGCTGGGTGTTGCTCAACACAGCGTTGTTCATCGATGGTTTGTACTTGAAAATCACGCAGCCTGTGGGCACGCCGATTGTGATCCGGCACCTGTCCTCCGGACCGGCAGCACAAGCCGCGCACCCACGCGTCATCATTGACGTCACTCCCGGAGCGAGCGCGACCATCATTGAGCATCATATTTCTGCCGCGGATATCGCGCCGCTGAGCAATTCCAACACGCACATTGCGCTTGGCAAGGATGCCCAGCTGGAGCACTACCGCGTCTACGCGACTGGGGCAGCTGCGACGCACTTGGATTCGCTCGACATCCATCAAGCGGAGAACAGCCGGTGCCGGCAATTCACGATCGTTCTCGGCGGCGGATTGGTGCGCTCGGCCTTGGAAGCCAGCTTGAAACAACGCGGCGCGAGCTTGGACAGTTATTCATTGCTGGTCGGGCACCAGGAGCGTCACGTCGACTGCGTGAACATCGTCGCCCATGCGGCTCCGGACACGCGCAGCCGGCAAACGGCGCGCGCCATTGCCAGCGATTCCAGCCGGGTAATTTTCAACAGCAAGGTGATCGTGAATCCCGGCGCGAATGGCGCCGATTCCATGCAGTCCTGCCGCGGCCTGCTGTTATCGCCCAGCGCCGAGATCGACACGCGGCCGCAGCTCGAGATTCACGCTGACGAGGTCAAGTGCGCGCACGGCGCAACCACCGGCCGGCTCGATCCGGACATGCTGTTCTACTTGCTGTCGCGCGGCCTGGACCGGGAAACCGCGCAAAGCCTGCTGGTCTACGCTTTTCTCGCCGATGTGCTCACCGGCATGTCGGTGAGCTCGGCGCGTTCCGCGATCGAGAACGCACTGATCAACCAATTACCCGACGCGCAAACACTGCGGAAGTTTCGATGAACAATATTGCACTGGCTGAAACCAACCGGATCTTCGATGTCGAGGCGGCGCGGCGGCACTTTCCCATATTGACCCGCATGGTCCACGGCAAACCCCTCGCCTATCTGGACAACGGCGCCTCCGCGCAACGCGCCCGGTGCGTGATCGAGGCGGTGGATGATTACGAACGCCATCACCATGCCAATATTCATCGCGGCGTGCACACCTTGAGCCAGGAAGCCACGGCGATGTATGAGGACGCGAGAGACAAGGTGGCGCGCTTCATCAACGCGCGCTCGCGCAACGAAATCATCTTCGTGCGCGGCACCACCGAAGCGATCAACCTGGTGGCGCAAAGCTATGCACGACCGGCCTTGCGCGCCGGCGACGAGGTCCTGATCACCCATTTGGAGCACCACGCCAACATCGTGCCCTGGCAAATGCTGTGCGAGCAGACCGGCGCCAAACTCGTGGTCGCGCCGATGGACGCTCAGGGCGAAGTCCATTTGGAGGCGGTCGTTTCCTTGATGAGTGCACGCACCAAAATCCTGGCCTGCGCTCATGTCTCGAATGCGCTGGGAACCATCTTGCCGGTGCGCCGCATCGTTGCCGCCGCCAAAGCGCGCGGCATCACCACCCTGATTGACGGGGCCCAAGCCATTGCGCACATGCCGGTGGATATGCAGGAATTAGGCTGCGATTTCTATGCATTTTCCAGCCACAAAATGTACGGCCCCACCGGCGTCGGGGTGCTCTACGGGCGCGAGCAACTGCTCGATCGCATGCCGCCGTGGCAGGGGGGCGGTGAAATGATCCTTAAGGTGACATTCGCGAAAACGACCTACAACGCCCTGCCGAACAAATTCGAGGCCGGCACCCCCAACATCTCGGGCGGAATCGGCTTGGGCGCTGCCGTCGATTTTCTAAACGGCTTGGACCGGGATGCCGCGCATGCACACGAAGATGCCCTGCTCCACCACGCCACGGCGACACTCAACAAAATTCCAGGACTGCGCATCGTGGGCACGGCACCCGACAAGGCCAGTCTCGTCTCGTTCGTGGTTGAGGGCGTGCATCCGCATGATCTCGGCACGATTCTGGATGAGGACGGAATTGCCGTGCGCACCGGCCATCACTGCGCCATGCCGGTCATGGAATTTTTCAAGTTGCCGGCAACCGCGCGGGCGTCGTTCGCGTTCTACAACACTTTCGATGAGATCGAGCGGCTTGCCGCGGGCGTTGAACGCGCGCGCAAGATGTTCGCCTGAGGATTGGCCGTGCAACTAAACGATCTTTACCGCGACGTGATCCTGGACCACAACCGTCGTCCGCGCAATTTTGGCAACCTGGATTCAGCCGACGCCAGTGTCGAGGGCTTCAATCCCTTGTGCGGCGATCATCTGACGCTTCGCCTGAAGCTGCGCGACGACACCATCAGCGATATTCGCTTCGAAGGTCAGGGCTGCGCCATCTCGACCGCTTCCGCGTCGTTGATGACCGAGGCGGTCAAAGGCAAAAGCCGCGAGGCGGCGCTGGAACTGTTCGATCGCGTGCATCAATTGCTGACCGACGACGCGGCGCCGCCTGCCGAAGGGTTGGGCAAGCTGGCGGCGTTGTCCGGGGTACGGGAATATCCGGCGCGGGTGAAGTGCGCGAGCTTGTGCTGGCACACGCTGGCCTCGGCGCTGAAAGCCGCGGATCTCGAGTCCGTGCCCGCGGTGTCGACCGAGTGAGCGGCTGACGTGCGCACCTACGAAAATGAGCCCATCGTCGTGCAGCGCGACGTCAAGGCGGTGGCCATACCGGCGGGCGCCGAGGTCAACCTCAGGCTGGGTCAGGTGGGCTACATCACCCAGGCCTTGGGCGGCAGTTTCACGGTCTACATCGACGGCAATCTATTTCGCATTGCAGGTCAAGATGCCGATGCCATCGGCAAGACCGCGGCGACGCCCCCCGAAGTGCCGCCTGGCGCATCGGAAGAGGACATCAAGAACATTATTTGGCAGCAATTGAAGACTTGCTACGACCCGGAGATACCCGTCAACATCGTGGACCTGGGGCTGGTTTACGAATGCGATGTCAGCAAGAACGAAGATTCGACGCGCACGGTCGACATCAAAATGACCCTGACTGCGCCGGGCTGCGGCATGGGCGAGGTGCTGGTGCAGGATGTGCGCGACAAGGTGCAAATCATCCCGACGGTGGCGCAGGCGAATGTGGAACTGGTATTTGATCCCCCCTGGAATCAGACCATGATGTCCGACGAGGCCCGGCTGCAGACGGGCATGATGTGAGCGGTGCGAGGCTTTGCTCGTGACCTGGGTTGATGCGGGGCTTCTCGACGATTTGCCCAATGGTCAGGCCAAGTCGCTGCCGGTCGGCCGTCGTATGATTGCCGTCGTGCGCGACGGCGAGAATTTTTACGCCATAGAGGATATCTGCACGCATGACGGAGCTCAATTGACCGGCGGCGAGATCGAAGGCAACGAAATCATCTGTCCGCGCCATGGCGCGAGATTTTGCTTGAGGACGGGCGAGGCGTTGACGCCGCCCGCCTACGAACCGGTGCGGGTGTTCGAAACCAAAATAGAGAACGGTCATCTGTGGGTACGCGCAGGCTGACGCTGCTCAGGCACGGTAAAGCGGAAGCCGTCGACGCCTATCCGGAGGACTACGAGCGTCCGCTGACTCACCGCGGCTGCATCGAGGCGCAGGAGATGGCCTCGCGCCTCGTCAAGCGCAACCTCGTTCCCGACCTCATCCTGGTGAGCCCGGCCGAGCGTGCGTGGGCGACGGCGGAAATCATCGCCGCCACCTGCGAGCTCGATGCGAAACAGGTGCAATGCGCGCGTGAATTGTATTTGGCGACGCCCGAGAGAACCTGGCAGCTGTTGGCGCATCGCCCGGCCTCGCTGACCCACATCATGATTTGCGGCCACAACCCCGGGTTGAGCGCCGTCGCCAGCCGCTTTGGGCCCAAGCCGCAACGGCGCGAGCTTTCCACCGCAGGCATCGCCACGGCCGTCTGGCATCACGCGGACTGGGCCACGCTGCAGCCGGAGTCCGCCGCCAGCTGCGAAATGGACGATCCGGAAGATATGGACGAGCTGTGGGACTGAGCTTTATGTTCAATCGGATGCGTCAGTCATTTTTCCAATTGATTGAATGAGCCTCATTGTTTCGACTAAACCAAGTCTAGTTTAATGAGTGAGGGCGTATGGCCGAAGTCATCAATATCCACGAAGCGAAGACACATGTCGCGGCCGGTGAAATTCTGGCTGCCGTAGAGCCTGCTGGTTTCAAGATGCTCTCCATCACGGGAGCGCATGCCGCGAAAGCTGCAGATCTTCCGCCCCTCCACCAGGACCCGTTCGACAGACTGCTCGCGGCGCAGGCTGCGATCGAGCCCATGATCCTCATGACGAACGATCGGATGCTGGAGGGTTACGGAAGTTTCGTTACCCTCATCTAAATTCATCGCCAGGGACGGCTTCTACCAAGGTTCCAGCGCCTTCCCCTTCCCCTCGCGGATCGCCTGTTCGATGATGGGCTTCAACTGACGCCGCACATCTTCAACGAGCTTGCGCTGCTTCTCGCCCAGCAGCGCTTGCTGCTCGCCCAATTTGCCCTGTTCCTCGCCGAGCTTGCCCTGCTGCTCGCCGAACTGTCCTTGGCGCGCACCGAATTCAGATTGCAGTTCCCCCACCTGCGCCTGTATCTCTCCCAGGTGAGCCTGCACTTCTGCCAGTGCTCGCTCGTCGACCTGCGCGGTCAGGCGCGGCAGGTCAAGCTCTTTAATGGTCTTCTGCAATTCCGCCATCCGCTGCTTGAACTCGGGCGTTTCGACCAGCTTGATGGCGCGCTCCTGTGAAGCGAGCATCCGTTGCTGGGTCCCCAACAACGACTGTTTATGGCCCAGCATTCTCTGTTGTTCCCCCAACTGCTTCATCGGCTCGAGCAATGCTTGCGTTTTCGCGATGATCTGCGGGTCTTGGATCAGGTAGGGCTTGCCGTTGTGCTGGAAATAAATGTAGTCGCCGCTTTGGGAGGGCAACCGATTGCCGCTATCGAACATGAAGTTCGAATGGTCCGAATGAATGGCGAGCACGCCCTCTTCGTCCTTGGCATGGCCGTCATGCTCAATCACCGTATCGTCATTGCCCACATCGTCAGAGGAATTGAAATCGCTGTTGTCGAGCTTTCTCACCTTGGCGAGCCTTTTTAGCGGAGGCGTTTCGCTTACGGCCGGTGCAGGCGGACTGACGGCGGCCGGCGCAGCGAGTGTGCGGGGCGTCGCGGGCACGCTGGGCGCCGGAGCCGGGGGGTTGGGCACCGCCGGCGGGCTCACCGCTGTGGGCGCGATAGGCGCCGTGGGCGGGGTTTCCTGGTCCGCCGGGGAGGCATGCACCCGAACCATCGAGGTTGACGCGAACATGGCCAGGGCGACCGCGCCGGCAGCAATGATCGGCAAGCGCTGCGCCTTCGCAAAGGATCGTTCAAAACCCCGATCGTTCAGCAGCCTTTCGATGCGCGGCGTTAAATTGCTGGCACTCGCCATGGCAACGCCGGTCAGCGGCCAGCGCGCTCGCGTGGCAAAGGCCAGCAAGATTTCGGCGTAACCCGTGCGGCTCTCCGCCTGCTCCACCGCTGCGCAGTCGCTCAACGCCTCGCCCAGTTCCGCGAGCTGCCGTTGCAGCCACCAGCTGAAGGGGTTGAACCAGAAAAGCGCGCAGTGCAATCCCGCCAGGGCATGGATGAGGAAATCCTTCTGGCGCACGTGCGCCCGCTCGTGCGACAGCACGATACGCAGCGTCGCCCCATCCCACGAGGTGTAATTGCGGGGCAATAGCACGCTGGAGCCGATCGTCACCGGGCTCGCCACCCGATTACTGGTGCGCACATCCAATTCTGGGTCGAAGGGGAAGACGACACGCTCGGCCCCATCGCGCAGTCGCAATGCAAAGCCCACACCGGTGCACAGACGCAGCGACAGCACCGCGGCCACCACGCAGTAGCCAAATATCGCGAGCGACCATGCCGTGTTGGCGAGCTGCGCATCGTCATGGCCATCACGATTGGCCGCGCCTGCATCGGCGACCGCGGCATCTTGCGCCATGCCGATGCCGATCTGTGATGCCGGCATGGGGCCGCGATGGTCTCCGTACACGATCCGCTGTACCTGGGGCTCGGCCGCAGGCTGGGGCGCCGGCGTGGCGAAGCGCGGCGCGACGAGTTGTTTGACGACGGCTAGCTCGGGCAGCAGGCGCGGTCCGATCTGTGCGCCCACCAATATCGGCATCGCCAATGCACCGGCCAAAGCCAGCAGCCATGCCGTGCGCCGGGCGCGGACTTGCTCGATACGCATCAGGCGCAGCGCGACCAGGATGATCGCGCCCATCAGCAGGGAGCGCGCGCCGGCTTCAAGCAATAGATGTGTACTCACGATTTCTTCCCCTTCTTCGATGCGGCGATGCGTTCGGCGAGGCGTTGCAGTTCCTTGCGGTCGAGTACCGCGGAATCCACCATGCCGGCGAGAAGCGTTTCCACCGATCCTTCGCAAAACCAATCGACGATGCGTTGCACGGCCCGCCCGGCGACCGCCTGACGCGACGCCGCGGGACGATACAGAAACGTGCGGCTCTCGATGGAGTGGCTCAAATAGCCTTTCTCCTCCAGGCGGCGCAGTACGGTGCGAATGGTAGATTCTTTGAGCGGGCGACCTTGCTTGACGAGATGCTCCCTCACCTGGTCGGCGCTCTGCACGCCGTGCTCCCAGATGAGTTCAAGAACAGCGCGTTCCAGCTCGCCGAGCTCGGCAGGATCGTGGTTTTGCGTAGTGTTACCGGTCATAGTGTTACAGACTGTAGCACATAGAATCAGTTAGGCAAACATTATTTTTGCAAGACTCGTTCTTGGGCTAATTCCGGCCCGGCGCCACCTCGACCGTCGCCAGGCCATAGGCGGGAAGCATGATCGATAAGCGCTCGTTAACGATCGGCACCTCTTGAGGCGCCGGAAGCGCGGCGGCCTTCAATAGTTGCTGGCGTTGCACCGAGGTCGGGTAAGGCGGCGATCCCATGCGCTGATAGGCGCCACCGACATCGCCGTTGTCGGCATCGAGACGCAGTATCCGTGCCGAGCGCGCCGCGAGGTTGGTCAACTGCAAGGTGATCTTGAGCGGCGCACCGCTTCCGCCGGGCGGCACGTAGTTCCAGAGGGCGATGACAAAGGATCCGTCCATGCGCCGCGTGACCAAAGCATGCTCGGAATCCACATCGTAGCGTTCAGTGCCCAGCCCATGCAACATCTTGAAGGCGTTGAAGACCGGTTTCGGAATGCCTCCCGCCGCGATCAGGCCGAAGCCGCCGTAGAACGGCCGTTCGACGACCCCCTGCTCTTCGAATACATCCGAGAATGTCCAGTAAGACATCATGTCCGTGAGCCCATCGCAGCGACGCAGCGTGTCCGCAAGCCACGGCCCCATGAACAGCGAGTCCGTGATCTTCGGATCGTTGAAGTACGTGGCATTGTACTCGCTCCAGATGATGGGAGTGCGCTGCCGAGGCGAGGCGTCTACTTGGTCGCGAACCTTCTTGGCAGCACGGCAGACCATTTCTGCGCGCGGGATATTTTCGTGAGTCGCGAAAACATCCTTGGATTTGTCGTTGGCGTAAACATGCGTCGAGACGAAATCGAAAGGTATGCCATTCTCGGTACAGTGCCGGATGAACTCACTGACCCAGGCGGCTTGGGCGGTGGACGGTCCGCCGACGCGCAAACGGCCGTTGACCCTCTTGAGCGCTTCGGCAGTGTGATCGTATAACTCAAAGTAGCTGCGCTGCTTAGGCTCGCCTGCCCAGAAATCAATATTGGGCTCGTTCCAGACCTCGAAATACCATTGCGCCACCTCATCGATACCGTATCGATCGATCAGGTGTGCGGCGAAAGCCGCGATCAACGCATCCCACTTGGCATAATCACGCGGTGGCGCCACGATGGGATGATATTTGAACGCCTGCACAGCCTGGTGCGACGCGAGCTTGCTCGGCATGAACGACAACTCGACATAAGGCCGCACGCCATTCGCCAGCAACCCATCGTAGATTTGATCCACGTACGAGAAGTTGTAGATCGATTTTCCCCGTTTGTCTTCGTCGTAAACTCCCACTTCATCATGCAGGATCGCGTGGAAGCGCACGAACTTGAAGTCGGTTGTATTTTTTACAAGACGAAGATCCTGGCGATAACTTTCGCGCAGCGTGAGAATTGCCCGGCCGGAACCGAACATCTGTTCCCAAAAATGCGGGAAACCATGATGCGCTCCGCGCGGATCAACGATGATCTCTTCGTCGCTCCAGGCGGTCGCCGCTATCAGGCTGACGAGAACAACGACGAAAATAATTTTCATATGACCGTAGTGTGGACTTTGCGTCGTGAAAGGAGATAGCATCAGCGAGCATTGGCTCAAGCGGCATTCTAGACCGCTAGCCATCCGATGCGTTACCAGGGCTTCCATGGAGGGGAAGCTCGCAGGGGGAAGGATGTCAGTCGAGGCCAAGGATGTCGTGTGCCATGCACCGGTGTTGCTCGAAGCAGCGCCGATGAACTCTCGTCCGCCTCGCCTACCTTCACGATTTCTCATTGCAATTGATAATTGAATAACACGCCGTTCCGGCTGATGCGATGTGCTCACAAGGGGGAAGATCATGGGAACTCGGAATCGCTATAAAAAGACTTTACTCGCAACCGCCATCGCAGCCACGCTTGCCGCGGGTGCCGGAATGCCGACTTCCCTCCGGGCGCAAACCGCGGATTCCATCTTGCGCGGCCACGCCGCCGCCGGCACGGAGGTAGTGGCGAAAAATGTGGCCACCGGCGTGACCCGACGGACCACGGCTGGCGCGGACGGCAGCTATTACCTGCCCGGGCTGCAACCAGGAACTTATAGCGTCGAGGCCGGACCAGGCACAGCAACCACCGTCATTTTGAGCGTCGCTTCAACCGCCACGCTCGATCTGGTGCCGCCCGCCGCCTCCGCCGCTCCGTTAGAAGAGGTCACCGTCAAGGCCCAGCGCCTCTACGAAGTGCGAACCTCCGAGATCGGCGGAACGGTATCGCTGCACACCATCGATACCACACCGCAAATCACGCGCAATTTCCTCGAATTCGCCGACACCGTCCCGGGCGTGGTCTTTAGCGTGAATGATCAGCACCAGTCCTCCCTGCAAAGCGGCGGTCAAAATGCGAGCGCCGTGAATGTGTATATCGATGGCGCCGGCCAGAAAGACTATGTGAAGGAAGGCGGCGTCAGCGGCCAATTCGCCACTCAAGGCAACCCGTTTCCGCAGCTTGCCATCGGCGAATACAAGGTCCTTACCTCGAACTACAAAGCCGAGTACGACCAGGTGTCGAGCGCGGTGGTGACGGCGGGAACCAAGTCCGGCACCAATGAATTTCACGGCGAATTCTTTGGCCAGTACTCGGCCAACAGCCTGCGGGCTGAAACACCGTCCGAGGAGGCGGACGGCACGAAAGTGCCCGCCAGCGACAGGGAATTCGGCGCGTCGATCGGTGGCCCGATCTTGAAGGACATGCTGCATTTTTTCGTCGCCTACGAAGGTAAACGCTATACGACCCCGATCACCGTCACGCCCGGCGTCCCCACGCTCAACGGCATGCCCATCGGCAATTTCCTGCCGGCCGACGTCAATGCGCAATTCGGACCTGCGAGTTTGCCGTTTGATGAGAACCTCTATTTCGGCAAGCTGGATTTCGAGCCCACCGACTACGACCGCATCGAGGCCAGCGTCAAGGTGCGCAACGAAAACCAGGTCGAAAACCTCGGCATCGCGGCGGCGCAAGGCGCGAGCATTACGGTCAAGAACAACGATACGCGCTACACCCTGCGGTGGGAGCACAATGGGGCCCATTGGTTCAATGATCTCTTGCTGACGCATGAGGATGCGTTCAACCAGCCGTCGGCCACCAACCTCGGCAACGGTGCGCAGTACATCGTGGTGGCCAACAACCAGCAACTCGTTCTGGCAACGGGTGCCGCCAGTCCGCTCTCCACGCAGGATAAGGGGCAGCGCGGGCCTGGAATTCAGGATGACGTGACCTTCAGCGACTTGAATTGGCTCGGCGATCACACGGTCAAGTTGGGCGCGAAGGTCAAGAGGATTGACCTCACGGCGGCGGACGCGGAAAACATCAATCCGCAGTTTTATTACAATGTCAGCCCGGCCGGCACGGATACGGTGCCATACAAGGCCTTTTTCACCGATCCAGTGCCCGGGTTGAGTCCGACGGCACAGTCAAGGGACTGGCAATACGGCTTGTACATCCAGGACGATTGGGTGCAAAACGAGCATTTGACCTGGAACATCGGCGTACGTTGGGATTACGAAAGAAACTTGGGGTATCTCAACTACGTAACGCCCGCAAACGTCGTTGCAGCCTATGGTCTGCAAGATCCGGCCGCACCGGCCGGGCAAACCTACGCGCAAACCCTCGCCAAGGGCGGCGTGAATATCAACGACTACATCAGCACCGGAAACAATCGCAGTGCTCCTACCGGCGAATTCCAGCCGCGTCTCGGATTTGCATTCGACATCAATGGGGATCAGCAGCATGTGGTGTTTGGCGGCTACGGCCGTTCCTACGATCGCGACCTATACGATTACGAGCAGGTCGAGGTCACCAAGTCGGCATTGCCCCAGTACACCGTGTATTTCCCGAATGCGGCGGCGATGACGCCGAACGGCTGCTTCGGCACGCCCTGCGTCGCCTTCAATCCGGCGTACCTGCAAGGCCTGAAAAACCTGCAGGGGCTGGTAAGCTCGAACGCGGTGGGCTCGGAGATCGACGCCCTCAACAACAACCTGAAAGTTGCGTATTCGGATCAGTTCAGCATCGGCATCCGCAACACACTGGGCGACTGGAATACCAGTGCGGCGGTGGCGCGAATCTTGAGCAAGGACGGCCTGGTGTTTACCTTGGGGAATCGTTATCCAAATGGCGCCTTCTTCATGAACGGCGGTCAGCCCTGGGGCAACGGCGTGCCGGGTTTCGGCTCGCTGATCATCGGCAACAGCGGCATCGAGACCAAGACCACGCAATTCCTGCTGTCGGCGGAAAAACCCTTCACCGCGGAATCGCACTGGGGCGCCACGTTCGCTTACACCTACACGGACTCGAGTGCGAACCGCGATACGACGCAGCACTATGCCTTCGACGAGGAGACCATTGGTCAGTATCCGTTCATTAATTCGAACGCGGCGGCCCGGCATCGTATCGTCACCACCGGCTCGTATGGTGCACCGTGGGGCTTTGTCATGGCGGCAAAGTTGACCCTTGCGACGCCGATACCCGTGGACGACGTGGCCTGTATTGGACTGATCTATTCGACCGGTGCCGCATGCAACCCCATCTCCGCGACACCCAAAAACTTCTTCGGTTATCGCACGCTTGATCTACAGATAACCAAGAACTTCAATATCTTCAACTTTGGATCGCTGTATGCGCGGCTCGATGGGCTCAATGTGATCAATTGGCACAACTACTCGGACACGCTCAATAATTGGGGCACGGGTGGCGTCTACAGCCCGAATCCCGTGCCCTATAACTACAAAGGCAATATCAATGGCGTACCGCGCACGTTGAAGATCACCGTGGGGGGTAAGTTCTGATGGGACGCGATGACTGATCAGAGTCTTCGCAGCATCTTAATCGTCGGCGGCGGCACTGCGGGCTGGATGGCCGCCGCCGCTTTCGCCAAAGTCCTGGGAGCCGCGCTCGCCATTCGCGTGGTCGAATCCGAAGAGATCGGCACCGTGGGCGTGGGCGAGGCCACCGTTCCGCACCTGAAGCTGTTTAACCAGATACTGGAAATCGATGAGGTCGAATTCGTCAGACAGACGCGGGGAACATTCAAACTCGGCATCGAATTTGTCGACTGGGGCCGAATCGGCGATCGATATATTCATGGCTTTGGCAGCATCGGCCACGACTACGGCTTGTTGCCGTTCTACCAGTACTGGCTCAAATTATCCCGAGCCGGTAAAGCTGCCGATATCGGCGCTTACTCGCTGAACACGCTCGCGGCGCCACGCGGCAAATTCATGACCTCGGCCGCCGATGCGCCGCCGTACTCGCCGCTCGCCAACATCGCCTATGCCTATCATTTCGATGCCGGTTTGTATGCGCGCTACCTGCGCCGCTACGCCGAGGCGCGCGGCGTGCAGCGCACGGAGGGGAAGATCGTCGATGTCATGCTGCGCGGTGCGGACGGCTTCATCGATGGCGTGACGCTCGCCAGCGGCGAAAAGCTCCACGCGGATCTGTTCATCGACTGCTCCGGGTTTCGCGGCCTGCTGATCGAAGAGGCACTGCACGCCGGCTATGAAGATTGGACGCACTGGCTACCGTGCGATCGCGCCGTCACGGTGCCCTGCGAGAACGTCGGTCCGCCCACGCCCTTCACGCGCTCCACGGCGCACAGCGCCGGTTGGCAGTGGCGCATTCCACTGCAGCATCGCACCGGAAACGGCTACGTTTATTCGAGCGCCCATATCAGCGACGATGAAGCCGCGCAGACGCTCATGAGCAGTCTCGACGGTCGGGCTCTCGCCGAACCACGCAGGCTAAGGTTTACCACGGGGATGCGCCGCAAATTCTGGGACAAGAACTGCGTGGCGCTGGGGTTAGCCTCCGGCTTCATGGAACCGCTTGAATCGACCAGCATCTATCTGATCCAGTCGGGCATCGCGAGATTGCTCAATCTGCTGCCGCAGCGCGATTTCAGCCCCGTGCTGATCGAGCGCTATAACTCGCAGGCAGCGTTTGAATTCGAGCGCATCCGGGATTTTTTAATTCTTCATTACTGTGCGACCGAGCGGCGCGACAGTTCTTTTTGGAAATATTGCGCGGCCATGAGCATTCCCGAACCCCTCGCCGAAACGATTCGTCTGTTCAAGCACAGCGGCCGTTTCTTCCGAAATGCCGAGGAAATGTTCGCAATCACCAGTTGGGTCCAGGTGATGCTGGGCCAACACATCGACCCGCAGCACTATCACCCCGCCGTCGATCTGGTACCCGATCAAGACGTTGCCGGATTGCTCGACAGCGTCGAGAGAGTCGTCGCGGCCTGCGTCGACGCCATGCCGACACATGCGCAGTTCATCGCCAGGCATTGCGCTGTCGCACCCCCATGAGGGGCGCGTTTGATGGCTGAAATTTTCCGCTTTGGCCGGCTCAGCCGGACGCTGATGATTCTACTGCTGTGCGGCTGCTCCGCTTTTAAGCCGGCCGCGCCGCCCAAGCTGCTGGAAGAGACGGACACGCCGACTCAGGCGTCCGAATTCCTCGAGGACATCGAGCACCGGACGTTTGATTTCTTCTGGGCGAATGCCAATCCCAAGAACGGCCTGGTCCCGGACCGTTATCCGACCAAAATCTTCGCGAGCCTCGCCGCGGTCGGATTCGCGCTGACCGCCTACCCCATCGGCGTTGAACGCGGCTACGTGTCGCGCGCCGAGGCGCGTGACCGGGTCCTCAAGACACTGCGCTTCTTCCGCGATGCGCCGCAAGGCCCGGGTGCCAAGGGATTCGCCGGGTACAAGGGCTTTTACTATCACTTCCTCGACATGGAAACCGGGGTGCGTTTCAACGAGCATGCTGACTTGTCGATGATCGACACCTCCCTGTTCATCGCCGGCGTGCTGTTCTGCCAGAGCTACTTCGACGGGACGGATCCCGAAGAAAAGGAGCTGCGCAAGATCGCCGATTGGCTATACCGACGGGTCGACTGGGGCTGGGCATCGCGCGATGACGATGCGGTCGCGCTGGCATGGACACCGGAAATGGGCTTTCATCAGCGCAATTGGCGCGGGTACAACGAGTCCTCGATCATGTACATCCTCGGGTTGGGCTCGCCGAGTGCGCCGATGCCGGTATCGGCATGGCAGTCGTACACCTCGACCTTCGATTTTCACTGGGTCAACGAGGGCCAGTGGTACCTCGCGTTTGCACCCCTGTTCGGACATCAATACTCGCACGTCTGGATCGATTTTCGCGATATCCGCGACGCGTACATGCGCGGCAAGGGGATCGATTATTTCGACAACACGCGGCGCGCCATCTTTGCACAGCGCAGTTACGTGATCGCCAATCCCATGAAGTGGGTGGGTTACTCCTCGCGCCTGTGGGGCATTACCGCCAGCGACGGCCCGGTCGAGGCGAAGCTCGAGTACCACGGCGAAACTCGGGCATTCCATGCCTATGCAGCCCGCGGCGCCGGCGGCCCGCAGAACTTTGACGATGGGACGCTGGCACCCAACGCTGTCGCCGGCGCATTGCCGTTTACGCCGGAGGTCGCGATGCCGACGTTGCGATTGATGAAGGAGCAGTACGGCAAATACATCTACTCCACCTTCGGCTTCGTCGATGCCTTCAATCCCAGCTTCAACTACACCGATGTGAAACTGACGTATGGACAGGTCGTGCCGGACGTGGGCTGGGTCGACAACAACTACCTCGGCATCGACGAAGGCCTTATCGTCACCATGATTGAAAATTTTCGCAGCGGTCTCATCTGGCGCATCATGCGCCGCAGCCCCTATGTCAGGCGGGGACTGGAACGCGCGGGCTTTCGCGGTGGTTGGCTGGACACGCCGAGATGAGGCCCTGCGCACTCAAGGCGCGTCAGCCTTGATCTCGGTGCAGGCGCATGAGCCGCCGTCGTTCGCGCTTGTCCGGCCGGGTGTCGGGGCGCGGCCGCGATAGATTGGCGAGGCGCTGCTGCTCTTTGAGCACGACCCGGCGCTCGGCGCTTGCCGCGGTTTCCGCATAGTGGGTCAGTGCCTCCGCCGCAGGACCGCGCCGCGCGGGAAGCCCGAGTACCTCAAATTCCCCCACGATACCCTGCAACGACAAACTCAAACGATCGCCGACGCGCACCCGATGCGCGGGTTTGACGCGTTCCGCATTGAGATGGACCTTGCCGCCGTTGATGGCGGCCGTCGCGAGGCTGCGCGTCTTGAAAAATCGCGCATGCCAAAGCCATTTATCGAGGCGATGGTTATCAGATTTATCGTCGGTTGTCATAAGTAATCGATCTTGAGATACCCAAGAGCCGCATGGGCGGAATCGCTATAATAGCGCCATGTACGGCAATGAATTTCGTGAGCGTCTCGAGCGCGATACCGAGGCGCTCGACGCGGCAGGACTGCTGAAACGCGAGCGCGTCATCGGCACGGCCCAGGGTCCGGTCATCAAGCTCAAGGACGGCCAAGAGATGATCAATCTCTGCGCCAACAATTACTTGGGATTGGCCAATCATCCGGCGGTGCTCAAAGCAGCACACGATGGCTTGACCCGCTATGGCTACGGCATGGCCTCGGTGCGCTTCATCTGCGGCACGCAAAGCGTGCACCGCGAATTGGAGGAGCGCCTGAGCGCATACCTGTCGATGGACGACACGATTCTCTACTCCTCCTGCTTCGATGCGAACGGTGGATTGTTCGAAACGCTGCTGGATGAGAAGGATGCCGTCATCAGCGATGCGCTCAACCATGCCAGCATCATCGACGGCATCCGGCTATGCAAGGCGCGGCGCTTGCGTTACGCCAACAATGACATGAATGAACTGGAGCAGGCGCTCAAGGATTCGCAGGATTCACGCGTGCGCCTGATTGCAACCGACGGCGTGTTTTCCATGGATGGCTCCATCGCGCGCTTGAATGAGATTTGCGACTTGGCCGATCGCTACGGGGCGCTGGTTATGGTCGATGATTCGCATGCCACCTGCTTCGTCGGCGACCGCGGCCGCGGCTCGCATGAATACCGCGGCGTCATGGGACGCATCGACATCTTGACCAGCACGCTGGGCAAGGCTCTGGGCGGCGCCAGCGGCGGCTTTGTCTCGGCGCGCAAAGAGATCGTGGCATGGCTGCAGCAGCGTTCGCGGCCCTATTTGTTTTCGAACAGCATCGCGCCGACGGTTGCGGCGGCGACCATTCAAGTATTGGATCTATTGGAGAGTTCTCCGGAATTGCGTGATCGCCTGCACGCCAATGCGCGTCACTTTCGCGCATCGATGCAGGCCCTGGGTTTCAACCTGGTTCCCGGCGAGCATCCCATCATCCCGGTGATGCTGGGAGACGCGCCGCTGGCCGTGCGTCTCGCCGAGCGCATGCAGCAGCAGGGTATTTACGTCGTGGCCTTCTCATTTCCGGTCGTGCCCCATGGAAAAGCGCGAATTCGGACCCAAATGAATGCTGCGCACAGCATTGCGCAACTCGATCACGTCGTTTCCGCGTTCGGTCGTGCGGCACGCGACCTCGGCGTCATCCCCAAGGACAAGCCATGAAAGCACTCGTCAAAGCCCGCGCGGAACCCGGCATCTGGATGCAGGACGTTCCGGAGCCCACGGTCGGTCACAACGACGTGCTCATCAAGGTGAACCGCTCCGCGATCTGCGGCACGGACATGCATATCTACAATTGGGACGCGTGGGCGCAAAAAACGGTGCCCGTGCCGATGGCGGTCGGGCATGAGTATTCCGGCGAAATCGTCGAAATCGGCAGCGAGGTCCGCGGCTTTACTTCCGGCGATCGCGTGTCCGGAGAAGGCCACATCACCTGCGGCCATTGCCGCAATTGCCGCGCCGGACGGCGCCACCTGTGCCGCAACACGTCCGGCGTGGGCGTGAATCGTCCGGGCGCGTTTGCGGAGTACCTGACGATTCCGGCCTCCAACGTATTTAAGCTGCCGACCGCCATCGACGATGAAATCGCCTCCATACTCGACCCGCTGGGCAACGCCACCCACACGGCACTCGCCTTCAATGTGGTCGGCGAGGATGTGCTCATCACCGGGGCGGGTCCCATCGGCGTGATGGCGGTAGCCATTGCCCGGCACGCCGGCGCCCGGCATGTGGTCATTACCGACGTAAATGACTATCGGTTGGATCTGGCTAAGAAAATGGGCGCCTCGCGCGCTTTGAATGTCTCGCGCGAGTCGCTCGATGACGCCATGCGCGATTTAGGGATGGAAGAGGGTTTCGATGTCGGCTTCGAGATGTCCGGCAATCCCGCGGCCCTGCGCGAGTTGTTGCGAACCATGAATAACGGCGGCAGTGTTTCCTTGCTCGGTATTCCGCCCGGCGAAACCGCGATCGATTGGAATCAAGTGATTTTCAAAGGCCTGACCATCAAGGGCATCTACGGCCGGGAAATGTTCGAGACCTGGTACAAGATGTCGAGCATGCTGCAGAGCGGACTGGACATTCGGCCGGTGATCACCCATCGGCTGGGAATCAACGACTATTTGCAAGGTTTTCAAATCATGAATTCCGGAAAGTCCGGAAAAGTGACGCTCGACTGGTCCAGCTTGTAGGAGGGTGCGCGCGGGCCTTGCGTGCCGATTGTTGCGCGTAATATAGTTTAGCAGCGGCGTTTTCAGAGAGTCTCCCGACTCTACTTTCCGACTTGCGGTTTACTGCTCTTAACTGCGATAACTCTCGCCCCGGAGTTAACAAATGCCTTCCTCATTCCCCCAAAAAATCATCAAAGGACTCAAACATCCTGGCTCTGCGATGAATTTCCTCAAGTGGCGCCTCAACCGAAATTTTGGAAACAAAGAGTTTGTCGCTGAAGAACACAATCGCTCCGAAAGCGAAGGGGGATTGTATGTGGCATTCGTGCAAAGAGCAGTTCAGCATTATAAAGTCTTCAGCAATTTTAAAAGACATCCGAGCTACCAAGCAGTCTTGGAACACGTCACTGCCGACGAAGGCGGTAAATATCTAGACATCATAAGAAGTCAGTCTCCTCAATTCTTGAATCTCGTCGAAAAATGCAAGGACAACGATTTGATCGGCAACCCAGTTACGCATTCCTATCCGCAAATAGGGAAAATCAGTCCAACGACCCTTAGGTATATGAAGGTTGCTTCTGATTTGCAGAAACACTTTGGGGATAATATTGGAAAGAAAATCGTTGAAATTGGCGGCGGCTACGGTGGTCAATTACTGGTCAATGACCGCCTTTTTAACATCAGCGAATATCACTTATACGATCTGCCGCCTGTACTTAACCTGGTCTGCAAATACCTGGAGAGTTTTATTTTAAATTGCTCGTATAAATTGAGCACGCTGAACCAAAGCTCAGGCAATGATGTATTTGATCTTGTGATCAGCAACTACGCTTTTTCTGAGCTGCCTTCGCAACTTCAACGCAGTTACATAAAGAAAATCATCTCCAAGGCAAGCAAGGGCTACTTGACGATGAATTCTGGGATTGGAAATTCGAGGCCTACCAGCAGCCGCTTATCGATAAACGAATTGCGCGAGCTTTTACCGGCTTTTGATATCGTCGACGAAAACCCAATCACGGCACCCGACAATTACATCATCGTTTGGGGTCACCGCAAGAGTCATTAGACGGACTCCTAGCGCTCGCTCGGTTCGCGGCACCAGCAATAAGAGTACAACCCGCGCGGATCTTTGAGGCGGGCGATGATGCGAGCCTGCTCGAGCAACGGATCGATCAGGCGCTCTATGTCATTTCGCTGCGGCACGAGCCCCGTCAATTGCGCCACGTGCGCGGCTTGCGAGCGGATCTGCATGAGCAACTGCTGGCGCAGACTCAATTCGGTCTCGATGTAGTCCACATCGTAGTCTTTGCCCAATTGGGCCAATTTCGCCGCCGCGTCGGTTGCGTCCTTCAGGCCGCCGAGATGATCCACCAAGCCGATGCGCTCGGCATCGATCCCGGCCCACACCCTGCCCTGCGCAATCTTGTCTACTTCTTCAACCGGCTTCTTCCTGCCGTCCGCAACGCGCCGCAGGAATTGCTGATAGGCATGATCGACCGACGCCTGCATGATCTGCTTGGTGACGGGCCCCAAGGCTCGGTCGATGCGCATGTCGCCGGCAAGCGGGGTGGTGCCGAGGCCGTCGACTTTGACGCCGAGTTTCTCCAGCGTGCGCTGAAATGTCGGGATGTAGGAAAATACGCCGATCGATCCGGTGATGCTCGTAGGGCTTGCAAATATCTGGTTCGCGGCAGCGGCGATGTAATAGCCGCCCGAAGCTGCATAGCTGCTCATCGACACGACCACCGGCTTGCCCGCCTTGCGCAGCGCCTGCACTTCGCGCAGGATTTTCTCGGACGCGAATTCGCTGCCGCCGGGACTGTCGATACGCAGCACCACCGCTTTCACCGCGCTGTCGAAACGCGCCTCGCGCAGCAGGTCCGACGTGCTCTCGCCGCCGATCTTCCCCGGCAACTGACGGCCGTCGAAGATTTCGCCGGATGCCACCACGATCCCGACCTTGGAGTCCGATTTCGATTTCAAGGCGCGCTTGGAACGGACCGCCGCCAGGTACTGATTCATTCCAATCCCATTGAAGGAATGGTTGTCGTCATCCTCGCCCACGAGTCCCTTCAAATCGTCGGCAACCTGCCGGCGGCTTTTGAGCGCGGTCACCAATCCACGCTGCAGCGCCATTTTTGCCAGATCGCCGTTGACCGCCTGGAGGGATGCGGGCTGCGCGGCGATGAAGTCCTTCAGCGCACTGGCGGGCAGCGATCGGGCGCGCGTGACATCCTGGCTGTATGCGCTCCACAAGGACTCGAGCCAAAGAGAAGTCTCTTCCCGCTCGCTCGGCGCCATGTCGCTGCGCGAAAATTGATCGGTGTAGCTTTTGAAAGTACCGGCCTTGAACACGTTCGAGTCGATGTCGAGCTTATCTATCGCGTCCTTGTAGTACATGCGGTAGTAGCTGAAGCCGCGGACGGACACTTCGCCCATCGGATCGAGGTACACCTCGCCGGCCTGCGCCGCCAGGTAGTACTGCACCTGACTGAAGGAGTCGCCCATCGCGATCACCCGCTTGCCGGAGGAGCGAAAGTCGCGCAGCGCCGCGCCGATTTCCTGCAGCTTCGACAGGCCTGCGGAATCCATTTCATCGAGATCCAGGACGATCAACTTGATGCGCGAATCGGTTTTGGCGGCAGCAATGGCATCCGTTACGTCCCTGAGCAGGGTTTCCGGATCCGGGCCTCCGGAGGCCTCGCCGAGCGCGCGCCGCACGGAATCGCCGGACAGTTGATCGACCAACTCGCCCTGCGGCGAGATGACCAGGGCCGCGCTGCGCGGCACGATCGGAATGGAGGTATGCAGGGCCGCGAGAACGAACCCAAAAATAATCAGCATCAGCGCCAGGTGCAGCACCCTGCGGATGCCATCCAGGATTCGCCAGACCAGCCCGAAGAATCCTCTAAGAGCGGATCCGGCGCTCATTCAGGACTCAGACTTTCTCGTCGATGCGGGCTGCTTTGCCGGACAACTCGCGCAGGTAGTACAGCTTCGCGCGGCGTACATTGCCGCGGCGCTTCACGCTGACTTCGCTGATAGAGGGGCTGAAAGTTTGGAACACGCGTTCCACACCCTCGCCGTGGGAAATCTTGCGCACCGTGAAGGAAGAATTGAGGCCGCGGTTCTTCTTCGCGATCACCACACCCTCGTAGGCTTGAACGCGCTCGCGATCACCTTCCACCACTTTGACTTGCACGACGATGGTGTCGCCGGGATTGAAGTCCGGAAGCTTGCGCGTCGCCCGCTCGCCGTTGAGTTCCTGGATGACCTTATTCATAACTATTGCCTCGCACGTTCATTCTTGAATTCTTCCAACAATTCTCGCTCTTCGTCGCTCATGCCGCGCCGCTCGAGCAGCTCCGGCCGGCGTAACCAGGTGCGTCCAAGCGCCTGCTGCAGCCGCCAGCGATGTATCGCCGCATGGTCGCCTGACGCCAAGACCGCGGGCACCTCGTGCCCTTCCAACATCTGCGGCCGCGTGTAGTGCGGCCAATCGACCAATCCGTCGCCGAAGGACTCCTGCAGCGCCGATTCCGAACTGCCCAACGTGCCCGGCATCAACCGCGCGATCGCGTCGATGACCACCAGCGCCGGCAGCTCGCCGCCCGACAACACGTAGTCGCCGATGGACCATTGCTCATCGACTTCCTGCTCGATGAAGCGCTCATCGATCCCTTCGTAGCGTCCCGCGACCAAAACCAGACCCGGCCAGGCGCAGGCCTCGCGCGCCATGCGTTGCTCGAACCTGATTCCATCAGCGCCCAAATACACCCGCCGGCTGCCCGGCGGCAGAACCTTCAGTGCGTCGCGCATCGCGCTGCGCGCCGGCTCCACCTTCATCACCATTCCCGGTCCGCCGCCGTACGGGCGGTCATCGACCGTACGGTGCGGGTCGCTGGTGTAGTCACGCGGGTCGAAGCATTCGACCTGAAACACACCGCGCTCCAATGCCCGACCCACCACGCCGATGTTCAGCGCCTCGCGGATCATCTGTGGAAACAGCGATACCACCGCAATTCGCATACTCAATCCGCGGCCGCGTCCCAATCCACCACCACGCGGCGAGCCGTCAAATCCACCCGCCGAAGGTGCTGCGGTACCGCCGGCACCCAGTATTCACGATCCCCGCGCACCACCATCAGGGCTTGCGACGGAGTCTCCACAAAATGCTGCACCACACCCAGGCCGACGCCGGCCAGATTCACCACCTCGCAGCCAATCAAGTCGGCGCGATAGAAATCTTTATCGTCCCGCTGCGGCAATTCCGCGCGAGGCACCCGGATCTCGGCGCCCCGCAAGGCCATCGCCTGATCCCGATCCTCGATGCCGGCCAATTTGACCGTCAATGCACCGCCGCTGCGGCCGCTTTGCTCAATACGATAGCTGCGCCAAGCACCCTCTCGTCCGATCTGCAGATTGCGGTGTTCCAGCAGGCGTTCGGGAGGATCCGTATGTGAGCGTAGCTTGACCCAACCTCGGACGCCGAACGGGGCGCCCACAAACCCTAGTTGGATGAGCGCCGATGATTCGTCGCTCATCGTGCCAATCAGCCTTTACGCGGCCTGCTTACGGAAGCTGGTGAGAAGAAACTTGACTCGGTCGGACATATGAGCGCCCTTGCTCAGCCAATGCTCGATCCGGGCGACGTCCATGCGCAACTTGACTTCGCCACCGCGCGCCACGGGGTTGAAGAGGCCGACGCTCTCGAGGCTGGTGCCGCCCTGACGCTTACGGCTGTCCGTTACCACGACATGATAAAAGGGCGTCTTCTTGCCGCCGCGCCGAGTCAAACGGATCGTCACCATCGTAAATTCACCTTAAGGATGCCAAGCCGCTAATTGTAATGACAATCAGGGGTTAAGAGCAACCAATCGTTGGGCCGGCTGTGGATTTAGCTGCCGAAACCGCCGGGGCCGAAGCCGCCTGGGGGCAGCCGGCCGGCCATCCCGCGCATCATGTTCTTCAGCATCCCGCCTTTGACCATTTTTTTCATGGTTT
>DASXMG010000069.1:0-101246 GCA_036495805.1 Steroidobacteraceae bacterium | reverse complement strand
TCCATCCGGGCCGTACCACCAGTGCTCCCTGAAATGCCCGGAGCAATCCTCTATCAAAACCCTGGCCGGAAGCGAGCTCCGGCGATCGTCGCTTCTGCGAGGATGTTCAAAAAACGATGTCGATTTCCGACTAGCTCATTCGTCGTCATCATGTGACGCCAGAACCGTTGGCTCAAGCAAGGAGACGGACGCGATGACCCCCACCATTACTGCCTTTGGACGGTCACCCGACGGCGGCAAAGGACTGGCGCGCGATACGCGCGTTCGCTGGGCGCTTGAAGAAGTGGGCCAGCCTTACGAAGTTCGTCTTGTTTCGTTTAGTGAGATGAAGGAACCCGCGCATCGAGCGCTTCATCCGTTCGGGCAGATTCCGACCTATGAAGAAGGCGATCTCGCCCTGTTCGAGTCGGGGGCCATCGTGTTCCATATCGCGGAGCGGCATGCGGGCCTGCTTCCAGAAGATGCCAATGCCCGGGCGCGCGCAGTCTCATGGATGTTTGCCGCGCTTAACACGGTGGAACCACCGCTCGTTGAACGAGGGATGGCTTGGCTCCTTGAGCGCGACAAACCCTGGTACGAGCAGCGCCTGCCCATTCTCGAGGATCGCGCCCGTAAGACGCTGGGCGAACTTTCCAGTCGGCTGGGGCATGCTGAATGGCTCGATGGTGGGTTCAGCGCAGGCGACCTTCTGATGATTGGGGTGCTGTTCAGGTCGAAGGGATTGGGAATACTGGACCAATATCCGAACCTGGCCGCCTATGTCGCCCGCGGCGAAGCGCGATCCGCCTTCAAGCGTGCTTTTGCTGCTCAATTGGCGGTTTTCACCGGCAACGCGGCTATCGGATAGTTTTGGGCCGCTCGAGGCGGGTGATGGTAAAGAGGTTGCAACGCAAAACGACACGTGTCATTTTCCATGGATGAACAATCCTGTGTTCCTAGATACAGCCTCGCCCACGGCTGCCGTTCCCAAAGTTGGGGTCGGCCGGCCGCGGCGTGGCACAGAAATAGCCCGAAACACGGCACTTCTTGACGCCGCTACCCGCGTTTTTCTGAGGGAGGGCTACGGCTCAGCCAGCATGGACAAAATCGCCGCAGAGAGCGGCGCCTCCACCCGCACGCTATACGAGCGCTTTCGGAACAAGGCGGAGCTGCTGGCCGCTGTCATCAATCGATTGGTGGAACGCCTGGCAAACGTGCTTGCCACTGCGGAGTTGGATCAACTTGGCCCGCGCGCCGCTTTAACGGTGATTGCGGACACCCTGGTCGCCCGCACCTGCGATCCGCACTCCGGTGCCTTGTTTCGCATCATGGCGACGGAGTCGCATCGGTTCCCGGAATTGGCTGCAAAAATGCGCGCCAGCGACAAGCGTTGCGTGGATAACGTGGTTGCCAATTATTTTCGCGGACAGGTCAGACTTGGCGCCCTGACATTGCCTGATCCGGACAAGGCGGCTTCGTTGTTTCTACAAATGATTTGCTCGGAGATGCACGAATGTCTGCTATTCAACGACGAAACAGCCCTCGCTCAGCTCGACATGAAGCGGCACACGGCCGTTGTGGTTGATATGTTTCTGCTCGGTGCGGTTCCCCGTTGACGCGTGTCGCACTTTCGCTTTCATCCTACAGCTACCCACCGATCGGACCATGACCACTCCACGCACACTTATTCTCATTTGCTTTGCTTTGATCATCGGTTGCTCGGAGAAGAAAGCAGCCCCGCCTCCGCAGACACCCGAGGTTGGCGTGATGACCTTACGGGCGCAACCCGTGTCCATCGTTACCGAGCTGCCTGGCCGAACCGTCGCCTATCGCATTGCCGAGGTCCGGCCGCAAGTGAACGGTGTAATTCTCAAACGATTGTTCGTCGAAGGCAGCCAGGTGAAAGCGGGTCAGCAGCTATATCAAATCGATCCTGCGCCGTTTCAGGCGAGCTATGAAAGCGCGAAAGCGGCACTGGCCAGAGCGCAAGCCACCGCTACCTCGACTCGCCTACTTGCGCAGCGCTATAAACCCTTGAGCGAAGCGCACGCGGTGAGCCGGCAGGACTACGACAACGCGGTTGCTTCGCAGGACCAGGCTGCCGCCGATGTAGCATCGGCCCAGGCCGCGGTCGACACCGCTCGGATCAATCTCGCCTATACCAAGGTGTTCGCACCTATTGCCGGCCGCACCGGGCGCTCCGCCGTCACTGAGGGTGCGCTGGTGGGCGCGAATCAAACCACAGCTCTCGTAGTCGTCCAGCAACTTGATCCGATTTACGTGGATGTGACCCAAGCCAGCGCTGTGCTGCTGCATTTGCGGCGCGCATTGGCCGATGGTCAGCTAAAGAAAGTTGGCGATGCACAAGCGGAAGCAAAGTTAATCTTGGAAGACAACACGCCCTATCCAGAAACCGGCAAGCTGCAGTTCAGCGAGGTCACCGTCGATCCGGGCACCGGCTCGGTCACCTTAAGAGCCGTATTCCCGAATTCGCAAAATGTTCTTTTGCCCGGCATGTTCGTGCGCGAACGGCTGGAAGAAGGCGTCAACGAAAAAGGACTCCTTGTGCCGCAGCGCGCCGTGGCCCGCAACGAGCGCGGCGAACCCACGGTGACCGTGGTGGACGCAGAGAGTAAAGCCGCGACTCGCATCATCAAAACCGATCGCGCAATCGGCGACCAATGGCTCGTGAGCGAGGGTGTCAACGCGGGAGACAAGGTTATTGTGGTCGGCATTCAAAGTGTTCGGCCTGGCAATCCGGTGCACGCTCGCGAAGTCACTGCCGATGAACTTAGCAAACCGGCTGCCGCGCCGCCCGCTTCGCCTCCGCCCGCGAAGAAGTAAGCGGTCGTGTCTCAGTTTTTCATAGATCGACCGATCTTCGCCTGGGTGCTGGCGATTGTAATCATGCTGGTGGGCGGACTTGCCATCAAAACGCTGCCCATCGCGCAATATCCGAGTATTGCTCCACCCGCAATCGCAATCACCGTGAGCTATCCCGGCGCTTCGGCTGAGACGGTCCAAAGTACCGTCGTCCAGGTCATCGAACAGCAGCTGTCGGGAATCGATCACCTGCTGTATTTCTCGTCCGAGAGCGATAAAGACGGGAGCATGACGATTACGCTCAGCTTCGAGCAAGGCTCGAATCCGGATATCGCGCAAGTCCAAGTGCAGAACAAACTGCAGCTCGCGACACCGTTGTTGCCGCCGGAAGTGCAGCTGCAAGGTATCCGCGTCGCAAAGTCGACCCGCAATTTCTTGCTGGTCATTGGCTTTTTCTCCGAAGATGACCGCATGAGCAGCGGCGACATCGGGGATTTCATTGCCTCGAATGTGCAAGACGCGATTAGCCGCACGCCCGGTGTCGGCGACTATCAGGTGTTTGGTGCGCAGTATGCAATGCGCATCTGGCTGGATCCGGCCAAACTGAATAATTTTGCCTTGACTCCGGGTGATGTCGCGCTGGCAATAAGCGCACAAAATGTACAAGTGGCATCCGGAGAACTGGGCGGTCTGCCGCAAGTCAAGGGCCAGCAGCTGAACGCGACCATTATCGGTCCGACACGCTTGAACACGCCGGACCAATTCAGCGCGATCTTGCTGAAGGTCAACCCCGATGGATCCCAAGTGCGTTTGCGCGATGTCGCGCGTGTCGAGCTCGGCAGTGAGAACTACCAGTTCAGCAACGTGAACTGGAACGGGCATCCCGCTTCCGGTATCGCCGTGAAATTGGCGACGGGCGCGAATGCGCTGGACGCCTCTGTCGCGATCCACGCCACCATGGATAAGCTCAAGCCGACTCTTCCGCCTGGTTTGCAAGTAATTTATCCAAACGACAGCACGCCGTTCATCAGAATCTCGATCGAAGACGTGGTTAAGACCTTGTTTGAGGCGATAGGCCTGGTCTTCCTGGTCATGCTGTTGTTTCTGCAAAACCTCCGCGCCACTCTAATCCCCACCATCGCCGTCCCGGTGGTGCTGCTCGGCACCTTTGGCGTGCTCGAGGCATTCGGTTATTCGATTAATGTCCTCACCATGTTTGCCATGGTCTTGGCGATTGGTCTGCTGGTCGATGATGCCATTGTCGTGGTGGAAAACGTCGAGCGGGTCATGGAGGAAGAAAACATTTCGCCCAAGGAGGCCACGCGCAAGTCCATGCGACAGATCACCGGCGCACTGGTTGGAATCGCGCTGGTTTTGTCCGCGGTGTTTCTGCCGATGGCTTTTTTCGGTGGCTCCACAGGCGTCATCTATAGACAATTTTCCATCACCATGGTCTCCGCGATGACCTTGTCGGTGTTGGTTGCCTTGGTTTTCACACCAGCACTCTGCGCGACACTATTACGCCCAAAGAAGCAAACGCGCTCGAATAAGGGCTTTTTCGGTTGGTTCAATAGAAATTTCGAGCGCAGCAATCGAAAATATGAAGGGGCAGTGGTGCACTTGGTGGATCGAACCGGCCGCTACCTGCTGATCTTCTTGCTCATCGTCGGGTTGATGGCGATTTTGTTCATCCAAATCCCCCGCTCATTCCTTCCCGATGAAGATCAGGGAATTATCTTTGCGCAGGTCACCTCTCCTCCGGGAGCGACGCTTGAACGCACGCAGA
Source organism: Steroidobacteraceae bacterium (assembly GCA_036495805.1). Taxonomy (GTDB): domain Bacteria; phylum Pseudomonadota; class Gammaproteobacteria; order Steroidobacterales; family Steroidobacteraceae; genus Bog-1198. Next base: position 96,658 of record DASXMG010000069.1, on the reverse strand, counting down.
AATCCCTTGCCGAAGTGCGTGACTACTTCCTAACTCAGGAGAAGGACGCGGTCATGGGAGTCTTTACCGTGACCGGCTTCAATTTTGCCGCCCGCGGTCAGGCCTCGGGCCTCGTTTTTATCCGCATGAAGGATTGGCGGGAGCGACCAGGCAAGCGGAACCGCGTACAAGCGGTTGCGGCTCGGGCGAGCAAGGCGCTCGGTAAGATAGCGGACGCACAGGCATTCGCCTTCGCACCGCCCGCGGCACTCGAGCTTGGCAATGCCACGGGCTTTGATTTGGAACTGGTGGATCGCGCCAATCAGGGGCACGCCAAACTCATGGCGGCGCGCAATCAGCTATTGGAACTGGCGCGCAAGGATCCGCAACTTACGCAAGTGCGCGCCAACGGCTTGGACGATGAGCCGCAGTACCTGTTCAATGTCGATTGGGAGAAGGCCAGCGCTCTGGGGTTGAGCATTGCTGATGTCACGGGCACGCTGTCGGCTGCCTGGGGCTCCCTGTACGTCGATGATTTCATCGATCGAGGCCGCGTGAAACGCGTCTTCATTCAAGGCGATGCGCCTTCGCGCATGCTGCCGCAAGACCTCACCGACTGGTACGTGCGCAATTCGAAAATGCAGATGGTGCCCTTCTCGGCATTCTCTGAGTCTAAATGGGGATATGGTTCCCCGAAGCTGGAGCGCTTCAACGGCGTCCCTTCAGTAGAAATTTTGGGTGCACCGGCAGCCGGCGTCAGCACCGGAACGGCGCTCGATGCCATGCAACGCTACGCGAAGGAACTGCCGTCAGGGTTTGATATCGAATGGACGGGTCTGTCGTTCGAAGAGCGCCGTTCGGGATCACAAGCGCCGGCGCTGTATGCGATCTCTCTCATTGTCGTTTTTCTTTGCCTGGCAGCGCTCTATGAGAGTTGGTCGATTCCGGTCGCGGTAATGTTGGTGGTGCCGTTGGGGATTATCGGCGCCATCCTCGCGACCCTGCTGCGGGGCCTTTCGAATGACGTGTTTTTTCAGGTCGGCCTTCTGACCACGGTGGGCCTGTCGGCAAAAAACGCGATTCTGATCGTAGAGTTCGCGAAGGAGAATCATGACCAGGGCATGGACTTGGTGGAAGCCACCGTGCATGCAGCTCGGCAAAGACTGCGACCGATTTTAATGACCTCGTTGGCCTTTGTATTTGGCGTCATGCCGCTGGCGCTGTCCAGCGGCGCCGGTTCCGGCGGTCAGAACGCGATTGGCACCGGCGTCATCGGCGGAATGTTGTCGGCGACTGTCCTGGCTATTTTCTTTGTACCGGTGTTTTTTGTCGCCACGCGCAAGTGGTTTACAGGCGCGACCGCGCACCATGTACCCCCCGACTCGGATGGTGAAAAGCAATGATTCTCACCATTAAGAATGTATTTCTTGCCGTCACCGCAGTCTGCGTGGCACTGCCGGGGTGCACGCTCGAGCCGCACTATACGCATCCCAAGCCCGCGGTCGCTCAAGAGTGGCCGCCAGTACCATCGGGCCCGGAGCAACCCTCAACAATCTCCTCCGCGGACAGCGCGTCGCTCAGGGCATCCGCAATCGGCTGGCGAGAATTCTTTAAAGATCCCTATTTGCAGAAGCTGATAGAAGTGGCGCTGCAGCACAATCCGGACGCTCAGGTCGCCGTCCTGAACATCGCCGCGGCCCGCGCCCAGTATCAGATCCAGCGCGCTGAATTATTTCCGAAAATTTCCGCGAACGCCCTTGAAGAGGTGGAAAAATTTCCCGCCGCCGTCGCGCCGCTCGCCGCCGGAACCGGAACCGGAGCGGGCACGGGAACCGTCGGCGCTCCGGGCGCTGCGTCCGGGTCGGGGGTGTTTCGCTTTTTCGATGTGGGTGTGGGCTTCACATCTTATGAACTGGATGTTTTTGGACGCCTTCGCAGTCTCAATCATTCGCGCCTGCAACAATACTTGGCGTTCGTGGAAACCCGGCGAAGTACTCACATCACCGTCGTCGCGGAAGTCGCAAGTGCCTATTTGACCTTGCTCGCGGATCGGCAGTTGCTGAACATTACCCTCGATACCTTGAGCAGCCAGCAAGAATCGCTCAAATTAATCCGAATGAGCTTTGATGGCGGTGTTGCAACCGGACTTGATTTGCATCAGGCCGAGACCACCGTTGCGACGGCAGAGGCGAATATCGCGCAGTATCGGCGCCAGGTTGCCCAAGACCAGAATGCACTCGTGCTGCTTCTCGGTACGGCGCTGCCAAACGATGTGCCCGATGGTACACCGCTCGATGAAGAGCGCCTGCTTGCCGACCTACCGGCCGGATTGCCCTCCGATGCCCTGACGCAGCGACCGGACATCCTTGCTGCCGAACACAACCTGATGGCCGCGAATGCGAACATCGGTGCGGCGCGCGCCGCCTTCTTTCCCAGTATCTTATTGACGGGGTCCTACGGCACCGCGAGTACGCAGCTCTCGGGCCTTTTCGAACGTGGTTCGACGGCGTGGACGTTTTCTCCGCAAATCAGCCTGCCCATTTTTGCGGCCGGCGCCAATGTTGCGGGACTCAAGCTGGCCAAGGTACAAAGGGATGTCCTCCTGGTGCAGTACCAACAGGCCATTCAGAACGGCTTCCGCGAAGTGGCCGACGCACTCGCGGGCCGCGCGACGTTGGACAGCCAGGTCGAAGCCGACGATGCGCTCGTGCGAGCCAGTAGCGAAAGTTTCCGATTATCCAGCATGCGTTTTACCGAAGGCGTCGACAACTATCTGGGTGTCCTCGATTCGCAGCGATCGCTGTACACCGCTCAGCAATCTCTGGTGAACGCCAAACTCACGCGTCTACAGAACCTCGTGACGCTATATAAAGCTCTCGGCGGCGGATGGCTGGAACAGTCTCCGTAAAGCATTGCGGTACGTGCGGGACGTCTACTAGGCCGCGCGCCATTTTCGCTGTAGCGGTCAGTCAATGGCGAACTTCAGAATCAGCTCGGTATCGGGCCAAGCAGGATGGTCCAGTGTACTTCCCCCTCCCTGTGTTCACTGCGGAACACCGTTGCGCGAGGATCCTGCCAATGATCGGCAAGTGTTTCGCCCATCAAATATTCCTTATGATGTTCTATCGCGTCCTTTACGGCGCGGTGTCCATCTATCATGAGGTCTATTCGGTCGGCGACATTCAGGCCAGCCTGCTTCCGCGCTTCCTGGACCGACCGTACCAATTCGCGGGCCAGACCTTCTCGCAAGAGCTCGTCGGTGAGCAACGTATCTAGACCCACTAGATACCCGCCGTCCTCAACGCAAACAAAACCGGTAGCTGATGAGGTCTCCACGAGAAGATCGGCGGGGTGAAGCTCTACGTCTTGTGTGTCGATCGCTAACCGAACCGACTCTCCGCGGGCGACACACATGGCCATTTCACGCGCGGAACGCATGGCGAGAGCCTGACGAATGGCTGGGATTAGACGGCCGTACTTTTTCCCGACCACCGGCAGATTAAGTTTGATACGGTACGACACGAGATCCGCGTCAGCGGAGATGACCTCTATTGACTTAACGTTGAGTTCCTCGCGGAGCTGGTCCGCGTGGGTAATCACTGCGCGCGAGGAGACTGCATCGGGCACGCGAACCAGTAGCCGGGTCAATGGTTGGCGAATTTTCAGACTCGACCTCGTTCGCGCCGCCCGACCCAGGCCAACGACGCGTTGCACGATTTGCATATGAGCGAGGAGTTCGGGATCGAGCCGATCGGGAAGCGACGCAGGCCATGACGCCATGTGCACGCTCTTGGGAGCGCGCGCGTCAATTCCGCATACAAGATTCTGATACACCTCCTCCGCAAGAAACGGAACATATGGGGCGATCAAGCACGTCACAATTTCGAGACATTCGTACAGGGTCCGGTAGGCTGCTTGTTTGTCCGCACCGGCGGATGCCTTCCAAAAGCGGCGCCGACTGCGCCTGACGTACCAAGTACTCAGTTGGTTGACGAATTCCTCAATGGCGGTGCCTGCGCGCAAGGCATCGTAGCGGTCCAGCGCCTCCGACACCGCTAGTTTGGTGTTTTCCAGCAACGCAAGTATCCATCGGTCGAGAACCGCAAGATCGGTGACATCAGCCCTAACCAGTGGATCGATCTTGTCGAGTCGTACATACAGGATGAAGAAAGCATACGTATTCCAGTATGTGTTGATGAAGCTGCTCGCAACATTGGATACGAGGTCCACGGACACGCGTTTTTGGATGTCAGGGGCGACTCGGGCGGCGAAATGCCACCGCAACGGATCCGCTCCCACCGTATCGAAGACATCGTTGGGATCGATGATGTTGCCGAGCGACTTCGACATCTTCTTGCCGTTTTCATCGACGATATGGCCCAAGCAGATGACGTTTTTATAGGCGACCGAATCGGAAACGAGCGTTGCGATGGCGTGCAGCGTGTAGAACCATCCCCGGGTTTGATCGATAGCTTCGCAAATGAAGTCCGCCGGAAACCGATGCCTGAAGCTATCGACCGACTCGCCGAACGGGTAGTGCAATTGCGCGAATGGCATGGCACCGGAGTCGAACCAGCAATCGATGACTTCGGCGACGCGCCGGTATTCGCGGCCCTCGTGAACGAAGGTCACGGCGTCGATTCCCGGCCGGTGCAGATCGAGGCCAGCCAGCAATCGGCCTGATCGCTCCTCAAGCTCACGGATCGAGCCTATGCAGATATAGTCGCCCTGGCCGTCACTCCACAAGGGTAGCGGCGTTCCCCAGAATCGCTCTCGCGAAAGCGCCCAATCGATATTGTTTTCGAGCCAATCGCCAAACCGGCCGTCGCGAATGTTTTCGGGCACCCAGTTGATGCTCTGGTTTAGCGCGACCATCCGGTCTCGAACCGCCGTAGTTCTAATGTACCAGGCGTTCTTAGCGTAATAGATCAACGGATCCCCGGTGCGCCAACCAAATGGGTAGCTATGGGTGTAACGTTCCTCACGAAACAACAGACCGCGGTCTCGCAGCAAATCCACGATGATCGGGTCGCCGGCCTTGAAGAAGAGACCGGCAACCGGAACGACTTGCGGCAAAAAGAGCCCGTCCTCGCCCACGCAGTGCAAAACCGGCAAACCTTGCTTCAGACCGAGCCGAAGATCGTCCTCACCGTAGGCTGGCGCAATATGGACGATGCCAGTGCCTACATCCGTGGTGACGAAGTCGGCTGCGCGCACGCGGCAAATGTCGCCGTCTACGGGTAGATAGTCGAAGAGCCTCGCATATTGCAGTCCATCAAGGTCGCGTCCCTTCTCTGTTTTAACTATTTCATAGGGCTCACCGCCTAGGACGCCCAGGAGTTCACGCGCGAGGACAAGCGTTTGCGACGATCGCCGGACCCACACGTACTCCACCGTGGGATTTACGGCGAGCAGCAGGTTGGCGGGCAACGTCCAGGGTGTCGTCGTCCAAACCAGAAAGTAGGTGGTCTCTTCATTCAAGAAACGAAAGCGGACGAATATGGACGGGTCTTCAACGTCGCGATAGCCGAGCGCAACTTCGTGCGAGGACAGCGTTGCTCCGATTCTCGGGTCGTACGGTACAACTTTGTACCCTTGATAAATGAGTTCGGCGTCCCATAGCCGTTTCAGCAAACTCCAGACGGACTCGATGTAGTCGTTCTGCAGTGTCAGGTAGGCGTCGTGCAGGTCAACCCAGAACCCCATCCGATGGGTCATGTCCTCCCAGTCCGCGACGTATCGCATGACCGACGCACGGCATAGTTCAACAAAGCGCTCGATCCCGACCTCGCGTTCGATACGCCTTTTGTCGAAGATTCCGAGCGCTTTCTCGACCTCGTGTTCCACGGGGAGTCCATGGGTGTCCCAACCCGCCTTTCGTGGGCAGTGATAGCCTCGCATTGTCTTGTAGCGAAGGAAGACGTCTTTGAAGGTCCGGGCCAGGACATGATGAATGCCAGGCTTTCCGTTGGCCGTCGGCGGCCCTTCATAGAACACGAATTCCGGGCCGCCGGCGCTGGCCTCGAGAGTTCTGCGGAATACGTCTTGCGCTCTCCAGAACTCGAGGATTCGTTTTTCTACATTCGGGCCGTCGTATCGGGCCTCGACATCTTTGAACATGAGCAGTGCTTCCGGATAGCCGCAACAAATCAGTCTCGTGTGCCGCCGCAGCGCATCTAAGCGCTGCAACAACACCGGGGCGATCGTCATCGCGGTACCACCCGGCTTCGTCGCACCCTTGCAGGTGCGGCCTTGTCGGCCGACAGTAAATCAGCCTGGCTTGTTCACGGCAGCCACCCGACTGAGCCTACTTTGGACTCGGTAGTCCTTCGGTCAGCCGCTCCGGGGTGATCTTCGCCAGATTGGAGGTTGGGGCTCACACTATCCCCCAATCGCTGCTCCTGCCGTGATCTGGCTACTCGTCCCCGTCATCGCGTTGTCCAGAGTTTACCGCGGGTGCCCTGGCACTACGCAAGCCCCCCGGTCGGCGCCCGGAACCGGCGCCAATTGCTCTTGCAATTCCCCAGACCATCGCCATGCTCTGGACTCAAGCACATGGACCGGAAGTTAGATTATGGAAAGGATGATTCCGGTGACGATTGTTTTCGTATCCCTCGTGGTCATCGCGATGCTACTCGTGCTCGCAGTTCGCTGGGCACGGAAGTCAACGCGAGGGGGTGCAATACTTGCATGGGGAGTGCAATTACTGGGAGCCGGAATGGATCCTCTACCGCCTCCCCAAGTACAGATCGAGGAAGCAAACCGTCAATCCAAGATAAAGAAGCAATCAGAGTCGGGCGACCCGGTAGGCTAATAGGTTTCCTGGGTAGGGTCCGCGCCGAGTATATGAGCCACTGCGCCGGATCGGTGTATCGGCTACGTCCAGCTCAGCAATTCCCAGCGATAGCTGCTTTCCTTGACCTCGGTCCCGAGTTGTTCGTGGAAGGTTCCCGCACTCTCGCGCATCACCCAGCGGCCTATCTCAGGCGCAAACCAAACGTGTTCTATGCGTTGGGCGGCAGTCCGCTCGGCAAAAATGCTGTAGCGGAAGTTGATCAAGTTGTGAAGGCGAAGTGCGGAAAAGCGCCCCGCGGGGACAGTAACTGATTCCCAACGCAGGGCATCCATGGTTATTTGCCACGGCATGGCTTCCTCACTGCCTGGGATCTTGTAGTACGTACTCACCACGCTAGACCAGCCCGGGCGGAGTTCGGCAGGCCATATTGGAATTGCCTTTTCAAACGATTGCATTTCACTCCAATGCGAATCGACGACCGCCATGCCCCATGGCCTCTGGATTTCAATTGGACCCCGGACACGAGCGGCATCGGCGTCCATATTTTTGTGCCACCAGACCTCACCCCAGGAAGGGACTGCAATCGGTTTGTCCTCAGCCCTTTCAGAACGCGACTCGACCTCGATCGATTGGCCGACTCTAGAGACCCGATCGATCTGTGTCTCGACCACTCTGCTCGTAAAATAATCATGTTTGGCGTAACGCCATGACTGCCCCACTGCGGGGGAGCGGACCACTGGCGCGGGGCTGCCCGGCGTTGGCGCAGTGGTTCCTCGGACTACGCAGCCCGCGGAGGCGGCAGCCGCTAAACATAAGAAATCGCGTCGCGTTGATAGTGCCATTTTACCTCCGCGAAAGACTGTCCGAAGGTTGTCGAAAAGAAGACAAAGTTAGTATGTCATCAGAATGGGCAATTTCATGCGCGCCAGAAGATCCTGAGTAACCCCGCCCATAAGCTTCTCCCAAAGCCTCGGATGGCCGAACGCGCCGGCCACGATCAGATCCGCGCCCGCTTTCAAGGCTTCGGCCTGCACCGCATCAGCAATCATTTCTGATGGAATCTCGTTAAGCCACACCCCGGTAACCGCAGCGCCGTGTCGCTCGAGGTGTGCAACCATCTTCTCGGGGGGCAGCGCACCGTAGCGTCGAGCGAACTCGGCAGGATTTACTGCAAGGACAGTGACCTGTTGCGCGCGTTCGATGAGCGGCAGCGCATCATTGACGGCGCGGGTCGCGGCGCGGCTTGAGTTCCAAGCGACCAGAATATGCTGCCCAAGCGTTTTGAAAGAGCCGCGGACAGGAACGAAAATCACGGGTCTCCCTGCGACAAACAACAGTTCCTCCGAGAAGGTGTACCCAGTATCACTCGCAGCCCCTGACACGTCCTGGCTCAGCACGCACAGATCAGAGAAACGCGCGTGCTGAGGCACGATCTTCGATCCAACGCCCTCGAGACAGCGCCACTCGACTTCGAGTTCGTACTCCCGCCTTATTTCCTCCAGCGCCGATTGCAATCTTTCACTCGCCTCATCGATCGAGTGTCGGATTTCCCGATTCGTTCGGCTGATTGCCTGAGCGGAACCCTGACCGAGTTCCGAAATACTTTGCTGATGGCGCTGAGACGGACTCAGCTCCTTCACATAGAGAGCGGCAAGCCGACTTTGGTGACGGCGCGCCAGATCAGCCGTTAGGCGCAGGCGCCTGAACGCATGTTCTGACTGGTCCAAATAAACGAGGACATCTTTCAGTGCCATAAAGTCACCTCGCCATCGCCCATCTTACCCCTGTTTTTCCAGCGTATCGCTCTCACGCCCGAAACAGGTACACGCCGAAGGCCCGTTTGGCAGCTCTCCTGTCGTCAGCGGCGATGCTGATGCCTACATTAGAAAACCGGGCCGCATTTCTAATGTTTCTCGCCTCGACTTCTAATGTTGGTCGACTTGCTGAAAGCCAAGGTGCAGGTCGCGTGCTTGAGAACACCGGCCGTGGTCACGTTCGCCAGCTGTCGGGAATGATTGCTAGCGTCGTTTGAAAAGCAATCGATCGAGCGCGAACGGTCCGACGCCGCCAAACAGCAGCGCGACGATGCCTGCCACATATAGCAGATCCGTTTCGTATCCGGGTTGTCCGAAATGAGCGCCGGAGGCATCGACCGAAAGAAGCTTGATCGAGCTGAAGCCGTTGGGCGTGTGTACCGTAAAGATCGCAACCAGCAGGACCACAATCATCGGCACGCTTGCCAGGGGGACCAAGACGCCGAGCAAGACCGCAAGTCCGCCCAGCAGTTCAATGGCGATTGTCGCCCATGCCATCAACGCCGGAAACGGCACTCCGAGGGCACTGAGAATGTTCACAAAGTTCTCCGGCCCGTGCGCGATTTTTGCGTAGCCGTGCTGCATGAAGCCATAACCGACCATGAGGCGAATTGGGATGGCGTACCACTCGCCGTGCCGCGGAGCGCTAAAGCGCAGATACAGATCCAAGAGCATGGGATTGGAGTTAGGCACGAGAGTCCTTTAGTTGATCAATGCACAAATTAGAAAGCCCCCTTAGGGAGCCCATCACCCTAGATGACCCTAATCACGGCGTTTTCATGACACAGTCGAATTGAATTCGCGAGCAGATGGGTGACACTCAGAGTGATGGCCAAGCCCTGGCTTAGCCCATTCGAACCTCGCGGCAACGGGCTATCCTTGCCCTTCGCTAGGTGCTCAAATGACCGTAGGAGCGTACCTACTCTGCCTCGTTTGCATCCGAAGGCCTAAGCAATCATCGGCAGTGTGCGCAAAACGAGGCAGCGTCGGTGAGAATCGCTTCCCCCATGAAGCGCATGGTCTCCAACGCCCGCTCGCCCGCCTCGGCATTCCCGGCGCCGCAAGCATCAGTGACGACGATCGGAATGAAGCCAAGATCTGTTGCGTGACGAACTGTGGGTTCAATACCGATTTCCAACGCGATTCCGCAGATGGCGACGCCGGTGAGCTTGCAATCTTGCATGGCGTAAGCCAACGCCGTTCCCTCAAAAGCCGACATCGCCAATTTCTCGACCACCAAGTCATCAGGAGTAGGTTCAAGCTCCTTCACAATCGCGGCGGCGGGCTTTCCGCGCAAGAACGGCGCCCTGACCGCAGCGGGATCTGTGGTCTTTTGCCAGGCCATCGCCGTTCGAAATTGCGTCGCGCCCATCCATTTCTTGGGGCTCGACAGATGCTGCGAGTAGGCGATCCGCATGCCCACCGCCCGCGCTGCTGCGATTAACGACGCGCACTTCGAAACAATGTGTCCGCCGTCCTTCATTTGTGCCGTGATCCCGGCCTGCATGTCGTACACCAGAAGCGCCGTGCGCGTCGCATCACAAAGCTCGCCCAATTGCATTGGAATGCTTAAACCTTGAACTTCAATCACGCTGCCCCCTAAATGAATTGCGATTTGCGTCGGTATCGACAGACCGACCAAACAGGAATTCTAAGCGAAGCGGTGCATCGATATATAGTGCCGTTCGACCAGTCCAGCCGTGGTGGGTCAGCTAGGGAAAATTTAATGCCCGCTCGATCGCTTGGAAGCGCGGCTCACTACGCAGAGCATCCATCAGGGGGTCGGACTTCAGCGACTTAAGTTCCGGGACGCGCAAGCGCAGCGCGGTGTCGAGCTCTTGAAGGGCTTGAGTCACATTCCCCCATTGGGCGTAGATCGTTGCGCAATGGTATGCCCAACGATCATCGGCGGCGGCCCTTAGCTTGGCCAAGGCCGCTTCCGCATCGGCAACGCGCCCCAGTTTGTGATCGGTGAGTGCCAGGCACCATTGGCTGACATCGTTGTCGGGGCCTGCTTCGCACGATGCGCGCGCTTTTTCAAAATCGCCAACGCTGTAATAAGCGAGGCCGCGTAGACCCGGGCTGTCGGTATCGTGCGGATCGAGCGTCAAGACATCGCTGAATGCCGCCAGTGATTCTGTATATCGGCGCGCGAAGTACAATGCCTGCCCCAGGCGGAAATGGCTTTCGGGATTGAGCGGATCCAGGGCCACGGCATGGTGGGCGGCGGCAACGCCTGCATCGGTGCGACCCGTCAACACGGCGAACACACCATAGCTGCCGATCGCCAAAGCGTTACCGGGTGCGAGCGCCACTGCGCGCTCCAGCTCTGCGCTCGCCTGCGCGAAATTGAGGGCGCCGTCATCGAAGTAAGATGACAGGGCCAAGTGCCCCTCGGAGAGCTCGGGCGCCAAGGCGATTGCCTTGCGCGCATCCGCGAGGGCCTCATCGATTTCCTTGCGGTTTGCGCCGCCCTTGGCGTACGCCCAGGCGTCGTACATCAAAGCCGTCGACCGGCCTGCGTAAGCCAGGGGATACTCAGGATCGAGACGGATCGCCTCGCCGAAGGTCGCGATGGCGGTCTCGATATCCTTCTCCGTGTAGGCAGTTTGGTATGCCTTCGAGGCGCGCAAATAGGCGTCGAAGGCCGCCGGGTTGCGTGTCCCGCCCGGCTCGATCTTCGCGCTCAAGTCCCCAAGCAAGGTAACTTCCAGTGCGGTCGCCACCTCGGTCGCGATCTCGGTTTGCAGCTTCAACACGTCGCCCAGGTCCCGATCGTAGGTCTTCGACCACACGTGAAATCCGGTCACCGCATTGACCAGCTGCGCCGTGACGCGAACCGTATGACCCGAACGCCGCACGCTGCCTTCCAGCACTCTGCCAACGTTCAACTTGTGTGCGACATCGGCAATATCCGGGTGCTGCCTGAATGAAAAAGACGAGGTCGCAGCCGCGACTTGCAGTCCGTCGATATGGGCAAGGGAATTGAGCAACTCTTCCGTCAATCCGTCGGAGAAATACTCTTGTTCTTTATCACCGCTCAGGTTGACGAACGGCAGTACCGCAATCGAATGCGCGGGCGGCGAGAATGGAACGGCTTTCGTGTTCGCGGCGCTCGCCGGCGATTCTGCTTGCGAAAGCCTCTCCAAGCGCACGCTGGTCGCTGCGTCCGGCCGGGCGCGCCACAGCGCGTAGACACCCGTGAAGAGCGCCGCCACGGCAAGCGCGGCCACCAGAGGCAGCGCCGCTAGCCGCGGACGCCAAACTGCCGCCGGCGTGGCCGTCGACGTTTCGGCTTCGTTTGAAATGGCGGCCCCGTCCGCGCTCGATGTCGGTCGGGCCGAAGCGAGATCAGCGCCCGCTGCCGCCGTCATTTCACCTGCCGCTTCCGGGTCCGGATCGAGGGTTCCGATGAAGCGGTATCCGCGTCGCGGGAGCGTCTCGATATAGCGTGGGGTCTCGGAGGTATCGCCAAGCGCGCTGCGCAGTTTGCGGATCACGGTATTGAGACCCGCATCGAAATCCACAACGCCCTTGGGCCAGAGCAGTGCGATCAGCTGCTCGCGCGTCACCACGCTCCCGGCGCTGCTTATCAGCGCCCGCAGCACCTGCACTAATTGCTCTTGCAGCCGCGTTCGAGTTCCCGCGCGTTCGAGATCCCCCGAATCCGGATCCAGCACCCATCCATCGAAGCGCAATTTTCGGCTGTTCACGTGCAATTCAGCTACGGGTCAGGATTTGCTCAGCAACAGTTCAGCCGCAAACCATGGATTGGCGCGGGTTTCTCACCGATTCTGCAACCCGTGAAGAGCTCCCATGAGAATGATTGAAAGTATATCCGATCCAGGCTCTGCAGCTTAAAACATAGAGAGGTGAATTTCATATGTGGCCCTTTAAAAACATCGCGTTAGGTGTGATTTGCTGTCTGCCGATCATCGCCGCACATGCGCAATCGAACGGCTCCTGCGAGGCGCAGTTGCCGCCGCATCAACAAAAGGATGAAGCAACGATCCAAAAAATCGAGACCTCATGGAACCTCGCCATCGCCCGGGGGGACTCGCGTTTCGAGCGCTGTCTGCTTACCGGAGATTTCGTGGAAATTCTGAACAAAGGCGAGGTAAAGACATTGACGGACGAACTGGGCTTTACCGAAAAAAACCAGGGAAAGAACCGGCCCATCCCGACCATACCGCCGATGACGGTTCTGATACACGGCAACGTGGGCGTTGCCTATGCCATCTGGGTGCCGACCGATACCAACAAGAAACCGGATAAGACCGCGGACTACTTTATTTGGGAAAACGGCGCCTGGCACGTCTTCTTCTCACAATCGACACCGGTCGACGCGCAGTAGCCATTGGGATTGGCGGGAGGGGAGACTTACAGTGCACAAGCGAATATTCGGCGTGATCGGCTTAGGCGTGCTCGTGGCAGCGCTGATGGATTTGCCTACTGTGCGCGCACAGCGCGTCGACGATAACGCGGTGACGGCCGCCGCTGATGCATTCGGAAACACCGTGGGCTTTCAAACCATCGGCTTGTACAGCCCAAGCAATGCACGCGGCTTCAGCCCAACACAAGCCGAAAATCTGCGTATTGAAGGTCTGTACTTTGATCAACAGACCTTTTCCAGCAATCCCACGCTGTTCAGCCGAAGCGACATGCGCATTGGAATTGCGGCGCAGACCTATAGTTTCCCCTCCCCCACCGGCATCGCCGATTACACATTGCGGACTCCGGGCGATGTGTCTCTCCTTAGCGTTGTGCTCACACATGGACCTCTCGACATGTCGACTTTTGAGCTCGACGCGCAGTATCCCTTGGTCAAGGACACCGTCAGCGTCGGCGTTAGCGTCGCTGATTGGAATAATTTTGACTATGGCTTGGCGGCCCGGAGCGCCAGCCGGGCGTTCTCGACCATTCTACGAATCCGACCCGGCGAGCACACCGAGATCGTGCCTTTCGTCGGTTACGTGCACAGCGGCGAGCATGAGGAATTGCCTCTCGTCTACGGCGACGGCATCGATCCGGTTCCGCCGTTCAATCAGCAACACCTACCGACGCAAAGTTGGACTTCTTGGGGCTGGAACGAACTTACCGCCGGGGTAATTGCGAAGAGCAACTTGAGCGGCTCATGGAGCCTCACGGGCGGCCTCTTCCGCTCCTACGTGCGCAATACGCAGAGCTTCTACGATCTTTTGCTCGCACCGATGTCCAATGGCAGCGCCGATCACGTCGTGGATGTCATTCCGCCGCTGACCGCGAGCTCGTATTCCGGCGACCTGCGCCTCGCCTGGCGAATGATGAACGGCGATCACGCAAGAGAATTCACGCTGGCAGTACGCGGACGAGAAGTCGCGCGCGAGTTCGGCGGTGATTCGCTCACCGACTTAGGCCCAATCTCTATTTATCAACCTGCGAACGTGGCAGAGCCCCAGCTCGAGTTTTCGACTCCGAATACAGACGACGTCCGGCAGACCGGAATCGGTGCGAACTACAACGAACGCTGGCACGGTGTCGGCACATTGAGCCTTGGCGTATTGAGGACCGATTACAGCCGCACGGTCGCGATGGTGGGGTTGCCATCCAGCCCCGAGCGTACGTCCCAAGTCCTGCCGACCGCGAGTTTCACGCTCGACGCCGGCAGACACGCGACGATCTATGCAAGCTACACGCGGGGACTCGAGGATTCGGCCAATGCACCGGCGTCGGCGACCAATAACGGCGAGCCACCGCCGGCAACTCCGACTTGGCAGGCGGATGGCGGCATCAGATTGGGGCCCCTTAAGGGCGTGCAGGTACTGCTCGGGGCTTTCGACGTGCACAAGGCTTACTTCAACTTGGATACGGCAGATCGCTATGAGCGGCTCGGTGTTATTAGCAACCGCGGGCTCGAAGGTTCGATGACTGTGAATGACAATGCCGGGCTCAAGGTCGTCGGCGGAGTCGTGCTGCTCAAACCTGTCATTGACACGACAATGCCACCGCCAGGAGGCGCCGCTGTAGTGCCTGTCGGGCCGGTACCGCGCACGATAAACATCAACATCGACTACGCACCCGCCAGTTGGGGTCGCTGGGCGATAGCGGCTCAATGGAAGTCGCTATCATCGAGAGCGGAAATCAGTAGCTATCGGGTTGAGCTGCCCGCGCTGTCCACGCTAGGTTTCAGCGTGCGATCCAAGCTCACGCTGTTCGATCATCCGTGCTCCGTACGCCTCGACGCAGCCAACGTCACAAACGCAACCGGTCTGACAATCACCTCGCTTTACTATGTCTCTCCCCAGCTCGGGCGCAACTACACGCTGACTTTGGCGGCCGATATCTGAGCTGGAAAAGGCGCCTCGTCGCTAAGGCGGCAGGAAAGGTCTCGAGATCGGCGCTCACCGGCAAGTCTGTGATAGCTGTCTTCAGGGAACGCTTCGTTGGACTGACAACCATGAATGTGGTACCCAATACTTACGGCTCAAGGCAGAGTTTCCAGTGGCGCCATTGCTCGCGCCGGACGATCGGCAAGAAGCCGAACAGCTGCGATCCGCAAAGTAGCGGGTAGAGAGTTACAACCTCCAAGCACCCGAAGATTATCTCTAGGAGTCAATTATGACCACTGAACTCGCTTGGCTGATGTTGACAGCCATTCTCGCAGCATCTCTGTGGATTCCCTACATTATCGGAATTAACGTCTCGTCCTTTGAAGGCAAGCAGACCATCTTTGAACGGCCGCCAGACCTGAGCAAAATGCCTGCTTGGGTGCAGCGCAGCTACCGCGCGCATTTGAACTTGCTCGAGCAATTCGTCCCGTTTGCGGTCATGGTCTTGATCGCACATATGCTAGAGGTCTCAACACCCGTGACACGGTGGTGCGTGATCCTCTTCTTCTGGCTTCGCGTGGCACACGCGATAGGCATGATCAGCGGCATCGCCCGACTGCCGCTGCGTCCAATGATTTACGTTGCAGGTTGGATCGTGACGCTAACCGTCGCCTGGTCCGTATGGGCACACGCTCAGTAGCGACTGGCCTCTCCATCACCAACGATTGCGTCGGCTGATTTGGTGGCGAACGATCTACTTGTTTTGGGCGTTCACGGGCGCTTCCGATTAACGGGTCACCTCGCGGCTCGCCTCGCTGCACTAATCTTCTCTTTTGAGGTGGTGGCGGTCACTTCCAGAGTGGCGTGACTGATAGGCTCTGCGTTCTCGAACTCGACCCTCGCCACTTTAGCGTCGGCCGTGATGAGTGCCGGTGTCGCAACGACCTTGCCATCTTTGCGGATCATGCAATTAAGGAGAATCTGACCCTCTGTGGGAGCGGGTCCGGGTCCTCTTTTGTGTTCATCCCAAGCCAGTGATCCATCTTGTTGCCTCGGCAGAAACGCGACACATCGCGCGTCGTACGGCGGGTTGACTCGAATGGGAACGCTTTCACCCGATTCAGCGAGGTATTGCGTCTCCTGACTGACTGTATCGGTTGAATCAGTAACCGTGAACTTTAGATGAATCAGAATTGGCGAGCCTTCTTGTAGCGGCCTTGAGGAGGCCCATACTGCGTAGCCGCCCGCGAATGCCAATGCCAAAGCGCCGGTCATCCCGACTAGTTTACGTTGAAGTCCCGGTAAGGGTCGTTTAAGCATGGAGATCCTCTTCTGCAGTGGATGACTAGAATGCCAATGACACCCGACCGGTATTCGCCGAGCGGATTGCATGGCGAGCTGAGTTTTCAGCAAGGCATGGGCATAGCAACGCGGCGAGGTTCCTGATCGATGCAAAACCTTGGCGTCACACGCGAGTTCCTGATCCTCGCGCAATGATGCCATAGCCCAGTACACCAAGGGATTGAACCACCAAAGGCATAGCCAGCCCGCCGCGAAGGCGTTTACCAAGATGTCACCTCGCGCTAAATGCGCTCGCTCATGGGCCAACATCAGCGCACGCTCCGCGGCGGTATAGCGAGCTTCAAAATCGATGGGCAGGATGACTCGCGGTCGTAAAGCGCCCAGAAGCATTGGCGCAACGATTTCCTCGCTACGCTGAACACCCCCTACATCTGCTGACATTTCGCCCAACGATTGAATGAAGTTCAACTGGCGTTTGATCAACAAGGCCAATGTCACTCCCGCCCCTGTGAGCCACGCGATTAGACCCACTGCTAGATATCCGCCGGGCGTAGCGGCTCCAATTGAAGGCGCGACCGCGGAATTGAGAATAGCGCTCAAGGACGGCAATGTACTCGTCACGAACGGGAGTGATTTCGACGGTGCCGGAAGCAAAGTCGCGAATACACTCACCGGCGCCAGTAACCACATCCAATATGCCGCCTGCGCGCCAACTGCCAATTGCAGGGGTTTACGCATCATCGCGATGAAAAGGATCGCCGCGCTGGATGCGGCGGTCGCGCCAATCACGACATGCGCGAGATTAGGCATCATCGTCAAGCTCTTCGATCAGTCTCTTAAGATCCGAGATGTCCTTCTTCGTTAATTTTCTGTGCTTGCTGAAATGAGAAACGAGCGGGACCACACGACCATCAAAGAGTCTATCGAGGAAACTCTTGGTTTCTGAAGCTAGCCATTGCTCTCGCTGGAGCACCGGGGAATATAGATAGCGGCGCCCTTGCTTTTGAGCCCTGATGGCGCCCTTGTTCAACAAGCGGTTCAGCAAGGTTTTAACAGTGGGCTCCTGCCAGTTCATGCGTTCCGCCAACGCGACGACCACATCCTCGCTGGACGAGGAAGCGCGTTGTTGCCAAAGCACTTCCATAACTGCCGATTCGGCTTCGCTTACAGCGATATATTTTCTTTCTGACATACGAGTCGTTCCGCTACTCGGTTTACGGATGTAAACGAGTGCAGATTACACCTGTAATTGTAGGAGAATCAAGAGTCTTTGACAATTAGATCTGTTAAATCAAGTAATTATAAAACTTAGATCCCAAGCCGAAGTTAAATGCCATTTGGCATTTAATATTTGATATAATGACAAATGTCTGGAGGTGTCATGACTACGCTCACACGCATTGATAGCGAAGCAAGGCCGTTTTCGCCGCAGCCGGTGAGCGACGAGGAAGCCGCCGCGATGTTCCGCGCGGTCTTGAACCTTTTTCGGCATTGGGGTGTGAGCGACGAACAAGCGGCCATCATCCTCGACCTGAATCGTCGCACCTATGCGCGATGGAAGGCGGGTGACCTCGGCCGGATCGGCCGCGACGGCAAAGCCCGCCTCTCCAATCTCATGGGAATCCACAAAGCCCTGAGGACCATCTTTCGCGATGCAGCACGCGGCTACGCATGGATTAAGGCGCGCAACGAAGTGTTCGATGGTCAAACCGCACTAGACATCATGCTGGGCGGCGAAATGACCGACCTCATGCGCGTACGCCGTTACCTGGATGCGGAGCGCGGCGCCTGGTGATCGATCCGGCCTTGGTGCCGGTCGCCGAAGTCCACTGGCGCCGAGCACGGCGCATCATTCGCAGCGTGTTCCCCCCGACCGATCTGTTCGAGGACATCGCGGCTCCGGAGGACTGGCCGCTGCTGATTGCCGCCGAACAGAAGACCAATCCCCGGCTGATGGTGACGCTCGGCGCGCTCGATCTGATTCCGCCAAAACGACGCGTTACCGGGGCCGGCGCAACTTACCTCATGGCGCCCTTTACGCACGTGAGCACCGATCGGCCGAGCCGCTTTACGGACGGCACGTTTGGCGTTCTGTACGCGGCCGATAGCTTCAAGACCGCGCTTTTGGAAACCATCTATCATCACGGCCGCTTCATGGCGCGAACCCACGAATTCCCGGGTTGGACTTCTCAGTTTCGAGAACTCGTGCTGAGTGTGGAGGCTTTGTTGCACGACTTGCGCGGCGGCGACCCACGTTGGGCTTCCGCGCTCGATCGCGACGACTACCGCCAAGCGCAAGAACTCGGCAAGACGCTGCGCGCAGCCACCTCAGAGGGCGTGGTCTATCCGAGCCAGCGCGACGAGAGCGGAGAATGCGTGGGTCTCTTTTATCCCGATCGTGCGGCCAATATCATCCAGGCTCGCCACTTGGACTACCACTGGAGCGGAACGCGAGTCGATCTATATCGTGATCCCGCCAGCGGAAAAGTCTTCAGGGTTGACTAGGCACGCAGACATCAAGATTAAGCTTCAGTATCCTTGAAGGTTAAGCTGACAACTTCTCCACCTTCGATCTCAATCCAAAACATCACCGTGGCTTTGTCCGGATGTTCGCTCATATAACGGCCGCTGGGGTTCTTTTGAGTCGTAAAGCCTCTGCCTTCCTGTAGGACAATTAGAGCCTCAAGAGCCGAACTGGCCTCAGACAGCGAACCATATCGCGTCGCCTCCACGGATGTCGTGCTGCGCAAGTAGTAATAGTCCACGTCTTTGACTGCCAAGCCGGGTGCCCCCAAGAATCGAGAGACTATCAATAAAGTTTATCCGGACGCTACCGCGAGAATCCGACTACTCGTGTGTCTTCACCGGCCGGGACCGGACTCGGCAGCTTGCTTTGAATGATGCGAAGGTCCGCCACAAGCCTCGAAATAAAATGCGGATCTCGCTCGCGCCACGAAGAGCATCTGGCCCGGCACTAGCGGCTGGGCCTTTTCTTTTTCCTTTTCCGCTTCTCCAGGTACTCGTCTATCGCGTCTCTGATGTACTGCATCACGGATATTCCGGTGTCGTCTGAGAGACTCTTGAGCGCGGCGATCTGCCGCGCGAGCAGATAGGGTGGGTATCGATTTGGGGTCTTTTTCCTGGTCGCCATACCGTGATATTACCCCTGAGCACGCAATCCCGGCAGACTATCATTTCGCGTGATTTCGCACGGCTGCCGGTTTTTCGCGCAACTTAAGTCCGGCAAGGAGGTCAGTGCTGTCATAGATGATAGGCTAATCCTTCCTTATGTCTCCCACTGAACCTGGCTTCAAACTATTCGCCGCACGGCTCAGCCGCACGGCGGCCATGCCATTTATCATGCTGACGGCGCTCGTCGACATGATCTCGATCGGCCTGATCATTCCCGTGTTGCCTGTGCTGGTGGGCAGTTTGACGGGCACGCAAACAGATCAAGCGCTCTGGTATGGCGTCGTCACCTTCTCGTTTAGCTTGGCTAATTTTTTTGGATCGCCATTTCTTGGTGCGCTATCTGACAGCTACGGCCGCCGACCCGTGCTGCTGATCGGATTTTCGGGCCTGATGCTCAGCTTCTTTACGACGGCATTGGCGACGTCAATCGCCATGTTGATTGTCATACGGCTGGTGGCCGGCGCCATGCAGGCCAATCTTTCAGTGGCCAGTGCCTATGTAGCCGACATCACGCCACCCGAACAGCGGGCCAAGCGCTTCGGTATGATGGGAGCCATGTTCGGCGTCGGATTCATTCTCGGTCCCGTGATCGGCGGACTCTTGGGCTCGATCAATTTGCGGCTGCCGTTCTATGCGGCCGGCAGTCTAGCGTTCCTCAATCTCCTGTATGGCTATTTCGTCTTGCCTGAATCATTGCCCATTAGCCGCAGACACGCATTTGAATGGAAGACCGCGAATCCTTTCAGTGCCCTGCGTCGCTTGACCCAACTAAAGGACGTCGCACCGCTGGCGGTTGTCGTGGCGTGCAGCGGGCTCGCCCAATTCGTGCTCTATACCTGTTGGGTGCTCTATACCACCTTCAAATTTGGCTGGGGACCCAAGGAGAATGGTTGGTCACTCGCGGCGGTGGGCGTGGTCACGGCCATCGTGCAGGGGCTTTTATTGGGCCGCATCTTGAAGCTGATCAGCGTGCGGCGACTGGCGGTATTGGGATTGACCTCCTCCATGCTTGCCTACGCACTGTGGGGAGCTGCTACTCGCAGCTGGATGATGTACGCGATCATCTTCGTCAATCTGCTGGGCGCAACCGTGTCATCAACCATTCAAAGTATTATTTCAAGCGCCGCGGATGCACAAAACCAGGGTAAGACACTGGGCGCGGTCGGCGGCATCAACAGCTTGATGGCGGTGATCGCACCGGCCATCGGGGCGCCGCTGCTGACGATGGTGTCTCACCTCCCCAGAGGAGACTGGCGCATCGGCGCGCCGTTCTACTTCTGCGCGCTGCTGCAGGCGGCTGCGCTGTTTCTGACGGTAGCGCACTTTCGAAGCAAGCGAACCGCGCGGCTTGCAATCCACGCCTAGGGAATACCCGAGACCCGCGGCGCTTGCCGCCGTGCCCCAACCTGGGGCCAGCCCCTATGGCTCGCGGCACGGGCCTCACGGACACTCGAGCTCTATCCGTGAGAGGCTCAAGTCATGCTAGCGAGAATCGGTGACGGCTCGACTCAGTATCAACCGGTGGCGCCGAAGACTGCGGGGCCCCCGCCGCCCCCGCACAGCGACGGCAGCGTCACCCACAGCGTGAAAAGCGGAGAGACTCTCGGTGAGCTGTCGGTCCGCTACGGCGTCTCCTCGCAGCAGATTCTTGCCGCCAATCCGCAGCTGCGCGATCCGAATGCATTGGACGACGGGCAGGAAATCAGCATCCCCACCTTGGACAACGGCGGAAAACTGCCGGTGCAGGTTCGGGTCCAGAGCGGCGAATCGTTAACCCAGATCGGCACCCGGCATGGTGTGTCGGTGCGCGACCTGGTGAGCGCGAACGGCATCCACAATCCGGACCTCGTGTACCCCGGTCAAACGTTGTGGATACCGGTGGCAAGCAAGCACGGCATTTCGCTCGCCGGTTCAGGCTCGAATTCGCTGCAACCCTCCATCGCAGCGGTGGACGCCGCGGTAAAGCAGGTCCAGGGGGCCCAGGGCAAACCGCAGCAGCAGGCCACCGCGCAGGCCTCGCTGACGCAAGCGGTCGAGAACGAAATTCGCGCGCGGGCGCATTTGCAGGTGCCGGCGGGAAAAGATCCCAGCGATTCGCTCTTGAACAGCTATGGCGCCTCGATCGCCACGCGCTACGCCAACTTGCCCGGCGTCGGCTCGGCAATCCATCAGGCCGTGGCGAACCAACTGGCGGCGCGCGGTGTGGACGATGCGCTCAAGCAGGTGGATTCGGCGCAGCGCGCCTTGACGCTGGCGGGCAGCAGCGCATCGACGCAGCACAGCCAGCTCGAGCAGAATGTCAGCAACGCGCAGAGCCACCTGCAATCGCAGGTGGAGACCGAGATCCGTACGCGCGCCGTCACGCCTGCGGGACAGCTACCTGCTGAGGCCGCGGTACAGAAATACGGTTCCGTCATCACGCAGCGTTACGCCGCCGATCCGGCTGCATTGAAAGCGCTGGGCGGCGCGCTGGCCGGCGCCGTTCCCGATTTCAAGGCCCAGGCGGTCGTTGCCACGGCGAAATCTGCAACCAGTCCTGCCCAGGCACTGGCGAAGCTCAGTCAAGGCTACGCGGCGGCGAGCCCGCAAGTTCAGCAGCACATCCTGGCGAACGCCGGCGCGCAAGCAATCCTCAAAAGCGCGGCAAATCAAGCCACCGCCCCACTCAGCCAGGTCAAACCCGACAGCGACAGCGGCGACTTTTATGCGCAGGTGCACGCGCTGCGACAGTCGCTGCAAAATCTCGACCACACGGCCTCGCAGCTTGACCCGGCGCTTGGCGCAGCGATGGTGCAGGAGGCGCTGCCGCAAATCGAGCGTTACAATTCGAGTTACGCGGCAGCGCATGGCGGCCAAGATCTGACCAGCGATGTCCTGCACACCGGCCCTGCGACCATCGATGCCGTCATGAGTCTGTCGGGCCGCATCGCCGGCACCGCACAGGGCAACGCGGACATTGCGCGCCTCGCCAAGCTTGGTTTCTGGGACAACAACTCGGTGAGCAACGCGCTGTACGGCGGCGCGAGCGCGGCGTATCCGGAAGCCATCGCGGCGCGGATTCGGGCCGCGGGCCAGGACCCGAGCAATGTCATTTCCATCATCCAGCAGGGCGTGGACCAGAATGAGCGAACGGTGCAAGCGGACGTCAAAGCGCTCGGCCAGCACAATGAAGCTTTGAGCTGGCTGATCAATACGCTCGGCAAGTCCATGACGCCGACGGAACTGCAGCACGCAGTCACGGAGTACGAAGGCCAGAAGGGCTGGCAAACGCAGAACGCCAAGCTGACGCAACAGGTCATCGCCGACTCGACCACCCTGACGCAGAATCTCAAAATCCTAGGATCGCTCGCGCAGCAGAATCCGCAAGCGGCCTCGAACCTGAATCTGAAGAGCACGATCAGCGCGGCCTACAACGATCAGGCCACGGCCTATGGCCTCACCTTGGCGGCCGGACAGAATCCGAATTTGTACACCGACGCCAAAGGGCAGTCGTACCTCACCCTGGTCTCCGATCTGAAACTGGCGGATCAGGGCCGCAAGACCGCTCAGCTCATCGGGTCGCTGGTCGTGCGCAGCTTGGTGACCAAGGCGCTGAAGGGCGTCGATTGGCGCGGCGCTAACCCGCTTGCCGAAGCGCAGCAAGCGATCGAATCATTGAAGAGCCCGGTGCTCTCGAACTGGATGGGCGTCAACGACAACACCGTTTGGAATTCGGCGGTCAAGACGGTGCAGAAGAATCTCGTCAGTCCCTCGGACGATGCCACAACGGAAAAGGCGAAGCTGGGGCAGATGAACCAAGCCTTGAACAAGCTCAAGGCACTGAGCTCGAGCACCTTGCCGGGCCAGCTGCTGCGCAGTATCGCCGTGGCCTACGCCTTCGCCAACACCGTCAACTCCGTGCAGAAATTTGCGGCCGCCGACGGCGCGCCAGACAAGACGATGGAAGGCCTGAACGCGCTGACTTCCGCGGCGGGGCTCGCTCAAAAGGTGACGAGCTTGGCCAGCGGTCTCGGCTTCGTCGACGCTAAATCCATGTGGGGCACTTTTGCCAAGGACACCTCCAACGGCACGATCAGCCTGGTGAGCAGCGCCTTCGATCTGGTCGAAGCGGGCCGATCGTTCTCGGGTTGGGGCGAGCCTCAAAACACGGCGAACGGCGTGTTCTCGACGTTGAGCGGCGTTGGCGGCGCAGCCTATGGCGCGTCTCAATTCGCCGAGACGGGCGTCTTCGACGGCGCCAGCGAAGCGGTGTTCGGCGGCGGCGTGGCGGGCGGCACGCTGGCCGCCGGCTTAGGCCTCGCCGGCGTCGGCATCGTCGCGGTGGGTGTGATCGGCGGCGCGGTGTATCAGCAATACGAGGCCGATCATCAGTATCAAGGCGTGGGTAAGGACTTCCTGCAGGCGGGCGGATATTCAAAGGCAGCGGCCGGCGCGTTGAGCAGCCAAGATGGCCTGTTGACCGGCGCCGGAGGCAGCAGCGGCGTGCCCTTCCTGGTGCGCTACGCGAACATGAAGCATCTGACGACTGAACAGCTGCAAAGCTGGGTCAACGGCCTCACGCAAGCGCAAGTGAAAACGCTGGATCAATGTCTGCTGCAGACCGCCGGCGATTCCAACGGCAACCCGCTTGAGTTCACCGACGGCACGCCGCAGACCGCCGTCATTCCCGACTACAGCGGCGGACCCCCTGCCGTGATTCCCCGGAGCAATACGCGGCAGGTCTTCGAGAGCAACTTGAAGTCCAGCGGCGTACCGCTGCCGCCGTAAGTGAGCAACACCTGCCCCCGCTGTCACGGCGAGCCTTGTCTGTCCGCCTGGCGCAAGCTCACCCTAGGCCCAAATGGCAGCGCCCGCTGCAGCATCTGCGGTTGCAAGGTCGGTCTCGACTACAAACGCGCGACGCTGGTCCTGCTGCCTATCGTTCTACTCACGCTAAGCGTGGCCGCTCACTGGTTCAAGAACGCGATTGCGGCGGCGATGCTGCTGCTGGTCCTGCTGCCGATGTGCGCCATGCTTTACGTTTACTGGGTGCCGCTGACCCCGCGCGAAGCGACGAATTCGTAGCCGCAATCGATCTAAAACTTGCCGCCATAAGACAACCGGCCGCTCTTCGCGAGCGGCCGGTGTGAGTGACGAGTCGAGTCAGTGCTCGCGCCTTATTGTTTGCTGGCCATCGTCTGCATGCCCTCGCCGATCGACTTGATGGCGGTGGAAAAGGCATTCGACAGCATGCTGAACATCTGCGAGTCGGCTTGGAATTGGGCCATCTCTTGCTGAAACTGCTGCGCGCCGCCGGTGGAAGAGTCCCCGGCATCCTGTTGCAACGCCTGGCTTTCCGACACGAGTTTGGACGCCATTTGACCGAGGGCCTGGCCCATCGCCTGCGCGATGGCCTCCAACCAGGAACCGCCGCCACCGGCCGCAGCTGCGCCACTGCCGGCGCCGGCTTTTCCTTGAGCGCCACTGGTGCCGCCGCTGCCGTTGGCGCTGGCTTGCTGTTGAGCGAGCGCGCCCAATTCATCCGTGAGCCGGCTTTCGATATTCTGCATGACCTGGCTCTGTTCCTGCTGGGTCAGGCCGGATCGGTTGAGCGAGTTCGACATGGAATTCTTCACCAATGATGCGACCTGCGCGGCGAGTTCCGCCTCGCCGAGGGTGCCGGTCGATGCGAGTGATGCTTGGACGGCAACACTAAGAACGTCGTTGAGACCTATGGACATGATGATTCACCTCAGTGTTTTGCGGGTTAATCGAAGTTGCTTTGGGTAGGTCAAGGATCTCCGATCTGCCGCGCGCCGCGCATCTGGTGCGTTCCCTAGCTAGGGTTCTCCCGTGCGCTCATGGCGGCCGCGAATTGAGTACAATTCGCCGCATGCGAACGCTCACCCGTCTGATGTATCTCGGCGTGTGCTGCTCTTTCAACACGGCCGCCATCGCACAATGGAATCCGCAGGTCACGGCCGATCTTGGGCGTGGCCTGGGTCAGCTCGCGCTCAGTCAATCGGTGCTCAGCGGGACGCGCCGGCTGGGCTCGGATGCTGCGACGGCAAACAACGCGAACGTGCCGCCGGTGTCCAGCCGAAACGCGGCGACGCTGACCTACGTTCCTGATCCTAAGGTGAGTGAGCAAACACGTCTCGCCATGATCGAGGCCTTGAGCAAGCCGAATCCGGCATTGCGGCCGCAGATGGAGAGCGCGCTCAGTGGCGGACTGGTACCCAAGGTCTTCGATCGCTTCATGGCAGCGCACGGCTATTCCAGCCGCAATGTTGCCGATGACATGGCCATGGAGCTCTTGGTTTCCTGGGAAATCGTCACCGGGGGAGCAGCCTCGGCGCGGCAGATCCGGGGCGCCGATAATCAGCTGCGCGGGATTTTCTTGAGCACCCCGCAATTGCGCGCCATGACGAACGCGGAGCGGCAGCAGATCGCCGAGAACATCGCCTACCGGGTGGTCATCGAATCCGCGGCCAACAGACAGTTGCAACGCGCCGGTGACCCGGCACAGCTCGCGCAGCTACGCCAATCCGCCGCCGCAATACTTCGCGAGCGGGGCGTCGACGTGTCGCACGTGCAGCTGACCGATCGCGGCTTCGTCAAGACCTCGTAGCATGTCGCCGGAGGGCGGCATAGTCGCTGATCATCCCGCGCAGATAGCGAGTAGGTTCGCACATGTCGGGAGTCACGGTCGTGCAGATATCCGCAAAGGACAGAAACAGGGCCGGTTCGAGGGCGTACGCCTCCTCGCACGAGGGATCGTCCTTAGAGTCAGGCACCCGGACACCGCGCAGGACCGGTACATGGTATTCGGCCCGGTCATCTTCGGCACGAATGGTCAGATCCAGGCCCCAATAGATCTCCGGGCGGCGGCGCATCGCGACCTCGCCGAGCGCCAGCGAGAGGTCAAGCAGCAGGGAATAGAAGATATCCGCGCCGGCGCGATCCGAGCTCCGCCAACGTTTCAAGCTGATGAGTTCCTGGTCCGCGACGGCGGGAAACGCGCTGCGCAAACGCTGCCTGACAAGCCAACGCAACTCGTGCTGAAGTCTCTCCTGCCCGTCGTTGCCGCCGATGTCTGGCCAGGTCGCCACGGCCCAGCGGTCGATCTGTTTGAAAAATGAATCAGGTTCGATTGCCGCGAGGCCCGCATCAAAATCTATATCGAAGCGCGCAAGCACCGCGCGGATCAGTGCTAAGCGCGCTTGTTTTTGCGCCAACAGCGCGTCGAGATTGGCGCGGGCCTGTTCCTCGGTAATCTTCGCCGGATCGCCGGGGAACGGCGCGACGTAGGCCGGGTAGCTCTCGAGCAACCCAGCGAGCAGACCGCGCGGTTTGTGCGGGTCGCGATGCATCAGGCGTTCCAACATCCTCTAGAGCCTAGCACGCGTCGCCGCAAGTCGAGGATCACGGATCGCTCTATCGATGTGCGGCGGCGTCATAGGCCGCATCGCCCGCCTTCGAGCCGAGCCAGCCGCCGCCGAAACCGCCGAGCAGGCCACCGATGACACCGCCGATCGCGGTGCCGATGCCAGGCGCGATGAACGTACCAATCGCCGCGCCCGCTGCCGCGCCGGTCTCGGCTCCCGCCCATCCGCCCGCGGCACCGCCGGCCACTTCGGCCGTGGTTCTTTGTGCGTGCGGGCCGAACTGACCGCCGTCTTCTTTGATCGCGACCCCGATCTGCACGGCATCGACCGCCACGCCGACGGGCTTCAGGATCTTGCCGCCCACCTCCAGCGCATTGCCGAGCCCGCGCAGGTTGGCATTGCGCTCGAGTCGAAAGGCGTCCTTGGCAACCTGCAGGCGAGTGTCAGCGTCCAAGCTGGGACGGCCGAGCTTCGATTCAACATCGACGCGAATACCGGTTTCAGGAGTTCGTCCCGTGCGGGTCGCGATGACATCCACGTGGCGCTCGCCGGTCGGAAACTTGGCCGTCTTGAGCGGTGTTTGCTCGGTGATTTCGGTTCTCACCGTGAATTGGTGCGCCTTGTAATCAGCGGCGATCGCATCGCGCGCGGCGGCGCCGTTCGCGGTTCGGTATTTCGGGTCATTGCTGGGATTTAAGCTGTTCAGCCGCGGATACTCGGCGGTCTCGATGCCCTTACTCTTGAGAAGTTCCGCGAGTCCCGCCGTGAAGCCGTGTTCGCCCGCAACGTTGGGTGTCGAGGCCCAGCGGACCTGCAGAATGGGGTTGCTTCGCAGCACCAGTTTGCCTGCCTCGCTGATTCCCTTGCCCGCGCCCCAGACAGGTCCGGTATACGATGTGTGCGCAAAGGCATGGGCGACATCCCGGCTGAAATGTCCGGCAGCGGCAGGATCCTGTCGAGACAGCTGCGCATCGATCTGTTCATAAGCCTTTGAGGCCGTGCCAAAGTCGTGCTTGGCGGCGTCCGCGACCCAGCTCGCGAGTTGCCGCGTATCGATGCTGCCGGTACGGGAGTTCGTTGCGGCGCCAATGAGATCGGCGGCGCTGTCCGGCGCTGCCGCGCTCTGGTGGGTTTGAACGCTATCCGAGGAATTTACACCGCTAACGTCACGCATAAAACGCATCCGGTTTTGCCGATGATCCTGCGCCTAGTTTTGCGCGAGCGCCGCACCCAGCCAAGCTGGGATCAACCCTAGGCGCGTCGCTCGTATCCGCCGCGTTCCTAGCCAGGGTTCTCCCGTGCGCTGACGGTGGCCGCGATGAGCGCGGCGGGTTGTCCTTGTTTCCAGGCATCGACCAGGGTGCCGAGCCGCTGGCGCGTTTGGCGCGTGAATGCCCCTTCGATTTCGGCGAGATCGGCTTCGATCTTCAACGGGTACCACTGCCGGGCGAGAGGACTGGTATCGAACAAGCGCAGCAGACGCTCCAGACACCCACGGTACGTGGCTTCGCCGAGATACGGGCGGTGGGTTCGTTGGCTGAACCACGCGGTGAGATATTCGATCGGATCCAATTGGCGTCGCGGCGCGATGCTTGCCAAGTTGCCGGGGAGCATCCCGGCGTTCAGCGGCTGTTGCATCGACCAGAACTGCGTCGCTCCCCAGGAGGTGAGTGCGCCGCTCGGCGCATCGCCGCGGCGCAGCCCCAATGCCAGCGCATCGGCGAGCCGTCGCTGTGCACGGACGTTGCTGCTTTCGGCGACAATCAACAGCAGCTTGAGGAAACCCGGATGGCCATGATCGCCGAAGCGCCGGTTGAGCTGCTTGAGAACGGAGAGGCACAGCTCGTCGTCCGCGGAAGAATCGAGGACCTGCGCAAGGCGCGCAGCGGACTCGCGCCATGGCGCTGCCGGGTGCGCGTCTGTGTCCGTGTTCATCACCGCGCCATCACTGTTCATCCGTGCACCCTAATGCAGCGGCTGAAAAATGTAGTCGGTCCACCCCTGCACGGAGCTTGGCGGCTCCGCGTCTGGCGGCCGCGGCGCCGCGGACAACGAGGCCAGTTCGCGCGACGGCCCGGATCCGTTCCAGACGTCGAGCGCCAAGAGCGCCTCGGCGCTGTCGCGGGCGGGTGCTGCGCCGTAGCGAGCGGGTATTGCGGCATTGACGGACGCCGCTGCGTGAACGGGCGCCGCAGGACTCTGCAGACTCGGCTCTTCGGCGCGCAGCCACGTATCGAGCGCCGACGCTATCCCCGGATCAGAGGAGATCTTCATCAAGCACCTACAAATTGTTCCAACCGCTTTGTACGGCGAATAGCCCTACGATAGGCGAGATGCGGCGCGCGGATAATTGGGGAAAACCCGAGGGGCTAAAGGCGCGAAACGGGCTTCAAAGCGGCGCTGCAGCGTGGGTATAGTTGCCGCATGGCCAAGCCTAAGAGCGGTGAGCAAACCGAGAAGCCCACTCCCAAGCGCCTCAAGGATGCGCGCAAGGAAGGAGACGTCTCCAAAAGTCGCGAGCTGACCAGCACCGTGACCTTGCTCGGTTGGCTCGCGATGGCCTGGCTGGCCACGCCCTTGGTGGTGCATGAGCTGATGGAATTGTTCCAACATAGTTTCGAGACGGTCGGGCGGGTCGGGCCTGACGGGCTGCAACCGATCAGCGCGCTGTGCTTGCAGGCCTTCAAGACATTGCTTTTGGTGTCGCTGCCGCTGCTGATCGCGGCCGCGTTGATCGGAACTTTGAGCGAATTCCTGCAGGTCGGCGGAGTGTTCGCACCGAAGCGCGCGGTGCCGAAGCTCGAGCGCTTGAACCCCGCCGAGGGCATCAAGCGCATGTTTTCGCAGCAGAACCTCATCGAAGTGGCGAAGTCGGTTTTCAAGACCGCGGCGCTGGTGATGATCTTCTGGCTGGTGCTGCGGCGCCTGCTGCCCGAGGTGTTGCGCCTGCCTTTTGGCTCGCCGCGCGATCTTGGCATCGCCCACTGGCACGTGCTCATGTGGCTCGGCATATGGACGATCTCCGTCTTCTTCATGCTGGCGGCGCTGGATGCCGGCTACCAGCGCTACGCCTTCGTGAAGAAAATGCGTATGAGCAGGCGCGAGATACGTCAGGAGCTGCGCGACAGTGAAGGCGATCCTTTCGTGAAAGCGCGCCGCCGGCAACTGCACCTGGAATGGGCACAGGAGAACATGCGCCAGGCAGTGCGCAAGTCGAGCGCCGTGGTCGTCAATCCCGAACACATTGCGGTCGCCATTTGGTATGAGCCGGGCACCACCGAGCTTCCCATGGTGTGCGCCAAGGGCGAGGACTACGAGGCGCAGCTCATCCGCGAAACCGCCGAGCAGGCGGGCGTGCCCATCATGCGCAATGTCCAGCTGGCGCGCGGACTGCATGAGAAAGTCGGTCTCGACGAGTACAACTCCGCGGAATTCTTCCGCGCGGTCGCGGAACTGCTGCGCTGGGCCGAGTCCATCCCTCGGCACGGCCCGGGCTCACAGCACATCTTTAAGAACCTGCAGCAGCCCGCGGTTCTCGAACAGCCTGCGGGTGATGACCTCCACGTAAGTGCCGAGCGACAGCAGCACGATAAAGGTGGCGACCCAGGATTTTAAGGACAGCGTGAGCGAGAACACATTGAGCTGTTGGGCGTAGCGATTGACCAAACCTAACGATAAATCCAGCAGCGACAGCACAATGAGCGCGGGCGCCGCGAGCATCACGGCGACGCTGAGCACCGAGGCGAACTCGTCAATGAACAGTTGTTGTCCGGCAGGCGCAAGCGCCGGCAACATCGAAGACACCGGCCATACGGTGTAGCTGGTCATCAGCATATTGAGGAACAGCGTGAAGGCGCCGCTCGCCATGAACAGCCACGCCGCGAGCTGAGTGAGCAGCTGTCCGGTCAGCGAGGTCTCGTGTCCTTGGATCGGGTCCACGACGGCGGCGAAGTTGCTGCCGACATTGGTATCGATGATGGTGCCTGCCGCGCTCACGGCCCAGAACACGGAGCTGAACAGGAAACCGAAGCACGCACCGATGAACAGCTCTTTCAGGATGATGAGCGGCACGATGGCACCGCTCACGTGGTGGGCGGGAACCGCGGCTGCCACGGGGTAGATGATGATCGCGAGGCTGACGAAGAAGCTGTTGCGCACCAACGCCGGCATGTTTTGGCCGCTGATCAGCGGCAATATCAGAAATGCCGCGGTGACGCGCGGCAGGCTTAGGGCAATCGCGCCGATCGTCGCGCCGAGATCATCGAGGGGTGTCATGCGGGACCGAAGGCATCACGTGTGATCGAGCGCGTCATGGATGCGCCATCAAGGGAAAATCGCTGAACAGCCGATCCGCGAAATGATAGAGGCTGCCGCCGATGAGCGAGGCCATCAGGAACAGTGTCAGGGCGACGGTGACAAATTTGAGCGTGTAGGTGAGCGTCTGTTCTTGAAGCTGCGTCGCCGCCTGCAGGAAGGCGACCACGAGCCCGACGATGGAAGCGGCGACGATGGGCGGTGCGGACAATGCCAGCACCAGCCAGAGCGCCTCGCGGATCAGGCCGATGATTTCCCCGCTCATGCTCATCGATAAGTGAGGATCAGGCCGTGCACCAGCTTGGCCCAGCCATCGAGGAAAACGAACAGCATCAGCTTGAAGGGCAATGACACCGTGGTGGGCGAGAGCATCATCATGCCCAGCGCCAGCAAGATGTTGGAGACGATCAAATCGATGATCAGAAAGGGAAGAAAGATCAGAAAGCCGATCTGGAATGCGGCCGTCAGTTCCGTGACGGTAAACGCGGGCACCACCACGATAAAATCCTCAGCGCCGACGTCGGCCCGGTCTCGCGGCAACAGCTGGGTGGCGGTATGCAAAAAGAAGGCACGCTCGCCGGCGCTGGAGTGCTTTACCAGGAAGCTGCGCAGCGGTTCGCGGCCGCTGCTTGCCAGGTCGATCAGCCGTTTGACGTCGACCTTGCGTTGCGGCTCCTCCGTGGCGCGCCGGTCGATGGCGCCGTAGCTGTCGAGAATCACCGGATACATCACGTAGATCGACAGGATGATGGCCAGGCCGTTGATCACCACGTTGGGCGGCACTTGCTGCAAGCCCAACGCATTTCGCAGCAAGCTCAAGACGACGACCATTTTCGTGAACGAAGTCACCATCACCGCAACGAACGGCGCCAGCGCGAGGCTGACGACCGTGACAATGATGAGCGCCGGGCTTAAGTTACCGAAGTCCATTCGGCTCGATCGCGAGCAGTTGCACGCCGAGCACATCGCCGACGGCCACCAGCTCGCCGCAGCCCACGCGCACGCCGTTCGCGCGGATCACGACCCGCGCCTCATCGAGACGGCCGGCCAGTTGAAAGACGTATCCGGGCTTGAGCGCGGCCAGCTCCCCGAGCGGCAGCGCAAGGCTGCCTAACTCGAAGTCGACCGTAACCGGCACGCTCTCCAGGGCTCGTGCCGCAGCCGGCGCGTCAGCCTCCGGGGTGGGTTCCATCATAATTACCTCCGCTGAAAAATACGGCGCACCATCGACAATGGTGATGCGGCCATCGTCATAACAGGCGGTCCATCGCGCAGCGCCGGCTGTGGCCGCCGCCACCAGGTGCAGCTTGCGCCAGCACTGGGCGCGTCGGCCGAGCACCAGGACGTCGCCGATTTCCGCGACGGTCAACTCACGCCATGGAAAAGGCATGCCGCGCAGTTCGATGCGCAGCGATGCGGGCAGAGCCGCCCAGCGATGGATTTGTTGCGGTGGAAGCCAGTCAGGGCTGCCGGCGAGACGCGACGCCATGGCGGCCGACATACGCAACACGCCGCTGGTTACGCGGCGGTCGGTCGCCGCTGCCGTGAATGTGAGCACGACGGTGCTGAGGGCGTCGCACAACGACGGTGCCGTGTCGCTCCACGCGTACGGAATGAGCGGCTCGCGCAACACCCTGCCCAAGGCATCGAGGAGAGGCGCGTGCGCGAGCGTCCATGCCAGCAGCCGCGAGTCCCCATCGTAATCCCACCATTCACGAACACCGGGACGCTCGGTGAGCGCATCTTCATTGAGACTCATTGAGATCTCTTCGGATGCTCCTCGAAGCAGCACGCCGTGCGGCGACGCGAACGGCGCCGGGCTGAACGCCCACGACATGGCAGGCTCGCCATCGAGCATCAATACATCCCGATTGCTGAACAGAGTGCGCAGCGCCGTGGCTTTCGCCGCCGCCAAATGCTGCAGCCGCTGCACTACAGGGCGAACATCCCAGGCGCCCTGGATCGAGACCGGCTCGGCCAAACTACCCGCAGCCAAGAAACACCTTGACGAGGTCCGGCACATTGCGCACGCCGAGCTTGCCCATCAAGCTCGCACGGTGCAGCTCGACCGTCTTGGTGCTGATGCCCAGATCGTGCGCGATGATTTTGTTGAATTTGCCGGCGACGACCAGCTCGAGCACTTGGCGCTCGCGCCGTGTCAGCGAGGAGAGTTTGGGGTTCGGCTGCCGCGGCGCCGACACGATGTTGCTGCGAGGCTGTGCCAGCTCCTCGAGCGGGGCGACGCGGATGGCCTCGATCAATACCTCGCCGGCGAAGGGCTTTTCGATGAAATCCACTGCACCGCGGCGCATCGCCTCAACGGCGAGCGGCACATCGCCATGAGCGGTGATCAAGATCACCGGGATGTCGTACTTGCGACGTTTCAATTCCTCCAGCAGCTCCAACCCGCTCATGTCGGGCATGCGTACATCGCTGACCGTGCAGGCGCCAAGGCACGGCAGCGCAGCCTGATCCAACTGCGCCAGGAGCGCGGCGCCGGCGCTGAAATGCCACACTTCCAAGCCGGCGGTTTCGAGCAGCAGGGCAGTCGAGCAACGAAACGGCTGATTGTCGTCGACCAGATAAACCATCGGCGCGCCCGGCTCCTTCATGCGGGCACGGGCGGCAAGGTGAATGCAAACACGGACCCACCGGCGGCGAGCCGCTCGAAATACAGATGGCCGCCGTGGTACTCGATGATGGAACGGCAAATTGCCAGCCCGATGCCCATGCCGTCCGGCTTGGTGGTGAAGAACGGCGTGAACAGCTGCGCTTCATCCGAAATGGAAACCGCAGGGCCGCGATCGGCAACTCGAACCTCGATGCGCCCCTCGATGTCCTGGCGGGCGGTGATGCACAGCGCACGCTCGGCGGGACGGGTGAGGCGCATCGCCTCGATGCCGTTCCGCACCAAATTGGCGAGGACTTGTTCCACCATGACTCGATCAATCCATACTTGCGGCAGATGCAACGTCAGATTGACCTCGACGCGGACCCGATGCTTTTGCGCATCCAGCTGCTGCAGCTGCAGCACATGCTCGATCAGCGCTCGGAGCGAATGCGGCTCGCGCCGCGGCTCGCGCTTCCTGATGAACTCGCGCAGGCGAGTGACCACCGCGGCCGCCTGCCCTGCCTGCTCGTAGGCCAGATCGAGGGCCTGGCGCAGACGCTGCGTGCTCGAACCGCGCCGCCCGAGCAGCGCACGCGAGGCGGTGAGGCAGTTCACGATGGTGGCAAGCGGTTGATTGATCTCGTGCGCGAGCGTGGTCGCCATTTCACCCACCGACATCACGCGCGAGCTGCAGAGCAGCTGCTCTTGCAAGGCACGTTGTTGGCGCAAGGTGTCCATACGCTCCGTGAGATTCTGCGCCGTCAACATGATGAGGACGCGCTCATCCGGCGCATGCAGGCGGGACCAGTGAAACAGATACCAGCGGCTGGTGCGCGGACAGAAGACTTCGACGCGGCGCGTCTCAGCGGCCTCATCGAGCTTCGGCGCATGATCGGATGCGGCGGTAACCGGTTCGAACGCTCGCTCGAACGCCGTGCGCGACGAGGGGATGCTGCCGAATTCCTCGATGAATGCGGGATTGGTAAGAATCAGCGCGTCACGCGCCGCATCAAACACGGCGCGCGGCTCCGGTGCGGCTGCGCAAAATTGCGCAAGCGCGCCCTCGAACAGCGGGCGCTTGCGGCTCGCTACGGCATTGATCACGTGCTCAGCTGTCTGCATGAATTTGCCAGCCGGCCGTCCTAGCCGTCCTCGTTTGTGCTAGCGCTTCGACTCGTAGGCTATAGGATGTACGCTATAGAATCTAAGTGACCAGACTGTGACGACCATGCGAAAAATTGCGCCGCAGAAAATTCCTCCCCTGCTTCTTGCGCTCAGCAGCTACCCGACTGCCGTGTTTGCGAATAGCGACAGCGCGGACGGCGCAGGAATTTATTCGCTGCTCGCATCGCTGCTCCTCGTCCTCGGCGCCGCAGCCGCAGCCACTTGGCTGCTGCGGCGCTGGAGGGGCAGCGTCGTGCGGCGCGACGGACCGTTGCAGTTGGTGCATGTCATTGCTCTCGGCCCGCGAGAACGGCTTGCGCTGGTGAAAATTGGAACCCGCTACCTGGTGGTCGGCATCACGCCAACGCAGATCACTCGAGTTGCAGAGTTGTACGATTTACAAACTCCCGCCGATGACGCCCTAGGAACGGGCGAGGGAATCCCGCAAACACCGCGCGAGAATGCCTGAACAGACGAACTCTCCTTCCAACGCGACACTCTCCTTCCAACGCGACGCTCTCCTTCGAGTGCGCGCTGTAATCGCACTGTAAAACACGGGACTGCGCGCATACACCTGGGGTCACTACTAGGTTTGCAGCTGTGGCGCGTGATGTTACGGTCAACCCGTAGACGCGCCGCATCGATGATGCGGAGAGCCTTCGTAAAAACAGGGGGAAATGTTCTGAAGGAGCTCATCATCAGTTGGGGGCGCGGAGCGCGCGCGCTGCGCGGCCCGCGCAGCGTCAGCGACATCCTGCTGGCCGGCGGCGTCGTGGCAATCGTTGC
This sequence comes from Steroidobacteraceae bacterium, assembly GCA_036495805.1. Taxonomy (GTDB): domain Bacteria; phylum Pseudomonadota; class Gammaproteobacteria; order Steroidobacterales; family Steroidobacteraceae; genus Bog-1198. Next base: position 61,025 of record DASXMG010000069.1, on the reverse strand, counting down.
GCTGATGATTTTGCCGATACCCGTGCTCGTCGTCGACGTGCTGGTCGCCGCGAACATTTTGTTCGGCGTGGGTTTGCTGTTGTTGGCAATTTACATCCCGGGACCGACAGCGTTCGCTAGCTTTCCAAGCGTGCTGTTGCTCACCACGCTTTTCCGGCTGTCGCTCTCGATCGCAATCACTCGCCTCATTCTGCTCGATGCTGACGCAGGACACATCATCGAGACGTTCGGCCAGGTGGTGGTCGGCGGCAATCTCGTGGTCGGAATTGTGGTCTTTCTCATCATCACGGTGGTCCAGTTCATCGTTATCGCCAAGGGCGCGGAACGCGTCGCCGAGGTCGCGGCGCGTTTCACGCTCGACGCCATGCCGGGCAAACAGCTCTCCATTGATTCGGATCTGCGCTCAGGCCTGATCGACAAGGATGAGGCGCGGCGGCGCCGGCGACGCCTGGAGGTGGAGAGCCAGCTTCACGGCGCGCTCGATGGTGCGATGAAATTCGTCCGCGGCGATTCGATTGCGGGCATCGTCATCATCATCATCAACATTCTCGGCGGCCTGGCGATCGGCGTGCTGCAGCTCGGGTTGCCCTTGGCCGACGCCGTGCGCACTTACAGTATCCTCACCATCGGCGATGGGCTCGTGGCGCAGATACCCGCGCTGCTGTCGGCGATTGCCGCCGGTCTGATCGTCACCCGCACCGCCGGCGAAGTTCAAGATCAGCACTTAGGTGCCTCGATAGCGCGCGAGCTCAGCGGACATCCTCGTGTGATGCTGACGGGGGGCGTGCTCGCGCTGCTGCTGGCCGCCGTGCCCGGCTTTCCCTGGCCTGTATTCGTTGCATTCGGACTGCCGATGGTCGCGGTCGCACTTTGGCAGCGCAGAAATGAGTCGGCGGCGCTGCATGGTTTGCTGTCGAGATTGGGGCTGGCCTCGAGCGCCAGACCCGCGTTGGAAGCGCCTTATGTCGAGCCGGATCTCAAGCCGCTTCCCGCAGTGGTGCTGGAGGTCGGTTCCGATGTCATCGAGGCGTACGGGCGCGAGCGGCTGAGCGGCGCCGCGCTACGCGTGGCGGAACGCTTGCGCGAAGAATACGGCGCGCCGATTGCCAATCCCGTCTTGCGCATCGCCGCCGACCTTCAAAGCGGCCGCTACCGCCTGAAGACTTTCGGCGTGTGCATAGCCGATTCCGACTTGGGCACGGTCGAACTGCTCGAGCAGAGCTTGGCGCTTGCCTTGCGGCGCCAGCTGGCGCAGTTCGCCGGCATTCAGGAGACCTCCAACCTGCTCAATCGCTGGTCACGCGATTATCCGGATCTGATCAAGGAGATGTTGCGCGCGGCCGCTCCGCAGCGCGTGTCGGAGGTACTCAGGCGCTTGCTCGATGAGGGCGTTCCGATCCGCCAACTGCGGGATATTTTTGAAGCGATCACGGAGGTCAGTGCGCGCGAGCGCGACATCGTGCCCATCGTCGAGCAGGTGCGCGTCGCGCTGCGCCGGCACATCACGCAGCGTCATCTTGGTCCGGATCGGGCGATCAGCGCATTGATCGCGCACCCGGAACTCGAAGACGCCTTGCGCCAACTGTTGCGCGGTTCGCCGCAGTCCGGACAACTGGCGATCGATCCGCAGCTGCTGCAGCGCATCGGCGGCGAGATTCGCGCAGCGCGCGCGAGCGCCGGAGCGGGTTTTGACCGCACGGTTATGTTGTGCTCGATGGATGTCCGCCGCCACTTGCGCAAGCTCATCGAAGGAGAATTCTTCGAGTTGCCCGTGCTCTCGTTTCAGGAATTGAGCGGCGATGTGCCCATCGTTCCCCTGGGCCAAGTCCGTGGTTAGCGCGCGGCGCCCTGCGGCCGGCCGGCCACCGCGCCGATCCACCGTGGCGGCGGCCATCGCCGCGTTGATAATGCTGTGCGCGGCGCCCGCTCTGCAAGCGGCCCGCATTCCATTCCCCAACGAGAAGGTGTCGTACCAGCTTCAGGGAGAGACCCTGAATGGCTTCTTGACGCGCTTCTTCGACGATCTCGGGATTGCCGTGACCATCAGCCGCGCGGTGCAGGAAGAGCCGGGCACGCTCAACGGCCCGCGCGAAGGCCCGGCGGCGACGGTCTTCAAGAGCATCGCGGATTCCAACGGACTCGTGGCCTATTACGACGGCAGTGTCGTCTACATCTACAAGGGCCGCGAGGTCTCCAGCCGCTACTTCCAAATCGACCCTGCGTACATCGACGCATTCAAGGAGGCATCGGTGGGTTTCGGCCTCACCGATGCGAACGATTCAATGCGCATCCGACCGGAGACCGGGCTGGTATCGGCGAGCGGCACACCGCGATTTCTGGATCAACTGACGCAGCTGAGTTCGGCCATGGCGCGCCGTGCGAAATCCGCCTCGGCACAAGAACCGCAACCGATACATCGCGTCACCTTGCATTTCATACCGCTGAAGTATGCCTTTGCGGCTGACACCACGTTCGGCGTCGGCAGTCAGCGGACCGTGGTGCCGGGCGTCGCAACGATTCTCAAGCAGCTTCTCGGCCAGCAGGATCGTGGGGGCGGTTCGGGGTCCTTCTCCGCGGCGTCAGTTCCGGGGCTGCGCGGCAGAGGTCTCGCAGCGCTCGGCGACCATCTGAATGGCATGCAAGCGGGACCATCGCACTCCGCCGCGGCGGAAGGGGCACCGGCACCGGCATCGGGTTATGGATCGACGCCCAACGCAAGCAGCGAAACACCGGAGGCGTCCTCGGGAGCGCGGCAATCTGCGTTCAACGCCCTGCTCGATGATGGCGATTCGCCGCGCGTTGTCGCCGACGCCGGCCGCAACGCCTTGATCATTCGCGACCTCCCGGAGCGCATGCCGATGTACGAGTCCCTGGTGCGTGACCTGGACGTCGAGAGCCTGATCATTCAACTCGACGCGACCGTCATCGATATCGACACCACCAAGGAGCGGCAACTGGGAGTCAACTGGAACTATCAGCACGGCAATACCAGCGCCAGTTTCGGCGGCGGGCCGCCGCCCACGGATGCCAACGGCAATCTCTTGGGCCTGCAAGTCTCGAGCATCATCAGCAATGCGTCGACGTTCATTGCGCGAGTCAACGCATTGGAGCAGATCGGCATCACCAATATCGTACAGCGCCCGCAGGTCGTGACGCTGAACGATGTCGAGGCCGTGATCGAAAGCACGCAGTCGGTATACATCCCCGTGGCCGGTGCGTACGACGAAGACCTGTTCGGCATCGACGCCGGCACGATCTTGCGCGTAACCCCGCACGTGATCGTCGATAACGGCCGACAACGGATCCGCCTGCTCGTCACGGTCGAGGACGGCACCTTGCAGGTGACCAATCAACCGACGGTGGGGATGAACGGCCAAACTCTGCAGCAGGCGGTTCCATCGGTGGTGAACAACGCGGTCAACACGCAAGCGATCATCGATGCGGGCCAGGGGTTATTGCTGGGGGGACTCACCCGCCAACAGAGCATGCACACCATCAACAAGATCCCTTTGCTGGGGAGCATACCGCTGCTGGGACACCTGTTCCGCAGCGATACCGTGCAGCGCGAGCACACTCAGCGGCTGTTCTTGATTTCGCCGCGAATCGTCACGGCGATGGCCGCGACCCTGCCTGATCCGGGGAACCCGTGAACGAGGAGGCCAAGATGGATGCCGCTTTATTATCACCGACCAGAGAATCGCCGATGAGCGAGGAAAGCAGTGCGCCGCAACCTCAGGCGTTGACCCTGCGCATCCTCAAGGGGGTGCACAGCGGCGCGCTCACGCCACTGGCGCCATCCGGCATGCTGCTCATCGGCGCCGGCGATGACTGCGATGTGATTCTCTGCGACTCAGGCGTCGCCACGCATCATTGTATTCTCAGCAAACTGGACACGAAGTTGTTCCTGCGCGCCGTCGACGCCGCATTGATGCTGGGCGAAACGCGGCTCGAACCCGGAAGATCCCTGTGCGTTGCTGCCGGCACCCCAGTGGAAGTCGGGAGCGCCGCATTCGAACTCGCCGTGGGACCGCTCGCCGGCGCAACGGGCGTTCGCCCCGGTGAAACACTCTCGCGCGCGGCTGCCCTGCAACGCCACGCCAAGAGGCTGTTCCGGCAGTTTCGCTGGGGCATCATCGCGACGCTGTCGATTGCGGCAGCCGTGGCCGGTGCATTGCATCCCTCGCCGTTGGACGAGCACCCGCCGGCGGCGCCAGTTCCGGAGAGCGCAGCAACAACAACACCGGCAACACCCGCCACCGTGCCCCGCCCGGATGCGGCCATCGCCGGCGATGTGGAGGAAGTGCTGCGCTTGTCAGGCATCGCAAGCGAAGCGCGCTATGAAGGCGACGGTGCCGTGAGTGTTCGCGGCCACCTCGGCAACCCGCAGATGCTCTCCGAGATCATCCAATCGCGCGCGATGCACGAGATTGTCGGCTTAAAAAGGGTCCTCGCCTTCAATCTCGACGAATCAGGGCAGGCGGACGCGAAGCCGACCGCCAACCCTGCATCAGCGGCCGATATGCGCATCATCTCGGCCATATCCAGCGCGGATTCCTACGTCGTTACGGCGGACGGTTCGCGCTATTACGTCGGCGCGGAGCTTCCGCAGGGCGGCCGCCTGACCGGCGTGCAGGAAGGCGAAGTGCTCGTCGAGCGCAATGGACAGATTGAGCATCTAAAACTGCCGGGCACACGTTCCGGCGCCAGCAATCATCAGGAGAAACGATCATGACCACGGTTTATTCCCATCTGAGTGCGACCCCCTCACCGGTTGCCACGACGGTCAATACTTCGGCGGGACAGTCTTTGTCCCAAACACTGACGCGGGGTTCCTTAATGGCCGCCGCCGGGACGCCGAGCACCAGCGACGTCAAGTCCTGGTACGAGGCAATGGCGAAGGCCTGGGGCCAGTCGCTGAACAATCAGGCGAACGTGCTCCAGCAAGAATCCAATCAGCTCAACAACACTGGCGCGGATCAGCCCTCGGTGATCACTCAGTTGACGGCAGACTCGATGCGCTTTTCATTCCTCGCCACCAGTGCGAACACAGCGACCACCAGCGTCGGCGACGGACTGAACTCGCTCGGCCGCAAACAGTAACGCGGCGCAAACCGGCGCAAACCTTCAGACGCCAGGCGTCGCATGGAGGAATTGTCGCGAGGAGGAGGTATGGACTCGATCAGTGCAATTACATTCGACCTGGTGCCGGCGGCATTGAAAACCGCCGGCGTCGATGCCGCGGCCGGCCCCGCTAAACCTGCGACATTTGACGTCGCTCAGTTTCACGCACTCTACGCCGCTTCCGCGGTTCAGGCGCCGGCCCAAGCGCCGGCCGCGAAGGTCTCCGGCAGCGAAGATGGCGGACTTCGATCAGTGATGCAGACATTGCAGAGCCTCAACGGCAATGCCGACTCGCTCGGCTCGAAGGCGCTCGAGCTGCAGACGAATCAGGGCCCGGCACAGCCCGGCGACATACTGATGCTCGCGATGAAGGCGCAGGAATTCCTGTTCCATTGCGAGCTGACGTCGAATGTGGCCAACCGGACCTCCGACGGCGTGCAGCAACTGTTCCGCGAGCAGAGCTGAGAGCCCGCATGCGATGCGCCAACGCTTGTTCGCTGTTGCTTGCTGCCGGCGTCTTGGCCGGCTGCAACAGGACCCCGCTCTACTCGGATCTCAGCGAAACTCAAGCAAACGAAGTCCAGGCGGCCCTGTTGTCGGCACACATCGACACGCAGAAGACACCGGTGGCGAAGAGCAAGGGGTGGTCCGTCAGCGTCGCCCACGAGGAGATCCCTCGAGCGGTCGCCGTGCTCAAGGCGTCCGGGCTGCCGCGGCCGCCGATGCATTCGCTGGGCGATGTTTTCCCCAAGGAAGGATTTGTTTCCTCGCCGCTGGAAGAGCGCGCAAGATACGTCTTCGCGTTGTCCCAGGAAGTCGAGCAGACACTGATGCAGCTCGACGGCGTCGTGGATGCGCGGGTGCACATTGCGATGCCGGAACGCAATGTGCTGGACGACAAGCAACCCTCAGCTTCTGCGTCGGTCGTCGTCATTGAGCTGCCGGGAGCGGCGCTGGAATCGCGCGAAACGGACATCAAGGCCATCGTCACCGACGGCATCGAAGGATTGCGCGATGTCAACCGCGTGACGGTGAAGTTTTTCACGCGTAGCGCGGCACAAAATCCGGTTGCGGCCACGCCAACCATGAGCACTGCGGGCGGCTATTGGGGCGCGCCTTGGACGGCGGCAGCGGGGCTTTTGTGTTTTGCGATCGTTGGTGGTGCGGGGTTTAAGTACCTGCGCGAGCATGGACCGGCGAAGCCAAAGCCGCCGGGCGGGTGACTGCGTGCCGGCAAGCAATGACTTGGCGCCATGGTTCAAGCTGCAAGGCTTGACGCTCGATGCCATCCATCCCAGCTGGTTTGCAGATCTCGCGCCGGAGCTTGTGGTCGAGGCGCGCAAGAACTTCCTCTGCCGGCGCTGGCTCGCCATTCGCTTGTCAACGATAAGCCCGCTTCTGTTCGGCGCGCCGGCACCATTGCGGCACGCCGAAGCCCAGCCGCTGCAAAGCGCTGCGTGGCTCGAAGAGGCTTTGGCGGATACGATGGATTGTGCGTTTGACCTCGGTTTGTTGGTGCTTCCCGGGCTGGTGCGCACGGTGGTTGCGCGTGCCGATGTGATGAGACTGCGCAGCGCCCTTGGCGCGGCGCGTTATGAGCGGATATTGAAGGGTCAGCCGGACTCATTATTTCGAGCACATGCCACCGGCGCTGACATCGAGCCCGCCATAGACGGCGGTGCGGCTGTCGTCGAGCGCTTGACGCGTCGCGGAGCGGCGGAGTTGATGGGTTACGCCGCGAGCGTGCACCCTGCCTGGGGCGAGAGCGTGAGACTGTGCTTCGAGCGGCGCGCATCGGAAGTCGCGCCTGCGCCGTGCTTGGATCCTGACGTCGTAGAGGATTGCTTGAGGTTGCGCGCTACGGTCCCTGAGGCTGACCTGGGTGAAACGGCATGACCTCAATCACCCTCACGGAACGCGAGCCGATACTGACCGCAGTCGCGGGTGCGCGCATTCCGCGCCGGGCCTTTGCCGATGTAGCCGAACTAGCGCGACTGTTGGAGGAAGCCGGGGGGGTCATGCTGGCGGCCGAACGCCGCGCCGGCTTGCTGCTGGAACAGGCTCGCGCTGAGGGCTTCGCAGCAGGTGCCGCGTTCGCACAGGCGCAAATGGTCAGGCACCTCCTGGAAGCCCAACGGCAGGCGCGCCAGTTTCTCGATCGATCTCAGGAGCGTATCGTCGCGCTGGCCGTCTCCATCATTGAGCGCATCGCGCCGAGTCTCAATCAGCCGGAGCTCGTCGCGGCATTGGCGGCAGAAGCGTTGCGCGCGGTTCAAGCCGAACGGCATCTGCGCATTCGCGTGTGTGCGTCCGCAGCGGATGCAACCCGAGAGATGCTGACGCAATGGCACGCGGGCCATCCGGAGATTGAGACGGCGCAGGTATCGATCGATCCCCACGCCGCCCCGTTCACCTGCATCATCGAGTCAGAGCTCGGCCGTATCGAGGCCGGACTGCCCGCGCAGCTTGAGTCAGTCCGCGAGCAGCTCGCGGCCGTTGCTCGGGAGCGGCAATCGTGACCGCCGCTCGACTCGAGACGGCGCGACTCGAGACGGCGCGACTCGAGCCGGAGGATCCCCTGCTCGCGGGACTTCGCAGCGTCGATCCGCTCAAGCGGATCGGTCGCGTGGCGGAGGCGTACGGTACCTTGCTGCGGGTCACCGGTGTCAGCGCGAAAATCGGCGAAGTGTGCGAGCTGCGCGACCCGCTCGGCGGCCAGCGCTTGATGGCGGAGGTTGTGGGAATAGGCCGCGGCCTCACGCTGTTAACCCCGCTCGGAACCCTCAACGGGGTATCCGCACTGACGGAGGTTGTGTCGCGGGGACAGCAGGCCACGGTGGGCGCCGGGGCTGGTTTGCTCGGCCGTGTCGTGGACGCGCTCGGCCGCGTTGTCGACGGCGGCGCCGAGCCATCCGGACTGACGCCGGTGCCCGTACACCGGGACGCGCCCAATGCGCTGACGCGCGCACCCATCTGTAACCCCTTTCACAGCGGGGTACGCGCAATCGATGCGCTCCTGACGGTCGGCGAAGGTCAACGCGTAGGTATATTCGCGGCGGCCGGCGGAGGTAAGAGCACGCTGCTCGGCATGCTCGCGCGCAGCTCGGCCGAGATCAACGTCATCGTCCTGCTCGGCGAGCGCGGGCGCGAAGTGCGGGAGTTCATGGAAGATCACCTGGGCGCGGAAGGCTTGCGCAAGAGCGTCCTGGTCGTCGCCACGTCGGACCGGCCCGCTTTGGAGCGTAGCCGGGCCGCGTACGTCGGAACCGCGATTGCGGAGTACTTTCGCGATCAAGGCCGACGGGTACTGCTGTTGCTCGACTCGGTCACCCGGTTCGCCCGCGCGCTGCGCGATGTGGGATTGGCCGTCGGCGAACCGCCCGCGCGGCGTGGCTACCCGCCGTCGGTGTTTTCAACCCTGCCGCGGGTATTCGAGCGTAGCGGCAACAACGACCGCGGATCCATCACGGCGTTCTATACGGTGCTTTTGGAGGACGAGGAAGGCGATCCGATCGGCGACGAAGTTCGCTCCATTCTGGACGGACATATTCATCTGTCGCGCAAGCTGGCGGCTGCCAACCAGTTCCCCGCCATCGACGTGCTCGCGAGCGCCAGCCGCACCATGCCCCGAGTCGCAGGGACGGAGCACCTCAGGGCTGCGGCGGCTCTGCGCAGGCAGCTTGCAAAGTACCAGGAAGTCGAGCTGCTCGTGCAAATCGGTGAATATAAGGCGGGCAGCGATAGTCAGGCGGACGAGGCGATCCGCAACATCGAATCGATCCGCCAGTTTCTGCAGCAACCCGCGAGCCATCTCAGCGGGTTCGACGACAACGTGCGGCTGCTGGAGGAGCTGGCGAGATGAGCGCGCCCTTCAAATTGCAGCCGCTGTTGGCGGTGCAAGAGAGGCGCGCGTGTCTTGCAATGGACGAGGTGAAGCTTAAAAACGGAGTGCTGCGTCGCAGGGAATCGGAGCGGCAGGCCGTGCGTGCCCATTGCGGCGAAGCTCAGCGCGCGTTTGACAGTGAGCAGCAAGGCTACGTCGATGCGGTTGTAAACAACCTGCGACGCGCTGTTTCCGCAAACGGCCTGGCCGTGATCGCGCGGCGCTGCGAATTGCGGCGCGCGCGCCTCGAGGAGCTGCAGAACCTGCTGCGCGCCGCCGAGGCCGCGGTGGCCGCCGCACGGACAACGGCCGCGCACGCACGCCGCGCGTACATGCGTGCGCACGCCAGACACGAGGCGTTGTTGATACTCGCGAAGAAATGGCAACTTGAGCGCGCCGACCGGGACGGGCGCGCCGCCGAACAAGCCGCCCAGGACTTGCAGGCCAACGCGCTCGCTGAGGTGAGCTTAAGGTGAGCGGCCCGATCAATTCTCTCAGCGGCTCCGTCGCACCACCGGCTACGGCGGGAGATGAGCCGATGGCGGCCGATGGTGACGGCAGTCAGCCGGCCGCAGGACCGCCCATCGCCCCCACGCTACTTGAAATTCAGCTGTTTCGCGCCCTGATGACCACCCCCAAGTTCGCCTGGCAATGGGCAGAGCTCGCGTCGCAGGATACCGGGCCGCGCGCGACAGGGGCTGGATCGACGCCATGGGCCGAATCGGCACTAGAGGGAACGACACGGGGCGATGACAGCATGGACCGCGACGGCTTCCGATATCCCGATGACGAATCGCGCCGCGACGAGCTGGATGTGTCGTCACAGTTGCCGGCTCAACATGTCATCGACAGCGCGCCTCAGCCCTCGGGAATTGCAGCGCCCGGGGCGCCAGATCTGACTTACGCGGAGCTGGTCGAGAAGCATGTGCGCCGTGCATTGGCCAGCGCAACGGACGACGGCGCGGGAGGAGAACTCCAGATTGAGTTGTCCGATGTGGCTTTGCCGGGAACCGCGTTGTCGCTACGCCGGACGTCGGCCGGATGGCAGCTGCTCGCGATCTCGGCCAACAAGCAATCGCGTGAAACGTTCGCGCGGTTCGCACCCACGCTCGTTGCAAGGTTTGCACAGTGCTCGTTGGGGCGACTGCAGGTCTCGTGCGAAGAAATGGGAACTACATCGTCGACCGGTGCCGAACAAAGATGAGGCAAGTCTTCCGGCGGGGGTGATACCGGCCTTCTCCAGCGAAGGCCGGTCACCGCGAACTTAAGATTCCGTCCTATTCGTGATCTTCCGCGTTCAGCTGAGCCTTGGAGGGCGTGAGAGTCCCGAAAAGGCCGTCCGCATAGCCATTAATCCCTGCCGAGAAGAAAAGAGCAGGGCCAGTCGAAGGTGTTGCCGTCGTACCGGCTTCGTTACTGCCTCGATTGTCGAACTCGAGTCCCCAGAGGCCGTCGATCGCAATGGGTGCGTCGTTCGCATCGAGCAAGTTCCCCAGGAACTTTCCGCTCACGACGTCGAATGCGGCGATCGTTCCGCCGAACCGATTGCCGATCAACAAATCATGGCTGAAGAATCCGAAGTCCTGAGAGGCCAACGCCACTCCCCAGGGAGCCCTGAGCCACGGACCGTGCTCCAGCCGCTGAAGCAACTTCCCCTTCGCCGTGAAGACATCAACGAAACCGCAGTCATCGCCGCAATTGTCATCGGCGCCGGTCTTGGCGGAATTTTGCTTGGCGTACGTCACAACGACATTCGCGCCCACCGCTTGCACGTTGTAGGGTGCGAAGTCGCGCGGCAGGCGGTCATCATCGAATTCTTCTTCGCTCAAGTGCACGCGCTTGAAGTTCGTGTCGAACATCTCGACTTTATTTCCGCTGAAATTGGCGGCAAGGAGAAAGTGTTTGCCCTCGGATTCGACCCATGTGAGTCCGACGAAGTTGGCGCCCTCTTTCGATTCATCCACCTCGGTGAGCGCGATCGACGCGCCGGTCGCCGTGACGGGTGTTGCCGGCGGCCCCCAGGCTGAAATCGTGCCGTTATTGGTCGCGAAGATAAAAGCCGCGGGATTGCTCGCCGCCGGATTGTTTATGGGCGCAATAGCAAAGTCCTTGCTGCCATTGAATATCATCCCCGTTGGTCTCGAGGGAGCCGTGACGCCCTTGGCATTGGGAACCGTGACAACCAATGGTGTGATCGCGCCGTCGCCCGAATACAAAGTGGACGTCCCCGTGCCGTTGTTGTTCACCCACCACGGCGTTGCCGCGCCTCGCGCGAGTCCCCACGCATTTTTCAAATGCGCATCGATGATGACAGTCGTTCCATCGGCATTGGGCGCTTGCGGGATATCCGACACCAAGTTGGTTTGCACGTAGTTCTGTGCAAACGCGGCCAACGGAAGAATCGACAGTGCGCAGCTCGCTACGAAGCATTTCATTGCTCCTGAGTATCTGTTCATTGGGATATGTCCTTAAAAATTTGAGGAGTGCGAACTATAGTGCGCAGCCGCCGCGGAATAAATTTGGCGACTACGAAATACCGCACAATGAACGCGCAATGAGAATGCGGCGGCGGCCTACAGACAGAAATTTTTAGCGCGCCGCATCAAGCAGCGACAATTGGAAGCTTGGCGTTTTGCCTTGCACCATCTACTCGGAACGGGTCGCCTGAAAGCAGCCATCCCGCCGACGTTATCGTCAAGGCGATCACCGATATGATCGCTCTGAAGCGGTAAACCGTTTGCGGCGCCGGTCCCGCGCATCATCCCAAATGTGGGCCGCCGGCATTGGCGAATGCAGGCGGCCCAGGCTTTTAACTAGAAACCAGCGCGCAGCGTCAAACCCACGGTGCGCGGTCGAATTCTGTAGCCCGTCGGGACATTGAACAGCGACAGGTCAAGGGCCGAAGACAGGGCGTCGCTGTTGGTGAAATTGTTGACGAACGCGATAACTTCAACGTGCGGAAACTTGATGCCCGCCCGCAGATTACCCACAGTGTAATCTCCAAATTTCAAGCCTTGGGAATTAAAGTCAGTGTAGGCAGAGCCGACGTACTGTCCGCTGATGCGAACGTACGACGCATAGTCGAGAACATGAAACTGAGCTTCGCCGTACAGTGAGCCCTGCAGTTCGGGAGATCCAGGCAATCGATATCCGGATACCACGCCATTCGAGGTCGCCGCGTTCGGTTCCAAATCTGGCGCGGGTCCGGCCGCACCGAAACTGACGCGACTGATCGAGGCGGCCGATGTGGTCGCGGCATGATCAGCAGAGACGGTGCCGCCGAGCTCCAGCCACGGAGTCGCCTTGAAGGTGAGCTCCTCTTCGAACCCGTAGATCCTCGATTTGCCGCCATTGCCGATGTAGTTGAAGCCTTGTGGCGTCACCAACCCCACCTGCATATTGCTCCACTCAATGTCATAGAGAGAAGTGTCGAGATTGAGCATGCCATTGAACAGGCGCGCCTTACTCCCCAGCTCATAGTTCCACAGACTGTCGGGGTGGTAAGAGGACAGGGTCGAGTTATTGCCGGCCGTGGCGTTTGGTCCGCCGACACGATAGCCCTTGGCAGCCTGCACATACCAGGTCAGATCGTTGGTCTGTCGGAAAGTGATGGCAGCACGGGGGGTCACCGGCTTATCCACCTCGCCGCCCGCGGAGTTGGCTCCCGCAAGCAACCCGCTCTCGATGGTGACGAAGTGAACGACATCTTTGCTGAAGCGCGCGCCGGCGGTGAAATCGATGCGATCCGCGAGTGTGTAGGTCGCGCTGCCAAACGCCGCCGCCTGCCATTGCACGGCCCAGATATAGGCGCCCAAGGCGAGCGGCGCATCAGGAGAATTGGTCGTGACCACCTGACTCGGGTCGCTCGCGACCCTCTGATAAAACACGCCGGCGTTGTACCGAAACGGACCCATCTGCGGAGAATCGAACCTGAATTCTTGCGAAATGTCGTGAATTGTATTGGGGGCAACGCTCGGCGCTGATGGAGCGACGCCCGGCGGAATTGTCACGCCGAGCGCTGGAAGGAGGTTGCCCAGATCTTGCGTCCCGTTGATGTACCGATCGAAATAATTCGTCGTGGAAACGATAGTGCCCCAGGCAGGCTGCCAGGTTGTCAGCAGGTTGAAGATGTGAGTGTCGAGTCTTGCACTGCCCTCAGAGTAGTAAGGTTGCTGCGTCTTATAGTCGGGTATGCCCGGCTGCGCGAAATAATATGACGCCGTGCTGCCCAGTTCATTTGTTCTATCGTCCATGCCGGTGAAGATCACCGAAAGCTCATCGGTCGGTTTCGCGCTGAGCGAAAAACGGACCCCGTAGGTGTGCGTGCCATTGACGTTCGAGAGTCCGCGACCTTGGTCGTCCACCCAGCCCGCATCGTTGTCGTAGTAGGCTGCGAGTCGAGCGCCGAGCTTCCCCTCGATCAACGGCGCATTGAGCACGCCGGTTACGTCTTCTGAAGCTCCTCCGCCGTCGGTTGACGAACCTGTGACCTGCACCGATCCGGAGTATTCATTCAAATTAGGTTTATTGGAAATGTAGCGCACGACGCCGCTCAAAGAGCCTGCACCGAAAAGGGTGCCTTGCGGACCTCGCAGTATTTCCACTTGCTGCACATCCACGATCTTGGGATCCGTAGTCCCGAAAGTAACTGCGCCGGGATTTAAGTCGATGTCGTCGAGCATCAGCGATACGGTGGCCTGGGCGAGAGTAGATCCCGCCCCGGTCGCCACTCCTCTGATAATGAGATTGTTTGCAGTGCCTAGGCCCTGCGAGGGATTGGCAAGGCCGGGAGAGTTGGCAATGATGTCGTTGACATCGTTTGCGCCGCGTTTGGTGAGTTCCTCGCCGGTCAGCGCGGTGATGCTCATCGGAACATCCTGAAGGCGCTCCGACCGTCGTGTCGCGGTCACGATGATTTCGGCAAGCCCGGTATCGGTTGAAGATTCCGCGCCAACGGCAGTTTGCCCGTTGGCGGGCCTACTGACGGCTGCAGCGAGCCCTATGCAAGTGACGGCGGCGCAGACGAATGATGCTGACGTTTGGCGCATTAACAGATCCCCATATTTTTGTGTTAACGATTGTGACAAGTTTTCCGTCCTATCCGAATCGGACTGGCATGCTTCCCTTCAGCAGGATCTGCCTTCCCAGCTCCGCCAAGGACTCTTGATTCTCGACGACAGTCAGAAAATGGTTGCCTTTCAACTCTCCAGCGATGCTCGAGAATCGTGTCGCCCCATAGGGAAACAAAATCTCCGTCTCACTGATTCCGCCCGGGTAAAAAAGGATTTCACCGGGAGCCGGCGTGCTCGTCGGATTTTCGGAAGGAGCGCCGAGATCGAATGCCCCTAAAGGAATCCAACAAGCTTCGCCGCTCCAACGAGCATGAATGATGCTCTGAGAATATGGCAGCAAACGCCGAAACGCAGCGCACGTCCGCGGAGAGCGCGATTCTTCCCAGCGCGCTTTGAACGCCATGGAGCCCACCGTTATCAGAATATTGGTCACCATTGTCTCCTCATGGCTAGTTCTCACCAGGCTGACCCTCGCTCTGATCTCGACACAGGATCGCAAAAGACTCGCTTATGCAGACGCTCTGATAAGGTGCCTTTCTCCGTTATTGGTAATATAGCCCTGGACAGGATCATTATACCCATATAGGATTATCCTTGTAACGACGGCGCGCCAATTTTTTCTGAGGCGACGCTCGCAGTGGAACCCCATGCATTTAAATCAAGCGGAACCAGCATGGTTGACTCAGTGAACCCGCACCCCGAAGTGTCGCTTGATGACAAATATCGATTGGACGTGAAAGCCGCGACTCTTGAGTCGGCGAGCCGCTGATCGATGCAGTTCGAGCAAGACATCGTCGTTATCGGCGCCGGCATGGCCGGCGCCTCCGTAGCGGCTCACCTGGCCAAGCACGCATCGGTGCGCTTGCTCGAGATGGAACCGCGACCGGGATATCACTCCACGGGGCGATCCGCCGCGGTGTTTTTCGAGTACTACGGGAACAATACGGTTCGCGCATTGACGCGGGCCAGCCGCCGATTCTTCGATTCGCCCGGCGCCGATTTCGGCGCTGTGCCTTTGCTTAAGCCGCGCGCCGTTCTTTTGATCGCGAGATCGAGCCAATCGGACTCGCTTTCCCGATTCTTGGCAACCGCCGCATGCGGCAACGGCGTCGAAGTCAAAACCGTAGGCGAAGCGCGCGCTCTCCATCCGATGCTTCGATCCGATGATTTGTGGGGCGGTGCCTATATCAAAAATTCCGGGGACATCGAGGTGCACGAGTTGCACCAAGGGTATTTGAGACTTCTGCAGTCGCGGCGCGGAACCCTGACAACCGGCGCACAAGTCATTCAACTGGAGAGGAATCGCGGCACTTGGACGGCATCAACCGCCAGCGATACGTTCCGGGCCGAAATGATTGTCAATGCCGCCGGCCCTTGGGCAGATCAGGTGGGAAAACTCGCAGGAGCCCTCAATGTAGGATTGCAGCCGCGAAAACGCACGGCCTGTTTGATCAAGCCCCCGCCGGAGCACCTGATTCAGGATTGGCCGATGTTGGTCGATGCGGATGAGGAATTTTATCTTAAACCCGACGCCGGCATGCTGCTGCTGTCGCCTGCGGACGAAACCGCCTGCGACCCCTGCGATGCTCAAGCCGACGATCTTGATATTGCAATTGCAGTCGATCGGATCGAACGAGCAACCACGCTCGAAGTCACGCGAGTAACTCACAAGTGGGCAGGGTTGCGGTCATTTGTGCATGATCGTTCGCCAGTCGTTGGCTTCGATCCCGTACAACCGGAATTCTTTTGGCACGCCGCGCTTGGCGGATACGGTATCCAGACAGCGCCCGCCTTGAGTCGCGCCGCCGCGGCGCTTGCGATGGGGAGGTCAATTGATGAGGACCTGCTCGAATTCGGGATCACCGAAACAGCGCTGTCGCCTTCCCGTCTTGCTCAGGATACGACGAGCCGCATCGAGCCGCACTAAAGTGCGATCTCGATGCGACGGGTCGCATTGTCGGGTCCGGGCCGCTCTACGAACATCAGCGCGCTGGTTGAAATCGACGCAATCGCCCCGGCGGCCCGTTCGCTAGTATCCAACCACGCGCAGCGGCAAATGCTTTAAACCCCGCAGAGTATTGTTAAACCGCCGCTCCGGTTCGCCATCAAGTTCGATGAATCGGGCGCGTCGGGCAAGCGCCTGTAGTACGACCTCGCCTTCCAGTCGAGCCAAGAGTTGCCCAACGCACACGTGAATTCCTGCGCCGAAACCGACGTGACCCTGCACTTTGCGTTCGATGTTGTATTCATCTGCTGAGTTCCACTGATGCGGATCGCGATTCGCCGCCCCGAGAAATAAAAGAACTTTCCGTCCTTCCTCGAGTTCGATGCCGCCCCACTGCGTGCGCGTGGTTACGGTGCGAAAGAAGGTCTGTACAGGCGATTCAAAGCGCACGGCTTCCTCAAAAGCCTGCTTGGCCAGCCGAGTCGGATCCGCACACATTATTTGCCATTGCTGCGGGAACCGTGCCATTGCAAAAAGCACCGCGCCGATGCCATTGACTGTCGTGTCCACCCCGGCCGTCAGCATGGCGCGCACCAGCTTGTGCGCTTCGTCCTCGGTAATCTCGCCGGCGTCTGCGCATTGATAGAGAATCATCCCAAAGCCATCGGGCTTAAGATGTTGGCGCAGCGCCTCAGCTTCGACCCAAGGAAATACTTCCTTCGCTCGCAGCGCGGCGGCCTGAAACAGCTCATTCGCTGGGCCGAATGAATTGAACACCATGTCGCCATATGACAAAAGATGATCACGATTATCGGGCCGCATTCCGATCGCGTCTGGAAAGACTCGCAACGGAAAAGCTTCGGCTAGTTCCGTACAACCGTCAAAGCGTCCCTTGGCAACCAGAGTGTCCACCATCTCGGCGGCGACGCCGGCGAAGCGATCCCGCAGCGATCTCATGACCGCGGGCGACAACGCCTTGATGAGCGCAGCGCGCGCGCGAGTATGCGTCGGTGGGTCGGCCTCCAAAATCAAACTAGGCAGTCGAAATCGCCCGTGACGCTCAAAATCCGCCATCCCGACACCGCGTGCGGAAGAAAACGTCTTGTGATCGTTGAGCGCGTGGCGCACTTCCTGATAACGAGCTGAGGCTGCTATTCGATATCGTGAAAGCCATACCACCGGTCCAGCTTCACGCAACGTGGCGTGGCCGGGATACGGATCTTTCAAGAATTCGATGCTGAAGGGATCGGAATCTACGCTGGGCGCACCGGCAGGTGCCTCATCAGAGTACAGAGAAAACGGTGATGTTTCAGTCATCATGAAGTTGCGGAAGCAAAGAGACCCTGATGGGAACCCGGAGTCCCATTTGGGACCATATCGGCGGACAACGGGCGTGTCAACAGTGCGTGCCTCTGATACGACTTGCTTCTCCAGCGAGCTACGTTAACAGGGCACTGCTACAATGTTGCGCGATAATTCATTTTTTTGCAGCCAAGACTTTGGATTCTCGGAAATGAACAATGACGCGCCTACCCTCGGGAGCCTGATCCGTAACTTACGGACCCAGAGCGGCTGGACGCTCCAGGAAATGAGTGACAAGACCGGTATTCCGCGCTCGACGCTGGCGAAGGTGGAGCATGGACGCCTGACTCTCGGTTACGACAAATTGATGCAGATCAGCAAGCGGCTAAACATCCGCATGTCGGAGCTGTTTGCGTCGGGCGACGAACCAGCCGGCAGAGCCATGACCCGGCGCAGTGTCGGAACCAAAGACAGCGCACTTCGCGTAGAAACGCCCAACTACGAATACTTCTTCCTTTGCCCCGACTTGCGTAAAAAGCGCATGATCCCGATCTTCGGACGTGTCCTGGCCAAAAGCGTGGAAGAATTTGGTGAATTGATACGCCACCACGGCGAGGAATTCATTTATGTCCTAACGGGTCGCGTCGCAGTCCACACCGAATTCTATGAGCCGGTGATTTTGGAACCCGGCCAATGCGCCTATATCGATTCGTCGATGGGACATGCCTACATTCTCGCCCCAGGTTGCGACGAGGCAAGCTTATTGGCCGGCTGCACGAGTTCCGATGACGAGTTACTCGGTTTGCTGCGCACACCGGAGCAGCAGGACAGCGGCGGGCCGCCCAGCAAATCCCCCCACGATGCGTCGAGTAGATCGCCAAAGAAAGCTCGCCGCACCAAAAAGTCGACGCCCTCGAGGCTCCGAAAAGCATAAGCGGGAGACCGCTAATTCGCGGCGATGGTCGACTCTGGAGTCCGCACCAATCTTATATTTACGCCCGGCTCAGCTAAGCCTCCTATTTGCCAGATTGGTCCTCACAAGGTATAACTGGACCCAAAACGGGCTGTGTGTCTCAATTAGGCGATTCGGGTCCCAGATCGTCGTATCTGCGTAAGGCCGCGGCAAGTTTATGAACTTGCCGGCGTACACATGAGGTGATGAATGCAAACTGCACGAAGTTTATGGCTCGCTGGGCTTTTGCTCCTCGCGCCTGCAACGGCAGCGATGGCCAATCCCGGGGATGACGGTTCGACCCAAATGATCGCGAGAGACGGGCACCGCACTGCATTCCACGTCACGCCCGGCCACTTGCCCGTTATCGTGCTCGATGCGGGTGGCGGCTTGGATTCTTCGTATTGGAGTGCTTTGGTCCCTCAGTTGGCGAAGCAAACAGGATCAGAGATCATCACTTATGATCGAGCGGGCTTTGGGGCCAGCGATGAAGTCAAAGGTCCGTGGGATGTAAAGAGCGCGACTGCCGACCTTGCCAACGGTTTGAAGGTCCTCGGGGCAACCCACGATGTCATTCTTGTCGCGCATTCAATTGCTGGTGAGATCGCTACGTATCTTGCGCGCCAGCACCCCGACTGGATCGCCGGCGCAGTTTTGGTCGACGCGAATGTTCCGGAGTTTTTTACCGACCAAGAGATCGGTCGGATGATCAAACTGTATGCTCCAATCATTGAGGCGGCAAAGGCCGCCCCTCCCACGAATGCCAGCCGCCAATTGTTGGCGGTATCAGCGTCTTTTACCGAGACCGCGCGCGCCTTCCATAAAACTTCCTGGCCTCGTTCCATACCGGTAATCGTAATTGTCTCCGAGCAGACCCCGTTCGAGGCACCGGAGGGCGCTCGGGCGTGGAGAGACGCGCACCGGGAATTTGCAGCACGCGCGGATAATCGGCAGCTGGTGGTCGCGGACAAGAGCTCGCACGACGTCGCTCACGATCGTCCCGACGTTATTGTCATGGCGATCGCCGATATGATCGCTCGTAAGCGATAAACCTTTGCGGCGGCAGCGCCCAGCGGTAAGGTCGGTGCTGTGCGCTAGCGCGGCTATTTTTGCCGTCGCGACTGCGGCGCCAACGGCGGGCGAGGTTCACCAAGATGCAGGGTCGATGCCGGCGAGCGTGCCGCATGCGCCCGATCGGGTGGCGGGGCTTCCGGCCTTCGTCGATGGGGCGGTTGCCGAAGCCATGCGTCGCGATCACATTGCAGGCGTCGGTGTCGCGGTGGTCGATCATTCGACCGTTCTGCTGGCAAAAGGGTACGGCGTTGCGGCCTTAATTCCGCAACGGGGCATGACTGCCGACACGCTCACCCGTATCGGCTCCATCTCCAAGACCGTAGTCTGGATCGCCCTTATGCAGTTGAGGGAGCAGCATCGCATCGCGATGGATGATCCCATCAACCGCTATCTTCCGGCGAATCTGCAGGTGCCCGACGATGGATTCGCCGAGCCGATTCTAATCCGGCATCTCATGACTCACACGGCCGGATTCGAAGAAACCATTCTGGGTCACATGGAAATAGATGATCCCCATCTGGAGATGCCGGTCGCCGCCTACCTGGCCCGCTATCGCCCGCGACGTGCGCGGCCGCCTGGGCAGATCGCGGTGTACTCCAATTACGGCGCTGCGCTTGCTGCAATGATCGTGACGCAGGTTACTCAATTGCCCTGGGAGGTATACGCCGAACAGCGAATACTCCGACCTCTAGGCCTTCGTACGGCGACATTCCGCGAGAATCTGCCGATCGAACTTGCGAAGGCGCGCGGTCTGCCGCAGCCGATGAATGCCGATACCGCCGCTCATCTCAGTGAGGGGTTTATCTGGCAAGAGGCGCAACTCAAGCGCGCGCCTGCCGAATACATTACACACTACGCCCCGGCCGGCGCCTTGGCGGCAAGCGCTAACGACATGACGCTGTACATGCGAGCATTGTTAGATCCCAAGCGTTTCTCGGCAGCGGGGGTATTGAGCGAAGAGAGCGTGCACGCTTTGTTTGAGCCTTCGTTTTCAAACGCGCGCGGGTTCGGCGCGATCCACCACGGGTTTTTTCAATTTCCGTTCCCGGGCTCTCAGTTGGCGCTCGGTCATGACGGCGATACGCGATACCAACACGCCATCATGCTGATCGTGCCGTCCATGGACTTAGGGATATTCGTGGCAGTTAACACTGAGGGCGGCCTGCGGCTGGTTGAGAAGCTGCCTTACCTCATAGGCTCGTATCTTCAGGCTCTGCCGCAGCGACTCCCGAGCCAGCCTGTTGCAACGAATCACGAATCCCTCGATGTCGAAGGCACTTACCGTCCCTTGCGTCGAGCGTATTTTCGCACCGAGCGTGCGCTGCTGAATTTCTCCACGACCTCGGTCGAGCGAACCGCCAATGGGGAACTGCTGGTTAGGGGCTTGATGGCGGATGTCGCCAGGTTCGCACCCAGCGACGACGGCGACTATCGAGAGGTCGACGGTCCAAATCGGATCGCCTTTCGGCAAGAACAGGGGCGCCTGCTGCTGCTTGACCCTACGGGTGCTGATCCGCGGGAGCGCATAGGCTTCTTCTCGAGCCCACCCTGGCTTGTCATCATTGTAACTTTGAGCATTCTTACCGCCCTGTCGGGCACGATCCAAGCGGCGCGGGACTTGCGCGCTCGCGCTGCGGCGCCATGGTGGGGAATCGTGCCTTGCCTGTGGCTGGCCGCTTTTACCCTTGCTGTGATCGGCGTTGCCCCGTGGTTGACGGACATCGATGCCCTGCTTACGAAATATCCTGGGACTCTTTTCCCGGTCGCCTGTTGGATGTTTTTTTTGGCGGCGCTCGCTACGATCGCACTCACGCTATTGCTAGTCTCGACAAAGTCGCGATGGGTCGCCAGGCGCCGGCTCTTCACGATATTCTCGACGCTGGTGTTCCTGTCGTGCGCAGGCACGTTCTACCATTGGGGTCTTCTCGGGTTCTCGGGGTGGTAAGACGGTGAGCGCAGTCCGGTTGAAAATCAACCCTTACGCGCATCGTGGACCCGTATCGGCTGCAGAGCTTCGCATCGTCTCGCTTCAATCGGCGGCCGATGCGCTCGGCCAAATTCGGCAGTGGCCCGGCTATTCCCCGACACCCTTGCGCAAACTCACATCGCTCGCGGCTCGTCTCGGCGTAGCCGAAGTTTTATACAAAGACGAGTCGACTCGCTTTTCCCTCGGCAGCTTCAAAACGCTCGGTGGCGCCTATGCCGCGGCCCGCGAAGTTCAGCGGATGCTTGGTACGCGCGGTGAGCAGGCCCCACTACATGACCTCTTCGCCGGAGAATGTGCCCAGAAGACCTCGGCCATTACTCTATGCTGCGCCACCGACGGCAATCACGGCGTATCGGTCGCTTTCGCCGCCAAGAATATCGGTTGTAACTGCGTGGTTTTCATGCATGAGCACGCCTCGCAGGCTCGTGAAACAAAGATGCGGCAACTCGGGGCCACGGTCCGAAGGACAGCCGGCACATACGATGAATCCGTGTACTTGGCGCGCGAGGCGGCGCGGGACCACGGGTGGGTGCTCATCGCCGATACCAGCGTCGAGCCATTTGAGCAGGTGCCCGCGGAAATCATTCAAGGGTACGCCGTGATGATGCTCGAAATAATGCAGCAGCTCGAAGGCCCGCTCCCCACTCATGTATTCCTTCAGGGCGGCGTAGGCGGCTTGGCTGCGGCCGTCGCTGGATTCCTCGCCGAGCAGTCCGGGACGCACCGACCGATGATTATCGTGGTTGAACCCGACACGGCTGCGTGCCTTTTGGCAAGCGCGAAAGCGGGACACGCCGCGAGTGTTGCCGGCAACCTTGAAACCATTATGGGCATGCTCTCTTGCGGCGAGGCCTCCGCGATTGCGTGGTCCATTCTCAAGCAGCGTGCAGATTGCTTCTTGACGATCGACGATGCGGCCGCGGTGCACGCCCACGATTTCCTAAATCAGGGCGAGGCCGGCTGCTCAGTCAACGTCGGCTACTCTGGAGCGGCCGGCGTCGCCGGGCTGATCGAGCTCATGAGACATAACGATCATAAGGAGGCCCTGCAGTTAAACGATCAGAGCCGCATCCTCGTGTTCGGTACCGAAGCCGGAAGTGTCGCGCCCGATGCCGACCCGCCAGCCAACTGCCGGGATGTTTGATGCGCTTGATTTAGGCTACCGACTTATCGTCGGCCGGTCCCATTGATCCACCAATGCTGCTCGGGACGGCCCTTGGCAGGCGGTCCGGAAAAGCGGTTCGCTAAATTTGATGCCCCATGAGGAGTTGCAGAGCTATGCCTGGTTTCATGGAATCCTGACCTCGCTCATGGAATCGATGCACGCATTTGAAACTACGCTCCAGATTGCGGGTGCGACAGCCGCCAGCGCTGCTCTGGACAAGCTTGGCGCGCGCAATCTAGATGAACTCGAAAGCAGGACGATGGAGGCTCAGGGTGGTCTGGAGAACCTGCGGATGTTCTTGGGCTTCGAAGGCTCTGGTCTCGGCGACCTCGAGCCAGCAAAGAAGATACCGACACATTGAGATAGCGCTCGCGCAGAATTTAGCATGCTCAGCTCTGGAGGATGCCGATCGCCCGCAGCCACGTTTCGGCCAAATCAGGCCAGCCGGTTATCGATAGCTTCGTCCGCCGCAAGCCGAATGCATGGCCGCCGTGTGCGTATAGATGCATTTCAGCCGGTACGTGCGCCTTCTCCAGCGCGGTGTAGTAGACCAGCGACTGCTTAACGCCATCCACGTAGTCATCTTCTGCCTGTACCAGAAACGTGGGGGGTGTCTTGCTCGATACCGGGATATTGGGATTCAGTGTGCCATTCGCGGTGGCGAGATGGCCTGGATAGATGGGCATGGCGAAATCCGGTCGGGCGCTTTCGTTATCTGCCGAGTCTACGGGCGCGTACAGGCGGCGCTCGAAGTTTGTGCTGATCTCCGCCACCAGGAATCCGCCCGCCGAAAATCCCAGCACACCAACCTTGTGCGGATCAATGCGCCACTCGGCGGCATGAAAGCGCACCAGCTTCATCGTTCTTTGCACATCCTGCAACGACGGCACCGATATCGACAGATTGTGCGGACGGCAATCGCATTTCCAGTCATACGGTGCGCTCGGTACGCGATACTTCAACAGCACGCACGTGATGCCTCTGGAGGTCAGCCAGTCGCAGACCTCAGTGCCTTCGAGATCGATGGCAAGCATCTGAAAGCCGCCTCCCGGAATCACCACGACTGCGGCCCCCGTGTTCTTCCCGATCGGCGCAAACACCGTCATCGTCGGCCGGGTCACGTTGATCACCGCGGTCGTTGGCTTGCCTGCCAACAGCTCGTCGCTTACTGTTGCGGTTTCCGGTCCTGGCGCAGGCTGGGAATCGGGTACCACCCCCGGCCAAATCGCCACTTGCGTATGGCCGGCGGCCGGCTGCCAGACGATGGTTTCTCCCTGCGCGCTTCCGTACACCGCCAGCAACCCAAAGGCCATTGCCCATAGCTTCATGAAACTCCCCGTTTCGAGACTACCGCGAGTTGTATATTCCGGATGGGAAATCAGCTGGAACACCTCGGCTCAATTCTGCGCGCAGTTTCTGGTCTTTAGAGACCGCTGACATGGTTTTTTTGGGAGAGGTAGTTTGCGTCTGCAGCGAATAAGATCGAGGAGCTCCAAGGGCTATGCACGAACCTGTGATGCTGAGGGAAGATACGAACGACGGCGGCGGCCGGCCGAATGCCCGCAATGTGCTCGGCGAGCGGCTCGAGGTCTGCTCGCTGAAACCCATGACCGGTTTCTTCCGCGACGGGTGCTGCGACACAAGCCGCGAAGACGTCGGCAGTCACACGGTCTGTGCAGTCATGACCGCGGGGTTCCTCGCGTACTCGAAATCCCGCGGCAACGATCTCTCGACGCCGGTCCCGGAGTTCGGTTTTTCGGGCCTGCAGCCAGGCGATCGCTGGTGCCTGTGCGCGCCGCGCTGGCAAGAGGCCTTCAATGCGGGCCAAGCACCGCGCGTGGCGTTGCGGGCCACCCATGAGGGTGCGCTTGCGCATTGCTCGCTCGCCGACCTCAAGCGGTTTGCCGTGGATATCGACTGAGCGCGACAGCGCCCGTCAGCCGTTAAAATTGCCGTGAGCGTAGGTGCCCGGTTGAATTACATGATGGACTCGGTAAAATTTCCGCCGTATGAAACGCCTCGCTGCCCTTTTCGCTATCCTTCTTCCGACTACCTTATTCTCGCCTGCCCTACTAGGGCAACAACAGGAATCCTCGACGATGCATCATGCGCGTGGCACATTTACTGTGGACATCAAGCCGCTCTCACCACCTCCAGCTGAAGGGCTGGGTCGACTCTCTATCAATAAGAAGATGGTAGGCGACCTCGATGGCGCAACTATAGGGGAGATGTTCTCGGGTGGAGATCCCAAGCAAGGAGTCGCGGGTTATGTGGCAATCGAGGTGTTCACCGGAACCCTCGCTGGAAAGCAAGGCACGTTCGCGCTACAGCATTCTGCGACAATGGACCGCAATGGGAAAACAATGTCCATCATCGTCGTGCCCGGCTCGGGAACGGGGCAACTAAAAGGAATCGCCGGCACCTTCGCAATCAACATCGCAAACGGAGAGCACTCGTACGACCTTTCGTACACGCTTCCGGATTGAATAAGGGAAATCCGCGGATGGTTGAAGGGCCGCTGTCACGCGTGGAAGGCTTTCCCCTTGGCAAGCATGGCAATAATTGCCTTCATGCGCTTGTCCCGAGTTTCCGGCTTCTTGGCCGTTTGCAGGCGCCACGCGATCGCATAAATGTTCGCTTTGCTCAGTGTCTTGAAGAACTGCCTCGCTTTCTTGTTCTTGGCGATCGCCTTCACAAACTCTCCTGGGACGGTCATTTTACTCGGTGAGTCATAAGCTCGATCCCACCGACCGTCCTCCTTGGCCGCGGCTATCTCTTTCAATCCTGCGGTCTTCATTTTGCCGGCATCCACGAGCTGTTCGACAATTTCACGATTGCGTTTGGACCAAATGCTCTTTGGGCGGCGAGGCGTAAACTTACGAAGCCATGATTCCCCGTCGTACTTCTTCAGCTGCCCGTCGATCCACCCATAGCAAAGTGCGATTGCCAATGCCTCACGGTGGTTCACCGACGCAGTCCCTGAGGCCTTCTTAAAAAATCGCAGCCACACGCCTTTTGAGTCAGCGTGATTTGTGGCAAGCCACCGCGCCCACTCCTTTTCCGACACGCATGCAACAACACTCGAGTCGATATTGGAAGCCATGAATGGCATGTCCCCGTTTTGTATCTGGAGCTAGGTATTCTACCAAGGCACATGAGCGGATCTGATGGACGCCGAACCTTGGCCAATTGCGGACCATTAATGCTGTTGGGCTTTTCCGCTAAACTGCCATTCACGCCGGCAGCTCTGCTCGCAGTATCGGTGTTGCGAGAGTACCCTGGCACTCACCTCAGAGACAAATATGAATCGCATTCAAAGACATCTTCGTATGCCCGCATTTTTCCTGTGTTCCAGCGTATTGGGCTTGTCCTGTATCTCAGCCTCCGCGCGCGACGTGCGAATTGAACACGTCACGATCGTCTCGGCTGAGCGCGTGACGCCTCTTAAGAATGCGACTGTGTTGATCCACGGCGATAAAATCGTAAGGATTTCCAGCGGCAGCTCCGTGGGCGCGCAGCATGGAAGCCGTTTTGATCTTCAGATCATCGACGGCCGCGGCCTTTATCTGGTCCCGGGTTTGATAGACAGCCACGTGCACTTGAGCTCTCTTGCCGGGATGACCCCTGAACAGGAGAAGCTGCACCCCGATATCGCGCGGGCTGCAAGGAATCAAGTGCCACGGAGTTTCCTATTTTTCGGCTTCACAACCCTCGTCGACCTGATTTCGACACCTGAGGCCATGAGCCGCTGGAATTCTCAGGCAATCGTACCTGACACGTATTTCTGTGGAGGCGCCGCGCTCATTGACGGGTATCCCATGGTCTATGTTCCGAAGCCCGCCCGCTACGACAGCTGGCCCTACATGATAGTCGAGACCGGGGACGCATCTAGCTTACCTGCCGGTGTTGAGGCGGCAGCGCATACGCCCGAGGCGGTGGTGGCGCGAATGAAGTCGGATGGCGCTATCTGCGTAAAGACTTTCTTCGAGCGAGGCTTTGGCGATCAACGGAATCTGCCGGTACCCCGGCTCGAAACCACCCGAGCATTGGTGCGCGCAGCCCACGCTGCCGGTCTGCCGGTACTGTTGCATGCGAACGCTCAGGAAGCCCAGCAGTTTGGAGTCGATTCAGGTGTCGATATCATTGCGCACGGCTTGTGGAATTGGAACGAAGATTCATCGACGACCGAACTTACACCCGCTGTGAAAGCGATTTTGGACCGTGTCGTTTCGCAGAAAATGGGGTGGCAGCCGACCATTCAAGTCATGGCCGGCCTGCAAAACCTGTTCGATCCGTCATTCCTCTCTGATCCCATGCTCGCACGCGCGCTGCCGCCAAGCTTAATAGAGTGGTATGGAACCAAGGAGGGCCAATGGTTTCACGATGAGCTCGTCTCCGAAATCCCGCCGGCGCCAAATGGCACCGGCAAGTCTGCGGACACGCGCCTGCATGCGGGGTACGCATTACTCGTCGGCAGAGTAGAGCGCGCCACCCGATATCTGGCGGAGAATCATGCGCGTCTGCTGTTTGGGACCGACACGCCTAGCGCGCCGATCTACAGCAATCCGCCCGGTCTTAACGGCTGGTTTGAGATGCAGCGGCTGATCGAGGCCGGCGTGACGCCAGCGCAGATTTTTCAAGCGGCAACCTTGTCCAATGCACAGGCTTTTCAGTTGGACAATGAAATCGGGAGTGTGCAGGTTGGTAAACGTGCAAACCTCCTTCTGCTCCGCCACGATCCGACGCAAACAATTGAAGCTTACGCGGGTATCGCCAAAATCATCCTACGCGGCCATGTAATCGAGCCGACTGAGCTTGCTGCAATCCAGAACAAATAACCGCATTTCATCAAACAATCGGGAGATACTGCTTTGCCTCTAAAGGCGAAGGAGAAAGCGGAGCACCATTCGAAGTAAGCTTCGACCAACACGCCTTGGAGTTGCGTCGATCGCTGGAGAGGATTTACGACATTGCCTGGCCAACGCAGCCCGTGCGGGTCGAGGCCGTGGCCTATGCGAATTGGAGCGGAGCCTATACGCTGTTTCCCAGGGCTTATGGCACGCGGTGCTCTTCTATACCGCCGGAGTATTGGTCGCGGAAGATTACCCAGGATATGTGCCTTATGCGGAGCAACACGGGCTGTGGTCGCGAGCTTGGCCCGAACCGATCCGCTCTTTGATCATTCAGGACTGGGAACCACACATGAAGCGTGAGGTGAATTTGAACGGCGCGGTCACCAAGCTGGTGAACGATCTGGCATCATCCCGATGAACTTCGCCACCGACGCGCGCTGAAGAACCTCACCGCCGATATCCCTTGGTTCACTGCCGGCATGGACGCGGCGTACAATGCGCCCCTCGGCGAGCAAGTCGTTTTGCGGGGGCCGGCTCAAGTTCACAGGAAAACAAGAATGCACGTAAAGACACTCGCGCTACTCGCTTTAGGCGTCATGAGCATCGCCCAGACCAGGGCCGCAGACCAACCCATGGACGCAGTCTTCGCCCAGCATGAGCAGCAATGGATAACCAAACCGGAGTTCACCAGCCCCCTGGTGGATCATCTGCCTACCTCGAGCACCGTACCCACGCCGCGTACGGTGCTGGGAGACGATATTGGCGCGCCACGCGTCCTGCATTACTACGCCGACATTCTCAAGTACTACCGTGCTCTCGCCGACAAGTCGCCGCGCGTGAAAATCATTCCTACCGGCAAGACCGAGGAAGGGCGCGATACGGTCATTGTCCTGATTTCCGCCGAAGAGAATATTCGTAACGTGGACGTTAATCGGCAAAATCTCGCGAAGCTCGCCGACCCGCGCACGATCAGCGAAGCGCAGGCGCACGAAATCATCGCACAGAGCAAACCGATGTATGTCGTCCTAGGTGGCCTACACAGCTCGGAAACGGGCCCACCCGAAATGCTGATGGAGTTGGCTTACCGGCTGGCCGTCGAAGACAGTGCCGTGATCAGCGGAATTCGCGCGAACGTGATCATCGCCATCAATCCGGCCACGGACCCCGATGGCCGCGACCGTTACACCGACTGGTATTACCGCAACAAGATCGACGATACCGACGACCTCGCGCCGGTGCACAACGTGCCCTACTGGGGAAAGTACATTTTTCACGACAACAATCGTGACATCAACTACACCGGATTGAGCCCGCGCAATCTCCTGGGGTTCTATCTCGACTGGCATCCGCCGATCATGCACGACCTGCACGAGTCGGAGCCGTTTCTCTACACCTTCAGCGGGCAAGCGCCGCAAAACTCCATGCTCGATCCGATCCTGTACGGTGAAATGCCGTGGTTCGCGAATTTCGAGGTGGCGCAATTGACCAAGTACGGCCTGCCGGGCGTCTGGACGCACAACTTCGTCGATATGTGGTCGCCCGGCTACGTGGCCTTCATGTCGTCCAATCACAATGGCCTGGTCCGCATGTACGAGACTTTCGGCAATGGAGGCGCCACCACCATGCTGCGTCACGTGAAGCCGGTCCCGGGCGCCACCGACAATCTCCATCCCGACGATCAAACCACCCGCGAGTGGTACCGGCCTTCGCCTGCCTATGATGCCGTGCAGTGGTCGATGCGCGATAACACCAACTACATGGAAACCGCGTTGCTCACGGGATTGCAGCAGACCTCCCTGTTTCCTCAAGCCGTGCTGGAAAACTTTTACAAGAAAAGTCGTGACGCGATCACGGCGGGCCAGACGAAGCCGCCCTACGCCTTTATTATTGCCGGCGGCCAGTCCGACATGACACGCGCGGCCATCGTGATCAATTTATTGCGCCTGCAAGGCATCGAGGTCGGCGCCTCGACCGGGACGATAAAAGTCAAGGAGGGCAGCTACCCGCAAGGCTCATTCGTGGTCAAGCTCGATCAGCCCTACGGCCCGCTCGCCAAGACCCTGCTCAGCAAGCAGGTCTTTCCCGATACCAAACTGAAAACCTACGACGACGCGGCGTGGACGATGGGCCTGATGGCGCATGTGGCGGTGGTGGAAAGCGCGGACAAGACCGCGCTCGACATCCCGGTCCAGGCGGTCAACCATGATGATCCCCAAGGCACGATCGATGCGCCCTCCGCGCCCGCCTACGCCGTGCTCGACCATGGCTCGATCAATCTCGCCACGCTGCGCAATCGGCTGCGCGGCGTTTCGATTCAGATCGCCGAGCAGTCCTTTACATCGAACAATCACACGATTCCGGCCGGCTCGTTCATCGTCAATGGTGGGGCCTATCAAAAGCTGAAGGCCGCGGTGATTCCGCTGGGCCTTAACGCAGTCGCCTTGACCGACAAGCCCAACATCCACACGCACGAAGCGGCGACGCCGCGCATCGCGATGTACAGCACCTGGGGGAGCACCCAGAATGTCGGCTGGGTACGTTATGCCTTTGACCAGTCTGAAACGCCGTACCAACTGATCTTTAAAGAGCAGGTGCGCGCGGGAAAACTTCGCGCCAAGTACGATGTCATCATTATTCCCAGCCAAGGCCGCTCGGCCAAGGATGTCGTTTACGACATCCCCGTGTACGGCCAGCCGCTGCCCTACACCCGGACGGCCCGGTACAAGTACTTGGGAGATTACGGTTCCTCGCCCGACATCCGCGGCGGCATGGGCTTGGCCGGCTTGGAGGAATTGCGCAAATTCGTGAGCGACGGTGGCACGCTGATCACCCTGGGAGCCTCGAGCGCAGTGCCGGCAGAGTTCGGCCTGACCCCCGACATCGAGGTCAATAAGCCGTCGGCGGCTTTTTCCGCCCCAGGCCCCATTGTCAGCGCCAATGTATTACAACCGGCCAACCCGATTTTCTACGGCTACACCGAGCACTCGCTCTCGGTGCGTTGGGCCAGCACCGCATTGCTCTTTGTGCCGCTGCGCGATAAGCAAAACGTCTTGATGGAGTTCCCGGGCGGGGAGAAGAACGTGCTCAGCGGCTTCATGAATGGCGCGGATGAGGTCAAGGACCGGCCCGCCATCGTGCTATCACCGGTGGATTCAGGACAGGTGTTGATGTTTGCCACCAACCCCGTTTATCGATGGCAGAACTTCGGCGAATTTCGCATGCTCTACAACGCGCTCTTGAACTACAAGACTCTACGAATCGGCATGGAGAAACCCGCCGCCCCGGCTGCTTCAGGCCATTAAGTCAACAAAGTAATCGGCGGCTGTCGAACGGCATCCATCCCAAAATGGCCGCGCCGCGCGGCCGCCGCAATTCCCGCGAAAGGCCACTGTCCGTCCGTCTTGTCCGCGGACACTGTCCGCGGTCACCCCATCGTGCCCATTTACCGAGAATTCCCCTTCAAACGGCTTTTTTTGCTGCCGCGTGCAACTGGCACGGCCCTTGCTGTGTTCTCCCCGTAAGGATCGATGACAACCATTTACCGAAGGAGACTCTCATGAACGCCATCACTTCCAAACTTACCGCCGGCGCGGCCGCTTTACTGATCAATGGTCTGGTCTTGGGCGCCGTGGGATATCTATTCGAACTGCAATCTCAACCGCATCTCTCGGTGGTCTCTGCCGTGCTGCGGCTCGCGACGCATCAGTGGTTGAGCTAATTTCACCTCTTGGCTCAAGCCGCCGTGGCCGCCCGCTCGGCGGCTTTGCGACCATACTCGAGCGCGGAGCCCCAGTGTTGCGCGCCATTCAGCTCCGAGTGGCCGATGCTGATGCGCCCGTAGCCTTGACGCACACGCTCCAACGGACTGGGCTTGCCGTCGACGCCATAATGAAAGCCCGGCGGCTCGATCAAACGTCCGTGACCCCAGCGATTGAGAACGATGGCGGCGATGTCGCGCTTGGGGATAAAGCCCGAGGCGCCGAACAGCCGCAGCATCTGCCTGCGGATCATGACCTCAAAGTCCGCATATGTGGTGTTGAGCAGGCGCGCCCGTGCCGCCATGCCTTGTTTCTCAGCCGGCAGACCCGGCACCGGCAACCCTAAGTAAAAGCTCAACACGGCGGGCTTGTCCGGATGCAACGGCGGGGCGTACTTGGCGGTCACCATGTTCTGCCGCAAGTTGCAACAGTAGCCGATGCCGTCGGTGTCATCGAACCAGCGGCAGGCCGTGATATTAAGATCGTAGAGGAAGCGCCACTGACGCAGCGCCACATTGACGATGAGCGCCGGCGCGTAGAAAAACTGCTCGTAGGCGCTGCGCAAATCCGCAGGCATGTCGATCAACAGGTGTTTATTGACCCAGCCGCCGCTGGCCATCACAACCTGGCCCGCGCGCACCTTGAACAATCGCCCGCCCCGCACATAGATCACTTTGACCTGATCCTTACCGCCCGAATGCTGCACGCGCAGCGCGGTGGCCTCGAGTCGCATGCGCACGTTTTCGGCGGCGCTATCGAGCGCAGCAAAATTCAGCTTTCCGTACATCAGACTGTCGAAATCCTGGCCCGGCAGCGCCGCCGGCAGCAGTGCGCGCAGCAGCGCGCGCGGGAACGGCGAATTGCCGCCGGGGAAGGACAGCGCCATGGGCCGGGTTGGATCTTGC
This sequence comes from Steroidobacteraceae bacterium, assembly GCA_036495805.1. Classification (GTDB taxonomy): domain Bacteria; phylum Pseudomonadota; class Gammaproteobacteria; order Steroidobacterales; family Steroidobacteraceae; genus Bog-1198. The sequence continues at coordinate 29,008 of DASXMG010000069.1, read as the reverse complement.
ACCAATTGCCGTCCCAATCGCGCGCTGGCCGCGTCGGTGCTGACGCCCGCCAACAATCCGACGATCGGCTCCACCATGCGCGTGACGGCAACGTCGTAACCGCGCACCTTCTCCAGATATTCGCGGTAAGTGAGCGTGTCGAGGTGGCGATTCTCCGCTTCGCTTAAAAAGCCGTGATCGGCCCGCCAGCGCAACAGATCGCGCCGCGCGGTGTCCGAGTAAGGCGTGTCCTTGAGCGCGGACGACCAGATATTGCAGCGCCAGCCAGGGTTTTCGGCGCCCTGCGCGCGATCGAAGAAATAACCGACGTCTACCTGCGTCTCCTGGAAGCCATCCATGTTCGAATAGTTGTCGCGAGCGAAGCGCAACGGCGTGAGCGCTCCGTCCCAAGCCTGCCACTGGTACTCGCGCGGCAGCTTAAACTCCTCGAAGAAGGAATCGGTGAGCGAATCGCGGCGCTGCCCTGGCTGCCCAAAGTCGTTCGACCCCTGCGGCCCCAGCAGACGAACACCATCGACCTCGAACTCGTTCTGCTTCGCCTCGCCGCCCGGCATGGGATGATTCTCGAGAATCAAGATGCGCGCGCCGGCACCGCGTAATTGGCGATATCGGTGTGCGGCGCTCAAGGCCGCGATGCCTCCGCCCACGACCACCAAGTCAAACTGACCGGCGTCCCGCGCAGCGGCCAAGGTGGCCTCGCTGTAACCCTGGTCGCGTAGCCGATGCGCCGCCTGCACCACGGGCCAGGTGTTGCCGTTGGACCGGGCATAGTCGCCTACACCGCCATATCCGGTGAAGGTATCCGCAGTAGCTGACCTTACGGGCAGCGCCAGCGCGCTGCCCGCGGCGATGAGGCTGCCGTTCAAAAAGTCGCGCCTACTGATGGGCGCATCGAGACCCAACGAGCGCCGCTCCGCATCATTGACCGGTCGTTTCATCGTCCGTCCTCAAAAATCATCAGCGCTGCCTCGCGATCTGGTCCTCGGTGACGGCTCCTTCCTTGTTGCCCCAAGAACCGCGTACGTAGCTCAGCAGTGCAGCGGCGTCCGCATCGCTGAGCTTCCCGCCGAACGCCGGCATGGCCTGCCATTTGCGATTCTGCCACTCGGGCGAGGGTGCTTGGTCGGGTAGAATCGGTCCGCGCAGCACAATGTTGATCATCGATGCAGGATTCGGTGTCAGGACCACTGCGCTTCCGGCTAAGGGGGGTGCCGTCGAGTCAGAGCCGAGTCCGGTGGGCAAGTGACAAGTGCCGCAATGGATGCTGTACAAAGGCTCGCCCGCCTTCATCAGCCGATCTGACGGTGGGTGAGCGTCATTCTGTCGATTGGGCGCCATGGCCTTGAGATAGGTTGCAATTGCCTCATCGTCTTCGCGCGTCAAGCTTCGCGTGCTATTCATCACCACGCTGATCATCGGCCCGGAGACACTGGCATGCGGGCTGAAACCGAGCTTAAGGTAGTTGGTTAGATCCTGCACCGGCCATGCCTGCAAGCCGTTCGGACCCGAAGTAAGATTGACAGCGGACCAGTCGATGGGTTGATCGTCGAGACTCTCTTGGTAGACGCCGCCGGTCATCAGCTGATCGGCCTTTTCCCCGCCAAGAGAGTTTCGCGGCGTGTGGCATGCACTGCAGTGACCGAGCCCCTCTACAAGATAAGCACCGCGGTTCCATTGGGCGGACTTGCCGGCGTCCGCGGTGAAACGACCTTCCTGGAAGTACAAGGCCTTCCACACCCCGAGTAGCCGCCGCTCTCCAAAGGGAAATGTCATGTCATTCGCCGGCGCGACGTGCTTGACCGCCGGGATGGCTCTCAAGAACGCATACAAGGCGGCCACATCCGCATCGCTGATTTTCGTGAAGTAGGGATAGGGAAACACCGGATACAGATGCTCCCCGTTCCTGCCAATGCCTTGCCGTAGCGCCCGGGCGAACTCTGCCTCGCTCCAGCTGCCTATGCCAGTCTGCGGATCAGGTGTGATGTTGGTGGAATACAGGGTTCCGAAGGGGGTATGAAGTGCGAGACCTCCTGCAAAGGGCGCGCCTCCCGCGCGCGTGTGGCAGCTTATGCAGTCTCCGGCGATCGCCAAATATCTTCCTCGCTGCACCAGTGACCTGTCGAACTCCTCAGCATGAACCGGCGCAGTCAAAGCCAACAGCGCGACCAACAACGACACGAGCCGCACCAGCAAATCGCAGCCGCTTCCGGGACGCACGATCATCGGCACAGGGTATGAGACGGTATCGGAGAACATTTTCTATGGCAGCGCGATCGACCACCACAGGCTGGCGCCGCCGTCCATCGGCGTCCCCACATCCACGATCCTTGTGGGCTCATCGCTCACGACAATGTCATAGGTATCATGCCCGTTCATGTCACCGGGCTTCTGGTCGCCGGCGTAGGTCCACAAGGCGTATCCCTGATACGCCCACTGTTTTGCGCCATCGCTTCGAGCGAGCACATCCCAAAATCCCCACGGTTGCGCGTTCGCCGGTGCGAGAAAGGGATGCCACACCTTCTCGCACTCGTTCGCGCAATGCGGGTCAGCACCAATGTCACGACCGACGGCGGGCCGCGGCGGCTGACCATGGCGCAGGCTGTGCCCTCCCCCGGACTGGAAAATATAGCCATCACGCCGATACAGGGTCATCCCATTGGCCGTGGCGAGCAGACTTCCCTGCCCCGGTGTTTTTTGAATGCTCACATTCGCGGGCATGTAATAGCGCATGACCGCGGCGACGACCCAACGCTCATCAACGCCGATGCCGTTTGCATATCCCGGCGCCAAATCTTCAGCGTAGGTGTACAGGAGCCTATTCTTGTAGGCCCACTGCCTTATCCCATCGGTGCGATCGACCACGGTAAAGTCACCGACCGGCTCCGCCAATTGCGCCGCTGCCAATGGGTGCCAATTCTTGCAAGAGGTCAGCGCGCATTTTTGCGCATCCGAGGGCCTGCCGCCGACGAACTCATAAAGCGTGTATCCGCCGTGACCGACGAACACAAATGCGGCGGCATCGGGCATTTCTTTCACCGCAACAGCGGCGGGTAGCGCAACGCCGGTGAGCGGGTAGAGCAGCGCGGGTTTCCATTCACTGGGGAAGGAGTCAGTCGTTGACTGATTATCGTGAAACTCGCCCCGATAGCCGCCGCCCACCATCACGCCCAGTCTATTTTTGCGCAATGCTCCAGAGTTGGCGGGACTGACGCCCCGCACCGAGCCCGGATCCACATCCTTCACATAAGTGTATAGGGCCTTGCCCTTCAAGGCCCATTGCTTTGTGCCGTCGCTGCGGTCGAGCAACGACCAGTCGCCCAGTACCTGACTGTTGCTTGCCGCAAGAAAAGGTCGGAAAGACTTCGCGCAGTCATCGACGCAGGAAGGTTTGCCGAGGGGATCTTTGTCCGATGTATAGAGAGTCAGGCCGCGCGTGTCCGCGTACGCAATCTCATCGCGTGCAATGGCCGACGCGGTCGACTTACCAAGATCGTAGCCTTGCGCCTTGCCGAGCGGCTGCAATGTAACTCCCTGCGGGGTCACCAACATTCCCGCGACATCCGCTGCATGCGAGACGGCTCGGGCGTGTTCCAAGAGGTATCCGACGCTGACCGCAATGCCGATCGCGCTCAGTGCCGAATACACTCTCATTGCCGGTTTCACTGGCTGAGTCCTTAAGCCAGCAGTTCCGTGAAGGGCTTGGAGGTATTGTTGGACAAACGGCCCCAGGAATTGACTGACACCCCCATGGCTTGTTGCACGGTCAAACCGACGCGGGTGCTCGGATCACCGGTTGCCACGATGTGCATGCCAGTCTTCAACTTCCCGGCTCCGCCGCCGATGGTGAAGATCGGCAGATCGTCCATGGTATGAGTGCGCGCATAGCCGTGATCCGTTTGCCAAAGCACCACGGCCCGATCGAGCACCGAACCGGCACCTTCCCGGTAACCGTCCAACTCATGCAGAAACTGCGCAAAAGTGCCGGTCGCGAAATTGATGAACCAGGTGACATCCTTTTGATAACCCAACTTCGGATCGATGGGCTCCTCATGTGTCAGGCTATGCCAGTCCCGCACGCCGCCCGGCGTACGCAGGCCCTGCGTTCCGAAGTTGACATTGAACACGCGGGTCTGATCGCAGGCGATGGCATGCGCGACGAGTTCACCGAACAACTTGTTGTTCTTCTCGACCGCACCGACCGTTTTGCCGGGTTCGTCCTGCGGAGCGAGTTCAGGCTTGCGGCACGATTCGATTGGCGCGGGCGCCGTCAGTGCGATGTCGAGCTGCTGCTCGATCTGTCGCACTGAGGTGAAGTAAGCGTCCAATCGGGCCCGATCCGCGGCGCCTACGCTACTCATGATCTGGCGGCGCTCCTCGGTTAACGCGGACAGCACACTGCGTCGCGCCATGTCATGTGGATCGGGTGTGAACTGTGCGGCGTTGGGATCGCGAAAGTCTGCGCCGAACAGCCGTGCATACAACGCCGCAGGCGAAGGTTCAGAAGGATTGATCGCCCCGCCCTTGCCTCGGCTCAAGCTTTGCCGCCCGCCACTCAAGGCAATCTCGACGGAACGAAAACGCGTGCGGGCTCCGATCACCTCGGCAATGAAGGTATCCAGGCTGGGATCCGAAGTCGCCCCGAAAGGCAGCGACCCCATCGTCGCAATCTGTACGCCGCTGACATGGGTCTCCAGCGGGCGGCCGTCCAAAAAGTATTTGGTGCCGCTGATGACATTCATGCGTTCTCGAAACGGATCCAATATTTTCAGCTCTATGTTGTTCTGAAAGCCCGCTCCAACACGGTCAGGCTTCCAGCGGCCCGGATTGAGACTTAAGTTTTGGAACCAGGATCCGAACACGGCGGGGAGCGGCGCGCCGGATGCGAGTGCCGTTCCCCGTTCGTTCAAGAAGCAATCCAAAAAGGGCAACGCCAGGGACACGGCAGTCCCGTTGAGCATGCCTCGAAGCACCGATCTGCGCGTAAATCGAGAATTCATTTTTGCAGCTCCTGATCGCGGGTTATCAACGGATCGGGCATCGGAATGGTCGCAAACGCTCCCGATCGTCCGGCGTTTTCCGTGGGCATCGAGGCTCGGTACAGGGCATCGCTTTGTGCAATGTCCTGCATCAGTTGCTTCATGCGATAGCCTTCGGTCGCAAATGACTGCTTGAGTTGCGCCAGCCACAAGCGCTCTCCGGATGAGGGGGCGCGCCCTAAAGCGCGCGCCGTGAGCCGGTCTACCAGGCAGGATGCGGCGGCAGGATTCGCGGCGACCGCGCGCGCCAACCCGGGGGAATCGGCGTAGGCCACATTATCAAGCGAGCCGCTCGCATCGATCGGAGCGCCGTGATCAGCGCTGCGGTACTCTCCGGCCCCATCGAAATGCTCCAATGAAAGCCCCAACGGATCCATGAGCTTATGACAACCGGCACAGGCCGGAACGCTGGCATGAACACTCAACCTGACCCGGGCGGTAGAATCGCCACGCGCGCTGGCGAGTTCGAACTTCGAGAAATCGACATCTCCCGGGGGTGAGGGAACGTGCTGGCACAACATGATCTCGCGCAGCGCCTTGCCCCGTATGGTCGGAGAGCTGCGACCGGCCGGAGAGTGCAACGCGGTAAAAGCAACCTGCGTCAAAATGCCACCGCGTGGGTCGTTCGCCGGAAACTCGTAGGGTTGCCATGCGTCGGGCGAACCATTGGGACCCGCAGCGAATATGGGCACCTGGTAGACGCTGCCCAGTTCGGGAGTCATGAAGGTCTTTTTGGTCGTAAAAATCTCGCGATAGTCCGCATCACGCGTCAGCACAACATCGATGATCGTGCGCAGCGTCTGTTCGCGCGATTCGGCTGCGACCGCGGCATCGAACTTCGGAAATAGCATTGCGTCCTTCGCCAGCGTTTCGAACTCATCGAAGCGGAAGTCATCGACGAAGAACGCGCGCATGCCCGCCTCCAGACGGGGCGATGCCATCATCCGATTGACCTGCCGCGCCAACCCCTGTTTGGAATTGAGCTCCCCCTTGGCCGCCGCGTCCAACAATGCCCCATCGGGCGCTGAATTCCACAGGAAGAAGCTTAGCTGGGAGGCCTTCGAATAGGCATCCAATCGATAGCGGCCACGATGCTGCGGATCCGGCTCCAGCGCTTCCTCACGGAACAAAAATTTCGGCGAAGACAACATGCCGGCAACGCTGAGTGCCACACCGTCGTAGAAATTTCCGCTCGCTGCAGCGCCGATTTGCGCCGCCTTGAGGTAAGCCTGCAGTTCCATCGCCGTGAGCGGACGCCGATAGAGCAGCCGCCCGACCTTCGTGAGAAACGGGCGTGCACAAGACACATCGAACGCCGCCGTTGCCGCGGGTCGACAGGGCAGCACGCTGTCACGATGCTTTGTATCCAAGATCTGATTCGCGACGGCGCGCGCCATCGCATCGTACTGTTCCATTCCCGCCGGCGCGATGCTGACCTGAGCGGCGCCCACTGCAATGAGACCGTCCGCTCTCAGATCAGGCTCGAGTCGTCCGCCCAGATCGATGTCCTCGCCAAAGACATCGGCGACAATATTTCGGTATTGATCCGCGGTGAGCCGCCGAGTGACCAAGGGACCCGGAGGAGCATCGCGAGACGATCTGAAAGCTATGCTCGCCGCCGCCGTGCCGAGAATGATCAAGAGCACGGCGAGCATCCATTTCCTGGACCGAGTTCGCCGCTGCAGCGTGTTTACCGATTCCTCAACCACGTCACGATCCTCCGGCTGGTAGCGTCACCTGCGCGCGGCGGTCTGCCCGGGCATCTCCGATTTTGCGGCGGCGAAGGCGGGCACAGCCTCGAAATAGTACGTCACCGAAATCCGCATATTCTGGCCTGTCTTCGGGTCAGGATCCGCGTCGGCGTAGCGCTTCATCAAGTAGTAGAAGCCCGGGATGTCGCCGGTCACCTGCTCCTCGCCGCCGAACCCCGTGGCTGCGAGGCCGAAATAGATGTCATGCCACGGTTGGTAGCCGGCCATGAAACCTTTGAAGTATCCGTCGGGGCCACCGCTCATTCGCAAGTGGAAATTCTTCAGATCCAGCTGCGGAGCGACCATCGGGTTCTGCAACATGTATAGATTATTGTGTTCAGTAACCCGGGCCATGCCGTCCTTGATTTCGCCGCGAAAGACGTTATGCGAGCGAGGATCCGGATCGATACGGTAGCCCATCTCGCGACGCGGCGTGCCGTCGCTGTTGGAACGTAGATGCTCCAACGCCCGGTCCATCGATATCGTGATGGGCCCGTCGTGCTCAAGATCCGCACCGCTCAGCGTGATGAGCCACGCGGGTTGCGAGTCCTTCAGTTGTCCCCAGGCCCAGGCCCAATAGGTCGGCCGGCCTTGCAACGAGCCGCGGAAGGCACGCGCGCAGCCGAAAGCTCGATACAACTGATGTTCGACGCCACGCTCGTGCGTTTGCGGGTCTTCAAAGGCGCTCGGGTCATCCGCACCCTTGCCATCAAGATTGAATCCGTAGGCATACTTGCCATCCAAGCCCGGCAGCTGAAGGTCCAATACTGATGCCGGATTGGTGTAAGGATTCACCGGCTTGCCGTCCACACGACCGCGCATGCTCACCAGTGCCATCAGCTCCGGAGTCTCCTCGCCTTGCATCAATTTCTTGCGCCAGTCCTCGATGGTGGCGGCATTCACACCGAGAAGCTGCGCATAGCGGAAGTAGGTTTGCTCGATCTCCGGATGCACGCCGCCAGAACAGTCATGATCGTTGGAATAGGTCGCCTGGGCGAACCAGCTGATCACGAACGTGCGGCTTTCCGTGGCTCGGACCGGCGTGACCGCCGCGACTATGCCGGCAAAGGTCACCGCCAAGATCGCGAAGGTTTTCACCGCGGCCGAACCGTGTTGCTGATGACCCATTTCTGCACGCGCTTGCCGGCCGCTTCCCCGATAAACAGATCGCCCTTCGAATCGAACGCGATCTGGTGCACGCGGTTGAGCTGACCGGCGTAGTTGCCGAAGTGGCCGAAGGTATTCAGCACCCGTCCATCCTGACGCTGCACCAGCCGAATTTGGAAATTGCCGAGATCTGCCACTGCCAGAATGCTCTGGGCCGCGTCGGGCCAAAAGGAGATGTGTCCGACCGTACCCGGCGGGCGAGTCTCGCGACCATAGGGATATTCGGCAACAAAGGTTCCATCGCGCTTGAAGACTTGCATCCGATCATTGTCGCGATCGCAGACGTAGACCAAACCGTCCTGCGAAAGTTTTACGCAGTGAACGTTGCGAAACTGCCGGGGCAACGGCGCGGCGGGATCATAGTCATCGGACGCTTCATCCGTCGGCGTTTTGCCATAAGCCCCCCACATTCTTCTGTATGCCCCGGTGTCGGCATCGAACACGATGATCCGATGATTGCCGTAGCCGTCCGCGACGAACACCTCGTTGGTCTGCGGGTCCACCGCAACGTCGGCGGCGCCGGAGAGTTGGGTGCGATCCAAGCTGCCCTTCCCCGGTCCGGCATGGCCGATCTGCAGCAACAGTTTGCCCTCCGGGGAAAACTTCAGCAGCATGCCATCCGGCGGCGCACCATCCTTGCCGGCGCGCGTGGCGCTGCCGCCGATCCAGACATTGCCTTTGTAGTCCACGGTGATGCCGTGTTCGACTTGCGGCCAGTCATAACCCTTTCCGGGGCCGCCCCAGGAACGCACGACATTGCCCTTGGGGTCGAACTCGATCACCGGCGGCGCCGGAACACAGCATCCGGCGGTCGGCGGATCAAGAGCCGCCGCCTTCTCATACGGCCAGAGCGTTCCAGGCCGCTGCACGATCCACACATTGTCATGGCTATCCACAAACAGGCCACCGAGTTCGCCCAGTGCCCACTTGTTAGGCAATGGCAGCTTCGGCCAGTTGATGTCCACTTTGTAGGTTGGCGTCGGCCGTGCCGCCGATCGTGCCTCAGGGGATGCGCTCGCGGTCACGCCTGCGAGAACCAGGGCAACCGCAAGCAGCCTTGCAAACTTCTTCACGCCGACAGGTCTTCGCATGCTCACGGCTCACTCAACTGCGCGGTGGTTGATCGATCCACGTCCAATCCTTGCTGCTCGCTCGACATCCGCCGCCGCCCGGACTTCCGGTCCACGCACGCCCGCGAACCACGCGCCCGGTGGGCGCGCCCGTGGGCTCTCCATCCTTCAACGCCAGTTTGCCGTTGACGAAGACGTCGGTCACGCCGGTGGCGTATTGCAGGGGCTTCACGTAGGTCGAGTGGTCCTGAAAGGTTTTCGGGTCGAATATCACGACATCGGCGAACGCGCCGGCGCGTAAGCGGCCGCGATCCGCGAGCGACAGCACGTCGGCCGGGAGCGAGGTCAGCTTGCGCACCGCCTCCTCGACGGACACGACATGTTCCTCGCGCACGTACCTCGCGAAGATGCGCGCGAAATTGCCATAGGCGCGCGGATGGGTGGAGGAAAGCAAAAATACGCCTTCCGGCGCGCTCGATTCCGCATCGGAGCCGGAGCTCACCCACGGCAGCGCGAACTCGCGCGCAATGTTGTCCTCGCTGATGAAGGTATAGGCGGCGGAGGCCCCCGCATCATCCTGGATCACGACATCCACGATGGCATCCTCAGGGCTGACGCCGCGCGTCTTCGCCACCTCGGCAATCGTTTTACCGATCAACGGCTTCAGCGCCGCGCTCTTCACTCCTAAGATCAAGACGCCGTCGGGTCCTGCCTGATGGAGTAAGTTTTCCTAATCCTTCGGATGTGCCTCGCGCATGGCCGCAATCACCTTGGCGCGGACGGCCGGATCCTTCAGTCGCGCCACCATGGCTTCCTGCCCGCCGTCATGGACCCACGGCGGCATGGAAGCGTCCAACGACGTGCCGCCCGCGGTGTACAGGTACATGTCCGAGGTGATGCGCACGCCGGATGCGCGCGCCGCTTTGATCATGCCCACGACTCGATCGAGCTTCCCCCAGTTTTCGCGGCCCATGAGCTTTAGGTGGTGGATTTCGGCCGGCGCGCCGCTGGCCCTGGCGATATCGATGGTCTCTTGCACGGCCTCTTCGATGTGATCGCCTTCGCTGCGCATATGCGCCGTGTACATGCCGCCGCACCGCGCAGATTCCTTCGCCATCGCGATGAGTTCGGGCGTTTTGGCATAATTCATCGGCGCATAAATCAACGCCGTGGTCACGCCCAATGCCCCCTCTTGCATCGCTTGGCGAACCAGAGCGCTCATCGCGGCCAGTTGCGCCGGCGTGGGTGCGACGTCCGCTTCGCCGAGAACATTGACCCGCACTTCCCCCTCGCCGACGAAGCTGGCCACGTTGGGGGAAATGCCGCGCTTTTGCAAAGTCTCCAAGTATTGACCGAGCGTCCTCCAGGTCACCGGATATTTCGCGTCGCCCTCGCGCTCGACCATCCGCTTCGCCATTTCGGCAGTCAGCGGGCCCTTGGACATTTCATCGAATATGTCGAGCGTCACCCCCTGCTTGAGGCCGCTGACGGAGCGTCCATCGATCAGCAGCGATTCTTCCGAATGACCCATCATGTCGATGAAGCCCGGAGATGCCGCTTGGCCGCGAGCATCTATCTCGGCGCGTCCTTTCAGCGCGCGGTGCGGCCCAACGTAGGAGATCCGGTCGCCGTCGATCGAGAGATCGCCGAGGTAGGGCTTTCCGCCCGAGCCGTCGTAGATCATGGCGTTGCGGATCACCACATCGTGAACGCCCGCGTCGGTCGCGGCAACGGCCGCACCGCTCACCCCGGCGGCGGCCAACACCACCGAGTTTGCAATGAAGCGCTGAATTGACCGACGGATAATCATTCAATTTCTCCTTCAGGGCGCCGCTTGCATTACCGCGGTTTAGCCTGCCATTACCATTGGAATCTCACTCCGGCATAGAACATGCGGCCGACCACGTCGTACAAACTCGGGTTCGTCTGGATATTTGCGAAGAACTGCTGCGGATCGATCGGCGGGGCCTTATTGAGTAAATTGTTGACCTTGATGAAGTATTGCAGCATCTGCATGCCCGCCGGCCTGGTCGTGTACTGCAGCGCCAAATTGACATAGTCGACGCTCGGGATGCTGTTGATGTTGTAGTTGTTGGTGTTGAGTTGGGTGTTGTCGTAGTTACCCTTGCCAACATAGCGGTCCGACAAGTCGACCGCGAACGGCCCCTGTTCATAGGTGACATTGACCTGGCCGCGCCATTTCGGGAGCCCATAGGGATTGTTCCCGCCGACGTCGCCGGCGTAATCGATCGTCGTGGTGCCATTGAACGCCTTGAGCGTCTGCACATTGTTGATCAGTGCCCTGAATCTTAAGTTGGCACCATTGTCTATTCCGAAGTTGGATAGCGGCAGAAGGTACGACGTCTCGACGTCCACGCCGGTCTCGCTCAGCTGTGCGATGTTGATGTTGGTGAGATTGACCGCCGTGATCGTGCCGGCCGAATCACGCGTCAGTAACGCGCACAACGAAGCGTCGCCTTGGTAACAAAGATTGACGATGGTCTGCGGTTGCAGCGTGGTAATGGCATCTTTGATGTTGATGTTGTAGAAGTCCACGGAAGCACGTAAGCCGGGGACGAAAGTCGGCGTAAACACCACGCCGGTCGTCAGCGTCTGAGCCACTTCCGGCTTCAGGTTGGGATTGCCCCCGGTGAGATCGTGTATGGTGATATTTTCGCCGGTAGTCGGGATGATGACCGGAGAGAAGGTTTCAAATTGGCTGGTGTATAGCTCGGTGAGCTTGGGCGCGCGTATATCCTGCGAACGCGTTACGCGGAACTTCACATCGTCGGTGACCGCGTAGGTGGCGCCGAGTTTCCAAGTTCTTGCAGTACCGCTGATTTGATACTGTGTTTCGCGGATCGCAGCGTTTAGATCGAGCGACTTGATCAAGAACACATCGTGCAGCACCGGGACCGAAACCTCGGCGAAGGCTTCCTTTTCCGACAGCTCACCGAACAGCGGCTGTGGATTGCCGATCAAGAAATTCTGCTGTTGCGAGTTCGGATCCGAGTTCTGATTGACGCTTTCGCCGCGGTATTCCGCTCCCGTTGCGAGCGAGACCGGTCGTCCATAGAGATTGAACAGATCGCCCGTGAGGGTGCCGGCGACATCATGTTCGTAGGTATTTGAAACCACATTTTGCGTGGCGGTGAAATAACTGATTGCGGCACGGCTCGGCGAACCAACGCCGAAGAGGTTGACGGGCACGCAGCCGGGCGCGGCATTCGGATTGGTGAGATTGGCTGCGCAAATCGGTTGACCGGAGGGACCGGTCACTGCGTCGGCGGAATTGAAGAAATTATTGACCAGAACGTTGTTGCCGATGTTCGACTCGTAGACATTGCGGCCGTACTCCGCGTAAACATTCCACTTCCATGAATCGCCGAATTTTCCTTCGACTCCAAGCAATAAGCGATCGGTCGCGTTGGTGTCATCGGTCGTGAGGTAGCCGAAGTCGGTGCTGTATCGTCCCAGCAAGAAGGAACTCTGTCCCGCTGCGGTCAGCTGCGCGGCCAGGGAAGGGTAATTGTTGACCAGATAGGGATTATTGCTATTGATCGGAATGTTGCCGAAGTTGAACGCCGGCACCAGGGTTGGATTCTTGGCCTCCGTAAAAGCGTGCGATATCTCGTAAAAAAAGTTCAGCCCGTTAAAATCATAGTCGCCCTTGGAGTACAAGGAGTAGCGCTTGACGGAAACAGACAGCGCTTCGTAGTCGCTGCCGCGGATGCCGTTGCCGCCCAATTGATAAAAGCCATCACCCGGGTTGTACTGGAACTGGTACGGCGTACCGCCCGGACCAAAAGCGGTTCCCATCAAGGCACCGTTGGTGATGAGGCCGCCGAGCGTCGCTAGGGAAAGTTGCGCGTTGGGCGCGATCAGGAACGCCGGTTGTCCGGCCGTACCCGCATTGGGATTGCCCACCACGTTGTAGCCCTGGCTTGCCCAGGGCCGGCTGGTCTGTTGTCCGACACCGCTTTCAGAGTCCCCTTCCCCCGCAATCATGAAATGGCCGTTGCCGCCGGCGAAGCTTGTGCCCCAAATCAGCGATCCTCGGTAGGTCTTGTTGTCGCCATAGGTGCTGATGCCCGGCTGGAAATCACCGGACAGCCCCTCGAAGTGCTTCTTGGTAATGATGTTTACGACGCCGGCCACCGCATCGGAGCCCCACGCCGCGGATGCGCCGCCGGTCACCACCTCGAGCCGGTCGACCAGAACACTGGGAATGACATTAGTGTCGAGCAGCCCGCCGGCCGTCGAGGGCACAAAGCGCCGGCCATCGACGAGTACCAGCGTTTCGACGGGGCCGAGGCCGCGAAGATTCAGGTTATTCTGGCCGGCAAATTGCGACGAGACCGTGGTCGTCGAGGGCGTGTTGGTGCCTTGAAACATCGGCATTTCAGTGACGAGCTGACCGATATTGGGCGCCGCTGCCAGACTGATTTGGCCCGCGTCCATCACCGTTGTCGGTGTCGGCGCATCAAAGCCCGTGCGCGCGATGCGTGAGGCGGAAACGACAACCTCCTCCAATGCATCGGAAGGGCTAGGTGGCGGGGTGGCCTGACCCCACGCGGCAGCGATCGGCGAGAGTAATAGCCAGGTTGAAAGACCTCGACGCGAAAATCCTCGCTTCAATCCGCGGAACAGAACCTTCATGCCTTCCCCCTGGTTAGATGCTCAATTAGAGAATTTTTTCCAATACTGAAAGATTTATCGCGAGAACGCAAATAAGTGTCAGGTTTTTCCCTATAGGACAAGATTGCGTGATTATCTCGGCTGAGAGACGCGAATTAAGAAAGTTAGCCGCCACTAGATTGCAGCGCTGCGCCGTGGTGAGCTCGGGCGGGCTCCAGAGGATCCAACGGTCGCGCGCCCAGTTCAGATCGGTTCTGCCTGGTGAGACCGATGATTTGCTGATTTTACGAGTTCATATCATTCAGTCGCAGCCGCCCTTGGGACACGGTTGGCGGCCCGCACGGTCCAACTGGTCTTTCGTCCCCTGCGTATCTTGGTCGCGCGCTCTGACCTGTGCTCGCGTAAGGCAGACGGTGTTGTTGAAGTGCGTTCCGGTGAGAGTCTGCGTTTGGCAGTACAGAAGCAGGCCCTTGCGCCGCACGACCCGGTACCCCCGTTTTACCAGGTTCGCATCAACTGTATTTGCGTCGGTGGAGGAACTCACGCTCACGGGTGTGACGGCGGCGGTTGTTGCTTGGGTCGAGTGTGCGTCGGCACTCATGGTAGCGGGCGCGCTCACCGTCCTCGGGGGAGCCGGCACCACGTGCGCAGCAACTGGATCCCGCGCAGCGCACGCCGCCGCGAGCGCAGCGACGCCGATTAGCACGACAAGCTTCACTGCGCCGGATCGCCGTAAAAACTAAAACTTGGCCGTGAACGCCACGAATACCTGACGACCGAATAGGTCGTAAGCGTCATAAGTGTTTGCGCCGCCGCCCTGCACGATGATGTTGTTGATGATCGGTGGATCTTTGTCCAATACGTTGTTGGCGCCCGCGCGTAGCTGCAAGACCCGGTTGACTTGCCATGTCGCCTCGAGGTCCAGATAGCTGAAGGACGGTATCTTGGCGTTGAAATCGTCGTATACCCCATTGGGGGAGGAAAAATGCAGCGTCGGATCATTGGTGTTGTTGTCTTGGCTGACCGAGCCGATAAAACGCCAAGTCGCCGACGCCGAAACACCCCAAGGTGTTTCCCAAGTCGTGCGGAATATGTGGTGCCAGCGTGGATTGATCGTTTGGCAGGTAAAGCCGAAGAGTCCGGCGCAGTCATAGGTATGCGCTCCCACGTAGGGCGTCGATTCCAGGTGCTGCAAGTAAGAGCCGTTGAGTTCGGCCGCTATCGAGCCAAAGCCCGGCGGCAGGTCGAACTTATAGTTTAATTGCAGATCGATACCGCTCTCCAACACGGCGCCAATGTTGACGTCGGTTTGTATGAAATATCCGCCCGACGCGATACTTGCTCCGGTCAGACCTCCGGTATTGAACGATCGCACGATCTGGCTGCAGTACACCGGATTGCCGGTGTTGGCGCAGTCCTGGAGGATGATCGCGGCCGGCAGAGTGGTAATCTCGTCCCTTACCGCGATGTGGAAGTAGTCGATGCTGCCGGTGAAATGCGGGATCTGCCGCGGGGCGAAATTGACGCCGATGGTGTAGGTTTCCGCTTGCTCCGGCTTAAGATTTGGATTGCCTCCTGCCAATTGTGAGAGTTGCCCGGCCGCGCCCTGCGGGACAGATCCGCTATTGTATTGCGCGGCCGTCACGCCGGTGCGTTCGCATTGAGTGAGCGTATAGGTGATCGGCGGCGCGCAGGGGTCGTTGCCGAACTGAATACCGCCCACCAGCTGCGGATTATAAAGTTCCACGGCGCTCGGCGCGCGGATCGCCTTGTCATACGAAAGACGCAATCGATAATCCTCAATGGGCGCGTATTGCACTTCAAACTTATAGGTGTTGGTAATGGTCGAGGGAGAGCCGGCATACATATAGTCGGAGTGCCGGAAACCGGTGTCGAACAAGAGTTCCTTGGCGAACGGCTTATCCTGCACGAGCGGTGCGCGAAGTTCTGCGAATTCCTCAGCTACCGAGATGCTGTTGTCGATAGGCACGGCAGCACTGCCGAAGCCCGACAACAATCCGCTTTGTTCTGCGGAATCGGGTTGAAAGAATTCGTGCTCGTTTCGATGTTCGAAGCCCAGATTGAGGCCCAAGCCCTCGGTCGCCAGCGGCGAGGTGATGCCGTAGTCGCCGAGCTTGCCGGTTACTTCGGCATGCAGCGTGCGCAACGTCGAGTTGCCCGCTCCCGTTCCCGTCAAGTACAGATAATTGAGCTGCGCCGGCGTGACGCCTCCGTCCGCAAAGATGTTGTAAGGCACGCAGGGTGGACCGCTCACGCATGTCGGAGCGGCAGCGGTACCGTTTACCTGCAAGGCATTGTCGATGGCTTGGAAACTTTGATACTTTTGATTGGAATTGAAGAAACTCGTGTAGTAGTACTGTCCATAAACGTCATAACTCCACGCATCGGCAAAGTAGCCCTTGATGCCGAACACCGGCCGGAAGTTCTGATGCTCGTAATCCGAGATGCGTCCGCCGCCCTCGACATTGCGCCGGCCGATGCGCACATTCACGCAATTGGGCGACATGACCGGTCCGGTCGGCGTTTGCGTGAAAGCGCACCCGGCAGCAGGAGCTGCGTTTGCAGCCGCAATTTGCGCCGGGGTGCAAAGAATCGATTGTTCCTGCGCACTCAGCAGCGGATTATTGCAATTGACATTGTAATTGCCGCTCAGCGGGTCCAAGGGATTTAAATCTCTGAACAAGGCCGATGGCGCAATCTGCTGATGAGTCCGATCATCCATGAAATAGAACTCCGCGTATGGCTGGAAGTAATCGGTAATGTCGTCGTGCGCCAGGAACGCCGCGTTGTAGCGGTCATCCTCGCGCGATAAATAGATGAAGGGCTGAGAATTGAACGACGCCGGCGGGTTCGTCAGCACCGAGCCGTTCGGGACGAAATTCGTTCCAAAGACGCTGTAGGCCGTTCCTTGATTGGGTCCTGACTCAGGGGAGAAGAAGTTTGAATTCGCAGACCCGCCGCAGGCCACGCCGTTGACGTGGCCGGTCGTCGCGGAAAGCGTGGGATTGAGTTGGCAAGAGCCGAAATCGCGGTCGCTGCTCGCCACCGGATCTTGATGCCGGTAGCTCAAGAATGCGGTGATGTTGCCTTTGCCGTCGGCAAAATTCGTGCCCATCAGCACGTCGAAGGAGCGCTGGCGTCCGTCGGTTATCGAGCCGGTCGGCGGGGTGATTCCGAACTGCCGCGCCAAATTCTGGACGAAGGCATCGTTGTTATCGTGCTGATACGCGGCCAAATTCCCGTCGACCTGGAAGCCCTCGAAGTTTCTCTTCATGATGAAATTGACGACGCCCGCGATGGCATCCGATCCGTACGCCGCGGACGCACCGCCGGTCACGACTTCCACCCGCTCGACGAGGCCGGCGGGGATTTGATCGAGATCGGGCGCCGGCTGTTGAACGAATGTATACGGCGTGCCCTGTCCGAGACGCCGGCCGTCAACCAACACCAGGGTGCGGTTCGGGCCGAGCCCACGTAAATCGGCTGTGGCAACGCCCCCGGCCGTCGTCAAGCCGGTGGTGGTATTGCCAAGATCTTGACCCAAGGAATTGTTGAAATTCTGCGGCAGTTGCATCAACAGATCACTGAGGTCGGACTTGCCCGATACGTCGATGTATTTCGAGGAAAGTACCTGGATAGGGCTGGTGCTCACTTCATTGGGAGCCGCGATGCGCGAACCCGTGACAATGATCTCCGTCAGGGCGGCATCGGATTCCGGTGCCGCAACCGGCGTTTGCTGCGCGAAAGCGGGAACAGCGGTGAAGGCAATCGCTGCAGCGAGCAATAAACGCCGGCATAGATTGCCGAAAGTAAGCGCTTTGGCCCCTTCCACCGTGCCCCTGGCGGTCATCGTTGCGAATCCTGATGTAGTCATCGTTCAGCCTCCCTAACCGGTCCGTCTAGATCTCGGCTCGCGCTCCTCGTCGTTGGCGTAAATAAATACGCGTCATCCGCGGCTATTTCTAAAAAATGGGATGAGCAGCGCCGGGGTTGTGATGAAGCGCCCAGCTACGTGATGAACTATTCTCTGGGCGATGAGAGGCCGATCGCTTGACTTGAGCTCTGCGGCGGATTCAGGGTCCACGTCACGGTGCGGGTGCGAACAACGCCGGATCGCGCGTTGCCTCGTAAGTGCGGAACTCGCCAGAAGAGTTGGCCACCACGCCGCACCAAGTGTCCGCGCACGTGATGAAGCCGCGGACCTCGACGAACATGATCTTGCCCGCTGCCGCCCCCACAGGCTCGGTATTCAGGCAACAGCGGAGAAGACACTTCAATGTGGCTCAAGAGCGGCGCCCTTCCTGCCTTCAATCGCGCCTGATTCAACCGTTCGAGCATGAGGGGACGACGCGGCAGGCCCGGGCGGGTTGCCAGAAGCAAGAGGAACGCTAAGATTACCGGTATATCGATTGCAATGGTGCCGAGTGCGTGGCGTGCGATCGAGTCGTATTGCGTGGCCGGCAATTGCGCCTGTTCATAGTAGTCCTGCCACGAGCGCTCGTAGCGGAAACGAAAGCAACGCCGCAAAATATCCGCATTACCGGCAGCACGCTCGAAGACACCGATGCTCGATCGATTCTGGCGATCCGGTGCAAGCGGATCCTCGCCGTTTTCCGTATCGAAATCAAAGTAGGTCTCCATGCTGCTCGCCAGCACGTCTACTTCATGCGGACCATTGGCCCAAAAGGTCTTGATTAAGCCACGCCGTCCCTGCGGCGATGATTCGATAAAGGCACCCCGCCGGCCGATGCCATTCACGCCTTCTGCGCTTGGCCGAAATCCGTAACGATTGAGTTCATTGATCCATGGAGCTTCGCACCATTCAATCCACAAGCGCTCGGCCGGCACGTGCAAGAGATCCGCGCAAGCCAGCGTGCGCGCCCCTTTGGAGTAGGCCAGAGCGGTGCATAGTCCCACCAAGCCATCACTCAAGCTGTAGCGTGTTGGGCACGCCAGCACTTCATCGGCGAAATCAGCCGCGCCCGTCAAGCGCGTTCGCCGTCTATTGATGGTACTTTCTACGATAAAAGGTGTCCGGCATTGTGCGATTTGATCGGCCAGCCTCATTCGCGAGACAATTACACAGGAGTGCGGATGAGAATCATTTTTGGGATAAAGCGCTCCGTGACGGGGAGCAACCCCGCGAATGACGATGTGGCCGCCTTGCGCCGCATGGCTCCCGTAGACGAGTTTCTAATCCGAATCCGATCCGGTTCGGCAATGATGCCAAGGCAGCATCCGTAAAATCGTGTCTCGATATATTTTGCTGGAGTACAAACACGCGCCGGAGGATAGCGTGAATGCCAGAGTTCCATGCCCGACGGGCTCGGCGAACTGGACTGCTCGTATATTCAACAGGATTGAGCGGTCGATCCTCACATAACCAAAGTCGGCGAGTTCCATCGATAAGCGCTTGATCGAATCGCGGCTGATATATTCCGCATCGCCCGCACGGATCGTTACGTAGTTACCGTCGGCTTCGATGTAATCGATTTTTTCGACATCGAGTGGATAGAGGCGGTGTTGTCGCTCGCCCACCAATAATTTGGGCCGCCTTCCCAATAGGCGCAGGACCTGCCGGGTTAGCTGCGCTACCGCGGTCTCGCCGAGGAGATGGTGTCGTCGGACTCGGTCGATCGCATGCACGAAACGGTCGGGGCTCACTGGCTTGATCAAATAGTCGACCGCGCCTTCCGCCATTGCCCGTTTCCCATGGTCTGATTGATTTGAAGTCATGATGGCGAGCGGCCCGCTCGAGTGACTGGCGAGACGTAGGACGTCAAATCCGGACATATCGGGCAAGGTTACGTCGAGGAGCATGACGTCGGGCGACAGACTTGCCGCAGCATCAAGCGCCGCCCGACCCGACTCCGCTTCACCCAGCACCTGCAAATCCGTGACTCGACGGCACAGCTCAGTGAATTCGAAGCGCATTGCGGGCTCCTTGTCCACAATGAGGAGCTTGATGGCAGGTGGGCTTTGCGGAAAAAGCATCTCTTGCGACATGGTGCCCTTGGGATTGCGCATCAGAATTTCGCCGTGAACGCCACGAATAACTGGCGGCCGAACATGTCATAAATGTCGTAGGTGTTGGCGGCGCCACCCGCAACAATGGTGTTGTTGATGAGGGGCGGATCCTTGTCGAGAACGTTGTTGGCGCCGGCGCGCAACTGCAAGATCTGGTTGACGTTCCACGTCGCCTGAAGGTCCAGGTAGCTGAAGGCGGGAATAGTCGCATTGAAATAGTCGTACACGCCGGCCGAGGCGAAGTGCAAGGTCGGGTCATTGGAGTTGTTGTCTTGGGCCACCGAGCCTATGTAGCGCCAGGTGGCCGATGCCGCTACGTCCCAAGGCGTTTGCCACGTTGTGCGGAATATGTGGTGCCAACGGGGGTTGATGGTCTCGCAGGTAAAGCCAAAGAGCCCGGCGCAGTCATACGTGTGCGCGCCCACGTAAGGAGTTGCTTCCATGTGCTGTAAGTAGGTGCCATTCATTGTGAATTCCACCGAGCCCGCGCCCGGCGGCAGTTCCCACTTGTAGTCGAGCTGCAAATCGATGCCGCTGACCAACACTGCGCCGATGTTGACATCCGTCTGTATGAAGTAGCCGCCGGAGGCGATGCTGGCGCCGGTCAAGCCGCCCGTATTCGGCGAGCGTACGATCTGGCCGCAGTAGTAAGGATCGCCGGTATTGGCGCAGCTGTTCAATATGATGCCGGCCCCCACCGTAGTGATCTCGTCCTTTACCGCGATGTGGTAATAGTCGATGCTGCCGGTCAAATGCGGGACTTGGCTGGGGGCGAAGTTGAGGCCCACGGTATAGGTTTCGGCTTGCTCCGGTTTCAAATTGACATTGCCGCCGGCCAACTCCGAGAGCTGCCCGGCTGCGCCTTGTGGCACAGAGCCGCTATTGTATTGCGCCGCTGTGACGCCGGTCCGTTCGCACTGAATGAGCGAGAAGGTGATGGGCGGAGCGCATGGGTCGCCGCCCGAGAACTGAATATTACCGACCAGCGGGGGGTTGAACAGCTCGACGACACTCGGCGCGCGGATCGCCTTGTCATAAGAGACGCGCAGTCGGTAGTCCGCAATCGGCGCGTACTGCACCTCGAACTTGTAGGTGTTCGTAATGGTCGAGGCGGCATCGAGGTGAGAATAATCTGAATGCCGAAATCCGGTATCGAACAACAGAAACTTCGCAAACGGCTTGTCTTGCACGAGCGGGGCACGCAACTCCGCGAATTCCTCACCGACATTGATGCTGTTGTCGATGGGCACCGCGGCACTGCCGAAGCCTGACAGCAAACCGCTTTGTTCCGCGGAGTCCGGCTGGAAATGCTCGTGATCGTTGCGATTCTCAAACCCGACGTTAATACCCAGGCCTTCGGCTGCAAGCGGTGAAGTAATCCCATAATTGCCGAGCTTGCCGGTAACCTCCATATGCAGCGTACGCAAAGTCGAGCTCCCCTGCCCGGTGCCGGTCAGGTACAAGTATTGGAGTTGCTGTTGCGTCACACCCCCGTCGGAGAAAATGTCATACGGGACGCACGGTGCCCCGCTGACGCAAACCGGAGCGGCCGCGGTACCGGTCACTTGCAGGGCATTGTCGATCGCTTGAAAGTTCTGATATTTTTGATTGGAGTTGAAGAACGTCGTGTAATAGTACTGGCCGTAAACGTCATAATTCCAAGCATCCGCGAAATCGCCCTTGATGCCGACCACCGGCCGAAAGTTCTGGTGCTCAAAATCCGAGATGCGCCCACCGCCCTCGACGTTGCGCCGGCCGATGCGCACATTCACGCAATTGGCGGACAATACCGGACCATTCGCAGTCTGCGTGACGGTGCATCCAAGGCTGGGCGCCGCATTGGCGGCAGCAATCTGCGCGCCTGTACATAGAATCGATTGTTCCTGCGCGCTCAGCAGCGGGTTGTTGCAGTTGACGTTGTAGTTCCCCGTGAGTGGATCGAGTGGATTCAAATCCTTGAACAACGCGGATGGCGCGAGCTGTTGATGGGTTTTGTCGTCCATGAAATAGAATTCAAAGTACGGTTGGAAGGTGTCGGTTATTGCATCGTGCGCGAAGAAAGCCGCGTTATAACGATCGTCCTCGCGCGTCATATAAATGAACGGCTGCGAGTTGAAGATCTCGGGCGGCGTCGTCGTCGCCGAGCCGGCGGGGATGAAGCCATTCCCGAGCACGCTGTAGGCCGTACCTTTGTTGGGACCACTCCCGGGGGAAAAAAAGTTCGAGTTCGATGAGCCGCTGCAAACGACGCCCTTGCCTGTGTCGATGCCCTTAGCATCGGTGATCGGGTCCAATTGGCAACTGCCGAAATCCCGTTGGCTGCTCGCGACGGGGTCTTGGTGCCGGTAGCTCAGGAAAGCCGTGATGTTGCCGTTGCCGTCCGCAAAATTTGTGCCCATCAAGATGTTGAAAGCGCGCGTGTGCCCGTCGTGAATCGTGCCCGTCGGCGGCGTGATACCGGCCTGCCTCGCCAGGTTCTGTACAAACGTGTCATCGTTATCGTGCCAGTTCTCGCCGAGTTGGCCGTCAACCTGAAAGCCTTCGAAGTCCTTTTTCATGATGAAATTAATCACGCCGGCGATGGCATCGGAGCCGTACGCCGCGGAGGCGCCGCCGGTGACCACTTCGACGCGTTCAACCAGGCCGACCGGAATTTGGTCAAGGTCGGGCGCGGGCTGCTGGATGAAGGTGTACGGCGATCCTTGTCCGAGACGGCGGCCATCGACGAGCACGAGCGTGCGATTCGGTCCGAGCCCGCGCAAATCCGCGGTGGAGACGCCGCCGGCGGTGGTCAAGCCGCTGCTGCCGTTACCGAGATCCTGGCCCAGGCTGTTGTTGAAGTTTTGCGGCAGTTGGTTGATGAGGTCCCCAATGTCGGTCTTGCCTGATACCTGAATGGATCTCGAGGACATGACTTGAATCGGGCTGGTGCTCACCTCATTCGGAGCGGCGATACGCGAGCCTGTGACGATGACCTCTTGCAGAGGTTGTGGTTCGCCGGGCGGCGCTGCGATCGGTTGTTTCGTCGGCGCGGGCGGTGCTTGTGCGAGCAAGTATCTATCAGCGCTATTCTTCTTCTCATCGACGGAGGCGCGCCCAGCCGACTCACCAGGCCGCGTTTGCGGCGGTACACCGCCGCCTTCCGGCAGGGAGGATGTTGTCAGCGGGACCACCGTGACCGTGTTCTTGTCCAAATACCGGTAAGTCAAGCCCGTGCCGGAGAGCAGTTGCTCTAAGGCCTCATTGGCCGTGATATCTCCGTTCGCACCGTTCGTCCGCACCTGCCGCACGGTGTTGGATAGATAGAGGACCTGCAATCCGCGGCTTTGCGCCAGTTGCTTGAGCGCCGGACCCAATTCCTGCGGGGCAATGTGAGTGGGTTCGCGGACCGAGGCGCTGGCAGCATCGGCAAGGGAAAGGCTCACGCTGGAAAAGCACAGGGCCGCTGCGACAACAGCGGTGCGCATCAACACTCCCGCGCCTCTTGCGAGGTTCTCCACGCCGGCCGGCCAAGAAAGCCGCCGATCCCCGTTGCAGTAGAGAGTTGTCACACAAAATGTGGATATGGTTAGTGGGTTTCGCGTCGAAGGACGCGCACTTGCTTCTCCGTTTCGATCACCCGCATCGAGTTCTGACTACGCAAGAAATTGATGAGCGAAGCAGGATCGGTTGACGAATAAACGCCGCTGATCCTGAGCTTCTCCAATTCTTGATCATCGATGCTCAGCGGGCGGCGGTTGTAGCGGTTGAATTCCTCGGCAACATCGCGCAGCGGGGTCTCCTCGAAAACCAGGCGCTTCTGCACCCAGGCGGTGGCGACCGATGGGTCGGTACGCGTGGGCTTCGTGACGGTATGCGGCAGGACCGTGAGCTGCTCGCCGGCGGACAACATGATGGCATCCGTGCCGGCAGCGTCTGATTCGCCGAAGGTTTCAACGCGCCCTTCGACGACGGTCACGACCGTTGCGGATTGCTTTTTATAGACGTCGAATTCGGTCCCCACCGCGCGAACCTGAGCATCGCCCGCGCGCACGACAAAGGGTCTTTGCTTGTCCTTGGCGACGCGAAACAGTGCCTGGCCGTCGAGCAAGGTGACATCGCGCTGATGCTCCCCGAAGTGAACCTGAATCGTCGATCGGACGTTGAGCTCGACGGTCGAGCCGTCCTGGAGCTGCACGGTTCGCTGCTCGCCGATCCCCGTGGAGTAGGCCTCGCTAAAATTGCCTCTGCCCAAAAAAAATGCCGTCGCCGTGGCAAGCAGCACGACAGCCGCCATCGCAAAAATCGCGCCTCGGCGACGGGGCAAGCGCAGGGTCGGCTCAACCGCGGCTGAAACCTCGGGGGAGCTTGGAACAACCTTTGGCAGCGCGATGACATGGGCTTCGCTGCGCGCACGAGCGACCAACGATGCGATGTCAATTTTACCTTCGGGGTCGGCGGTGGGAAGCTCGGCCCACACGCCCGATACCTCGAGATACGCCTGGATGTGTTCGGGAGAGCGGCGCAACCAGTCGACAAATTGTTGTCGCGCCTCTCCAGTTACATCGCCGGCCCGGAATTCAATAAACCAGGCCGCCGCTTCGGCGACGATTGCCGGATGGGGTTTGCCATTCGAAATTTGGACTCTCATAGTTTCATGGCACCTTGGGCCGCGCGTACATTTCTGCAATGCTCGATCGCACGGGCCAGATATTTCTTGGCGGTTTCTCGCGATACGCCCAACTCATCTCCGACCTCCTGCACTGAATAACCCTTGACTCGGTGAAGTACCAGCGCGGTCGCCACGCGCGAGGGAAGATGCGCGAGCACGCGCTCGAGTTCTTCCAGGCGCTGTGCATATGCCACCTGATCGGACGGATCATCGCTCGAGGCGGTCCTAATCTCCGAAAAGACCTCGGCGATATCGACCGAGACCGGCTCGCTCGCGCGGCGCATGGCATGCTGATGAATCACGTGACTCGCGATGGTGAAAAGATACGCCTCCGGACTGCGGATGCTCTCGCCTCCCTCGACGCGCAATAAGCGCAAGAACACTTCTTGAGCCAAATCCGGGACATCGGCTGCGTTGCGCAGCCGCACGGAAAGAAATCGCCGCAGCCGCGGTCCATACCGGGCGGCGATGCTCGCGACGAAACTACTTTTGTCGGCCATGCCCACGTCTCGCCACCCCTTGTTTTAATTCTCAAGACATTAGAGCGCTTTCGCCTTGAAAATGGGTATGCCGTTTTCGCGATCGCTTGGATATGACCTTTATGCTGCACTGCAGCGTATACGCGGCGGGATACTCGAGGCCGGCTACGATCCCATCCCGTAAGTTCTATGAACCCTAGCGAATGCGGTCAAGGAATCTGTATCGTTCGCGTTGATCGTCCGGCGCCACAGCGGGATGGGCGCTCAGGTGCATCACCTGGTTTTCATCCTGCTTGTAGAGCGGCCAGTGCGGCAATCCTTCGCCGTTCGGATCACCCGTCTTTGCGAAATTCGTCCAATACGCAGCCATTAACTCCGATAGTTCATAATCTGCCGGCCGCCATGGCAGGTCCTTCGCCGACAGCGTCCGAAATACAAACTCGATATCGGCTGCGTGCGGGGCGGCCGGCTCAGCGCCGTGAGGTTGCGCACCGGCGGGTAGGGGCAACGTCTGATCAAATCGATAACGGTATACCGCGGAACCTCCGGTCTCGCGATGGAGCTCCATCCATTTCCACGTGCTGAATGCGATGAACCGGTCACTCGCCAGGTCGGCGGCGGCTCTTTTGGCTTCTGCGCTGTTTTGCGCGGAATAAAGCTTCAGGATGGTGTCGGCGTTGGCCCCGTACAGGTCGCGCACATGCACGGCGAGAGCCTCAGGCGTCGGCTCGTCATTGCCAAAAACATCGCGATAGCCGCTCTCATCGGCATTCCATCCTGCCAGAAGGGCGACGTGATTTTGTTTGCCGGCGGCGAAGATCGCATCGACGGTCTCGGGCAGGAAGTAGCCATCAGTGGCAGGTCCGAAGCCGGGCGTGCCTTGCGTCGAGGTGGCCTGCAGGAGTTCTGCTGCGGAAATCGCGCGAAGCTTATCGACGGAATCGGCCTTCAGCACCGATTTCGCAAATTCGACGCATGTTTTTTCCATTTCAGAATGAGAGTGGTGCCGCCTAAAGAACGAACCGCTCTCGCCTATGGCGCGGCGGAACAGGCCCCGTGCCAGCGGCGACGCCATCAACCCGCTTACTGAAATCGATCCGGCGGATTCGCCGAAGATGGTCACGTTATCTGGATCGCCCCCAAACTTCGCGACGTTGGACTTGACCCACTGCAGCGCCGCGACCTGATCCAGAAGTCCGTAGTTTCCCGAGGCGTTATGACCGGATTCCCGGTCCAGATCGGGGTGCGAGAAAAATCCGAAGATACCCAGCCGGTAGTTCATCGACACCACGATGACGCCCTTCCTCGAGAGGTTGCTCCCATCCTGCCGTGGCTCGGAGGCCGCGCCAGAGACGAAACCGCCGCCATGGATCCATACCATGACCGGCAGCCGCGGTTGCTTAGGCTCCGCGGGCATCCACACATTCAAGTAAAGACAGTCCTCGCTTGGACCGGGATCGCGAAAGTTCCAATCGCCCGTCTGCATGCACCGGGGCGCAAAGTCGTGAGCCTTTCGAACTCCCCGCCAAGGCGCAACGGGTTGCGGCGCCCTCCAGCGCAGTCGCCCCACCGGCGCTGCGGCGTAGGGAATTCCTCGGAACATGCGAACCTGGCCATCGGCGCTGATCGCACCTTCCAGAATGCCTTTGGCAGTGCGCTGTTGCACATCTCGCAGTTGAGCCGACGCCGTGCACGCTGGAAACAGCGCGATTAGCAAAAAAAGACTGCGCGCGTGCCAGGACAGCAAAGAAGTCCGCTCCAACATGGCTTTTCCTGCACCGACTCTGCCGCTCGAAAAATGCGCCGACTTAAGTATGATAGATTTTACGCTGTTCGCACGTGATTTCAGACGTTTCATGCTAGCGGAACAGGCATTTGCGCGGCCTGCTCTTTTCGCGTCTCGTGTGGGGGACGTATGGCGATGAATGACACGCGGAGCATCATTTCGGTTCGTCTATGCCTCGCGACCATTCTGCTCTCCGTCGTTGGCCTCGCTTTCCCTGACACTCCCGCGGCCGCGGTGATTCCGGATACGCCAGCCGGCCGGGCGCTGGAGCTGTGGCTAGCGGCTTTCAACAGCGGCGATAGAGCGCGCATTGAGTCTTTCGACACGATTCACGCTCCGTGGCTGACCCTCGACAAAGCGATGGGTGCCCGTGCACATTCCGGCGGTTACGATCTGCTGAGCATCGAGAAGAGCGATCGACTGTGGATCATCTTCCGCGTCAGGGGAAAAGCAGACCTGTCGCCGATACGCGGCGGCCTTGTAGTCAAGCCGGACAACCCCGCAGTGATCTCTTTGTTGTCGCTCGCGCCCGCTGGCGCCAAGTCGCGCGAGTTCCCGGTGGATGGAGCAGAGCGTGGCCGCCTGATCGAGAGTGCCGGGAACCTGCTCGACAAGTTTTACGTGTTTCCGGAGGCGGGGAAGCGCATGTCCGCTGCACTTCGGAGGCGGCAAAAGCTCGGCGAATATCGGGCTATTGCTGACAGTGACATCTTTGCTGTGCGCCTCACCGACGACTTGCGTGCCGTCAATCACGATAAGCATGTCTCGGTGCATTTCAGTCCCGAGATGGTACCCCCAGACCCGCCCGACGAACCTACGCCGCGTTCGCAGATCGACCCTGTGCGCGCCCGACAGCTCGCCGCCAGCAACTGCGGCTTCGAGGAGGCTGAGCACCTTGCTCCGAATATCGGCTATCTGAAGCTCGACCAGTTTGCCGAACCCGCGGTCTGCGCACCGACGGCCATCGCCGCCATGAATTTTCTCGCCGATAGCGCCGCCCTCATTATTGACTTGCGCGACAACCACGGGGGCCGTGCCGAGATGGTCGCGCTCGTGGCCAGCTACCTGTTCGATACGCCCACGCATCTCGACGACATCTACGATCGACAGAAAAGCACCACCGACCAGACCTGGACCTTCCCGTACTTCCCGGGCAAGCGAATCACGGGCAGGCCGGTATTTGTGCTCACATCCAGGAGAACGTTCTCCGCCGCGGAAGAGTTCAGCTATGACCTGAAGAGTCTCGGTCGGGTGACCGTAATCGGTGAGACCACCGGCGGCGGCGCTCATACCGTGGGACCTCACCGCCTCGACGATCACTTCTACATCGAGATCCCCTTCGGGCGAATCGTTAATCCAATTACGAAAGCGGATTGGGAAGGCAAGGGAGTTGAACCCGACTTCAATGTGCCGGCGGAGGATGCCCTGAAAGAGGCGCTCAGGCGAGCGCGGAGCAATTGACTGAAGCTCCCTTGTTCGTTGTCAGACCAATCCGGAACCATGAAACCTGTCCAGCATTCTGTTGTCTGAGCAAGGCGACCCGGCACCGCACAAAGCCCCCGTCTAGCCATCGTTCGACCGGAATGGACGTAGCACCGCTGAATCCGATTGATCCGCTCGATCGTCACGATAGCGAGAATCGATTTTATTCTTTTTTGTTCCGGGACTATTGTTTTACCAAGTTCAACGAAGCGCAGAGGAGAAAACCACATGGCGACTGAAGCAAAGTGCCCATTTCCCGGAGTTGCCCGCGCCAAGACCAATCGCGAATGGTGGCCGGATCAGCTCGATCTTCAGGTTCTCAACCAGCATTCGCCGCAATCCAATCCGATGGGAGCGGCGTTCGACTATGCCAAGGAATTCAAGAGTCTCGACTTGCACTCACTCATCAAGGACCTGCAGGCGCTGATGACCGACTCGCAGGATTGGTGGCCCGCTGACTTCGGTCACTATGGCGGCTTGTTCATCCGCATGGCATGGCACAGCGCAGGCACCTACCGCATCGCCGACGGCCGCGGCGGTGCAGGCGGCGGCCAGCAACGCTTTGCACCGCTCAACAGTTGGCCGGACAACGCCAATCTCGACAAGGCGCGAAGACTCCTCTGGCCGATCAAACAGAAATACGGCCGCAAGATCTCGTGGGCCGATTTGTTCGTGCTCGCGGGCAACGTCGCCCTCGAGTCGATGGGCTTCAAGACCTTTGGCTTCGCCGGCGGTCGTATGGATACGTGGGAACCTGAAGAGCTTTACTGGGGCCCGGAGGGAAGTTGGCTGGGCGATGAGCGCTACAGCGGCGAACGCGAACTGCGCAACCCCCTCGGCGCCGTGCAGATGGGCCTTATCTATGTCAATCCGGAAGGCCCGAACGGCAATCCGGACCCG
>DASXMG010000068.1:0-11123 GCA_036495805.1 Steroidobacteraceae bacterium | reverse complement strand
TACTGAGACGCCTCGGAACACGGTGCCATCTTCGAGAGCTAGCACTGCAGGGGTCGACACTCCGGTTCCTCGCTTTGCGCTACGGCGCGTTGACGCAGATGCGCAAAGCGGGAGGCGCTCTTGAGAACGTCCTCCCGCTTTTTGGGTTGATTCGCGATCAGTTTCCGGGCGCGAATATTAACGATGCCCGCGATCACTGTCCATGCTTCTTCTCAAAGTCCCAGCACATCTTTCATCGAGTACAGGCCCGCGGGGCGGTCAATGAGCCAGGCGGCCGCCCGCAAGGCCCCTCGAGCGAAGGTAATCCGGTCCGCGGCTCGATGAATGATTTCCAGCCGCTCCCCCGCTCCGGTGAATGTCACCGTGTGCTCTCCCACGATGTCACCCGCCCGCAGCACCGAAAAGCCGATGCTGCCGGGGCAACGCGGGGCATCCACGCCATGACGCTCATAGGCGGCCACGTCGCTCAAGTTCACACCGCGTGATGTGGCGATCGTCTCGCCCAAACTCAAGGCCGTGCCGGACGGTGCGTCGCGCTTCTGCCGATGATGCGCCTCTGATATATCCACATCGTAAAGGCTGCCCAGTGCCCGGGTTGCTGCAGCGGCCAATTCGTTCAACACCGCGACACCGACGCTGGTATTGGGTGCGACCAGCACGGCAATCCTTTCCGCCGCAAGCTTGAGTTGGGCCTTCGCAGGCGCGTCGAACCCCGTGGCGCCGACGAGCAGGGGCACCGAGTGCCTGGCACACGCCTGTACATGCCAGGCGACCGCGCTGCCCACACTGAAATCCAGCGCCACCGCAGCCGACTCGAGCGCCGCCTCGGGGTCTGCCGTGATCGTAACGCCGGTTGGCCGCCCATCCGCGGCCGCATCCTCGCCGAGCCGCGCACTGCCCGCGGAAGCGGTTGCACCGCGCAACTGAAATTCCAAGCCTTCGCGCAGGGCCCGGATCAACGACTGTCCCATGCGGCCGGTAATGCCGAATACGGTCAGCGGATGCGGTCCCACGTTATTCGACCGCGCGCGTAAAGAATTTCTTCACGCCATCAAAAAAGGTTTGTTCCTTGGGATGATGGCGCCCCTGCTGCAAGGATTCTGCGAATTTCTTCAGCATTTCCTTTTGTTCGCCGCGCAAGCTCACCGGCGTTTCGACCACGACGCGGCAGAACAAATCGCCGGCGGCGCCGCCGCGCACCGGACGCACGCCTTTCTCGCGCATCCGAAATACGCGGCCCGACTGCGTCTCGGCCGGAATCTTGAGAACGACCTCACCATCGAGGGTGGGCACTTCGACCGTGCCGCCGAGCGCCGCGGTGACAAAGGTGATGGGCACTTCGCAGGACAGATGGCTGCCTTCGCGCTCGAAGATGGCATGCTCTTTCACGCGAATTTCGACATACAAGTCGCCCGCCGGACCGCCGTTGCGGCCCGCTTCGCCCTCGCCGTTCAGGCGAATGCGATCGCCGGTATCGACGCCAGCGGGGACCTTGACCGGCAGCGTTTTCTCCTGGCGCACCCGGCCCTGTCCGAAGCAGGTGTCGCAGGGGTTGGCGATGATTTTGCCGCGGCCCTTGCAGCGCGGGCAGGGTTGCTGGATGGTGAAGATGGACTGCTGCACCCTGACCTGGCCCTGGCCATTGCAGGTGTCGCAGGTCTTTGGGGTTGAGCCTTTGGCGGCTCCGGTTCCCTTGCAGGTTTTGCACTCACCCATGGAGGGGATGCGGATCTCAGTCTCGGTGCCGAACACCGCCATCTCCAGCCCCAATTCGAGTTCATAGCGCAGATCGGCGCCGCGAAAGACTTGCGAGCGGCCGCGCTGGCCGCCGGAAAAGATGTCGCCGAACATTTCACCGAAAATATCGCCGAAAGCTTCGCCGGCGCTGAAGCCGCCGCCGCGGTTGCCCTCCAGGCCCGCATGCCCAAACTGGTCGTAAATGGCGCGCTTATGCGCATCGCAGAGGACTTCATAGGCCTCTTTGCACTCTTTGAAACGGTGTTCCGAGTCCGGGTCGTCGGGGTTGCGGTCCGGATGGAATTTCATCGCCAGGCGGCGGTAGGCTTTTTTTATCTCTGCTTCCGACGCGTTTCGCGGCAAGTCGAGAAGCTTATAGTAATCCTGCTTCGCCATTACGTACCCTAAATGCCTTTCCCATAAAAACGAACCGCCGGCACTATGCATACCGGCGGTTTGATTCTGCAATCTAGCGCATCACAAATGCCGTCAGGCCTTCTTGCGATCGCTATCCTTCACTTCCTCGAACTCCGCGTCCAGCACATCATCCTTCGGCGCCTGCTGTCCTGCCGAACCCGCCTCGGCACCCGGGCCCGAGGCCCCGGCATTGCCTGCGGACTGTTCGTACATCTTCTGCACGATAGCCGTCGATGCCTGTTCCAGCGCCGTGGTTTTGCTCTCGATGTCGTCGCGGTCATCGCTGCTCATCGCGCTCTTGAGGGCCGCGACTGCATCGGTTGCCGCCTTCTTCTGATCGTCGGAGACCTTGTCGCCGGCATCCTTGAGCGCCTTCTCCACCGAGTGAATGGTGGCGTCGGCCTTGTTGCGCGCACCGACCAATTCGCGAAACTTCTTGTCCTCTTCGGCGTGCGTTTCGGCATCCGAAACCATGCGCTTGATCTCAGCCTCCGACAAACCGCTCGAGGCCTTGATGACGATGCGCTGTTCCTTGCCGGTTTTCACATCCTTCGCCGAGACGTTCAAAATGCCGTTGGCATCGATATCGAAGGCGACTTCGATCTGCGGCATACCGCGGGGCGCCGGGGGAATGTCCGTCAGGTCGAAGCGGCCCAAGGACTTGTTGTCCGTCGAGCGCTCGCGCTCGCCCTGCAGCACGTGAATGGTCACGCCGGTCTGATTGTCATCCGCGGTGGAGAAGGTCTGCGATGCCTTGGTGGGAATCGTGGTGTTCTTCTCGATCACCTTGGTCATGACGCCGCCCAGGGTCTCGATGCCCAAGGACAACGGGGTCACGTCGAGCAGCAACACATCCTTCACATCGCCCGAAAGAACGCCGCCCTGAATGGCGGCACCCACGGCCACGGCTTCATCCGGGTTCACATCCTTGCGCGGCTCCTTGCCGAACAAGTCCTTGACCGCCTTCTGCACCATCGGCATGCGGGTCTGTCCGCCGACCAGAATGACCTCGCCCACATCCTTCAGGGCTAAGCCGGCATCTTTCAGGGCAATGCGGCAGGGTTCCATGGTTTTCTGAACCAGGTCCTCGACCAGCGACTCGAGCTTGGCACGCGTCAGCTTCATGTTCAGGTGCTTCGGGCCCGCGGCATCCGCCGTGATGTACGGCAGATTGATTTCGGTCTGCTGGCTCGAGGACAGCTCGATCTTGGCCTTTTCGGCGGTCTCTTTCAGGCGCTGCATGGCAAGCGGATCCTTGCGTACGTCAATGCCGCTTTCCTTCTTGAACTCATCCGCCAGGTAATTGACGACGCGAAGATCGAAGTCCTCGCCGCCCAGGAACGTATCGCCATTGGTCGAGAGCACTTCGAACTGGCGCTCGCCATCGACTTCGGCGATCTCGATCACCGACACGTCGAAGGTGCCGCCGCCCAAATCGTACACGGCGATCTTGCGATCACCGCCGTCCTTGTCGAGGCCGTATGCCAACGCAGCCGCAGTCGGCTCGTTGATGATGCGCTTGACGTTCAAGCCGGCGATGCGGCCGGCATCCTTGGTGGCCTGGCGCTGCGAGTCGTTGAAGTAAGCCGGCACCGTGATGACGGCTTCCGTGACGGTCTCGCCCAGATAATCCTCGGCAGTCTTCTTCATCTTCATGAGAACGCGCGCCGAGACTTCCGGCGGCGCCATTTTCTTGCCCTGCACTTCCACCCAGGCATCGCCATTGTCGGCCTTGATGATCTTGTAGGAGACCATGCCCATGTCTTTCTTCACCACGTCGTCGGTGAACTTGCGGCCGATGAGGCGCTTGACCGCGGCTATGGTGTTCGCCGGATTGGTGACGGCCTGGCGCTTGGCGGATTGTCCGACCAGCACCTCGCCATCCTTGGTGAAGGCAACGATGGACGGCGTGGTGCGATCACCCTCGCTGTTCTCGATGACCTTGGGCTTGCCGCCCTCCATGATCGCGACGCAAGAATTCGTCGTGCCGAGATCGATACCAATCATTTTACCCATTGTGAAAACCCTCTAAAAATCGAACGTTGTGACCGTACTTGGGGACATGCGGCGTATTTTTCAATTGGCGTCCCCATCGGGTGCCCTGCTGACCACGACCCTCGCCGGCCGCAGCAACCGCCCATTCAAGGAATAGCCTTTCTGAATGACCGACAACACGGTATTGGCGGGCGCATCGCGGCTTGGCTGGGCCACCATGGCCTCATGCCAGGCCGGATCAAAGGGCTGGCCTTGGGGATCGATGACCTTGATACCCGCCTTGTCGAAGGCTCGCAGCAATTGCTTCAAAGTGGCGGCCGACCCCTCGAGCAGCGCGGATCCGGCATTCCCCGTTCCGGCATTGATTCCCGCTTCCAAGGAATCCGCGACACTGACCAGCTCCTGGGCAAAGCGCTCGATCGCATACTTGCGGGCGTTGTCCAACTCCCGATCCATGCGCTTGCGGTAGTTTTCCAGCTCCGCGACGGCGCGCAGGTAGCTGTTCCAGTTCTCGTTCGCCTTGGCTTCCGCCGCCGCCAATGCGGCGGGCGTCCCACCAGGGGTCGCCGAGCCGGCATCGGCCATGTCAGTCTCGGATAGCGGGTTGTTGTCATTCACGCGTTAAAGCCCTCAAGGATAAGGCGGCTTGAAGAGCCGCTCGAAGCGATCATTTTGGGGGCTATTTGCGGGCGTTCAAGGCCGAACCCAAGAGCTTGGCCGTGATATCGACGATGGGGATTACCCGCTCATAGGCCATGCGGGTCGGCCCGATGATGCCGAGCACCCCGACCACTTGGTTGTCGACCATGTAGGGCGCGGTGACCACGCTGATGTCGTCCAGGATCCGGTAGCCGGACTCCTGCCCGATAAAGATCTGAATGCCGTCGGCCCGCAGGCAACTATCCAAGAGCCTCAAGATGTCGTGCTTCTCGTTAAAGGCCTCGAACAGGCGCCGCAGGCGATCGACATTGGACAGCTCGGCGAAACCCATGAGGTTGGTTTCGCCGGCGATGACATATTCCACCCGCTCCGCCGGGGCGGTATCGAAGACTTTCTGCGCCACTTGAATGGCGTCCCGCATCAGCTGGTCCATGTGCTGGCGCGTCTCCTGCAGCTGTGCCAGCAACTGAGCGCGCACATCCGGCAGTGAGCGGCCGGCGAAGGCCTCATTGAGGTAGTTGGCGGCGCGGCGCAGCTCCTCCGGCGAGTGGAACCGATCCAGTTGCACCACGCGGTTTTGCACTTCGC
This sequence comes from Steroidobacteraceae bacterium, assembly GCA_036495805.1. Taxonomy (GTDB): domain Bacteria; phylum Pseudomonadota; class Gammaproteobacteria; order Steroidobacterales; family Steroidobacteraceae; genus Bog-1198. The sequence continues at coordinate 5,726 of DASXMG010000068.1, read as the reverse complement.
GGTTGCTCATCACCATGATGGCGAGCGCACGATTCTCGGACAGTGCGATGAATTCGATCTGCGTCAGCGCGATGTAGTGCGGATTTGGCAGGGTCACCAAACCCGCCATGTGCGAGACGCTGGAAAGCATCTGGGACACGGTCTGCACCAGGGAACGGCCGTTGGCCGCCTCCGACCCCAAGCGCCGCTCGATGTCCTCGATTTCCTCGTGATGCAAGGGCTTGAGCTTGAGAAGCGTATCGACAAAAAACCGGTACCCCTTGTCGGTCGGAATGCGCCCGGCGGAGGTGTGGGGCGAAGCGACAAAGCCCAAGTCTTCCAAATCGGCCATGACGTTGCGGATGGTCGCGGATGAAAGGCTGAGTCCGGAATCCCGCGACAGTGTTCGCGATCCCACCGGCTGGCCGTCGCGAATGTAATTCTCGATCAGGGCCTTGAGCAGCAGCTGCGCGCGCTCGTTGAGTCCCTCGTCGGTACCTTCTGTCATAGTAGGTCCATATAACATGTTTGAAGCTACCTAGCGCATCCGGCCGAAGTCAAGTGCAGAGGGAGGGCTATAATCGACTATGCCTCAGGTATTTAAGTCCATCGCTCTGGTGGGCAACGCCAAAGATTTGCGCGTCGCCGAATGCATGCTGGGCCTGGCCGCGCATTTTCAAGCCCGCGGCGTGCCGGTGCTGGTCGATCCCGGCGTGGGCCTGGCCTTCAAGGCGGGCAGCGTCGTGCTGTGCCCCGAACAATCTTTTGCGACCCGCGCCGACTTGATCGTGGCCATCGGCGGCGATGGCACGCTCTTGTATGCGGCGCGGCTGGTGGCGGGCCACTCGGTACCCCTGCTCGGCGTGAATCGCGGCCGCTTGGGATTTCTCACCGACGTGAGCCCCACCTCCATGCTCGAGGATGTCGACACCGTGCTCTCCGGCGGCTACAGCGAGGATCGCCGTTCGCTGCTGGCGGCGCGGCTGGAGAGCCACAATGGCCAGGTCGCGCGCGCCCTGGCCTTGAACGATGTCGTGGTCAACAAATGGGAAACCGGGCGCACCATGGATTTCGAAACCTCCATCAACGGCCGCTTCGTCAATTCGCACGGCGGCGATGGCATGGTGATCGCCACGGCAACCGGCTCGACCGCCTATGCCCTGTCCTGCGGCGGCCCCATCGTCGAGCCCGATCTTGATGTCTGGGTACTGGCGCCCATCTCCCCGCACACCCTGAGCGACCGGCCGATCGTGGTGCGCGCCGGCAGCAAAATTGCGCTGCGCATGTCGGATCGTTTCGAGTCGCGCGCGCAGGTGACCTGCGACGGCACCGCCATCGGCGATTTGGAGCAAGGCGATAATCTGTACGTCGAGGGCGCGGATGCGCAAATCACCCTGCTGCATCCCCCGGGGTATGACTACTACCGGCTGCTGCGCTCCAAGCTGCATTGGGGCCGCGGCGCTCACAACGGACACCCCGACGCTTAGGAGCCTGTCCTCGCCGTGCTGACGCATCTTCAACTGCGGGATTTGGTTCTCGTCGATCAAGCAGAGCTCGAGCTCAGCGGCGGCCTGACGGCCCTGACCGGCGAGACCGGTGCCGGCAAATCCATCGTGGTCGATGCCCTGCTGCTGATTGCCGGCGGGCGCGGCGCCGGTGATATCGCGCGTCAGGGCGCGGAGCGCGCCGAGGTCACCGCCAGCTTTTCGGCCCTGCCGCAGGCGGCACTCGATTGGCTGAAGGAGCAGTCGATCGATGTCGACGGCGAACTCGTGGTGCGCCGGGTCATCGGCGCCGATGGCCGCTCGCGCGCCTACGTGAACGGCCAGGTGGTCCCCCTGCAGGCGTTGCGGGAACTGGCCGAGTTCCTGATCGAAATCCACGGGCAACAAGAGTTCCAACACCTGGTGAGCCGCGCCGCGCAGCGCGACTTGCTCGATGAACGCCTGGGCGCGCCCGCCCTGAAGAGCAGCGTCGCCGAATTGTTCGAGCGCTTCAGCGTCAGCCGCCGCGAGTTTGAGGCGCTGAAAAGCGCGGCGCAAGACCGCGACGCGCGGTTGGATTTGCTGCGCTACCAATTGCAGGAGCTCAAAGCCGAGGTTTCAACTGCGGCCGAGATCGAGGAACTGTTTGCGGATCAAAAGCGCGTCGCCGCGCGCAGCCGCCTGAGTGTCGCGGCGCGCACCGCCCTCACCGCCAGTTACGAATCCGACGGCGAGAGCGCTCATGATCTGCTCGGCAAAGCGACGGTGGCGCTGCGCGGCGTGTCGGATGTCGATCCGCAACTGGGCGAGCCCGGCAAACTGCTGGCCGAAGCGGCCATCCTCACCCAGGAAGCCGCGCAGTCGCTGCGGCGCTATTTGGATGATCTGGATATCGACCCGGCCCGCCAGGACGAGATCGAACGCCGCGCGGCTGCGCTCGAGGCGCTGGCGCGCAAGCATCGCGTCGCCGTCCTGGAGCTGCCCGGACAGCTCGCACGCATAGAGCAAGAGGTGGCTACGCTGGACAATGTGGCGCTGAGCCTCACAGCCCTCGAGAAGCAAGTGAGCTCGGCGACCGGTGAATATCGCAGCGCGGCGCAACGCTTGAGCGATGCGCGCCGCACCGCCGCGCAATTGCTGGGGGTCCAGGTCACGCAGCTCATGCAAACCTTGGGCATGGCCGGCGGTGAGTTTGCGGTTCGGGTCAGCCCGGCTGAGTCGGAATTTTCCCCGCATGGCAGCGATGAGGTCGAATTTCTGGTGAGCGCCAATCCCGGGCAGCCGCTCAAGAGCTTGGCGAAGGTGGCCTCGGGCGGCGAGTTGTCGCGCATCAGTCTCGCGGTGCAAGTGGCCGGACGCGGCTCCTCCGCGCTATGCATGGTGTTCGACGAAGTCGATGCCGGCATCGGCGGCGCCGTGGCCGAGATTGTCGGGCGGCAGTTGCGCGAGCTGGGCGAGCGGGCTCAAGTGCTGTGCGTGACGCACCTGGCGCAGGTTGCCTCGCAAGCGCACAGTCAGTTTCGCGTCACCAAGCTCAGCGACGGCAAGATCACGCGCACGGCGGTCAAGCCCTTAGGGTCAACGGAGCGCACCGACGAGATTGCGCGCATGCTCGGCGGAATCGACATCACCGAGCAAGCCCGCGCGCATGCGCGCGACATGCTCAGCAGAGCGGTGCCGGCCGAAACCCCGAAGAAAAAAGGCTCACGCAATTCGCCGCGCTGACGGTTTCGCGTCGCTGCGCGATTGGCTCGAGCTCTGAATTGGCCTAGGAAGGCCCCTTGGTGCGTTTCTGATTGGGGCAGTTCGCCTTGCGGCAATGCCCGTACAGAATCAGCGCATGATCGCTGATCTCGAACCCCAGGCGCTTGGCCACCGCATGCTGGCGCTCTTCGATGCCGCCGTCCATGAACTCTTCGACCTTGCCGCAGTCAACACACACGATGTGATCGTGATGCGCGCCCTGGTTGAGCTCGAATACGGCCATGCCGCCTTCAAAATGATGGCGCGTGACCAGGCCCGCGGCCTCGAATTGGGTCAGCACTCGATACACAGTGGCGAGGCCGATGTCCTCATTGGACACCAGCAGCTTTTTGTAGATGTCCTCCGCACTCATGTGGCGCGCGGACCCGTCGGCGAGGATGTCGAGGATTTTCAGGCGCGGCAGCGTTACTTTTAGACCGGCATTACGCAGGTCGTTGCTTTCGCTGGTCGAGTCAGGTTTTAGGCGCTGCGGCATGCTGGGCCTTCCGGTATGATAGGCGTTGATTATCAATCATTTGACGGCTGTTCACCACTTTCATGAAATTAATTCAGTGTCTGGCTCTCTGTTGCGCGGTGTCTTTGCTGGCTTCGGGCTGCGTGTACCGCATCAATATCCAGCAAGGTAACTTCCTCAATCAGAGCGCCGTCGATACCGTCAAAGAGGGCATGACGCGCAGTCAGGTCCGGTATCTGTTGGGAACACCCATGGTGGCCGACAGTTTCAACAAGGAACGTTGGGATTATATTTACTATCTCAAGAAGGGCCGCTCACGGCACGTCGACTCGCGCCGCGTCACCGTGTACTTCGAAGGCGACAAGGTCGCTCGCTTGGACAAGCCCAGCGCCGCCGAGGCCGCCGCCCAGGACGCATCGGCCGCGAAAATCAAGAACGGCCGGATTTACTAGCGGCCGGACCGCTAGCGCGCTTTTTTCGCGCGGGTTCTGCGCGCGAGCTTCGGCTCCTCGGCGAGCGGCCGGTAGACCTCGATCCGATCCCCATCCTTGAGCGGCTGATCTCGATGCGCCACCTTGCCGAAGATGCCCACCGCCGATCCCGACAAGTCGACGCCGAAAAATTCTTGATCGGCCGCGGCCGCGCGCAACGCGTCTGCAAGCAGGGCTCCCGGCGGCATGCTGAATGATTTGACGACGCTGCGCCGCGGCTCCGCATAGGCGATCTCGACGCGGATCACGAAGGTTCCTAACCGTACACTTTCTGTGCGCGCACCACGAAGGCGTCGACGATGCCGCCGCACAACGTTTCGAACACCGCATTGAACGCGGCGGAGGTGAGGCGGTTCTTGAACTCGAATTCCACTTTGAAGTGCACGCGGCAGCCGCGTTGGCCGATGGCATCGAATCGCCATGCGCCGGTGAGATCGCGAAACGGCCCGTGCGTGAGCCGCATGTCGATCTGCGCATCCGGAGCGAGCGTGTTACGCGTCGTAAACTCGGTCTGCAAAACCCCGTGCGCAATCTTCAGCATGGCGATGCGTTCGGTTGCCGAGACATCCTCGACGCGAACGCCGACGCACCAGGGCAGGAACTCAGGATAGCGCGGCACATCATTCACCAAGGCAAACATTTGTGCGGGTGTAAAAGTGACCAGGGCGCTGCGCTCAACTACCTGCATCCGCACATTGTCCGGCAAAAGCGCGGGCGCCGCCATCAGACAATCGGTAGTATTGTCATGCGCGCGCGCATAACCATCTTAGGGCGGGGCCGCTTCGGCCCCGTTAATTGTTGCGCGGAGCGCATGACATGAAAACTCCCGAGAAACTGCCGCCCATCGCCGTGAATCGCAAAGCGCGCTTCGACTATTTCATCGAAGAGCGTTTCGAGGCGGGCATTTCCTTGATGGGTTGGGAGGTCAAGAGCATGCGCGCCGGCAAGGCGCAAATTGCCGAGGCCTACGTTTATGTAAAAAACGGCGAGGCGTTCCTGTTCGGCGCCCACTTGAATCCCCTGATCTCGGCCTCCACCCACGTGGAGACCGATCCGACGCGCACGCGCAAGCTGCTGCTGAATCGCCGCCAGCTCGATCACTTGGTCGGCGCGGTGGAACGGCGCGGCTATACGCTGGTGCCGCTCGAGCTGTATTGGAAGGCGGGGCGCGCCAAGCTCGAGATCGGGCTGGCGAAGGGCAAGAAACAGCATGACAAGCGCCACACGGAAAAGGATCGCGACTGGCAACGTGACAAGGGACGCATCATGAAGGCGATGCGCCGCTAGGCGATGCGCGGCTAGGCGATGCGCGGCTAGGCGATGCGCGGCTAGGCGATGCGCCGCCAGGAGGCGCTGCGCATGGGCGCCGGGCGCTCTGACGTAGTGCGCGAAAAGAGCGTAAACTGCGGGTTCGATTGGGGCCGACCGGTTTCGACATGGGTTGCGAAACTGCAGGTGCGTACCGAGGTGCAGGTTCCTCGTTAAACTATTTGCAAACTTATAGTTGCCAATCAAGACAACTACGCTCTAGCCGCCTAATCGCGGTTGAAACCC
>DASXMG010000067.1:0-18280 GCA_036495805.1 Steroidobacteraceae bacterium | reverse complement strand
AAGCGATCGCTGGATCAGACGCATGGCCGCCGAACACGGCATGATCGAACCATTTTCCTCGCAACAGGTGCGAGTCGCGGACGGTCACAAGATTGTCTCTTACGGCACCTCGAGCTACGGCTACGACGTGCGTTGCGCCGAGGATTTCAAAATCTTCACCAATATCAATTCCACCATCGTCGATCCGAAGAAATTCGACGAAAAATCCTTTGTCGATTTTCGAGGGCCGGTGTGCATCATTCCGCCGAACTCTTTTGCGCTGGCGAGCACGGTGGAATATTTTCGGATTCCGCGTAGCGTTTTGACCGTATGTCTGGGAAAGTGCGTCACGGGCGACACTCGAGTCGTCGACGCCGACAGCGGAGCGTACGTGCCCATCACCGAAATGCGCTGGGGCAAATCGACATTGGCGCTCGATTCCTGGCGGCTCAAGCCTGCCAAGGTGTCGGCATTTATTCCGCAGGGCAAGAAACCAGTGTTCGAGCTACGCACCCGAGCCGGTCTTCGCATCCGGGCGACCGCGAATCATCCTTTTCTCAAGCTGAAAGGTTGGGTGCCCCTGGGCGAGCTGCAGCCGGGCGATCGGATCGCCGCGGCACGAGACATCCCGGTCTTCGGCAAGACACCTATTCCCGATTGGGAGGCAAGTCTACTCGGAATGATGATCTCGGAAGGGCAGTGTGACACTCCTGGGCACAGTCCGACGTACACCACGGCTGATCCCGCGATGGTGCGTCTGTTGAAGACGTGCATGGCCGATTCCGGCATGGGAGTCGTTACATTCAATGGGCGGTACGGTTACCGGCTGGTCAATCGACAAGGCCGCGGCGGCGTGCCGGAACGCAATCGGGCGCACTCGTGGCTGCAAAAATGCGAGTTGAATATCGGAGCCGGCGAAAAGTTCGTTCCGCAATCCATATTCACCGCGCCTGAGAGTTCTGTTCGATTGTTTCTTCAGTCGCTATTCAGCGGTGACGGCAGCGTCTACAGCTCCAAGGCAGGCGTGTTTGTCGAGTACTACTCGAAATCCCGTAGACTGATTGAAGATGTGCACCACCTGTTGCTGCGATTCGGCGTGTACTCACTGATTCGCGAGAAGACCACCGCCATTGGGACACTCGCTTGCAAGATCCAGATTACCGACAAAAATCAGATTCGGCGCTTCGCGGAAAAAATCGGCTTCACTCCGGGTTCCTCGAAGCAGCAGCGGCTTGACCTCGAAGTGCTGCCGCTAATTCGCGCGAAGCCGAAGCGCAGAAGCAACTTCGACACGCTGCCTGCGGAGGCGTGGCCCATGATTGGGATGGCTGCCCGCGTGGGAGGCGTCACCCTAAGTTCGATCAATGTTCATCCGAGCCTCGACCAGTCAGCGCCGTTTTTTGCAGCCTCTCAAGTGGCGTTGGCAACCGGCGACTTGTATGTCAGTCCTCTCATCGATGGACCCCTATGGGACGTCGTCGAGAGCATTACACCGGCCGGTGAAGAGGAAGTATTCGATATATCCGTTCCGACGCTGCACAACTTCGTGGCGAACGACCTCGTCGTTCATAATTCGACATACGCACGCTGTTTTCGCGGCGACACGCGCGTTGCACTGGTGGATGGCACTTCACCGACGCTCGAGGAAATGGCGACACGCCATGAAGCGGGCGAACTCTTCTTGGGCTATAGCATCGGCGAAAATGGCCGACTGATCGTCAGTCTGTTCGATGCGCCTCGTTTCATCGGCCGCGATTCGCTGCTGGAAATCGAATTGGACAGCGGCGAGCGCATACACGCGACGCCCGATCATCAGTTCATGTGTCGCGACGGCCGTATGGTCGAGGCGAACGCCCTTAGACCGCGAGATGCTCTGATGCCGCTGTATCGCGAACTGCTCAGGGGCTACGAGCAGGTTTATCAGCCGATCGACGGACATCTATATGCGACCCGTCGTCTCGCCGACGAGTGGAAAGTCAGAAATGGGATTCACCAAGCGATGCCTGGTATCCATCGACATCATTTGGACTCCGAGCGCCCTCAGTCCGCGCGGTTGGCCCAATATCGTAACCACAAAGTCGCGGCGGTCCGCGAAATTGCGGGCGATCATGATGTGTACTGCCTGACGGTTCCCGAAGCAGGAAATTTCGCGTTGGAGGCCGGCGTCTTCGTCCGTAATTGCGGAATTATAGTGAACGTAACTCCTTTAGAACCCGAATGGGAAGGCCACGTCACGCTGGAATTCTCCAACACGACGCCGCTGCCTGCGAAGATTTACGCCAACGAGGGCGTGGCGCAAATGCTGTTCTTCGAATCCGATGAGGTTTGCGAGACTTCGTACAAGGATCGCGGCGGCAAGTATCAAGGCCAGCGCGGCGTGACTCTGCCTAAGACTTAAGCCAAAACCTCAAGGCTTAATGTGCGGCGGGTCGATGGCGACCAATCGGTCGAGGCTAAGAATCCGCATGGAGATTTCCACTTTGCCATCGCGGCTGCGTTCGGCCTGCACCGGCACGAATCCCAATGAGGGTGCAAACCACATTCGCAGGACGCGGTTGTTGCCGGCACGCTGGCTGGTCACGATGACGGTGTCGAGTTCGCCGAGTGCCGTGCGGATCTTTGCGTGGCCTTCTTCGGTGTAGTCGAATTCCTTCAACTGATCCTTGTCGATGATTTGGAACGTCTTGGGCAGATTGCCATTCTTCAGGTCGAGCATCACTTCGACCTGGCTGGACATGACGTCCTGAGTCCCATCCTTGAGCTTGATATCCACCGGCTTGGTTTCCGACACGCCGGTTGCGCGTTTTTCTTGCCAGTCGAAATTCAGCTCCACGGTCTTTGAGCCCTCCTTGCCGAAGTAGCGGTCCGGACGGACGTGATCCCCGACCGCGGTCAGCCAGCTTCTCTGCACCAGATCGTCGCGATACGCGAGGCGAAAGATGCCGTGCGCAGTGATGGTCCAGATGTACATGTACTGTCCCGGTTCCGCGCCGCGCGTCAGCTGTATCTCGCTGCTGCCCACATCGAGGCCCTTCCATTTTGCGTTGTATTGCGCGATGAACGGCGCGATGCCGCTGTCCGGCGGCGTTTGCGCCGCGGCGTTGGCGCATGCCATGACTGCAAGGAAAAGCCCGCCCGCCAACGTCCTCATCAGGCCTTCTCCGGCTCGGCGCTAATTTGCACCGGCTCATTCAAGGGTCGGCCGTCCAGTTCGGCTTTCCCGGCTTTGCAGCGCAAGCGTCCCTGACAGAACCAATTGACGGCCAGCGGGTAAATGATGTGCTCCTGGGTCAGGACGCGTCGACTCAACGTCGTTTCGCTATCGCCCGGCAAAACCGGCACGCGCGCCTGAAGTACGGACGGCCCGCCGTCGAGCTGCTCGGTGACGAAGTGCACGGTGACGCCATGCTCGGCTTCGCCGGCCTCCAACGCGCGCCTATGCGTATGCAGGCCTACATACTTGGGCAGCAAGGAGGGATGAATGTTCAATATCCGGCCGGCAAACCGTTCGACGAATTCGGCGCACAGGATACGCATGAATCCTGCCAGTACCACCAGCACCGGCGAATACTCGGCGATCGCCGCGGCGAGCATGCGATCGTAGTCGGCGCGTTCGCCGCCCGCCGGCCGCGGCACCGCCCGTGCCTCGACGCCGAGCTGCCTTGCGGCCTTAAGACCCTCGGCATCGGCTCGGTCGGAGAGCACCGCCGCCACGGAATAAGCCGCATCGGCTGCCCGGCTGCGTTCGATGATCGCCCGCATGTTGCTGCCGCGTCCTGATATCAGGATGACGATCGGCTGCCGCGGCATCGCGTTCAAGCGATGACGACGCCGCGGCCACCCGAGCGGACCTCGCCGATCACGAGCGCTTCCTGGCCGGCGGCACGCAATATGCCGATCGCGCGCTGCGCATCGCCGGGCGACACCTGGATGGTCATGCCGATCCCGCAATTGAACACGCGATACATTTCTGCATCGGCGATATTGCCCTGCTGCTGTAGCCACTCAAAGACCGGCTCGCGGCGCCAAGCGTTGCGCTCGAGCACGACCTCCAAGCCCTCGGGCAACACGCGCGGAATGTTGTCGAGCAGGCCGCCGCCCGTGATGTGCGACAAGCCATGCAGCGGCACCTCGCGCATCAGTTTCAACAGCGGCTTGACGTAAATTCGCGTCGGCGCCATGAGACGCTCGATCAGGCTGGCGCCTTGCAAGTCGGCCTGCAGGTCCGCGCCACTGAGCTGCAGGATTTTACGAATCAGAGAAAAGCCGTTGGAATGCGGGCCGGAGGAGGGCAGCCCCAACACCACATCGCCCGCGCGTGTCTTCGAGCCGTCGATGATGGCGTCTTTCTCCACCACGCCGACACAGAAGCCGGCGAGGTCGTAATCCGCGCCGTGATACATGCCCGGCATCTCGGCGGTTTCGCCGCCGACCAAGGCACAGCCGGCCTGCACGCACCCTTCGACGATGCCGGCGATGACGCGTTCGCCCACGCCGACATCGAGCTTGCCGCTGGCGTAGTAGTCCAGGAAAAACAAAGGCTCGGCACCTTGCACGATGACGTCGTTGACGCACATGGCGACCAAATCGATGCCCACACCGTCGTGTCGCTGCGTGTCGATGGCCAGGCGCAGTTTAGTACCGACGCCATCGGTTCCCGATACCAGCACCGGTTTGCGGTAGCGGTCCAGCGGCACCTCGACCAGTGCGCCAAAGCCGCCGATTCCGCCGAGCACCTCCGGCCGCATCGAGCGCTTCACTCGCGGCTTGATTCGCTCGACCAGCTCGTCGCCGGCGTCAATATCAACCCCGGCGTCGCGGTAAGTCACGGGCGCGCGTTCAGTCATTAACGGATCCTTCATGTAGGAATTAGGCCAAAGCGGCCGGCGCTTCAGCTGTGGTATTTTACAACACCATGGCACAGTACTTACGGCGCTTTTCTCTCGTCTGGATGTGTATTGCCGGGCTTTGCTTCGCTGAGGCGAGCGTGGCGCTTACGCGCGCCGAGATGTATCAGGCGACGGCGCCGGTCGCCGACCGTTCGGAGGCGGCGCAGACTGCAGCCTTCCAAAGTGCAATGAAAACCGTGCTGATACGCGTCACAGGCCGTCGCAATGCCGATGAGGACCCCGCCTTGAGCGCGCTGGTCGGGAATGCGCGGCGCTACGTTCAGCAGTACCGCGCTGCGCCGGACAGCCAGCTGTGGGTGGCTTTCGATGGGCCCGCCATCGAGCGGTGGCTGACGCAGAACGGCCAGCCCTTGTGGGGCCACGAGCGGCCGACGACCTTGATGCTGCTGGGCGTGCAAGGCGGCGCTCAGGGCAGCGTCGTGACCACCGAGGAGAGTTCCGATCTGAAGGCGGCGATCGATGCCGCCGCGGCCGCGCGCGGCCTGCCGCTGGTCTGGCCCAGCACCGCGGAGCTGCAGAAGTTTCATATCGATTACCCGGCCGTGAGCACGGGTTCGCCGTCCACCTTCGCGGAGATCGCCAGGCGCATGGGCAGCGATGGGGTGCTCATCGGGCGGGCGAGCAGCACGAGTGCGAATGCCAATGTGCGTTGGACCCACTTGTTTCAGGATCGAAGCAGCGAATACTCCGGCACCTTGGAAGGCGTGAATCGTGCGGCGGATCTGTACGCCGGGCTGTTCGCCGCAAGCGGCGCGTTGGTGCCGGTGGACATTGAAGTCAGCGGACTCAACGATTTGCGCGACTACGCGAGCCTCGAGAGCTATCTTGAATCGCTCACGTTCATCTCGCACGTCAGCGTGGAGTCCCTGTCCGGCGATACGGTCAGATTTCGGCTCTCGACGCGCGGCGGCCTTGACTCATTGCAGCGTGCGCTGTCGTTAAATGGGCGTTTGCAGCCGGTTGCCGCCGGCGAGAATGGGATTCAGCGCTTCCAACTGCATCGCTAGCAGCGAGTTCGGTTTCGTGCGCCACATACCGAACATTATCAGCGTGGTCCGAATTTTGTTGGTCGTGCCGATTGCCATGGCGCTGGCCAACCAGCGTCTTGCGCTCTCCATCCTATTGTTCGCCGTTGCGGCCGTGTCGGATGCAGCGGATGGCTTTCTCGCCAAGCGATTCGGCTGGCAGAGCGAGCTTGGCGCTGTGCTGGATCCGATCGCCGACAAGGCGCTGCTGGTCACGGTGTTTGTCACGTTGAGTCTCTTGAAGCTGGTGCCGCTCTGGTTGATGGTGGCTGCGGTCGCACGCGATGTCATCATCGTGTCGGGAGCCGCCGCCTACCGCCTCTTCATCGGGCCGCTGACCGCGCATCCGTCCCTGATCAGCAAGATCAACACGCTGTGTCAGGCAGGCTTCATCTTGGCGGTCGTGAGCCGCGCAAAATTCTTGGCTCCACCCGAGTGGGTCCTCACCTGGCTGGGGGCGCTGGTGTTCGCGACGGTCGCCGTGAGCGGCATCGACTATGTCCTGGTTTATGGCCGGCGGGCGGCGGCCGCGGCGTGAAACAACTCGCCTTGGGTGTGCGCCTGCGAGCCGGCGCCGTTTATGAGAGCTTTGCGCCGGGTCGGAATTCGGAAGTTCTCACGGCGCTGCGATCGCCCGGTGCGCTGCCGCTGTGGCTGTGGGGCGCACGGGGATCCGGCAAAACCCATTTGCTGCAGGCCGCATGCGCGGCAAGGGGTGAGGCGGCCGCCTATTTTCCGCTGGACCGGTCAGTTTCGCTGCCGCCCGAAGCCCTCGCCGGATACGAACGCAGCTCCGTGCTGTGCATCGACGATGTCGATCAGGTCGCAGGCGATCAGGACTGGGAGCGGGCCCTGTTCCGTCTGTTCAATGAGGCCGCGGAATTGCGCACTCGTTTGATTTTTGCGGCTTCCGTCGCGCCGCGCCGAGCGGCATGGGTGCTGGATGACTGGCGCTCCCGGGCGGCGGCATGCGTCGTCTATCAGCTTCATGAGCTCGACGACGAGGGACGCATCGAGGCGCTGCGCTTGCGCGCGGCGCAGCGCGGCCTGCAACTGCCCTACGAAACGTCCGAGTATCTGCTGAAGCGCATGCCGCGCGATCTACCCTCGTTGTTCGATGTCCTGGATGCGCTGGACGAAGCCTCTCTGGTCGAACAGCGCCGCCTCACGATACCGTTTATTCGCGACGAGCTCGAGAAGCACGCAAAAATAAAATCATAGTGCAGAACCAGGCGAAGACCAGCAGCAGGCTGACGCCCGCAACCCAGCGTGCCTGCGGGTTGACCAACAGTTCGGTCATGGCGAACGCCAGGTAAGGAATGGCGAACAGGGTCGCCCAGGCGTAGGTGTAGCGGCGGCCTCGCACCAAGCCGTTCAAGGGCGCGAGCAGCGGCAAGACCGCAATGATGCACAGCAGCCAGGAATATCCGACCAGCGTCCACGCCAGCAGGCTGAGCGCGACGGCGACCCAAAGCCAGATCGTGAGCGCGCGCGAAGTTGTTTGAATACTCATGCGCGGCCGGCGAGCCGGTCAGCGAGAGCGGCGACGCGGCTTCCCAAAGCACGCGCGAGTGCGCTCTCATGTTCGGAGAGCTCGCCATGCGGCGCGAGCGACGCAACATGGCTTGCGCCATAGGGTGTGCCGCCGCTGCGCGTGTCCGACAGTCCCGCTTCCGTGAAGGGCAGTCCGACCAGGTACATGCCGTGGTGAAGCAGCGGCACCATCATCGACAGCAATGTCGACTCCTGCCCGCCGTGCAGGGTCTGGGTCGAGGTAAAGACGCCGGCCGGCTTGCCCGCCAAAGCCCCGGACAGCCAGAGGGCACCGGTACCGTCCAAAAAATGTTTGACCGGTGCCGCCATATTCCCGAATCGAGTGGGGCTGCCGAGAATGAGGGCGCAGCATTGCACGAGATCATCATGCGTGGCGTAGGGCGGCCCCTCGTCCGGCACCGCCGGATCAAGCCGTTGCGTCGTGGCGGTGATGGGCGCGACGGTGCGCAACCGCGCCTGCATCCCCGCAACGGCTTCGACGCCGCGGCAAATTTGCCGCGCCAGGGCCGCGGTACTTCCTTGGCGCGAATAATACAGAACCAGTACTTCGTTCATCGATGGTCTTCCGTGGAATCAGGCGGAATTGCGCATGCGTGCTGCGTCGGCGCAACGCATTAAGTAAGGCTAAAACGCATATTGTATAACGGCGGCTTGTTTGACGGCTTTGGTAGCTATTGCTAGTGTCCTGCAACTGTATGTCGCGGCTCATCGTTGTTCTGGTCGGTGTCGTCTGCCTGCTCGGCTGCGGAACGGGACCGCCCGTGCAGGAAATGAGCGACGCGCGGCAGGCAATCGTGGCCGCCGCGGCCGCGGGGGCGAGCCGCGGCAGCTCGCCCGAATACGATGCGGCGCAGGCGGCCATTGCCAGGGCCGAAGCGCATCTGCAGGCGCAAGAATATGCGCGGGCCCGTCTGGCAGCTCTGCAAGCCAAGCACCATGCCGCTGCGGCCCTCGCCAACGCTCAGCACGCCGAAACGGCTGCGCCGGCTCCCCACTAGCTGCGATTCCGCATGGATGAGGTTGTCCGGCGCTTTTTAGTGATTGGAAAAGTGCAGGGCGTGTTTTTCCGCCAGAGCGCGCGGCTCGAGGCCAAGCGTCTCAATATCCGGGGCTTGGCGCGCAACCTGCCCGACGGATCCGTCGAAGTGCTGGCGCAGGGCAGCGTCGCCGCGGTGCATGCCATGCACGAATGGTTGAAGCGAGGCCCCGTGCAAGCGCGCGTCGATGATGTCCGTGAGAGCGACGCGGCGGACAGAAAGGACGAGATACCCGGGGGCTTCGCCGTATTTTAGAAGCGCCAGGCTCGCTGCCAGCGCTGCATCACCAGCGCCGGATACTTGTTATGGCCGACGCTGCCGTTGTAGCGCGCCAGCGCAGCCGACCAATTGTGATGCTCGACGCGCAGGTAGTAGCGCAGAATCTCGCAACCCATGCGGATGTTCGGCGCAATTTTCACCAGTTGATTGGAAACGCCCAGCTCGCGCGGCCAGAAAGGCATCACCTGCATGAGGCCGACCGCGCCGGCCGGTGAGACGGCCCAGCGATCGAATCGGCTCTCCACCTCCATGAGCGCGAGCACCAAGTCCGGCGGGATCTGCATGCTCGGATCGCGCTTCGCCTCGCAGTAGACGTGATTCAAGATCTCGACCCGCTCTTCGTGCGTGGGCACAAACTGCGCGAGGCGCGGTTCCATGGACTTGTACCAGACTTCCGAATCGTACTTGTCCGTGAAGCAGTCGGCGCTGCCGATGATCTTCTGCAGCAGCTCCTTGAGTTCCGGATCGCGCTGCTGATCGGCGCGCGAAGCACCGGGCAGGGCAAACGAAACAATCAGCGCAAGCAGTACCGCGACGGGATACCGCATGAGGCAACCTCAGCGATTTAACTTATGTCGAATATAGCCTACCGGATCGGCGGCGGAAATTTCCGTCGATTCGGTCTCGCGCCGGTCACGATATTCGAGATTTCCTGCGGCCAGGGTGCGTTCGCCGATCACGAGGCGGTGGGGAATGCCCAGTAGCTCCGAATCGGCGAATTTGACGCCGGGCCGCGCATCCCGATCATCCAGCAGCACGTCGATACCTGCGGCGTTGAAGTCCCGATATAGGGCATCGGCCGTCTCTTGAATCTTCGCCGATTTTTGATAGTTGATGGGCACCAGCACGACCTGAAAGGGTGCGAGCGCTTCAGGCCATAAAATGCCGTTGGCATCGTGGTTCTGCTCGATCGCCGCGGCGACCACGCGTGTTACCCCGATGCCGTAACAGCCCATGTACATGGTCAAGGCCTTGCCCTGTTCATCGAGCACGCTGGCGTTCATGGCCTTGCTGTACAGCTGCCCCAGCTGAAATATGTGTCCCACTTCGATGCCGCGTGCGATCTGCAGCGTGCCGCGTCCCGTCGGGCTTGGATCGCCCGCTTGCGCATTGCGGATATCGACCGAGGACTGATCCGGCAGATCGCGGCCCCAATTTACGCCGCGGTAGTGCATGTCCTTTTCATTGGCGCCGCACACGAAGTCCGCCAGGTGTGCTGCAGCATGATCCACGTAGATCCGGCCCTTGAAGCCAAGCGGGCCGATGAACCCGGGTGCGGCGCCTGCGCTCGCCCTGATGTTTTCCGCGCTCGCCATCTTGAGTGGGCGTGCCACGCCATCGAGTTTCTGCGATTTCACGGCGTTCAGTTCATGATCGCCGCGGATCACCAGCGCGACCAGACCGCCGTCGCTGCCGTCGACCAGCAGCGTTTTCACGCATTGCGCGGGCGTCACTCCGAGCAATGCGCAGACCTCGGCAATGGTGCGCGCGTTCGGCGTGGCAATCTTGCTCAGCGCCTGAGAAGCGGGAGGGCGGGCGGTCGTCGCGGCCAGCGTGGCAGCGGTTTCCAAATTGGAGGCGTAATCGTCGCCGTCGGAGAAAGTAATGGCGTCCTCGCCGGAGTCCGCGAGGACGTGAAATTCCTGCGAGACATCGCCGCCGATACTGCCGCCGTCGGCTTGCACGGCCCTGAACTTGAGTCCCATGCGGGTAAAAATGCGCGAGTACGCGTCGTACATGCGACGATAACTCTCGGCCAGGCCCGCCTCGTCGGTGTCAAACGAATAGGCATCCTTCATCAGGAATTCGCGGGCGCGCATGACGCCGAAACGCGGCCGGATCTCGTCGCGGAATTTGGATTGAATCTGATAAAAATTGACGGGCAGTTGCTTGTAGCTGCGCAGCTCCCGGCGTGCGATGTCGGTGATGACTTCTTCGTGGGTCGGACCGTACAAGAAATCCCGATCATGGCGATCCTTGAAACGCAGCAGTTCCGGTCCGTACTTGCTCCAGCGCCCGGACTCCACCCATAACTCGGCAGGCTGCAGCGTGGGCATGCACAGCTCCAGTGCGCCGGCGCGATTCATTTCTTCGCGCACGATTTGCTCCACTTTCTTCAGGGTACGCAACCCCATCGGCAGCCAAACGTACAGGCCGGCCGCCAGCCGTCGGATCAGGCCGGCGCGCAGCATGAGTTGGTGGCTTACGACTTCCGCGTCGCCGGGCACCTCTTTGAGGGTGGAGATGGGGTATTGGGATAAGCGCATAGCCACATATCTTACATGAGCCCCCCTGGTATTATGGGGGCCAATGGGCGACGACGACGATTCACCAGCACGGCGGCGCGGAGTTTATTGGCTCCCGAATCTTCTCACCACCGGTGCGCTCTTCGCCGGGTTTTACGCCATCGTGGCCGCGATCGACTTGCAATTTGAGTACGCCGGCATCGCGGTGTTCGTCGCAATGATTTTCGATGGGCTGGATGGGCGCGTCGCGCGATGGACCGATACGGCCAGCGCGTTCGGCAAGGAATACGACAGCCTGTCGGACATGGTGTCCTTCGGCGTCGCGCCTGCCATCGTCACGTACCAATGGGGTGTCGCGCGCATCGGTGAGTACGGTCCGCTGTGGCGCCGAGTTGGCTGGTTGGTCTGTTTCTTTTATGCGGCCGCGGCGGCGCTGCGCCTGGCGCGCTTTAACGCCCGTGCTGCCACCCAGGACAAACATTATTTCGAAGGACTGCCGAGCCCGTCGGCGGCGGCCATCGTCGCGGCGCTGGTTTGGCTGGTCAGCGATCAAACCAACATCGGACTGCCGGGATTGATCTTGGCGTTTTTTGTGATCGCGACCGCCGGTGCGCTGATGATCAGTCGATTCGCATTCAACAGCTTTAAATACGTGAATGCCGGCGCCAAGGTTCGCTTCACCTACATCGTGCTGGTGCCGCTGGCGTTTATTTTAATTTTCCTGCACCTGCCTACCAGTTTGCTGGCCATATTCGGTCTCTATGCCCTGTCCGCCCCCTGTCTTTGGGTCTATCGCAAGCTGCGCCGCAGAAGCAGGCCGCCCGCTGCTACGCATGAATAGCGAACTGCGCCGAGAATACCTGCAGGCCTTGGGGCTCGAGGCGTGGACGCTGCGCTCTGCCCACGGCTCTGTCGGTAGGCAGCCGCTCGTCATCGCTGCCGCCACATCCGCGCCCGTACTCGGGCCCGTACCCGCGCCTGGGTCCGCGCCACACCGCCGCGAGTCCCTTGCGCGCGAGATTGGCGCGGACTGGGATGAGTTGCGGGTGCGTGTGGCCGCCTGCACACGATGCAGCTTGAGCGCGACTCGAACGCAAACCGTGTTTGGCGTCGGCAATCCGCACGCTGACTGGCTCATCGTGGGCGAGGCGCCCGGAGCCGAGGAGGATCGCAGGGGCGAGCCGTTCGTAGGCCGGGCGGGACAACTGCTCAATTCCATGCTGCACGCCATAGGATTGGCGCGCGAACAGGTATACATTGCGAATGTTTTGAAATGTCGGCCGCCTGGTAATCGAGACCCGAGCCCAAGCGAAGCGGCCGAGTGTTTGCCTTATTTGGAACGACAGATAGCGCTATTGAAACCCAAGATCATGCTGGCCGTGGGGCGGATCGCCGCACAAAACCTGCTTCGCACCGAAAAGACCCTGGGCGCTCTGCGCCAACAGGTGCATCGCTTCGGGCTATCCCAAGTGCCGCTGGTAGTCACCTATCATCCTGCATATCTTTTGCGCACGCCGACCGAAAAACGCAAAGCCTGGGAAGATCTGAAATTTGCCCGGGACGTGATCTCGCGTGTCTAGCGTCAAGCTCGATGTGGCGTTTGCACGGGTCGAGGTTCGGCCCATGCACGAACTCGACATCCCCGTGGTTGCGGCCATCGAAAAGGCGGCCTATCAATTTCCCTGGAGCGAAGGCATTTTCCGCGACTGCCTGCGGGTGGGCTATGTCTGCCGCATCATCGATGTGGCGGGTGATGTCGGCGGCTACGGCATCATGTCGGTCGGCGCCGGCGAGGCGCATATCCTGAATGTCTGCATACGCGATGAGTATCGATCACGAGGCTTTGCCCGCAAAGTCATGCTGTACCTGCTCGAGCGGGCGCGCGCGGCCGGCATGAGCGAGGCCTTTCTCGAGGTCCGGCCATCGAACGTTGCCGCCGCGCGGCTCTACCACTCGTTGGGCTTCGAGCAGGTCGGCATTCGGCGCGGCTATTACCAAGCGAGCATCGGTCGAGAAGATGCCGCGGTGCTTCGCCGGGTGCTCAACGTCGAGCAGAAATAAGACTTCGGAACAGCGGCTTTTGTTCCGCGCATTCGCTGGCTGAACTCCGGCTCGAATTTAATTCCCTGCGTGTCTGTTCAATTCAACCGTTTCTAGGGTGTGCGGTACCCATCGGCGTATTTAACTTCATCCAGTACGTCGGAGAGCATCAATGAATTTGTGTCTCGTTATCACGAGCCGCGCATCAGTGTCCGCGCAGCTCAGCCTGGTTTGTGCCCTTACACTTGCAGCATGCGGCGGCGGCGGGGGTGGCAGCAGCAGCGCGCCTCCTCCAGCAGCCATGGGATTCACCGATACCGCACTGGTGTCGAACAGCAGCACCGTGGTTGCCACGGCGCTCACGATCGACGCCAACCTGCAGAATCCCTGGGGAATCGCAGTCGGAGCGGGTACGCCGTTTTGGATTTCCGACAACAACAGCAATCTGAGTACTCTTTATAGCGGCATCGGCGCGAATGAGACCCAGGGAGTGACCGGTTCAGCGAACCTCGGAGTCGCCATACCGGCTTCTGCGGCCGGTGTACCGGCTAACCCCACGGGCCAAGTTTTCAACGGCAATGGTGGGTTCATGATTTCAACGAGCAAGGGTCAGGAGTCGGGCTTGTTCATCTTTGACGGCGAGGGTGGAACCATTGCCGCGTGGGCACAAGACAGCGGCGCAACCGCAGTCACTGCATACGACGACGGTGTGGCAAATGGCGCCAATCACGCGGTGTACAAGGGCCTCGCGATCGGCACAGTCGGAGGGGCTACCTTCCTTTATGCCACCGACCTGCACAACAACAAGGTCGACGTATTCGACACCAATTTTTCCAAGCCGGCGTCAATGCAAGGAAAATTCGTCGATCCAAAGATCCCGGCCGGCTTCGTGCCGTTCGGAATAGCGGCGCTGAATGGCAATTTGTACGTCACGTTCGCCAAGCAGGATGCGGCAATGCATGACGAAACCACAGGCGCCGGTCTTGGCTACGTCGACATCTTCGATTTCAGCGGCAACTTGATCAGTCAGTTTGCATCGGCGGGCATGCTCAATGCGCCGTGGGGAATCGCGATTGCACCGGCCGGATTCGGGTCGCTCCAAGGGGATGTGCTGATCGGCAACTTTGGCGACGGAATGATCAACATTTTCTCTCCCAACGGAACGGCACTAGCCAACTTCGAAGGACCCTTGATGTCCAGCAGTGGTTCGCCGTTGGTCTTTCCCGGGTTGTGGTCACTTCTCTTCGGTAACGGCGATGCGGACAAGCCATTGACCACGCTTTTCTACACGGCGGGTTTTGCCGATCAAACGGACGGGGTCTTCGGCGGTATTACGGTCGCTTCGAGCCCGGTGCCGGTCGGCTACTGAGCCGTCGCTGCGGAATAAATTCGTCTGCCCGAGAGTCTCTTAAGGTAAGGGCAGTCAATCGTTGAGTGGCCGCCAACCTCGCGCGGCGTCTTTCCTGAGGCGCCGCGCGACTATTAATAGTTATCAAAAACATATAATTACAGTATTTTATTAATCTAAATAAACATACGCGGGTTTCCTCTACAATGCGCACGCGCTGACGATCGTAGTCTTGAAGAGGAAAGCGGAAGAATCATGCCGAGTGGCTCATTAGCCGAGGAAATTCGCAGAAGAAGAACTTTTGCCATCATCTCCCACCCCGATGCGGGCAAGACCACGCTGACGGAAAAGTTGCTGCTGTTCGGCGGCGCGATCCAGATGGCCGGCACCGTCAAGGGGCGCAAGGCCACGCGTCACGCGACCTCCGATTGGATGCGCCTGGAACAGCAACGCGGCATCTCCGTGACTTCTTCGGTGATGCAATTCCCCTTCGATGACTGCATCGTCAATCTGCTGGATACGCCGGGTCACGAAGATTTTTCGGAGGACACTTACCGCACGCTGACGGCGGTCGATTCCGCCTTGATGGTCATCGACTGCGCCAAGGGCGTGGAGGAGCGCACCATCAAGCTCATGGAGGTGACCCGCCTGCGCGACACGCCCATCATGACTTTCGTCAACAAGCTGGATCGCGACGGCCGCGCGCCGATCGAGCTGCTGGATGAGATCGAAAGCGTGTTGCAGATTCAATGCGCCCCGATCACCTGGCCGATCGGCATGGGCCGCGATCTGCTCGGCGTCTATCATTTGCTCGAAGATACGATCTACGTTTATGTGCCGGTGGAGAAGGGCAGGGTCGGCACCCACGAGACCATCGCCGGCATTGAGAGCGATGCAGCGCGCGAATTTCTCGGCGATCGCTACCGCCACTTCCTCGAAGAGGTCGAGCTGGTCCGCGGTGCGAGCCCGCAGTTCGACCTCGAGCGCTATCTGGCGGGGAAGCAAACCCCGGTGTTCTTCGGTTCGGCGGTCAATAATTTCGGGGTGCGCGAGCTGCTGTCCGCTTTCGTCGCGCACTCGCCGCCGCCGCAGCCGCGGCCGACTCTGCAGCGCTCCGTCAACGCCGAGGAAGACAAGCTCACGGGTTTTGTGTTTAAGATTCAGGCCAACATGGATCCCGGCCACCGCGACCGCATCGCCTTCATGCGATTGTGTTCCGGGCGCT
This sequence comes from Steroidobacteraceae bacterium, assembly GCA_036495805.1. Lineage (GTDB taxonomy): Bacteria > Pseudomonadota > Gammaproteobacteria > Steroidobacterales > Steroidobacteraceae > Bog-1198. Next base: position 2,637 of record DASXMG010000067.1, on the reverse strand, counting down.
ACGCGCGCGGCATGCGCTTGCACCATGTGCGCCTCGACAAGGATGTACGCATCGCCGACGCGCTCACCTTTCTCGCCGCCGATCGCAGCCAGGCCGAGGAGGCCTACGCCGGCGATATCATCGGCTTGCACAATCATGGCAGCATCAATATCGGCGACAGCTTCAGCGAGGGCGAGAACCTCACCTTCACGGGCGTGCCGAACTTTGCGCCGGAGATATTCAGGCGCGCGGTGCTCAAGGATCCCTTGCGCATGAAGGCCCTGCAAAAAGGCCTGTCGCAACTTTGCGAGGAGGGCGCCACGCAGCTGTTCAAGCCATTGCGCAACAACGATTTGATCTTGGGCGCCATCGGCCAGCTGCAGTTCGAGGTGGTGGCATTTCGCCTGCAGGATGAATACGGCGTGCAGTGTGTATTCGAACCGATCAACGTCGCTGTGGCGCGCTGGGTCAGCACCCAGGACGAGAAGCGCTTGGCCGAGTTTCGCGTCAAGGCGTACGACAACCTGTCGATCGATCACGCCGGGGAACTGGTGTACCTCGCGCCTACCCGCGTGAATCTGGGATTGATCGAAGAGCGCTGGCCGGAAATCAAGTTCTTGCGAACCCGGGAAAATCTGGCGGCTTAAGCCCGGAACGCCCGTACCGCCGCTTGGAATTGCCCCAAGGTGACGCTGCTCGAGGGCGCTGCATAGCGCAGGAACGAGTATTGCCGGCACAGGCTGGTGACGCGGCCGGCCAGATCGGGCCGCAGGCGCGCCACCCGCAGCGCGTACGCCTCGGCCCCTTCGTGCGGCAGGCGCGGTATTCCGGCCGCGGCGAGTTTGGCGCACAGCCGCGCATAGGCGCGCGCCGTCTCATCCTTGGAGCTGACGCTAAGCTCACGCCGCACTTGCCAGGTCAGCCATGCGAACACCAGCGACATGGCGACGGCCAGCACCATGACGAGTTTTTGGCCGTCAGGCTCGGGAATCTTGAGGAACTCGAGCAGCTTGCGCTGCGAGTCTTGATCGAAGTCCAAAATGCGCTCGCGCCAGATCTCCTTGACGGCGTCGAAACGCAGGCGCAAGCCGGAAAACCAACGAGTGCGGCCCTGCCAGACGCTGGCCGTGGATTCATCGGCGCCCGCGACATCCGCCAGGCCACGCTCGACGCGTTGCGGCGCGATCGCCGCGGTCGGATCGATGCGCACCCAGCCGCGTCCTTCGATCCACACTTCGGTCCAGGCGTGCGCGTCGCTTTGCCGCAATATCCAATAATCGCCATACGGGTTCAGCGTTCCGCCCTGATAACCGGTGACCACGCGCGCCGGTATGCCTGCCGCTCTCGCCAAGGCGGCAAAGGCCGAGGCATAGTGGCCGCAAAATCCGCGCTTGGTGTTGAACAGGAATTCATCCACCGAATCGTCGGATAACTTCGGCGGATTCAGCGTATAGAAAAACGGTTGCTGCGTGAACATCGCCAGCACCGCCTGCAGGTACTCCATGTCGTCCGCGTGCAAGCCGCGCAGCTCCCGCGCCAATGCCTGCGTGCGCGGGTTGCGATTGCCGGGCAGCCGCAGATCTCGGCTGCGCATTCTGATGCTCAAGGGTTCAGTCGCTTGGACCTGAGTATAGGAAGCGCCCATTACATCGACAGGGCGGGACAACGGCTCGCTCTGCATCAAGGTGTAGTCGCCGCTCAATTCCGCGCGCGGCAGATTCCACGTGCTGGGCCAGTCGAGCATGAATATCCAGCGATGCCGATGCGGCTCCATCATCACGGTATATTTGTAACCCGGGCCGAGCGGCTTCAAGACGGGTGCGGCCTGGGACGAGGGCAATCGTGACCAGGTGTGGCCGTCGAAGACATCGAGCACGGGCCCGCGCCAATAGCGTTCACGGTTCGGCGGCGTGGCTGCTTCGAAACGCACGCGGAAAGCGACCTCATCGGACAGCGCCAATGAAGTAATGTCCCCCGGACTCATGCTGTCGCTCAATCCCGATGCGGCGGTTTGTGAGTCGCTCGGAATCCGCCACAAGGGTCCCGCGAATCGCGGAAACAACAGCCAGAACACCAGTGCCAGCGGCAAGGCTTGCAGCAAGACCCGTCCGCCGTAGCGCAGGCTGCGGCGCCAACCCGGAGCCGGTCCGCTGCTGGTCAGGCGCAGCAAGGTCGCTGTGGTCAGCCAACAAACCCCGATCAAATAGGCCAGCAGCCAGAAAGAGTCGCCCTCCAGCAGCGCCGCCAGGCTCACGAAATAGATGATCAAGGTGATGATGTAGATGTCGCGCCGCGCTTTGGTCTCGAGCAATTTCAAGCCGGCCGCCACGGAGAGCAAGGCAGTTCCGCCGACCAAGCCGTTGAAGGAGTGGAAGCGCACCAGCAGCAACGGCACGGCCAGCACCGCGACGATCACGAGGACGCTGCCGGGGGGAGAACCGCGTCCGCCGCGTGCCAGCCCTAGGCGAATCAGGCCGCAGGCAACGACGATGGCCGGTACCCACAGCGGCAGCGTGGTGATGTGCGCGAGCAGCGCCAGCGCCAGGCAACCCGATATCCCCAGGAGCTGTTCGTACGTGACGCGGTCGCTGATCATGTTTCACCGACACCGAAAGCGGCGAGCGCCCGCAGGCATGCAAAGCGATGCGCAGCGCCGCC
>DASXMG010000066.1:0-5850 GCA_036495805.1 Steroidobacteraceae bacterium | reverse complement strand
GTTTTTGGTGTCAGCCGGACGTTACGAGGTCCGGCGTCGTCGGCTCCACCAGAACACTAAAAAACAGGCCAGCCACACCCAGACCACTCCAAAACCGGCTATCTCTCCGTATTTGTCACTGATCGCCTCATCCTGGGCTGGTGTGATCTGAGCGGCGAGAAACACGTCCGTATGGACGTATCCGATCGCTATAACGATACCCACCCAGATCACCGAATAGATAAGTGCCTTGGTCCACCATCGCATTCTTCGCCCCTCCTCATTCGCGACTGTACCCGCAATATACATGCGATGAGACAGGCTCAAAAAGGCCTTCATCAATATGGGCCAAGGACTTTTCGGCTCGACGCCGTCGATCACTCCACCATCAGCCGGCTCAAGGGGCGGCACGCGGCCGCGGTCTGATGACCAGGAGCTTGATTCGTCGGGCGCGAAAAGTTCGCAACTGGCGCAGGGGACGCCCGTGTTTCCACGAAGGGGCAGAGGTTGCCAACACTGCGTGCAAAAAGCCAGTTACGCGTTGTGTTTCTTCGTGTCAGTTTCAACCTGCGACGGGTGGCTGTCCGTTTTTGTCAGGAGAGCCTCCAATACCGCGTTATGCCGTTTGGTTTCGTTCAGTATTTCCTCAAGATAGCGGTTGTGAGACAGGGCTCCCCGCCTGAACATCCCCGTTTTTCCACAGATCAACAGCCACACAACGATTAGCAGGAGAAACGGCAACCAACTAACAATAAGGTTCACGATTGCTTCATGAGACATGTTTACATCCTGAAAAAGCGATACGCTGTTGTACCCGGCAATGCATGGGGACCGCAAGATCCGGCAACGGCAGCAATCCCTGCCGCGCTTCTCAAGGCACGGCATGTCTGACCGAGCCCGCTTTTGCACTCGCGCGTGCCTCGGCGATCAATAAATGCCGTCATGCAGCTTGACCCTCTCGGCTCATCCAGCATCGCGAGGATGGGGTGAAGAGCACCCCATAGGCCACGGCTTGACCGATGCATACTAAGGCCGCAATGATATGTGATTCGAGCAATCCACGGGTGATCGATTGAACAAACACCGGAAGGCCAAGGACGAACATTGCGACGGAGACCCACATCGCGATTTTGCTGCGGCGGCGTGACACGAGAAGTGTCAGCGTTCCGATCAGCACGACATCAAAAATCAGGGCGGTGAGGACACCCACCGCCAGGTTACGATCGGGAGGTGTTGTCGCGACGTGTGCGATTGTTCGGTCCCAACTGAGGCAACTTTGGAGCACGCCGAGCAGGACCGTCCCGAAAATGATCCACTCGAAATAGACAATACTCTTCGGCCTCATGGCGCTTCCCCTCCGCAAGGTCGAGGAAACACGATCGGGGCTACGACCGCAATAGCCCAACGCGTGCACCATGAACCCACAGCGCCACTATTGGTAGATGCATCTGCCGCGCGTGCTGTGCTATGATTCCGAAACGAACGATGACGACATCATCCAACAACGCATCCGCGGCCGCAGCGTGCGTGCCATCGCCAAGGCGCTGGGCACGACCGTGGCCGAGGTGAACAAGATGATCGCCCGTTGGGCGGAAATGGCGATTGACGACCAAACTCGAAGCACACGCTGTGTCTCGAACCGGCCCGGTTGGATGAACTGCAAGAAGCTTAGGTTTTTGGTGTGTAGTGCGTACCAAGAGACATGGAACAGCGCCAATGAGCCATATTCACTACCTACCGCTGGCACCTGGCTTCTTTGCCATTCTGGTGGGTTTTTTCTTCATTGTGCTCATCCTGCGATCGGTGCGTTATGCCTATGAGAGTCTCGGCGTCAGTTCCAACGCCGCGATTTTCTTACTCTTTGCCACACTGATCGGTAGTTTTTTCAACATTCCGGTCACGGAGCTCGCGCCGGAACGTCACATGTCCCACCATTTCGTCGATTTCTTTGGCATGCGTTATGCCGTGCCAATTGTTAGCCATGGGAAAGGCACGGTGATTGCGGTCAATGTTGGCGGTGCGGTCATTCCGACGCTGATGTCGATCTATCTGCTCGTTAAACACGAACTATGGGTGAAAGGTGCAGTGGCGACAGCCATCGTGGCCTTGGTGATTCATTGGATGGCTGATCCCGTTCCCGGCCTTGGCATCGCTGTGCCGGTCTTCATGCCCGTCCTAGTGACCGCTATCGTCGCCGTCATACTTTCGCGCCAAGACTCGGCGCCGCTTGCCTATATCGCCGGCAGCCTCGGCACGCTGATCGGCGCCGATCTGACCAACCTCGACAAGGTTAGCGGCCTAGGCGCGCCGGTCGCTTCGATCGGGGGCGCGGGCACTTTTGATGGCATATTCCTTACCGGCATTCTTGCGGTGCTGTTTGCCGGTTTTTATGCGCGGCCCCGTGCGGCGCTGGCCGGATAGTGGCGACGTGCGCACCTTGTTCGGCACGATGCCGCATCGGCAAGGGAACCATCGGAGCAGAAGCCGGGCGAAAATTTCGAGTGACTCGAGGTCAGGGTTAGCGAGACCGCTAGATGGTTCGATCGGCCTGATCATGCCAAGCCGGGCACTATCGAAAACGATGTTTTCTCTGGTCTTGATTGGTTTCCAACGCTTGTGGGGCGGCGGGAAATCCAAACATCTGTCAAGCAGCTCCCGAGGGTGTGCAGCTGGCGATCGGAAGGCACCCACAAAAATCTTTTGACGCGCAAAATGTCGTTATGCCACGATCGGGCCATGTGAACGTCTCAACACCATTGTCAGTCGGTGAAGATGACGATGGTATTGTCGGCTACACCCAAATCATCCAGTGCCGTCATGAGCCTATCGTCGAGCTGCGCCATGCCGGCTTCTTGGAGACGATAGTTGGTCATCATTAGTCTTGTATTTGTCGACAAGGAAGCTCCAAACGCGCACGTGTGTCGTATTGTGCCTGCCTAACCGCTAATGCGCTGGGAGCACCAGGAACATTTCGCAATTCGGTCTGTCACAGCGAATTGGGGCCGAAAGTAAAGCAATGCGCTTCATGCTCTGCTATGTCGCGCCCGCGTGCCGTGGTCCGCGCGGCTATAATCAAGGACGATGGTGCAGCAGGAGGGGGCGATGCTCGATCTGATCATTCGCGGCGGCGACATTGTAACATCGCAAGGAGTGGTGCGCGGCGACCTTGCGGTCAGCGGCGAAACTATTGCCGCGATCGCCGTCTCCGGTGTGCTGCCGGCAGAAGCAGCGCGCGTGATCGACGCCGCGGGGCACATCGTCATTCCTAGCGGCATTGACCCGCACGTGCATCTGCACCATGTGTGGATCAAGCCGGACGGCACGGCCCTCGTCACCGCCGGGCCCGAGCAGGTGGGCCGCGCCGCCCTGCACGGCGGCACCACGACGTTCATCGATTTCGCCTACTGGCACCACGGCGCCACCGCGCGCGAGGCGATCGAGACGCGCGACAAGGATTTTGTCGGCAAAAGTCCGTGCGACTGGGCTTACCACGTCATGCTGCATTCGGAGCCGCCGCCAGAGTTTTCCGATCAACTCGCCGAGGCGATCCAAGCTGGCTATCCGACACTCAAAATATTCACCACCAATATCCTGCCGTCACGCTCCGGCCGCATGATCGATTTCGGCGACATCTGGGAGGCGTTCCAGGTGTTGGCCAAGGAAGGCGGGCTCGGCGTCATCCACGCCGAAGACAACGATATCGTCATGCACATGTACGCCAAACTCCTGCGCGAAGGCCGCGTCGGCTTCGACAATCTGGCTGAGGTGCACAATCAGCTGTCGGAGGATTTGAGCTTTCGCCGCATCTTGCGTTTGGCCGAAATCGTTCCCGGCACAGCGCTCTACATGATGCATGTCTCAGCGGGTACCGGCGTTGCCGCCATCGCCGAGGCGCGTGGCAAAGGCCTGCCGGTCTATGGCGAGACGCTGCACCAGTATCTCATCTATTCAGCGCAAGACTACAAACGTCCCAACGGCCAAATTTATCATACCTATCCGTCACTGAAATCGACGGACGATCAGGCGGCACTGTGGCGCGGCACGGCCAGTGACGTGATCCATTGCATTGCCACCGACGAACTGTGCTGCACGCTGAAGGACAAAACCGTCGGCAACCGCATCGACGATACCACCGGCGGCAATTCCGGCGTCGAGCCCCGGCTTGGCGTCATGTACACCGAGATGGTGGTGCGGCGCGGCTATTCGCTGCCGCGCCATGTCGACCTGGTTTCGACCAACGCTGCCAAGATCATGGGGCTTTATCCGCGCAAAGGCGTGCTGGCGCCCGGGAGCGATGCCGATATCACCATCCTCGATCCAAACCGGCGCGGCAAGGTTCGCGCCGCCGATCTGCATGAGACCGATTACACGCCATGGGAGGGGCATGACATCTTTGCCTGGCCGGCGATCACCATCCTGCGCGGCAAGGTGATGGTGGAGCGCGGAGAGTACTTCGGCCGGACAAGCGACGGGCGCTATCTTAAGCGCAAGATTTCGTCACGAACGCTCGCTGGAGCGGTGCTATGAGCGGCGTTCCGATCGCTCTTGTGCACGCGCTCGTGAGCGAAAGCCTCGCAGCGTGGGGTGTTGCCGGCCAAGCCGAACCGGCCGGCGACTGTGCCGTCATCGTTGCTGGCAAAAAGCAGATCGGGATCGAACGCGCACCTGCGAATTCGATGTTCCGGTGGCTGGTCACGATCGACGGCCGCACGCGCCCGGCACTTTCGCTCTTGGCTGTACTGCGGCAAGTGCGCGAAGCGCTTGACCCGAGCTATTCGGGGAGCCGCCTGCGCATCGCGATCGCGCCGTTGGTGCCGTGATGACGCCCGCGACGCCTATTCCAGTGTCGGTGCTCACAGGTTTTCTCGGCAGCGGCAAGACCACCCTGCTCGGCTATCTGCTGCGCCAGCCTGAGTTCTCGCGCACCGCCGTCATCATCAACGAATTCGGCGAAATCGGGCTCAATCATGAATTGATCGAAACCAGCGAGGACAGCGTCGTTGCGCTCACTACCGGCTGCCTGTGCTGCAAGGTGCGCACCGATTTGACGGAAACGTTGCACGATCTGCTGCACCGGCGCGACGCCGGCATCTGCACCGCCTTTGATCGCATCGCGATCGAGACTAGTGGACTCGCCGACCCGGCGCCGATCCTGCACGCTTTGATGACCGACACCGGTCTCGCCGGCCGCCTAGCATTGGACCGCGTGGTAACGACGGTCGATGTGGTGACCGGCGAGCGCACGCTCGAACGCGAAGCGATTTCGCGCAAGCAAGTCGCGGTCGCAGACCGAATCGTGCTCAGCAAGCTCGATCTGGCTGGTGATCCTGCGGCTTCGCTGCTCAACCGGCTCGCCACGCTCAATCCCGGCGCGCCGACATTACGCGCGGCGCGTGGGAGGATCGAAGCCGAAACGCTTTTTGGCCCTGCGCTACACGGCGGAAAAGCCGGCGCTCGCGATATCGACGCTTGGCTGGGGCAAGCGCCCCAGCATGTGCGTCATCACCACGATGCCGAGATCAGAACCTATACGATCGTGCGCACTGCACCGATCCAGGCCGTGGCTCTGACGCTGCTTCTCGACCTTGGCGGAGCATTGCGGTGGGGATCTGCTGCGTCTGAAGGGCATCGTGAATGTCGCCGAGAGCCCGGACCGCCCGGCCGTGATCCACGGCGTGCAGCACATCTTCCACGCCCCGACGTGGCTCGAACGCTGGCCTTCGGCCGATCGCAAGAGCCGCATGGTTTTCATCACCCGCCGCATCCCGCAGCGCTGGGTCGAGGTGTTGCTCGATGCCATCGGCACCGAGGTCATCGAAGTATCGAAGCCGGCCTTGCACCTGGGTTGAGCATCGATCGCACTGTCCCGCC
>DASXMG010000065.1:0-86078 GCA_036495805.1 Steroidobacteraceae bacterium | reverse complement strand
GCGCGGGATGTACGCTTCCGGCTGGTAATAGTCGTAGTAGGAAACGAAATACTCGACCGCGTTCTTCGGAAAAAAGATCTTGAACTCGCCATACAGCTGCGCGGCCAATGTTTTGTTGTGCGCCAACACCAGCGTGGGGCGCTGCACCTGCTGAATGACGTTGGCGATGGTGAAAGTCTTGCCCGATCCCGTCACGCCGAGCAGGGTCTGGTGCGCAAGACCGCTGGTCAAGCCATCGATCAGCTTTTCAATCGCCTGCGGCTGATCGCCTGCAGGCAGGTAATCGGAAAAGAGTTCAAACCTCATTGTTCATATTCTCTCACGTTGCAGGGATTCAAGGCATTCACGGGGCATTCCGCAGTGCACCGGTGCGCGTTTGCAGAAGCTATATGTCACAACACGGTCTCTCGAGTTGCCTGGCGTGAGTTGGTCTTTTTTCGTACACTCGAACCCACCCCCATTTAACATAGGAATATCCCCTTGCCCGTGTCCCTTTCCAAGCGCGTTCAAAAGGTTAAGCCCTCCCCGACCCTCGCCATGACCGCCCGGGCCGCCAAGCTCAAGGCGGAGGGTAAGGACGTCATCGGGCTGGCGGCGGGCGAACCGGATTTTGACACACCCGCGCACATCTCAGATGCGGGCATCGAGGCCATTCGCAAGGGGATCACGCGCTATACGGCGGTCGATGGCACGGCCGAACTGAAAGACGCCATCATTGCCAAATTCAAGCGCGATAACGAGCTCACCTATGAACGCAACCAGGTCCTGGTCTCCTCCGGAGCCAAACAGACCTGTTTCAATGCCTGCGCCGCCCTGCTCGATCCGGGCGATGAATGTGTGATTCCGGCGCCCTACTGGGTGTCGTATCCCGACATGGCGTTATTGGCCGACGGCGTGCCGGTCAGCGTCTATGCGGGCCCCTCACAGGGCTACAAGATCACCGCGGCACAACTTGCGGCAGCCATCACCCCGCGCACCAAGCTCTTCTTTATTAATAGCCCGAGCAACCCAACCGGCGCTGCCTACACGAAAGCCGAGCTGCAAGCCCTCGGACAGGTACTCGCCAAGCACCCCCAGGTCGTGGTCGCCTCGGACGAGATGTACGAGCACATTTACTGGGCGGCGGAGCCTTTCACCAGCTTCGCGCAGGCAAATCCGCAACTTTACGATCGCACCATCACCATCAATGGCGTCTCCAAGGCCTATGCGATGACCGGTTGGAGAATCGGCTATTGCGGCGGCCCAAAAGAGATCGTCGCGGCCATGGCCACCGTGCAAGGGCAGTCCACCTCCAATGCCTCGAGCATTTCGCAGCGCGCCTCGACCGTCGCGCTCAATGGAGACCAGGCCTGCGTCGGCGAAATGAACAAGGCCTTCAAGGCGCGGCATGATTTTGTGGTGGCCGGCTTGAATGCCATTCCAGGCATTTCCTGTTTGCCGGGCGCCGGAACGTTCTACGCCTTCGCAAACGTGGAAGGCGCCATGCACTCTCTGGGGCTCAAGGACGACACCGAGTTCGCGGAATACTTGCTGGCGAATGCCCTGGTAGCCGTGGTGCCCGGCTCGGGCTTTGGCGCACCCAACCATATGCGCATCTCGTTTGCCTGCAGCATGGAGACTCTCAAGGACGCGTTGAACCGCATCCGGCTTGCCGTTGCGCCGGCGGTGGCCAAGCGCGCCTAAGGGTTAGACACAGGGGAAAAATACCTGATTCGGCCCTGATTTCTTGACTTAAACGCCTGGCTTCCCGACAATCCGCGCCTCTTCCGATTCCCCGGTAGCTCAGTGGTAGAGCGACGGACTGTTAATCCGTTGGTCGGCGGTTCGAATCCGTCCCGGGGAGCCAATCGGCACCGAAAATCTCGTCGCGGGCCTTTTGCTAAAGGCACAGAGCAAGCATAAGAAGACGGGGTTCGAACCGCCGACAGACAAACAAGCCGGTTCGACAGCGCCGCGGAGCGGCGATGATCGCCCGTTAGGGCGACCCCGAAGGGGCGAGGCGCGCAGCGCCGAGTAATCCGTCCCGGGGAGCCACTCGGCACCGAAAATCTCATCGCGGGCCCGTTGCGATAGGCTCAGAGCCAGCCTAAGAAGACGGGTTCGAACCGCCGACAGACAAACAAGCCGGCTCGACAGCGCCGCGTAGCGGCGATGATCGCCCGTTAGGGCGACCCCGAAGGGGCGAGGCGCGCAGCGCCGAGTAATCCGTGCCGGGGAGCCATTCCGAGCACATGGGTTACATTCCGGGGACATGGGTAACACCGAAAGTCTCATCGCTGCCCACTTCCAACGATATTGAGGAATACTTATTAACAGATTGATTTAATTATATATTACTTGTCACATTTGAGCTTTTCTGCGCCGATATGCTTTTCGGTGCCGCTTCGGCGGCCCGCCGCAACGCGGGCTCGCGTCTGTATTACTCATCAGGCCGTTACGATTTTGCCATCCCATGCGCCGCCCGCAGGAACAGAGGCATGTTGATGAATTAATTTCCACTCGCCTTCTCGCTTCTCAAAGCAGTCAGTTTCGCGTGCCATAAGAAGCTTTGCATCGCCGTTCTTCATTACGACGCTTACCTTTTGAACGGTGCAAACAATTCCCATGTTGCCGTTCACAACAGTCTCCACTTCGAGAATGTCGACTTTGCAAGAACGGAAACTGCCGAACACCTTGTCAAACATTTTCACTGCCGGTTGAACGCCCTTCGAGGCAAAGGCCGGGATATCAAACCAAAGAACCTCCTCAGCCCAATGCCTCGTGCTTTGGGCTCCCGTCATCGATTCGCTCATTTCCTTGACTATCGAGAAAAGGATTTCCTTATCTTGCTTCACGCTATCGGCGCCGATCTTTGTGGGTGCGGTACGCATTGTCATGTGCTCCTTGGAAAGTGATGGCCCGTCGACCAAAACGCTCGGGCCATGCACATATTTTGCGGCCGGCATTCTCATAAATGAAATGCATTGTACTTATTGGTACAATGCACCACGTGCATACCAAGAACTTCGATCTGAACCTGTTGCGTGTGTTCGACGCAATGTTTGCGGAGCGAAACGTGACCCGGGCCGCGCGACGCGTGTTCTTGTCGCAGCCTGCGGTGAGCCACGCATTGGCCCGGTTGCGCAAGGAAGTCGGCGACCCGTTATTCGTGCGCGCCGGCAATGAGATGATCGCGACCAAGAAAGCACTCGCCTTATCACCCGGCATACGCCGCGTTTTGGATCAATTGGACGAGCTCTTGAGCGACGCCAGCTTTGAGCCGAGAACATCCGCAGCGGTTTTTCGAATTGGGATTAGCGATCTGTCGGAATATATCTTGTCGCCGCTATTTATCAGCCTTATGCGCGATGAAGCGCCCCACTTGCATTTCCACATCGGCACTTTCAACGATACCGATTACGAGGCGCAACTTGCGTCCGGTGCCTTGGACGTTGTGGTAAGCGTCTACCAACCCACCGGCCCTGGCATTCATTCGCGCAAGATCGCAGCTCAGAAGTTGGTCGGGCTCGTGCGCAACGACCATCCTTTCACGCGCAAACGCACGAGTGCGCAGCAGTTCAAGAAAGCGCGGCTGCTTGCCGTGGCGCGCTCAGATCGCATCGAAGGTCAGTTGCAACGCGCACTCCAAGAGGCGGGGATGGCTGAACAAGTGGTGTATTCAACACCGCATCTTTTTGCCGTGCCGAGAATCTTGGAGAACAGCGATCTGGTCCTGATTCAAAGCGTCGGTGTTGCGAACGTGCTGTGTGCCGAATACCCCTTATCGGTCGTACGCATTCCACTGCGCCTGCCGCCTATAGAGCCACAGGTGACGTGGCACGAGCGCACGCATCGCGATCCTGCGCAGAGATGGATACGCGAGAGAATCCTGGAGGCCATCCCGGCATGAGGCGCATAGTGCCGCAGACACCGGAGGGCGAGGAATCAAAGGCTTCCGTGCCTTGGCGTACGCAAGCGTCAGAATATGGTATTAGTGGCAGGCATGGAGCTAGGTTATCTCGACGAATCACAGAACGAAGCGTTTGATTACGAGTATCACTCCGAAGTCGAACTGACGGGAAAGCTGGCTTTTATTCGGGACGTCTTTCCCAACGGGCCGGGTCGAATCCTGGACATCGGCGGCGGAAACGGGAAATTTATGGACCGGCTACTGGCCGAGTTTCCCGACGCAGAGGGTTATCTGATTGATATATCCCAGAACCTGCTCGATAAAAACCAGCCGAATCCGAAAAAGCATTTGATCCACGGTTCTTTTGAAGACCTTCCCAAGCTGCTGCCAGGGAAAACTTTCGATCTGGTCACGATTAACTGGGTACTGCATCATCTGATCGGGCCCAGCTACCGACGGTCTGTCGAAAACGTAGAACAAGCGCTGGCGATGACATCCGGGATGCTTAGCCCCCAAGGACTTATCTTGGTCGCGGAGAACGAATATCAGGGTCTGTTGGAATCGAACGTTCCCTCGCATGTGATCTACACGATCACGAGAATTCGCAACCCGGCGTTTGTTGGGCTCGCGCGTCGCTACTTCAATACCGCCGGCGTCGGGGTCTGCTTTCAGTCGAAGCGCGGCTGGTTCAATATTTTCAAGCGCACCGGCCTGCGAGTCGACTACTACCTGCAGAATTCCCGCTGGAAACATGGATTAAAGAAGCGCCTTATGTTCCTGTTGCTGTTTCTGCGAGTGCAGCGCCATGGCCATTTCGGACTCAGACCGCGCACGGCCAAGGCGTCGGAGATCCAGTGAGTTATGCGCTTCGATGCGCTAGCAAAATAGCGCCACTTGTTCATAATTTCGCAGGGTGATAGTGTCACTTGGGCTCGCGGCCGGCCGCAGAAATCTATTGGAGGATGTCATGCCTTCGCTTTCCCGTCTTGCAAAAGGTATTTTGCTAATCGCTGTTGCGGGGCTTAGCGCTTGCGCCACCACCGTTTCTGAATCTGATCTGTATCAACCCCACTGGGGTGTGCGCGTGTTCCCGCACTTCGACGCGTCTGCCGATCCTGATCCGGCCGCAATTTCGAACGGGCTGTATGTGCCGCGATATTTGCGGGCGCCCCAATCTCAATCCAGTTGGGCGCCGTAATTTAGCGAGGCTGGTCCCGACGGGACGGGATGTCAGGGCAGTCCAATCAACCGCCACGCGGTTGAGTCGAACTTGTCGTCGAATTAGCGTCGCGAACTCGACAGCGTGGTGCGCAATGCCCTGCTCATCGCCCACGCGACCGATCGCCGTTTGGTCGTTGACAAAGCGCAACATAGTTCGTCAATTATTGTTAAGCGCCCTTGGTTCTGCCCCACTCGGATTGTAGGAACATTCTTACAACAATAAGTTGTAAGACTAAACCGACATCTTTTCGCGCTCCAAAACAGGTCGCGGAAGCGGACAATTAATTCAAATTCGGTGCGTGAAGCTTTTCTCGTAATTGAAATTACGAACAGAAACTTAATGCTCTGAGCAGCGATTGTCATTTAGGGTGGCTCAAATGCGTGTAGTGGTTGCACCACATGTCTGCGCCGCGCGACGTTTGGGACAGTGGCATGCCGCTTGCTAACATTAGTGTGATCGAGTTGCTTTCAAGCCGCGCCGAGGTGTAGTTGGGAACTCAAATCGTAGAACACGCATGCGGAACGGTAAGGATACGCAAGGACACGCCGATATGAAGACCCTGCTCGTTTTGATATGCCTTGCTGCAATTTCCAGCCTATCCAGTAGCGCCGCAATCGGCCGCCCATCGAACGGCCCAACGATGGACAGTTCGGTCAGCGGCGTTGCGCTCGAAGGCCCTGCACCAGTCGAGCGGCGTGCGCACGGCAAACAAACGGCGCTGCGCGCTCAAGGCAACCTAAGTGGCCTTCGAGGCACCGTGGTGAGTGAGATGCGAGCCACCAAAGCCTTTGTGAAAGAGAATGTCAAAGAAGAAAGTGCCGACCGCGGCTTGATGCTGCTGGCGGCAATCGGGATGATCGTTCTGCAACTACGGCGCAAACACAAATCCTTGCCGCAACGGCAGATCGCTCCCTATGCCTAAGTTCTGAATTCGCGAACTGTCTATAGGGAAAGAAGAATTTCAATGGCCGACCCGTCAATTTTCATATCGAGTCGCGCACGTCGAGCATCGCCGTGATCACGGAGCACTCGCTGGGGGCACGCATCGCACGCTCCCGCTCGCATATATCGCACGATGTAACTTCATTCGATTCCGGCGCCGTATTTCTGGTCAAGGCGTTGTTTTATCCCGTGACGGTGGTTGCGTTTTTGGCATTGTGCCTGTGGTTGGGCAACCGCTCGCTTTCAGGCACGTATTTCCTGATGGCGGTACTGACCTTTGCCGGTGCCGCGGAGCTTTTGGGGGATTCTCGCATCGATCACGGCGAGCCGGACGCCGCACTGGAGCTGCGCTGGTTCTTGGATCTAGTCGCCCGCTGGATCGCCGTCGGATTTTGCGTGGCACTCATTCTGTATCTCTCGGGATTGACGATCAGACCAACCGACGGCGTCTTGCTCGTCTGGTTTGCACTCACGCCGTTTGTATTATGGAGCGGCACGATTGGACTCAGGCGCCTGTTCCTCTATGTCGGCATCAATCATATGCAAGAGCGGCGTGCGGTAATCATCGGCGCCAATAGGCTGGGTTTTCTGCTGGAGGAGAGAATCGAAGAACAGCCCCTCCTGCGCATCAAACTGTTGGGGTTTTTCGAAGACCGAGAATCCGGCGACGCTGCACGCCGAAGCGACTCGCTGCTGGGCCAGGTCGCCGATGTACCTGAATTTGTACGCATTTGCGGCGTCAACGTGGTCTACATCACATTGCCTATTTCGCCGCATCCACGCATTTTACAGCTGCTGGATGGCCTGCGCGACACAGTCGCATCCGTTTATTTTGTTCCGGATATGCACGCGCTCAACATCATTCAGGCACGGGTCGATGTGGTGCACGGCATGCCGATGTTTTCGGTGTTTGAATCGCCTTTCTTCGGCGTACGGTCATTGGCCAAACGTGTCAGCGACATCGTGTTATCGACCCTATTGCTCGTCTTCGCGGCCCCCGTTCTTCTGGCTGTGGCGATCGCAGTGAAGTGCTCATCGAAAGGGCCGATTTTGTTCAGGCAGCGCCGTTACGGCTTGGACGGGCGCGAAATCATGGTCTACAAGTTTCGATCCATGACCGTGACGGAAGACGGCGCGGCCAATTATACGCAGGTGACTCGGGAGGACAGCCGTGTCACGCCATTCGGAGCATTTATTCGCCGCACATCCTTGGATGAGCTGCCGCAGCTGATCAACGTGCTCGAGGGCAGCATGAGCATCGTCGGGCCGCGCCCGCACGCAATCGCAGTCAACGAACATTATCGACGCTTGATTCCCAGCTATATGCTCCGTCACAAGGTCAAGCCGGGCATTACCGGGTGGGCACAGGTCAATGGTTACAGAGGAGGCGATGATTTGCTTACGATGACCAAGCGCATCGAGTGCGATTTGGAGTACCTCAAAAACTGGTCGCTATGGTTTGACCTGCGCATCATCGTTCGAACGATCTGGGTACTATTCGGCGATCGCCGTGCGTATTGATTTCATGCGTTCATTCCTCGTGGCGTTTGCCATATCGCTGTTGGTGTTGACGCAGGTGAATGCGAAACCCGAGGACTATCGACTCGGTGCCGGCGACCTGCTGAGAATCGCCGTGTTCGACCATGATGAACTCGGGATCGACGCCCGAATCAGTCAGTCGGGGAACATTACGTTTCCCTTGATCGGCCAAGTTCAGGTGGCCGGGCTGTCGACTCGCGACGCCGAGTTGCTGCTCGCGCGACGCCTAATCGAAGGCGGTTTCGTAAAACAGCCGCAGGTCTCGGTACTCGTCTCGGAATACCAGAGCCAAAAGGTCTCCGTCATGGGTCAGGTGTCCAAGCCCGGGCAGTATCCGCTCGATGCATCGAAGCGGGTGCTGGATGCCTTGGCAATGGCAGGCGGGGTGTTGAACGATACGGCGGCGGATGATGTGACGCTGGTACGCGCCGACAGCAGTCGGGTCGTCATTGATTTGCAAAAATTATTCGATGGGGATCCGGCCGTAAATCTTGTCGTGCAAGACGGCGACACCGTGTTTGTGGCGCACGCGCCGCAATTCTATATTTACGGTCAAGTCCAGCACCCCGGACAATATCGGCTTGCGCGCAACACTTCCATTTCGCAGGCCATATCCATCGGCGGCGGCCTGACGCCGCGCGGCACGCAGCGAGGTGCCATCGTCAAGCGCGTGGATGCGAAAGGCAAGGAGCACAGGGTTTCAGTCAAGGATGAGGATGTATTGCAGCCCAACGATGTGCTGCTGATCAAAGCCAGTTTGTTCTGAAAATCGAGATCGTTATGCGCCTATCACAATTCGTTCGGATTCTCTGGGTGCACAGAGGCATGTGTTTTGGCATCTTCGTGGCCATGCTCGCGCTTGCGGTTGCCGCCAGTGTTCTCCTGCCGAAGAAGTACACGGGCGAGTCCGCCGTGGTCGTCGATGACCGCGGAATAGATCCGCTGGCACAAGAAGGTGCGATGCAGGCGGCACTGGTGACGAACTTCGTGGCGACCCAGGTGGATGTCATCGAGAGCCACAATGTCGCGCTGAAAGTTGTCGATCAAATGAAGCTGGTGATGGATCCGGAGGTCATCGAGAAATTCAACGACAAAACCGCTGGCGTAGGCAGCATTCGCGATTGGGAGGCCGAAGAGCTCCTAAAGTCGCTGACCGTAAAGCCGTCGCGCGACAGCAACGTGATCTTCCTGCAGTTTGCCGCCAAAACGCCGCGAGTTGCCGCCGACATCGCCAACTCGTTCGCCGACAACTACATCACAGCCAGCCTTGAGCTTAAGGTTGATCCCGCACGGCGCCAGGCGGGTTGGTTCGATCAGCAGGTCAAGGATCTGCGCAGCGCGCTGGAAACTGCACAGCAAAAGCTTTCGGCCTATCAGGGTCAACACGGCGTGATAGGCAATGATGACAGCAACAAGCTGGATGCGGAGACCGCCCGTCTGACCGAAATATCCAATCACATGGTCGCAGCCCAAGCGGCGATGTACGATGCAGAGACGCGCGAGAAGCAAATGAATGATGCGCTGACAAAGGGGCGGTCCAGCGAGTCGGTTACCGTACTTCAGAATCCGCTGCTGCAAAACCTGAAGACCGACCTGGCACGATCTGAAGCCAGATTTGCCGACGTGTCGCAGCGGTTCGACCACAATCATCCGCAGTACATGAGCGCACAGGCGGAACTGCAATCGTTGCGGGAAAAAGTGGCCGCGGAAATCAGCAATGCCGTCGGCACCGTCGCGAGAGAAGCGCAGATCGCCCGGCAAAACATGACGGACTTGCAGCGGGCAATGGAGCAGCAGCGCAAGCGCATTCTGGATCTTCAGCACAACCAGGATGAGTACTCCGTCCTCAAACGAGACGTGGAAAGCGCCCGCGCCGCGTACGACTCCTCCTTGCAGCGCGGCGGCGAGACTCGATTGGAAAGCCGGCTCAAGAACACCAATACGGCAATCTTGAACTATGCCTATCCGCCGATGAAGCCCTCCTCGCCGCGCCTGCTTCTCAATCTCGCGCTGGCGATCATATTGGGCTCAATGCTCGCGGTTAGCGCGAGCTTGATCAAAGAGCGCTTCGACCCTCGAGTCCATTCGCGCGCCGATTTGTTGGAGGGGGCGGAGCTTGCCGTGCTGGCGGAGCTGCCTCGAGCGCGAATCTCCATGCGCCGTCATAGGCAGGCTCGCAAGCAACGAATTAGCTACAAAGAGCCCCGAGTGGAGCCCATCTAAGTGGAGAGCAGCCCAGTGACGCCATCCAAAAGTTCCGCGCAGCGCGCTGCTGCAAGTCACAGCCCGGCCGATACGCGTCTGGGCGAGCTCTTGCAACACGACGGCACCCTCACGGAACAAGACGTCCGCGAGATAATGGCCGCTCAGCGCCTCGCAGGTGAGAGATTTGGAGAGGTCGCCTCACGGTTGGGACTGGTGAAAGAGCAGGACGTTCAGCATGCGCTCGCGCGCCAGGCAGAATTTCCAATGGCAGTGCCCGGCGAGTCCACTCTGAGTCCGGAGCTGATCACCGCGTATCAACCCGCCAGCGCTCGCGCCGAGGAGCTGCGCACCCTGCGCAGCGAGCTAGGTCTTCGTTGGTTCAGCCGAGGCCACCGAGCTTTGGCAGTCATCGAAGCGCGCCTGGGTGACGGCAGCGGCGTACTCGCCGCAAACCTTGCGGTGGCATTTGCACAGCTGGGTGAACGCACGCTGCTGATCGACGGGAATATGCGCGCACCATCGCAGCAAGAACTCTTTGGCCTGAAATCCGATGTCGGGCTGGCCGAGTTTATCAGGGGCCGTGAAAATCTCGACGGCGCCGCCGTAAAGGTGCCCGGATTCAGCAGCTTGTCGGTGATGTTCGCCGGCGCACTGCCTCCCAACCCGCAGGAACTGCTCGGTCACGTTTCATTCGCGTATTTGATGGAGACTGCGACGACCAAATTCGGCGTCGTTATCGTGGATACGCCGCCGATGCTGCAGTGCGCGGACGCGCAACTCATCGCGGCCCGCACCGGTGGCGCAGTGTTGGCGACCAAGCGCCACGCCACGCGGCTAGTTGAAGTAGTCCGCATCAAATCGCAGCTCGAGGCTGCAGGGGTTGCCCTACTCGGCGCAGTGGTTGACGGCTAGAGCGCGATGGCACATTCCAGCGCGCCATCTGAAGCCGCGGCAGGCACACAGTCCGCCCCGAAAGCGCTTCGCTTTGCCCTGCTCGCTGCGCCGCTCATCGGCGCCACGTTTCTTTCGAAATTCGGCTTTCCTCCGTTAGCTGCGCTGGGCGTCGGTGTTTCCATTTTCTTCCTCCTCGGCGCGATCGCGGCAGGTGCAGTGCTCGGCGGCATGAGCATCGAACCCAGAAGATTGGCGCTTTTCACAGCGATGCTGGGAATTTTGGGCCTGCTTCAAATGTTCCAACCGGATTCATTCTCACCCACATCGCTGTTGCTGCTGGTCGCCGTACATCTGCCGTACATATTTACGGTCCCCGGCAGCGACGACAAGGACCGAATCGTCAAGTTTTTCCTGGGGATCGTCACGGTTTTTGCATGGTGCGGCATAGCGCAGTACGGTCTTCAGTTCTTCGTCAGTCCGCGCTTTCTTTTTCCGATCGAAAACTTCACTCCCGATAGCTTCATTGTCCAACAATTCAATCATCAAGCGGCCATGGGATACGGCTCGCACGAATATCGAGCCAACGGCGTATTTCTACTGGAGCCATCTTTTTTCAGCCAAGTGCTCGCCGTGGCAATCATTGCGGAACTGTGCACTTTCGGCAGGATGAGTCGTCTCGCAGTCTACGGACTCGCACTTGTCGTTTCGTACTCCGGCACCGGTTTCATCGTGCTGGCTGTCTGCCTGCCGTTGTGCCTCGTGGCGCAACGCCGTTGGGGCCTGCTGGTTCTAGGACTGCTGGGCTTGGCGGTAGTCATTGCGCTTCAATGGAATTTTCATGCCAACCGATTACTCTCGAGAATCGGCGAATTCGATTCGGATCAATCGAGCGGCTACCAGCGTTTTATAGGCGGGTTTCATCTGTTCGATAAATTTCTTTGGCCGGATCTGTGGCGCGCGTTATTCGGTTACGGGGCCGGTTCGTTCGTAAGTTACTCATCGCGCGTTCACTATTTCGGTGCCGGCGAGATGGCGCTATTCAAGATTGTGTTCGAATTCGGCCTGGTCGGCGCGGTCGCGTATTTCGGATTTTTGTTTACTTGTCTCTACTATTCTTCCGCGCCGCGACTCCTGATACTGGCGGTAGGCATCACTTACTTCTTGAACGGAATATACGTTCCTTTTGCGCATGGCATGGCGCTGAGCTTGCTGTTATGGAATTCGGCCCCCGGGGCTAGTGTGTGGATAGGGGTGTCCAGCCGCAAGCAGCCTCGCCAGGAACTCTCCGCTGCTGGCTTGCCGTTGCAACGAGGGATTCGGGCGTGGTAACGGCACTCATTGTCTTGGCATTCTTGTGTTTGCTGGCGGCCTGCCATCCCTTCATCACCTACCCGTGGTCATTGGTTGTTCTGCAAGCGCTGTACCCGGTCAAACGATCAGGCCTGAACGACATCCCCCAAGCGGATTTGAGTTGTGCGATTTGTGTTTGCGCGTACAACGAGGAACGCGGTATCGAACGCAAAGTGCAAAACCTCCTGGCGCTGCGCGCGCGCGAACCGGGTCTCGAGATTCTCGTTTACGTGGATGGCACGGGGGATCGTACCGCGCAAATTCTGCAAGAATACGCCGCGCAAATCGAGCTGCACATTGCCACCGAGCGCCGCGGCAAGACTTACGGCATGAATCTGTTGGCGTCCAAAGCGCAGGCTTCCATACTCATTTTCACGGACGCCAACGTCCTGATGGACCTGAATTGCGTTGCCGATTTCCGCCGCTATTTCTCCGACCCTGACATCGGGTGCGTTTGCGGCAACCTCACTTACACGAATGGCGGCACGTCGGCGACCGCCTCGTCCGGCTCCGCCTACTGGAGGTTCGAAGAGGTTATCAAGAAATTGGAGATGGAAAGCGGCTCGATGATTGGGGCGGACGGCTCGTTATTCGCCATCAGGCGCTCGCTGCATGTCGCACCGCCGGAACACATCATCGACGACCTGTACGTTTCACTGATGATTTTGTGCAACGGCTATCGGGTCATCCAAGCGAGCGATGCGTTGGCCTACGAGGAATCGGTTGTCTCGGCGCGAGAAGAATTCCACCGCAAGATTCGCATCGCCTGCCAAGCGTTCAACGTTCACCGCTTGCTCTGGCCGAAGCTGCGCAAGTTGGATGGAATCACCATTTATAAATACGTGTCACACAAGTTGATCCGCTGGTTCACGATTTATCTCTTGGCGATGGCGGTCCTCGCCTTAGAAGCTGCATTGATCTTGGCCGGACATCCGCGCATTGCGATCGCGCTGATGATCGGCGGCGCTGCGGCCTTGCTGCTCGGCTGCCTATCCTCGGTGAAGCCTTTTGCGCAAATAAGCGGGATGATTGCCGCCTTTGCAGGCACCGGGCTGGGAGTTTGGCGGTCGATCCGCGGCGAGCGCTATCAGACGTGGACTCCCGCCGCCTCGATCCGCAAATGACCCCATCCATGAAAACCGAAGCGTCGACAGGCAGTGGACTCCGCTGCCTATGGATTGCGCGCTATATACCCTTTCCGATGGACGGCGGCGCGCAGGTCTATTCGGCCAATCTCTCACAGTCATTGGCGAAGGCCGGCGCATTTGTTCGCTTCATGGGCCTCGGCAACGCCGCCGCGGTGCCCGATTCGGCCGCAGGCGTCGAATGGCTCGCCGTGCCGGGTGGAAAACGCAACCGGGCGGTGGCCGCCCTTAGCCGCTTGCCGTTTGCCGCCGCCATAGACGCGACGAAAGCTTACCGCGTGATGCTCGAGACGGAACTGCAAGAACCATGGGATGCAATAATCTTGGACGGCTATGGAACAGGGTGGGCACTCGATCGCTGCGCGGCGTATTGCAATGCCAGACGCACGCCTCGCCCCGTTCTCGTACATGTATCTCACAACAACGAAGAAATGCTCTGGCGTGTGATGGGCCGCGAGGCGCGCGGCTCAGCACTCAAGCGAATTGCTCTGCGGCGCAACGCAACCAAGGTCGCCACTCTCGAACGGCGAATCGTGCGCGCGGTGGATTTGCTGACGACAATTACCGACGAGGACCGCAGTACCTTGGGTGGCGCAATGGCCCGAGATAGGTCATTAACCATCACGCCGGGCTACACGGGACACGTCCTCGGCGCACGGCGTATCAGCGAGGCAACGCCGCGCCGGGTCATCATCATGGGCTCGTTTGGGTGGGTTGTTAAGCAAGCCAACCTCACCCGGTTTGTGGAAATCGCCGATCCCATTTTCAAGGAAAATGGCATTGAATTGGATGTGGTGGGAGATGTTCCAAAGGCGCTTCTCGCTGCTCTGAAACTCCGTTGCCGGGCGACGCATTTTCACGGCTTCGTGACCGATGCCGCTCCGTACCTGGCGCGCGCGCGTATCGGCATCGTTCCGGAATCGATCGGCGGCGGGTTCAAGCTAAAATTTCTGGACTACATATTCGCGCGCGTGCCTGTCGCCACGGTCTCGCAGGCCGTTGCCGGTCTATCCGAGGACCTGCAACACGCCATGATCAGGAACGACAGTCTGGCCGGACTCGTCGGCGACATTGTCTCGCACGTTGACCGCATTGATGAGCTGAATCGCATGCAGGAGCGCGCCTTCGCACTCGGCGATGCGCAATTCGATTGGAACGTCAGGGGCCAGCGATTCCTACTCGCGATCGCGGCGCGACAAGAACGCGCAACGGACGGCCACGGCTCGGGCAGCAGTCAATCGATTGCGGCCTTGCCGAACGCCGACCTAGTGGTGGGCTAGGCGATGTCTGCCGCGCGCCGTGGAACAGTAGCTGCGCTCGTCGCGTTGTGCTCGTCGGCGTTCGCTGATGCACCGCCGGATTTCCGCATGACGACGGACGCTCCGATAACCCGCGATTCTCCCAATTCATTTGAATTCCTGATCGCCGACCAATTCGCCTACGATGACAATATTTACCGATTGCCTTCGAGCTTTGACGTCACCTCAGTTGCTGGGCCTTCGGCAACACGCGCAGATGGTTTCAACTCGATCACCCTGGGCGGGAATGGCCGCTGGTTCTCCGACATTCAAGCTGTTTCCCTTAATTTCCGCGCTGATGACAATCGCTTTATTCACAACGACTCTTTGGACAATGTGTCGGGCAAGGGAAACTTGGCTTGGGATTGGCGGCTGGGAAGCTACTGGGCCGGTCAGGCAGGCGTAAATTACTATCGAGCACTTGCCAATCCTGCAAACACGGGTTACTACGCTCGCGACGTGGTGCAAAGGGAGGATTATTTCGGCACGGTCCGCTTGCAGTTAGGGCCGCAGTGGGCACTGTACGGCGGGTTCATCGGCGCAAATACGACGCAAACCGCAGTGCCGGAGCAGCCGTTCGATTTTCGCAGCAAGGCTGGGAATGCTGGGATTGAATTCGCGACTTCTTCCTCGAATACCGTCAGCTTGGATTATCGATATACGAGCGCCATTTTCCCGCAGGAATTCGTTTTGGTCGGTGCGCCGTTCAACTCCGACTACAACGAGCAGACGGCGCGAATATTGGTCAAATACGTCTTCAGCGCGGCAACCGAACTCGATGTCAGCGGAGGCTATCTGAAGCGGGACTATCCGGAATCGAGATTTGCCAGCTTCTCGGGCGACATATGGCGCGCGGCGCTGCAGTGGGAGCCGACCGATCAACTGCAATGGATACTCACGGGCTGGCGTCAACTTGCCGCCTATATCGACGCGGAGTCCGACTACTTTGTATCGAAGGGCGTCAGCCTGACGCCCACATGGATCGCCACGCAGACGCTGAAGCTGTCACTCACTGTATCTCGAGAGAATCACGATTACATCGGCTCGAGCCCCAGCACCATCACCTTGGCGTCGCGCAGCGACAAGTTGACCTCGGTACAGGGCGGCCTAATTTATGCGCCGAAGGACACCCTGTTGTTCAATCTGACCGCTCGCTACGACAAGCGCGACTCAAACCAGGCGCAATTTCAGTTCAACGACACGCTTGCGACGGCGAGTGTGACCTACAAGATTAGACCGTGAGGACCATGATGGAGGAGTCTTCTTGCCTGGACTCTCTCGAGGTCGCGTTGGAAGGCCAGGTCGTCGGCGGTCGCGGTCTCGCGGCACCTGAGCTGGTGACGTTGAGAGAGCAGGTGCAGGCCATAGTCAAGGAGCCGCTTTGCCCTGGTTCTCTGAATATTGTATTGAATCGCCCTGTACGCCTGCTCGACACGGCTGGATACGCGTTTGACGGTGACTACAGGACGTTGTGGCGTGCGTCGCTCGGCGGCGTAGGCGTTTGGGTATACAGATGGCGCGAATCCCCGCTTCACGTTGTGGAAATCCTTTCGTCCGTCCACCTGCGAGAGCGGCTCAAGCTAAAAGACGGCGACACCGTGACACTGCGCATGAGCGGAACCCAGATCGGCAAGACGCATTTTCAGGAGCGCTTTATTTGGGCAGCCCTGTGGACCGGAAGGCGCCGCTGGTTCTATTCGTACAAGTTATACTCGAACAACACGGTGAGGTTCGGCACGCATCTGGGTGCAACCCAGGAGCTGCCGGTTATTCGGGGACCGATCCCGATAAGCCTATACGTAATGAAGGAAATGGTGACTTTGGTGCCGACAGCCGCTTTCAAAAATCTCGCTCAGAACCTGCTTTCCGGCTCTAAAAGAGTCGTCAAGGCGACGCCGGTCATAGGCGCACTCGCCAAAAACTTTAAACACAAGTATTCGCGCAAATACCCCTTTTCGCGCATTGATACGGAAAATTGCCCAGATGCCGAAGAGCGCTCGTTCAGGCAAATTCAAAATGTATTGAATTTCACGAAAACCAGTAACTCGCATTATTCGGCGGAGCAGTTCCCGGCCGCCTATCACACAATAAATGTAAACGGCCGGCAGGTGGCGGGCCAGCGCGACCCATCGAAGCGCCTGGCATCTGTGCCGATCGATTTTCGCGGCAAGAGCGTTCTGGACCTGGGCTGTAACCAAGGCGGCATGATTCACCAAATCCGCTCACAGATTAAATGGGCTGTGGGAATAGACTACGATCCGCGGATGATCAACGCAGCCAATCGCATCAAGAGTGCGAACGCATCAGAAAACATCGGCTTTTATATTATTGATCTGCAAAACGATCCGCTCGAACTTATTGGTGACTTCATGCCGGATCGCAAAGCCGATGTCTGCTTTCTGCTGTCGGTTTGCATGTGGCTCGAAAACTGGCAGCAAGTCATCGACTTTGCCCAGTCGAAATCAAAATCGATGCTGTTCGAGACCAATGGGTCTGCTCACCAGCAGGACCAACAGATAAATTATCTGAAAACAAAGTACTCCGTCGTGAACCTGCTTTCGGAAACTTCGGATGACGACCCCATCCAGAAGTTTCGAAAACTGTATTATGTCACTGAGCCAATTTAGCCGGACCAGGCCGCCACAGCGTCGCATTTGCGAATCTAGAGCCGCGGACGTGCCTGGGCGTCCATGGCTGTAACAATAATTCAGTAGAGCTGTAACAATTGCTCGGTAGTGTGACCCCAGATGTCACACGCGTTTGCACAAGCACCGCTTGCGCCTGTTGCGGCGCGCTCACCCTCGATGAGGGTGCACGTTGCCACGCAGCTCCGCGGAAACTTTGGCGATGAACTGAATCGATGGCTATGGCAGGGAGTGCTTGCGGGCGGCTGGGACAACAAGGACGATGATGTCCTATTTGTCGGAATCGGCACGGTTCTGGACAGAAATCTACCATCGGCGCGACTAACCATCGTATTCGGCACCGGGACCGGCTATACACCCGCCCCGCCGGATATCTCGGCTCACCCTTCGCGCTGGCGCATTTATGGCGTGCGCGGCCCACTGACCGCGCGCGCGTTGAATCTCGACGAACGCGCCGCGATGACTGATCCGGCCATCCTGTTGGCCACGCTGCCGGAGTTCAAGGGACTCAAGCGCCACGGAGTCATCTTCGTTCCCCATTGGAAAAGCGTCCGTTATGGCGAATGGGAGCGGATCTGCAAGACTCTCGGGATTGAATTTGTCGATCCATGCCAGGATTCAAAGCTGGTCGTCAGGCGGATTGCCTCTGCCGAAAAAGTCATCGCTGAATCGATGCATGCGGCCATCATCGCCGACGCGTTCCGTATCCCCTGGATCCCCGTGGCCCTGTCGCGGGAAATCTCGCCTTTCAAGTGGGTGGACTGGGCTTCATCGCTGAATGTTGCCTACCGCCCGGCCTGCCTTCCCCCCAGCAATGGAATCGAGCGCCTCCGCAACGCCATGCTCACGTGGACCGTGCACTGGAACGCGACCGACTACCCCTCTTCCCGTCAGGTTGCAGAGGGTGCCTGCATGCACTTCGAGGCGGACCGGCTTTTGGCCAATCTCGACGAAATCGGCCGCCGCATCAATCAACGATGGCGCTGGAACGCCAGCATAGGGCTTGAGGCGGCCTTGAAGCGCCTGGCAAGGCTCGGCTTGGGGTCGGATCAGCGAATGCTTGGCGTTGCCACCGAACGCTTGGGAAAGGTCATGTCCGGCGATGGGTATCTAAGCTCTGATCATGCTCACGCGCACGCACTTGACGACACACTGGGTCGCCTCGACAAATTTGCACGCGACCTGAACAGTGGGGCATTTTCTTAGGGAATCTCGGCATTCTTGCGTTGGCGTTCGAATGCAGCTTGCACGAACTCCAGAAAATTTTTCACGAGCTTCCGATCGAGCAGAAAGATCGCGCCGGTAAAAATCGCCACCCCAAGCGGTATCAGCATCGTAAGCCGCAAAACCGGCCCAAGTTCGGCGGGAAGCGTCATGCTCGTCTCCATCACGACGGCGGCCATCAACAAGGACGCGACCAAGGGTTTTGGAACGCCGTCAAACTGTTCCAAAACACTGTAACCGGTCACTCGCCGGAGCACCCAGCCTGAAACCAGAAATAACACACACTCGCTTGCGGCCCAGATGCCGATGGCCCACGCCAGCGAGGGCACCCCGGATAGCCAGACGGCAGCCAACATAAAAACCAGTTCGGCAATCAAGCCGACCAAAGAATCCCGGGGTTTTCCAAGGGCGGTCAACAAAGGCGTAAAGGCCATGCGCGGTGCCTGCAGCAAGACGAGAAAACCCAGGACGGCGACGTACGGCGAACTCGGCTGCCATCGATGGCCAAACAGCAACTCGACCACATCGGGGGCCACAGAGGCCAGTCCAACGAAGCAGGGATAAATGGCAAGGCAGGAGAATTGCGTCGAAGCTTGATAGGCACGCTTGAGCCGTCCGGGGTCGGATTGAAGCCCAGCCAACATCGGCAGCGCCACTTGAGCAACCGCGGTGGCGGCGACCGCCCAAAACATGTCGACGACGCGAAAGCTCAAATTAAGATAGCCGGCCGCCTCGACACCAAGAAACGAGGTAGCCAACAGGGTGAACACTCGTCTTATCGAGATCGACAGGAAAACTCCGCTCACCGACACCACGCCAAATCCAAACAGTTGCTTGAATTCGCTGTAGCGAAACTGCAGGCGCGGCCGTCTGTCCGACAGGATCCACAGGACGAATGAGCCGATTGCGGCAATCAGGATCTGTTGAATCACCAGGCTCCAAAGACCCGCGCCCAAGAATGCGGCTGCAATGCCGATACCGCCGCCAATCAGGCGGCCGACGAGCGACCGGAGTGCCAGACTCCGAAATGCGAACTGACGTCGCTGCTGGGCAACGAGTGTGGCGCTCGCGGCGGAGCACGGAAAAATCAGGCTCATCCACGCGAGCACGCGAACCGCATTCGGTTGGTGGATCCATGCGGCAAAGGCAGGGGCCATCGCCCAACAGCCGAGCGCCATGATCACGCTCAATCCCATGGTTGCGGTGAAAGCCGTGTTGAAATGCAGATCAGTCGCGTCCGGCCGTTGCACGAGCGCGTTGTGAAACAGCATGGTCACCAACACGCCCAGCAATTCTACAAGAGCCAGCGCCGTCGAGAAGATGCCGAAATCCGCAATGGACAAGATCCGCAAATAAACGATCAGCGACACAAACGAAATGAGCGCCAGGCCGCCGTTCTCGAGCAGGCTCCACAGCATGGAATTGGCCGTTTTGCTGCGGCTGACGTTTCGGCCGGGATTGGACATGGATGGCCGCTCGGCGAGTGTGTCTTTCAGAGAAGTTCGCCGCTCATCGGGCGGCCCCAGAATTGCTGCCGCATGCTGGCATCCAACAGCCGCAGGCGCGAAAATCGCTGCGCCAATTGCAGCGGATTCTTGAGGACTTCGCGTCTGAAGAAAACTTGCCTGACCAGACCGGGTGATTTGCTATGAGCGCCCGCGTGGCCGATGCGATAGATGGCCCCCGCAAAGGGCAACGGTTCAAGAGGACTTCCGCGATCCTGCAGATAGCCGCGAACCAGAACGTGGCTGCCGAAGATTCTGCGAAGATAATCCGGATCCGCGTCCTCGACGCTCGCCGGCAGCTCGTACAGTGCCGTGCGAATGATGTGCGATGTCCCGCAGAACTTCCAAAAATCGGCGAACTCATAAATGAGCTTACCGCCGTCGCCCCAAATATAACCCTTCGGCATGTACCAGCCGTTGTCACCGGGTCGGGCTGCGGCGAAACTCGTCAGACGGCAGCTCACGAAATCATCATCATCGACGACCATGGAATAGCCGTTTTTGCCGGCTGCCAAAATACCCGCCAGCACGCGCCGGCCTTTGTCGAGACGACAGCTATCGAGGAAATCGTCGCGCTCGTTATCGCCCTGTTCGAACATCGGATTGGGCGGAAAACGCACCTGTTTAAGTTCAAAATTGCGCGGCAGCTCCGGCAAATCGGCACCCTCGTTGGCAACGATAATGGCCCGCCAGCGCGGATCGTCCTGGCCGGCAATGGAGCGGACTGTCTGCGCGAGCCTGCGCTTGAGCGCCCCCCAATCGGGAGAGTTTTGCGGGTGCCGAAGCGGAATGACGAAGGTCAATACGCAAGCATTCATGATTCACCCGCTAAGTCGCGGATGGCGTTCTGCGGCAGCGCCGCGCCGGGCCAACACGAGCATTGCAAGGGCATGAAGCGTAGGCCGCAGGGTCTCGCGATAGACGGCAAATATGCCAAATGCAAGGAGGGCAATCCATCGCGGAGATTTTAGCCCCACGCGCTGCGCGTAGCGTTCGTAATATTTGCCGAAAAAATAGCGCGTGTAAAAGATCGACCAGTAGAGCCGCTTGAGCGGCGCGGTTCGCTGGCCTCCCGTGCGTACCTGGGACAGAGGCAGGTGAAAACTATGGCAGTCGTTGGTAACGTGGATGTCAAACCCATGCACGAACAAATTCATCTGAAAATCGGTCTCTTCGCGATAACCATTTCCCCTAGCGTAGTAACTGTCGTATGGGAATTGCTGCAGCAGGCTCTTCCTCGTCAGGATTATGGCGTTGGTGATTGGCATGACAATGTCGCCGGCGAATTTCGCGCCATTCACATATTCACAAATCAGCGGCCGAAACATCTTTGAGCTGCGGATACCCGACCCAAACCGCTGTAGCGCACTGGCCCTGCTCTCGCCCGGCGCGAGGTAGATGCGTCGGCCCGAAACCGCGCCGACATTCGGCGTCTGCAACTTTTGCAGCAGAATTCGCGCATACCCGGCCTCCAGGTGTTCGTCGTCGTCGCAAAATAAGATGAACTCATTGCGACTCGCGGCAACGCCGACATTGCGGGACTGCGACGCCCCCAGCCGGGTTTCATTGCGCAGCAGACGCGACACTTTCTCGGGATACTGCCGGGCGATCTCTGCGATTACGGCGGGTGTGTCGTCATCGCCCGCATCGCTGACGAAGATCAACTCACTGACGCCATCCTGGGCAAAGTAGCTGGGAGCCACCAGGCGCAGGGTATGCGCACGGTTGCGCGTGGGTACAATCAGCGTGATCAAGCCAGGAACACCAATGCCTGCTCGAAATTATTGCGTTGTGCGGGTATAGGCACTCGGCAGCTCCCTAAAGTTTTAAATTCTGTGTGTCTGAACCACGGCGTTGAGTCTAAACCGAAACAATGTTCATATGGTCTGAAGCTTGCATAATTGCAGCGGGCGGATGATTTTCCTCACAGATGCGGGAGGTACCGATGAATCGGCGCGATTTTCTTGTTTACACTGCTTCGAGTGCGGGCATCCTGCTCCCCGCCACGCACTGTCTTGCCGCGACGCCCGCTGCGGCACAGCTGTCTGTTTCCGGCGACGCTCGAAGCGGGGCAAGATCATCTGCGATCATTGACGACGATTTTCGGGGTGTAGAAATTACAATGCCGGATGGACGCAAAAAGCTGTATCCCGATTCCAGCAGATGGGCATACACATTCTGGCCGGGAACCAAATGGCCGGACAGCTACGGAGACGGCACCAACTGGTTGGCAGGCAATTCCGAATGCCAAACCTACGTCACCCCCCTTATAACCAAGGTCAAGGGAGCTTCCATTCCCGTCGAGCTGCGTTACGACCCATTTTCTATTCATCCCGACGGTTTGCACATTAAGGCTTCGCGATTGAGCGCGGAGCAACAGTTGGCTTACCAAATATTCGGCTATCGACGCTTCGGATCTGGCATGTTGTTGTCGCGAACGTCCTTCACGTTCGGCCATATCAGTATGGTCGCCAAATTGCCGTCCGCGCGCGGCTCATGGCCGGGTTTATGGTTGTTGCCGGAATCGCATCAGTGGCCGCCCGAGATCGATATATTTGAAGCGATGCCGTGGGGGAAACACCAACAGCAACTTCACTTCGGCGTAGTGGTGCCCAAAGGAACTCCGGGAGGCGGGTTGAACAAGTGGGCGGATCTTGACGCCGCTCCTTCCGAGGGCTTCCATCAATACGAGCTCAACTGGACGCCGGACACCTTGACTGCATCGTTCGACGGCAAGGTCTATTGGCAACAGCCTACCCCGCCCTCACTCCACCAAAACATGTACTTGATCATCCAGTTCGCGGTCGGCGGGAAGTGGCCGTTCAATGAGCTCAATGTGCAGCCTATCGATAGTGTCGCGCCGGACCGGCTAGCGGCGGGTTCGGATCTGATTCAGTCGGACTACCCGGCCGAGATGGTCGTCAAGAGCGTCAGGGTGAGCGCACCAAGTAGCTGAGCCCGCTGGCCTATCCGCAACCATTATGGATTTCACCTCATCGACTTATCTCCTATTCGTTGCAGTCACCGTACTGATTTTCAATGCTTGGAGCGGCCCGCGTTTTCGATTGTGGGTGCTGTTGATTGCCAATCTCGCGTTTATCGCCAGCTTCGTGCAGTCGCCCGTGCAACTGGCACCGCTGGCCGGCTTCCTCGTGCTGGGTTACGCGGCTACACGCTGGGTGGCGCGCTGGCCCAAGACATGGGTACTGGGATGTACCGTTGCGTTGATTGTCGGAATTTTCGCGGTGCTCAAGCGCTACACATTTCTACCGGCCGGAATCGGTCTGCCATTTCTTTATCTGCAGATCGGGCTCTCCTACATCTTGTTCCGAATCCTACAAATGGTGATCG
The DNA here is from genome assembly GCA_036495805.1 of Steroidobacteraceae bacterium. Taxonomy (GTDB): domain Bacteria; phylum Pseudomonadota; class Gammaproteobacteria; order Steroidobacterales; family Steroidobacteraceae; genus Bog-1198. The sequence goes on along the minus strand of DASXMG010000065.1, from coordinate 62,869 downwards.
ATAGCGCCGGCGGGGAAAAAGATGCGCGCCTCGCGCCTTTGAATTTTTTCAATTTCACCTGCAATTTTTTAACCTTCGTGTCAGGGCCGATTCAGCGCTCGGACGCCTACTTGGCCGAGCTCGGGCAGCTCGGCCGAAAAGTCGATGAAACGCTTGCCTTCGAGGCTTTGCATCGGATCATCAAAGGATTCATCAAGCTCACCGTGGTGTCTGCGGTGGCCGACTATCTATTTGCGGCGCTTTCCGCTCCAGTGCTTGCCGAATCCACGTCCCTATCCGGCTGGCGCTATGCCACGCAGTATGCGGCCAGTGCCGTCAGCTATACGTTCTACCTTTACTACAACTTTTCCGGATACATGGACATCGTCATCGGCATCGGCCGGCTGCTGGGGCAGAGTCTGCCCGAAAACTTTGACCGGCCGTTTTCCGCGCGCAACATTTTTGAATTTTGGGCCCGTTGGCATATGACCCTGTCGGAATGGTTCAAGACCTACGTCTTCAATCCGCTGATGAAATTTCTCGCGGCTCACGTATCGGCGCCCGCGTTGCTGCCTTATCTCGGGGTGGTGGCGTTTTTCGTCACGTTCTTTGTGATGGGCGTGTGGCATGGGTCGACCGGCGTGTTCGTGATTTATGGATTGGTCATGGGCGCAGGCGCCAGTCTCAACAAGCTCTGGCAAGTTTTCATGACCAAGCGCCTCGGCAAAAAACGCTATAAGTCAGTCGGCGAGTCGTTCGCATACGCGAGCGTGGCGCGCGGACTGTTGTTCGCCTTCTTCGCGCTCGCGGTCACCGGTCTTTGGGTCAACATGCAGCAATTGTCGCTGCTGGCGCACCGGCTCGGCGTCGCCGGTCTTATCCTGGCGCTTCTCGGGACCACGCTGGGCGCGGCAGTAGGCGGAATCGTGGTAGATCGCGCCGCCGGCGCGCTGACCGCCGTGGCGCCACGATTGCAGGGATTGAACGCGGCCGGCATCGCGGCCCGAAACCTAGTGCTGGCAAGTGAGGTGCTGCTGATCTTTGCGGTAAGTTCGTTCTTCCACAAGGCTCCTGAATTCGTTTACAAGGCCTTCTGAGATGCGTGCGATCCTGAAGCAGGCATTGTACTTGTCGATCGCACTGGTCGGCATATATGCCGTCCTATTGGCGATGTCGTACGCGCTGGTGCCCGCGATGGATGAACGACTGGGCCTGAATTCCAGTCTTGCCGAGGACTCGATTTTCACCACCGATCCAAAATATGTATTCTTGAATCGGGCCGCTGTCAGACCCGACGCAAGCCGTATCGTCTTTGTCGGCGCCTCGAATACCGCGGTCGGATTCAAGCAGCGGGAAGTACAGCAGCTGCTGCCGGCTTCGGAAGTCGACAACCTCTCCGTCGGCGGATCAAACATGACCCAAGTGGCGCAGATTGTCGAGCTGGTGCAGGATCTGCAAGATCCTGCGGCGCGTCGCCGCACCACGTTTGTGATTGGCATGTGGTACGGCATGTTCGTTCAGGACGGATACCGTTGGGCAACACCGGATCGCCACAAAGGCGATACCGATATAGATATCGAGCGCTATCGCTATGGATTTTACCGCCGTAGTGACACCGGACCGCGACAAGTCCTCCCATCCGACGAGCTTTCTCTGGGCGTGATGCTCATTCATCCTTATTTGGTGTTCGACGAACTGTCGCGGCTTGCCAGCAGGGGATTTCGCGAACGCCTGTCGGGAAAACCTCCGCGCCGCACCGATGCGGAACGCAATGCCAGCATCGTCTCCGAGGCGGATCGCGTGCTCGCCCTGAATTATTGGCGGGAGCAGATGCACAGCGATGGACCGATCGCCGAGGAGCAATTCTTGGTGCTGCGCGACCTGGTTACCAGGATTTTGGCGCAAGGAAGCAAGGCGGTGCTCGTCGACCTCCCGATCCCGCACTGGCACGCCGAGCGCTCCCCGTTCTACACGGACTATTTGCAGCGGAAGAAAACACTCCTCTCCGCCTTGCAAGGAAAGCCGGGTTTTAGCTACTTGGAGATGGCTGAACAAAACGACGACCTTGATTTCTCAGATGAGGTTCATCCTAAGCCTCGAGTCACCCCCCTGTGGGCGAGGCAGGTAGCGGCGCTTCTGCAAGGACCGCATACATGAATTCCTACGGACTCGAATTCCATCATTTTGGGCTGGCGGTGCGCTCACCCGAGGCGGCATTCCGGTATCTGGGCGATCTGGGTTATCGCGCGGGTAGCAACTGCTACGATCCCTTGCAGAAGGTCAATTTGGCGATGCGCCATCATGACAACATGCCGGATGTCGAGGTCATCTGGCCCGGGCAGGAGCCCTCCCCCCTCGACCGTATGCTCAAGCAAAGCGACAGCATGATTTATCACCTGTGCTACACCTCAAAGGACGTCGACGGATCGCTGGCGGCATTGGAACGGGCGGGCTTGGAAGTGTTGCCCCTCGGGGTAGCGCAGCCGGCGCTGCTCTTCGACGGCATCGAGGTCTCGTTTTACAGCATTACCGGCGTTGGCATTATCGAAATCATTGCCGGCGCGCCCGAATCGAAAAATTGACGGAGTACATATGCAAGATCCCATTCTCACAGGCTTGACGTCGGTATTTCGCGAAGTATTCGACGACGATGAACTGGAGCTCAAGCCCGAGATGACCGCCGATGACGTCGACGGCTGGGACAGCCTGGCGCATATTCGCTTGATTCTATCGGTGCAAAAGGCCTTCGGTATCAAGTTCTCGCCCGTCGAAATGAATCGCCTGAAAAATGTCGGGGACCTGATTGCGCTCACCAGGGACAAGCAGGGCCAAGGCCTCGCGCGCTAGAGATCGGCATCAACATGAGCGAACAGCTGTACACCGAATTGCAATGGCTGCCGCGGCCGCCGGAGGATTTTTCCAAGCGTTGCCGAGCGCTGCGCGAGAAGGTGGGGTCGGTTGGCCGCGAGATACGCGCTCTCGCGTCCTTCGCGCTCGACGAAAACAAGCTGGTAAAGCTGGCGAACTGCGTCGGGTCGCTGCGTTCGACTGCCGATGGTCTGCAGCCGCTGATTCCGTTTCGGCTCGGTATTATCAGCAACGCAACCTCGCATTTCATGGTGCCGGCGCTCATCGCGACCGCGGCGCGCTACGGCATTGCACTCGAGTGCATCGAGGCGAACTACGGGCAAGTGATGCAGGAAGCGCTGGCTCCCGACTCTATGATCAATCGGGCGCGCCCAGATGCGGTGCTGGTGGCAATTGACTACCGCGGGTTGGCTCTGGATGTCCCCTTCGGAGATTCCGCCGCGGCCGAGGCAGTGGTGGCAGCCGCGATCGATGAGTTGCGGATGCTGCGCGATGGGCTGCGCAAGAACTCCGGCGCGGGCTGCATATTTCAAACTCTCGCCAGACCCGTAGAAGCCACCTTCGGCAGTCTCGATTTAGCGCTGCCGGGCACCTCTCGCAATGTCATCGACCTGTTCAATCGCGCTCTGGCGACGACCCTGGCGGGTAAACAAGACTTGCTGCTCGATGTGGGCGGACTCGCCGAAACCGTCGGACTCTCGGCCTGGCATGACTCGAATCTCTGGAACATCGGCAAGATTCCGTTCGCCAATTCTTTCCTGCCCATTTATGCGGACCTCGCCTGCCGCCTGATCGCGGCGTTGCGCGGCAAGAGCCGCCGCTGCCTGGTGCTGGACTTGGACAATACCCTTTGGGGCGGAGTGATCGGCGATGACGGGCTGGAAGGCATCGTGCTCGGCCAGGGTGACCCTCAAGGCGAAGCGCACTTAGGGGTTCAGCGCGCCGCATTGGGGCTGCGCGAGCGCGGCATCGTCCTGGCCGTGTCTTCCAAAAATAACGACGAAATTGCGCGTCTGCCGTTTCAGAAGCACCCCGAGATGCTGCTGCGCGAGAATCATCTCGCGGTGTTCCAAGCCAATTGGAATGATAAGGCCACCAACATCCAAGCGATTGCCGCAGAGCTGTCTCTGGGGCTCGAGTCCTTGGTGTTTCTCGACGACAACCCCGCGGAACGACGCTTGGTTCGCGACATGCTGCCTGATGTCGCGGTGCCGGAACTGCCGGACGATCCTGCTCTTTACGTACGCACGCTGTTGGCGGCAGGTTATTTCGAAGCGATCACGTATTCGCCCGAGGATCAGAAGCGCGCCGACTTTTATCAGGACAATGCGCGCCGCGTCGCCCTACAGCGGGCCACCGGCGACCTTGACGCCTATCTGGCAACCCTCAACATGACGATTACCTTTCAGCCTTTCGACGAGGTCGGACGAGCCCGCATTGCGCAGCTGATCAACAAATCCAATCAATTCAATCTGACCACGCGACGCTACAGCGAAGCCCAAGTCGGCGAAATCGAAACCGATCCGACTTGCTTCACGCTACAGGTTCGCCTGGTCGACACCTTTGGCGACAACGGCATGATCAGCGTGATCATATGCCGCCAAGACGCGGACGCGTGGCTAATCGATACGTGGCTCATGAGCTGCCGGGTCCTCGGGCGCCGGGTCGAACAGGCGGTGCTGCAAGAACTGTTGATCCACGCTCGCTCATTGGGTATCGGACGACTCATCGGCACGTATCGGCCCACCGAACGCAACCGTCTGGTCGAAGACCACTACAGCAAGCTCGGATTTGCCGAACGCGAGCGTAACGCCGACGGCTCAACCGTCTGGAGCTTGGATGTTGCGGGCCGGACGAACATCGATTTGCCGATGAAGGTCGTGCGAATCGGCAACGCGGTCGGACAGCCGGCAATGTAGTCTCAATGCGTCAGCCCGTAGATCTCCAGCTCTCCGGGCGTGCTGGTGGAGTTGTCCGCGCCACCGGCATTGTTGCCGCGAGTGGCCACATAAACGCGGCCATTGGCCACCGTCGGCACCGAAAACTTGACCGCGTTGCCGGCCGTGTCGGCGGTGCTGATGCTGCTATTCCACAACTCGGCCGACAGATTGGTTACATCATAGGCGTGCAACACGGCAGGTCCGCAAGCGGTCGACTGGTGCGTGCAGTAGCTATGGGTGTCGAGTGCCCACACCAGTCCGCTCTGCGTTGCGGCGGCGGACACCGAGGTCGTCGAACCGGGGAAGCCATAAACCTGGCTCGAGGAGGATGCCAACGTGAATTGCGCCGTCGAGGAGTTCAGCTGATAGGCATTCAAGGGTCCGCCGGCGCCGGCGGCGAACAAAAACCCATTCCACATCGCTGCTGTCGAGTAATTCCGGTGGCCCAACGGAATGACCTGGACGGCAACACTGTCGCCGAAACCGCCCAACAGATCTCGATTGAGCACGTACAGCGTGCCGTCCTTGCCGCCGCAGACCAGCGCGTGCGTCACCGCGTTGCCGGCCGGCAGGTCCGCCAACAGCGAGGAGCCGCCGGAACCAAAATCCTTGTCGCCTTGATAATCCGCCAGCTCATCCGACGGCGTGAAATAGGACGAGACCTGCAGCGCGGTGTTGACCTGCAGCAGCGAGTCGCCGTAGTCGTTGTTGGGCAGGGTCGTGCTATTGGCATCGAAGGCGCCGTTGCCGGTCAAAAAATACAGATGATTGCTGGAATCGACCGAGGGCGCTCCGCCGCCCATCCAAATGCCACCTTCACGGGCATTGGGCGTGGTGTTGAATGCGGCGCTCTGTGTCCACGCGCCATTGGCATATTGATAGCCCATGATCCAGCCGTACCAGGGGACGCTGTCCTCATGCGAGCCCCACGCGATGAAAACCGTGCCGTTGACCAGCGCGAGGCCCGCGCGCTGGTTCTGCTGCTTCGGGTCGAATGCCACCGTAGTACTGCCGTCGGCAAAGCCGGGAACCGAGGCCGCAATCAGCGCCGGTGATCCGGGTTGCTCGTTGCCCGTTGCGATATCGATGGCGTGAATCCGTTGATAGAACGTGGTCGGCGTCATGCTGATCGACTTGGAGACCACGTAGAGAATTCCTCTGGCCGGATCGATGACCGGCGTTCCATTGACACCGATTTCCGGTTGAATATCCCCGAACCCGACGCCCACAGCGGTGCTGGGCACTGGCGTTTCGCCGCTCGTACCGCCGTGCGCGCCATCGATCAAGCTGATTGTCCACAACGGTGCGCATGGCGCGGCATCGGCGTCGAAGGCGAACAGACTGTCGTGCTGAGTGGTGACGATGACCACGTTGTGCTTGCTGCCGCCGACCGTCACATTGGCGATCCAGAGCGGCTGCCCGTAGATGGCACCGTCAACAGCGCAGGATGCGAGCTTACCGAAGCTGCTGGTGTTGACGTTTGCGGGAGTGAGCGCGTATTCGTGCGTATTCGCGCCGTCACGCGCCAGATCGTTGTGGTAGGTGTACACGCCGGCCAGATCCGTGACCGCCGCCACCGCGCTCGCGGTTTGCGTCGAATTGGCCACGCTCGTGGCAACGATGGTATGCGCGCCGGCGACGCCGGCGGAGTAAAGGCCGGTGGCACTGATGAGGCCCACGGTGCTGTTGCCATTGGCAATGCCATCCACCGTCCAGGTGGCGTCGCCGCCGCCGGGAACGGTCGCGGTAAATTGTTGCGTTCGCGTCAACGTGATGGCCGCGGTCTGCGGAGACAAGCTCATGGTGACGTTGGAAACCGTGAGCGTCGCCGTGGCGGTATTGCCGGCACCGCCAGGGCCGTTGCAAACCAGCGAATACGATGTCGTCGCGGCAACTGCGCCGGTCGATTGGCTGCCGCCGGCCGGCAAAGTGCCGGTCCAACCGTTGGACGCGGTACATGAGGCGGCGTTGCTGGACGTCCAGGTCAGCGTTGAGGTGCCGCCCGGCGCAATCACGGACGGGCTCACGCTCAACGTTGCGGTGGGTACGAGATTGACCACCGCGCTTGCGCTCGCGGTACCGCCGAGGCCGGTGCAGGACAACGAATAGGAGGTTGCACTCGCCACCGGGCCGGTACTCTGGCTGCCGCTGAGCGCAAGCGATCCGCTCCAGCCGCCGGACGCGGTGCAGGACACGGCATTGCTCGAGGTCCAAGTGAGCATCGATGATGCACCCGGGGTAACCGCGGCCGGGGACGCCGTCAATGTGACGGTGGGGAGAGGAAGGATGTTAACTGTCACCGCGGCCGGCGCACTGACGCCGCCCGCACCTGAGCACGTGAGCGAATACGTATTGCTCGCGGTCAAAGCGCCCGTGCTTTGGCTGCCGCTCGCCGCGAGCACGCCGCTCCAGCCGCCGGACGCAGTGCACGAGTCCGCATTGGCCGAGTTCCACGTCAAGGTCGAACTACCGCCAACGGCAACGCTCATGGGCGCCGCTGCGAGCGTCACGGTCGGAACCGAATTCACGGTGACCGTCGTCGTTGCCTCGGAGCTCATTCCGCCGGGTCCCGTGCAGGTCAACGAATAGGTCGCATTTTGCGCCAAAGCGCCGGTGCTTTGCGCGCCGCTCACCGCGAGCGCGCCGCTCCAATCGCCGGAAGCCGCACATGTGGTGGCATGCGCTGAACCCCAAGTCAGTGTCGAGGCGCTGCCCGCCAGAACCGCCGTTGGAGTTGCCGTCAACTGCGCGGTCGGCAGCGCGTTCACGGTGATGGCGACGCTTGCCGTTTGGCTCGTGCCACCGGGGCCTTTGCAAGTGAGCGAATAGTTCGCATCGTCATTGAGAGAACCCGTGCTTTGTGTGCCGCTGGTGGGCACGGTACCGCTCCATGCGCCGGCGGCAGTGCACGAGCTTGCGTTGCTGGAAGTCCAGCTCAGAGTCACCGAGTTGCCCGCGTCTATGGTCGTCGACGACGCGTTCAACGATACGGCGGGTGCGGCAACGGTACTCGGACCTCCCCCACCGCAGGCGGATGCTAGTAGAGCGGGTCCGGCGATCAACAGCCACAAAATAGAACGCACTGACATCCCAAGTTAATCTTTGTTACTCGACTCAGGCACACCGAAAGCGCGCCTGTGCGCATTATGCCTGCGACATTAGTGCACGTATGTGCGACTGGATCGCGTACTCAGTTTTGTATATTTTTCAAAGCTGCGACGCGTCTGGATGACATAACGCGCCCGAAATTCGCGCTAGACGAAGCAAATGATTTGGCGCCCCGCGGGGCAGGTCTGGGGCTGTGGAATTTTTTGGCTTACGCCGGATTCAGTCGGTATACGCCGCGATCAGTGCGCGCGCTGCTTTCGCCGCGCCTTGCACCGGTCCGTCCGCGCCCATGGTGACGCGAGCCACATAGGCGCCTTCCCACAACAGCATCAACGAGTCGCCCAGCGCGTTGGGTTCGCGGGCGCCCATCTCGCGCGCGAGCCGACGAAAGCGTCCGCGCATATCGGCCTTGTGCTTTTCGATCACGGGACGCGCCGGATGGTCCTGCTCGGTGATTTCAACGGCGGCATTGGCCAGGGCGCAGCCGCGGCAGTCTTCTTCGCAATTGGTCTCGACCAACATGTCGAACAGCGACTCCAATTGCAGGCGTGGATTGCCGGCGTGCGCAGCGATGGTTTCATCCCACCAGAGCGAGCCCTCCCGTTCCTCGTTGCGCAAATACTCGGCAACCAGTTCGTCCTTGGAGGCGAAGTTGCGGTAGAAGCTCATCTTGTTCGTGCCGGCCTCGTTGGCAATGGTATCGACGCCAACGGCGTGAATGCCGTAGCGATAAAAGAGATCGCTGGCCGTCTTCATGATGCGATCGCGCACCCGCGACTTGGGCGCGGAAGAAATAATCTCTTCGTCTCCAGCCACTTGCGTCGTTTTGGGTCGATTCATAAAACACTCCGCTTGACATGTGACTGACCGGTCATTAACGTATCACTACCGTTACTGACCGGTAACACACGTGACATAGCATCGGAGTGTTTCACCCGGAAGTCAAGTCGGTGCGGCAGGTCACCCCCGGTGGGTCCGGGGTCAGTTAGTTCGAATATCGGATCGGAGTCTCACGTGCCCCTCAATCGCATATTTCATAAAAGCTCTTTCCCCGTTCTGGTCGGTCTCGCCGCCATCGCCATCTTTGCGCTGTATTCCAGTGCGGGACATTCTCGCGCCAAGCCGCAGGCCGCGGCGCAAGCCGCCCTGCCGCAAGTACAAGTGGCTGAGGTGATCCATCGGCCCCTGCGTGAATGGCAGGAATTCACCGGCCGTCTGCAAGCCGTGAACACGGTGGATGTGCGTCCGCGAGTGAGCGGCTATGTGGACCGGGTGGCCTTCACCGATGGTGCACGCGTAACGAAGGGCCAGCTGTTATTCCAGATCGATCCGCGCCCTTTCCAGGCGGAAGTCGAGCGGCTGGTCGCGGAACGCACGCGCAGCGTGTCCGACCTCGAACTCGCCAAAGCCAATCGGGCGCGCGCCGAACGCCTGATCAGTGCGCACGCCATCTCTCGCGAAGAATACGAACGCCAAGTCGCGGCTGAAGCCTCCGCGCAGGGAGCGTTGGGTTCGATCGACGCCCTATTGCAAGAGGCGCGCCTGAATCGGGAGTTCACCGAAGTGCGCGCGCCGATCGACGGCCACGTATCGCGCGCCATCATCACCGCAGGCAATCTCGTCACGAGCGCCAGCCTCATGACGACGCTCGTTTCCGATGATCCGGTATACGTTTACTTCGACGCCGATGAGCAGACGTACTTGCGCTATGCGAAGGCAAAGCACGAGCATGCAGCCGCGAGCACCGGCGCCTCCGACGTCTACATCGGACTCGTCGATGAGGACGGCTATCCGCACCCGGGGCATGTGGACTTCATCGACAACCAAGTCGATGCCACCACCGGTACGATTCGCGCGCGAGCCGCCCTGCCAAACCCGGACGGCCGCTACACACCCGGCCTGTTTGCGCGGGTGCGACTCGTCGGCGGCGAAGATCATGACAGTGTCCTGATCGAGGATCGTGCCGTGGGCACCGATCTCTCCAAGAAATTCGTACTGACGTTGGCCAAGGACAACCGCATCGAGTATCGCCTCGTGGAGCTCGGGCCCGAAATCAACGGCCTGCGGGTCGTCACGCAGGGCCTCGCGCCGAACGAGCTCATCGTGGTCAACGGTTTGCAGCATGTCCGGCCCGGGCAAAATGTCGCTGCCACGCGCATTGCCATGCGCGACACCGCCGGCAGCCTGACGCAAGTCGCCGCGCAGCCAGGCGGTCGGCCGGCGAGTGGGGAAACGGCTGCCAGCCCGGTCGATGCGGTCTCCCGACTTGCCCAGGCGAGCGTCGCCATTCACGCGGTGCATTGAGTCATGAAGCTTTCGCAATTTTTCATCAGCCGCCCGATCTTCGCGGGCGTGCTGTCGGCCCTGATCTTCCTCGCAGGTCTGATCGCGCTGCCCCAGCTCCCGATCAGCGAGTATCCGGAAGTCGTCCCGCCGACGGTGATCGTGAAGGCGAACTATCCGGGCGCAAACCCCAAAGTCATTGCGGAAACCGTCGCGAGTCCTCTCGAGCAGTCGATCAACGGTGTTGAGGGGATGCTCTACCAGTCATCCCAGGCGACCGCGGATGGCGTGATGACGCTCACCATCACCTTTGCCTTGAACACCGATGTCGACAAGGCGCAGGTGCAGGTGCAGAACCGCGTCGCGCAGGCGCTGCCTAAGCTCCCCGACGTCGTGCAGCGCCTCGGGGTGGTCACCAACAAAGCCTCGCCCGACCTGACCATGGTCGTGCACCTGGTCTCCCCTGATAATCGTTACGACACGCTGTACCTGTCGAACTATGCGCTGCTGCGAGTCAAGGACGAACTGGCCCGGCTCGATGGCGTGGGCGATGTACAGGTGTTCGGCGCCGGCCAGTTCTCGATGCGCATCTGGCTCGATCCCGAGAAGGTCGCGAGCCGCGGTCTCACCGCCGATGACGTCGTCAAGGCGATTCGCGAGCAGAACATCCAGGTCGCCGCGGGTCAGCTGGGAGCGCCGCCGTTGCCGAGCGCCACCGAATTCCAAGTGGCGATCAATGCGAAAGGCCGCCTGACCACCGAGGAAGATTTTCGCAACATCATCGTCAAGACCGGCGCCGCAGGTCAGGTTACGCGCTTGAAGGATGTGGCACGCGTCGAGCTGGGCGCCGACACCTATGCGCTGCGCGCGCTGCTTGATAATAAGGCAGCGGCCGCGATTCCGATTTTTCAGCGGCCTGGCAGCAATTCGATTGCAATCTCCGAGCTCGTGCGCGCGAAGATGCAGGAGCTGAAGCGCGACTTTCCGCAAGGCGTGGACTACCAGATCGTCTACGACCCCACCGTTTTCGTGCGCGGTTCGATCCACGCGGTGGTGCATACGCTGCTCGAGGCGATTGCGCTGGTGGTCTTGGTCGTCATCCTTTTCCTGCAGACCTGGCGTGCCTCGGTCATCCCGCTGATCGCAGTCCCGGTATCACTGGTCGGCACCTTCGCGGTGATGCACCTGTTTGGCTTTAGCTTGAATGCGTTGTCGCTGTTCGGGCTGGTGCTTGCCATCGGCATCGTCGTCGACGATGCCATCGTCGTTGTCGAGAACGTCGAGCGCAACATTACCAATGGGTTGAAGCCGATCGAGGCTACCCGCCAGGCGATGCGCGAGGTGACGGGCCCCATTATCGCCACAGCTCTGGTGCTGTGCGCGGTGTTCGTGCCCACAGCGTTCATCAGCGGGCTCACCGGCCAATTCTACAAGCAGTTCGCCTTGACCATCGCCATCAGCACGGTGATCTCGGCATTCAACTCGCTCACGCTCTCGCCGGCCCTGTCAGCCCTGCTGCTCAAGGAACATGGCGCGCCGCCCGATCGTCTGACCCGCATCCTCAACCGACTTCTCGGCGGCTTGTTTCGCCCGTTCAATCAGATCTTCGCGCGCTTCTCCACCGGCTACGTCGGCGGCGTGGCGCGCGTCGTCCGCGCCGGCGGAATTGCGCTCTTCATCTATGGCGGATTGATTGCGCTGACTTACCTGGGCTTCGCCCGCACGCCGACCGGATTCATTCCTCCCCAGGACAAACAATACCTCGTGAGTTTCGCGCAGCTGCCCGACGCGGCGACGCTCGATCGCACCGAGGCGGTGATTCGCCGCATGGACGAGATCGCCTTGAAGCAGCCTGGGGTCGATCATGCCGTCGCCTTCCCCGGCTTGAGCATCAACGGGTTCACCAATAGCCCCAACTCCGGCATCGTGTTCGTGACCTTGAAGCCGTTCGAGGAGCGCAGGTCCAAAGAGCTATCTGCCGGCGCCATTACGGCTGCGCTCAATCAGCAGTACGCAGGTATCCAGGAAGCCTTCATCGCGGTGTTTCCGCCGCCGCCGGTCAATGGTTTGGGCACCATCGGCGGGTTTCGCATGCAGATCGAGGATCGTGGGGGTCTGGGGTTCGAGGAACTCTACAAGCAGACGCAGAATATCCTGGCAAAGGGTAATCAAAATCCTGCGCTGCAGGGCCTCTTCTCCGGCTATCAAGTGAATGTTCCGCAGATCGATGCGGAAGTTGATCGTGAGAAGGCGAAATCGCAAGGCGTGTCGGTCCAGGAACTCTTTGACACCATGCAGGTGTACTTAGGCTCCCTCTACGTCAATGACTTCAACGCCTTTGGCCGCACCTATCCGGTAACCGCCCAGGCCGAACCGGATTTTAGGCTGCAGGCCGAAGATGTCGTCAGGCTCAAGACTCGCAATGCCGCGGGCGACATGATCCCGCTCGGATCCTTCGTGACCGTCAAGCAGTCCTCGGGTCCCGATCGCGTCATGCATTACAACTCCTACCCCACCGCCGAGATCAACGGCGGACCGGGGGTGGGCTTCAGTTCCGGGCAGGCGCAGGCAGCCATCGAGCAACTGGCGCGGCAAGAGTTGCCCAACGGCATGAGTTTCGAGTGGACTGAGTTGACGTATCAGCAGATCATCGCCGGCAACACCGCGGTGCTCATTTTCCCGCTGGTGGTGCTGCTCGTGTTTCTGGTGCTCGCCGCTCAGTACGAGAGCTTGAGCCTGCCGCTCGCCGTCATCCTGATCATGCCGATGGTGCTGCTCTCAGCCATCACCGGCGTGGAGCTTACGCACGGCGACAACAACATCTTCACGCAAATCGGCCTGATCGTGCTCGTCGGGCTCGCCAGCAAGAACGCCATCCTCATCGTGGAATTTGCGCGGGACCAGGAACTCGAGGGTGTGCCGCCGCTGCAAGCGGCGCTGAATGCCGCACGCTTGCGGTTGCGGCCGATCTTGATGACTTCCCTCGCCTTCATCATGGGCGTCGTGCCTCTCGTGACATCGATTGGCGCAGGCGCGGAGATGCGCCATGCCATGGGAATTGCCGTGTTCTCCGGGATGCTGGGTGTGACCGGCTTCGGGCTGTTCCTAACACCGTTGTTCTATGTCCTGGTGCGCAAGCTCTCGGCGCGCGCGCGTGCGAGGAAACAGGTTGATGACCCCGAGGCAATGAAAGTACCGCTATGAATAAGTTATTTGCGATTCTTGCGACAACGGCGATTTTGGCTGCCTGCGCCGTCGGGCCCGACTACCGGGCGCCACAGGTCGCCCCGGCGGTCGTGCAGAACGCCCAGGCTGCTGAATTCGTGACGCACTCTCCCGAGGCGCTTTGGTGGCAGGAGTTTGGGGACGCCGAACTCGACCATCTGACGAGCCGGGCGCTTGCCGCCAACCTGGACCTGCGTTCCGCGTACGACCGGGTCCGGGCAGCGCGCGCGGTATTCGTGGAGCGAAAGCTGGACTATGCGCCGCACGTGCCGTTGGAAGGCGCTTACACGCACTTTGACCAGCAACAGCCGGGGTTTGGCCCCGCGCGTATCAACGCACAAAGCGACAGCTTGGGGTTTGACGCGACCTGGGAGATCGATCTGTTCGGTCACGTGCGCCGGTCGGTCGAGGCGGCTCGGGCTGACCTTGGGGCTGAGCAGGCAAACTATCAGGACGCCCAAGTTACCGTTGCTGCCGAAGTGGCGCGCAATTATTTCGAGTTGAGAGGCGCACAGAAACGTTTGTCGGTGGCGCGGGCAAACTTGGGCACCGAGCAACAAACGCTCGAGCTCACACGACTGCTTGACCAGACCGGCCGTGGCTCGGAACTCGATGTACAGCGTAGTCGCGCGCGCCTGAAGGCCACTGAGGCGACGATTCCACCGCTCGAGGCGGCGGAGAAGCAGTCAGGCTACCGATTGGCGGTTCTCCTAGGGGAGCGGCCGGGCGTGCTGGATCAGGAACTCAAACCCGCCGCCGTCGCGACTTACGCCAAGGAACTTCCGATCGGCGACACTGCCGAGCTTCTGCGCCGACGGCCCGACGTTCGTGCGGCCGAACGCCAGCTCGCCGCCGCCACCGCGCGCGTCGGCGTGGCAACCGCCGATTTGTTCCCACGCGTCAATGTCACCGGTTTCGTCGGTTTTCTCTCCGGCGACGTGGGCCGGCTATTCGGCACCGGCGCCGACAACAATGCCAAGGCATGGTCCATCGCGCCCACGGTGAGTTGGGCGGCATTCGATATTGGCTCGGTGCGTGCGCGATTGCGCGCAAGCGAAGCGCAATCCGATGCCGCGGCGGCCAATTACGAGAAGGTCGTGCTGACGGCGCTCGAGGATACCGAAAATAGCTTCGTCGCCTACAGCACGCGGCAAACGCAGCTGAAAAGCCTGAGCGAACAGGCGCAAGCCTCGCGGCGCGCCACGGAACTCGCGGACACTCAATACCGGGAGGGCGTCGCGGACTTTTTGGTATTGCTGGATGCGCAGCGCACGCAGCTCGATGCCGAAGATTCGGTGGCGCAAGCCGAGACGGACGTCAATGTGTCCGTCGTCGCGATCTACAAGGCACTCGGCGGCGTAGGGCAGCCGCTGAACGACGCCGCACAGACGAAGATGGCGAGACTTCCATGAAGGCACGAATCGGCATCGCCGTCCTATTCAGCCTCAGTCTGCTCACGCTGGAAGGGTGCGCGCAGACGGCCATACGCGAACCCCCATCGTCTCAAGACGACGAGCCGAACTCGATCCGCACGCTTGGGCCGGACCAGCGCTTCTCGACCCTGGCCTCGCAAAGCGTCGCGCGTCGCGTTCGTGCTCAACGCCCCGGACAGCCCGTCAACATCCTTGCACTCTCGGGGGGCGGGGCCGATGGCGCCTTTGGCGCCGGTGCACTGGTCGGTTTGACGCGATCCGCATCGCGACCGCAATTTTCAGTCGTCACTGGAGTCAGCACGGGGGCTTTGATCGCACCCTACGCTTTCTTGGGTCCCGACTGGGACAATCAGCTCGTTGAGGTCTACACCTCCGGTCGCGCGGAGCACCTGCTGCATTCGCGTGGGCTGGGGGCGCTGTTTGGCTCCAGCGTCTACAGCGGCACGCCGCTGAAGCAGCTGGTCGACCGCTATGCCACCGATGACCTGATCCAGGCCGTCGCGCGCGAGGCGGCGACCGGGCGACTGCTGCTCGTGGCCACGACGGATGTCAGCACCGGAGAGCCGGTGATATGGGACTTGGGATCGATCGCGATGAACGGCGGCGCCGGCGCGCGAGCGTTGTTTCGCGATGTGTTGGTGGCCTCCGCC
The DNA here is from genome assembly GCA_036495805.1 of Steroidobacteraceae bacterium. Lineage (GTDB taxonomy): Bacteria > Pseudomonadota > Gammaproteobacteria > Steroidobacterales > Steroidobacteraceae > Bog-1198. The sequence goes on along the minus strand of DASXMG010000065.1, from coordinate 47,383 downwards.
AGCGTGCCGGGGCTGTTCCCGCCCGTGGTCATCCGCGTGCAAGAGCAACAAGCGATTTACGATGAGGTTCACGTTGACGGCACGATTGCTCTGCCGTTTTTCGTTCCGTTGGCTTTCGTAGAGCAAACACGAGACGCTGGCAACCCGTCGCATGTTTACGTCATTGTCGATGGCCGATTGAGTGAACAAGCCGGTCCGATCCGATTACGAGCCCGATCGATTCTATCGCGCAGCGTTTCCACCGGCCTCAATCACCTGTTTAGGACGAATCTGGAACTGACCGCCACCGACGCGGTACTCGAGGGCGCACAGTTTCAATTCGCGGCCATACCTGCCGCCTACCCGCAGCGCGACTCGTTCGACTTTCGCACGGCGAGCATGCGATCGCTGTTCCAATTCGGATATAGGTGCGCTCAAGCGGGTCGATTGTGGACCTCAACGTCATCACGAAGCGCCGGACATGACTCAGACCGCGACGATACCGGCACAGGCCCGCCCAAGGCATGTCCCGCCGATGATGCGTTCATCGGCCGCTTGGCAGTGCGTTAGATGATCGAAAAACGCAATCGCCCGCCTGAGTCGCTGCCCGTCGCGAACTATAGATCCGCGCTCGCCCGAGCCGTCGAGTGGTTAGGGGACCGTTATCTGCTTGCGAAGCCGATAAATTCCGTGCGTCGCTTAGGCGTCGATCGCAACCATCGATGAGGCGCCGTAACGCGCGCCCGTCACGGGCCGTTCGCGCAGAATTCCGTACAGCCGCTCCAGCTGCGCATCGCCGAGCCGCACCATGACAGACAGCGCATTTTCCTTGAGGCGCTTGATGTTGCGCGTACCCGGAATCGGCACGATATACGGCGCGCAGTCGAGCAGCCAGGCCAGCGCGACCTGGGCCGGTGTATATCCTTCCTCACGTGCAATCTGCGATACGACCTCGACCAGCTGGAGATTGGCGGGAAAATTCTCACTCGAGAATCGAGGGTTGCCGCGCCGGACGTCGCCGGCATCGAAGTCCTCCGGCTTCTTGAATGCGCCGGTCAGAAAGCCGCGGCCAAGCGGACTGTAGGCAACGACGCCGATGTCGAGTTCCTCGCAGGTGGGCAGGATCGTCGCTTCCAGGTCGCGCGACCACAGGGAATATTCGCTCTGCAACGCGGTGATGGGGTGCACCTGCGCCGCGCGTCGAATGGTCTTTGCCGAGGCTTCGGACAGGCCCAAGTGACGCACCTTGCCGGCCTTGACCAAATCTGCCATGGCTCCCACCGTTTCCTCGATCGGCACCGTCGGATCGACGCGGTGCTGGTAGTACAAATCGATATGCTCGACGCCGAGCCGCTGAAGACTGGCATCGCATGCCGCGTGCACGTATTTCGGCGTTCCGTCGATGCCGAGATAGGCGCCCCCGGGAGCGCGCACGTTACCGAACTTTGTTGCGAGGACAATTTCTTCGCGGCGCGCTTTCAATATCTTTGCCAGCAGGCGTTCATTGGCGCCCACGCCGTACATATCGGCGGTATCGAGGAAGTTGATGCCGATATCCAGCGCGGCATTGAGTACTCGCAGATTCGTGGCTTCATCGGACGGACCGTAGAAGTCCGACATGCCCATGCAGCCGAGGCCGATGGCTGAGACTTCAAGGCCCAATGGCCCAAGTTTGCGACGCGGAATTTTCATGGTATCTCCGGTAGTTCCAAGGCGGGGGATGGCGCTCATGCTAAACAGCGCAGCTAACCGGACGCTAGATCATTACTGCCGGGTTCTTGCCTAATCCTGCTTACGGCGCGATCTTAGGCTTCAGTGCTACGCCGTGCCCGACTATCATGCACCCATCACTCGAGGATTGAGAGAGCCCATGTTTGACAGCAGTTTGCTAAAAATCCGGCGCATCGTCGGGATGGCCGACCGACACCAAGAGCTGTCGGCGCGGGTTGCCCGATTGGCGCCTTTCGACGGGACCCATCAAACCGCATTACCGTCCCTCGCGTTGAGCCGCGGCAGCGCGCCGACGGTGGGCATGCCGATCGTCTTTCAGCCCTGTTTAGGCATCGTCGTGCAGGGTCGCAAGCGCGCGCTGCTGAACGGTGAAGTATTCAACTACGACGCGCTGAACTACCTCGTTGTATCGGTGACATTGCCCGGAATGGGCCAAGTGGTCGAAGCGACCCCCGAGCATCCGTACCTGTCGCTTCGTTTGAATCTCGATCTGGAGCAGATCACGCGCCTGGTGCTGGAATTGGGTGATCGGGCACCCTCGCCCGCCGCGACCGACCGCGGCTTGTTCGTCGCGCGCCTGGACGAACCCTTGCTCGACGCTGTATTGAGGATGGTAAAGCTGCTCGATACGCCGGAGGACATGGACGTGCTCGCCCCGGTCGTACAGCGGGAAATCTATTATCGTCTGCTGCGCGGCGAACTCGGCTATCGGCTGGTCGATCTCGCCCAATCCGAGAACGGCAAGCATCGCATCGTTCGCGCCATCGACTGGCTCAAGCAGCACTATGCGGCGCCGTTGCGCATCGAGGAACTGGCAGACACCGTGCATATGAGCCCGTCGGCGCTGCATCACCGCTTCAAGGCCGTCACTGCCATGTCGCCGCTGCAGTACCAAAAGCACTTGAGGCTGCACGAAGCACGGCGGCTGATGTTCGTTGACGGCATCGAGTCCGCTACGGCAGGGCACCGGGTGGGCTATGAAAGCGCTTCGCAGTTCAGCCGCGAATATCGGCGCTTGTTTGGCGCGCCACCGCGCTCGGAAATCGCGCGCTTGCGGGAGGCCGGCATGTCGGCCTAGCGCCACGCTCCCTTCAGAGCATGCCGGCTGACCCGCTGGCGGGTTGGGCGCGCGTCGCGGTAGGCGTGAGCAGGATGTTCGCAGTTCCGAGTATTTTGATCGGCGACAGATCGCGCGTGCCGCCGTCTCGGATTGTAATCTGAATGTCGCGCGCTTGGTTGGGCGGCACCGATGCAGCGGATAGTCCATGCTGGTCGAAGACCGTCGTACAGACGGCTCTGATGCAGTCCTGCACCACCAGATAGTAGCCGTAGTCGGTCAATGTGTAGGTCGTGGAGTCGTTGTAAAGTCGCGCCACTACCCTGCCGACACTGCCGCGTTCCATGCCGGTCTCGGCGCGTATTTGATCGAACCGAATTTCCGCCACGCGTATGCGATTCTTTGCCTCAGGATCGGCTTTATCCAAATTCTCGACATGAAAGCGCTCGAAATCGACCGGCTTTTGCTCAACGATTTGCGGCGCTGCGGCCCCCAATGCGACCGGCTCTCCACGCCTGGCAATGACGACGATGGCCACAATCGCGACAATGGCGACACCAATGGCGGAGAGGCTGAACGCTCGAGTTCTTGGAAAAAGAAACGCCAGCGCCACCAGGATCAAAACCACGATCCATAGCATTGCCTCAATTTTCATTCGAGCCCCAATCGTCAGCGCCGCGGCTGTGTTTCGTGGGGCCATTATGCTTCAACTCAACCACCTGCTGCCGAGTTCGTCAGACGACACATCTAGTTGATTGACCAGTAGCTTTTCCGTTTTCGGACTAGGTTGTGCACAGGGTTATCCCCCGCGACTGGGGATAACTCTGTCTCACCGACCGCGGACAATGCCCTACAATCGACGTCCCGCGACGCCAGGCACACCTTCCACCCACTATTTCGGAACCAGGAATTATGGCAACTATTGAACTGGATCTAAAAACGGCAATCGAGCTTTTTGTCGCCGAGTTCTCAGTATTCGAGAAGCATTTCGTCGGCGTCGCCCTCCGTTCACTGTCGAGTGACATGTCATTTGTCGGGCATGCGGAAAGACTCCTTGATCTTGAAGCGCGGCTCACGCTTCTCAAGCGGATGGCAATTGTTCGACGAGTGGATCCGGAATTGATCGTGCAACTGGAAGATGTGCAATTGCGAGCCGCGAATCTGCGTGAAAAGCGCGACGAGCTATCTCAGGTACTGGATCTGTTGGCCGCGGACAAGCGGGCATCTCGCGTGAATCGCAACCGAACCGCCCAGGACGACTGCGACTTCGATGGCATCGTCCCCCGCCCGCATCGCGCGTGGGTGCCGACGGTAGGGGAAATCGATGAATGCAGAAAGGTGACCAATCGGCTGCAGACAAAATTAGGCTCAATAGCCGCCCAGTTTAACCGCGGTACGTCATAGCGGACGTGCCTGTCGGGGCGTTTGCACGAGTCCTGCGTCGTCCCATATAGCTCGCGCAGCTGCAATTCGGCCCTGCGCGCTGCTGCCCTGAGGTCGCGCTGCATCGCGTATTGGGCTCTCAAATAGGCCCCCGAAAGCAGCATGCCGCCGATGATCACGGCAATTAAAAGATCGTCAACACTCATGGCAAGCATCCTCAAATTGCGTCGGCGGACGGTACCGCCGATCCCGGCCTCGTGCATGAGGGATCGCTTCGGGTCGATAATTGTTTCCTGATGAACTGCTGATGAATTTGTGACTAATTGATCCAAAGCTTTGCGTAAGCATCGCTCGGCACTGCAAAGTGGTATTGTCCCAGCGGGGTCACTAGCGGGGGGCGCCCCACGAAACACTCAATTCAAGGGATGCGAGCTGCCGTGATCGTAGTTCGGTGGACGGCTTGGCTGTGTCTCGCTTTGCCGGCCGCGCCAACGCGGGCTGCCGAACCTCAGCAAGTCATGGCTGAACTCTCGAGGAACCTCTTTGCCACGCTCGATAAGGCGCCGCGCGCAGCGCGGCATAATGTAGACAAGGTTCGCCCCCTGCTGGACCAGTTGCTGTCGCCACATTTCGATTCGGAATACGCAGCGCGCCTGGTGTTGGGCATGCATTGGCGCGAGGCCTCATTGGAGCAGCGTCAGCAATTTGCCACCGCGCTGTATCAGCGCCTGCTACGCACATACGCCGATGCGGTCATCGACTGGACCCCGGATCGGTTCAAGCTGCTACCTGTATTGGCAGACCCGGCGGCACTGCGAGTGACGGTGCATACGCTGATCACGAATTACCACGGCACGGTTGTACCGGTTGATTTTCGAATTCACGAGACACCCGACGGCTGGAAGATTTTCGACGTCGTGGTCGATGGAGTTTCGTACGTGCGCAACTACCATGACGATACCGAGGCAGAAGTAAGGCAGACCGGGCTCGAGGCCACGATCGCGCGACTTCAACGAACCGACGCCGGCGCCATTGGACGCACCCCGCCTGCCAACGCGCCGAGCACGCGTTGAACATGCCTGGCGCCTCATGGATTGAGACCGGTTTCGTTCTCGCCAACTGGGAGGTGCGTCCGCGCCACGGAACCGTGTTGCGCCGCGATCGGTCGCCATCCGAACCAATTCGGGTCGAACCTCGGGTGATGGCGGTGCTCACTTGCCTTGCGCGCCACGTCGGCGAAGTCGTCACCCGCGATGAATTCAGCGCGGAAGTTTGGGGCGGCCGCGTCGTCTCGGACGAAGCCTTGTCGCGCTGCATTTCTGTGTTGCGGCAGGTTTTCGCCGACGACTCGCGTGAGCCCCGGTTCATTCGCACGATCGCTCGGATCGGTTACACGCTGGTTCCGACTCCGGCACCGCTGGCGCCGTGTGCCCATGAAGCCGCGGACTTGTCTCTGCCTACGGCGAGTCCGGTTTCTACCGGCAATCGACGGTCGACCCGCCTCTGGGCCTGGGCCAAACCGGGTCGCACCGCCCTCATCCTCATCGCCTGTTTCATGGCTGCAGGAGCGGCCCTTCTCGCCACTGTTGGACGCAGGGCACCCACAGAGCATCCAGTTGCCGCAGCTGCGCCTCCCATGGCGAGCCTGCTGGTTCTGCCCTTTGACACTCGCGAAGCGGGCGGCTACGGCCGTCAAGTCGGCGTGGAACTTGCCGATGAGATCGCCGATTCTCTGTCGCATGTGGCGCGGCTGAAGATAACCGGCGCCACGTCTGCCGACATTCTTGGCGCCGCGCACACCGACGCGGTCGAGGCAGGCCGCAGGCTTGGCGTCGATGCCGTGCTCAACGGTGAGGTCGAGGAACGTCCCGGAGGACTGCGCGTCGCGGTTCGGCTCACGGCATCCAAGGATGCGCAGGTATTGTGGTCCCGTGTTTATGACCGTCAAGCGACCGATATTTTCGCCGCCGAAAGCAGCATCTCCGCCGCGGTGATGCGCGAACTTGTCCACCGATTTAATGGGGAGACGGTCATCGGCGGGACCGGGCCCGATGCGGATTCGCAAGACGTCGAGGCCTACCAGCTATACCTGCGCGGTGCCCACCAAGTGCGATTGCGCGGTGAGGACTCATTACGCCGCGCCATCGAATTGTTTTCGGCCGCGGCGCGGCGCGATCCGACCTACGCTCGCGCTCAAGTCGGCCTGGCCTCCGCTTACGAGCTTCTTCCGAGCTATTCGTATGAGGATCCGGCAGAAATGTACACGCTGGCGGAGAAGGCGTTGGACAGCGCCGAGCGTCTTTCGCACAACCGCCTGGAGAGTGCGGGTCCGCGCGGTTACCTGGATTTCGAGCGCGGCAAATGGATCGAATCGGAAACGGCTTTTCGCTCCGCCATCGCGGCCGATCCAAACAATCCGGAGGTGCGGCAGTGGTATTCGCAATTGTTGGGTGCCGTCGGCCGAATCGAGGCCGCGCTGGCGCAGGCGCGCGTGGCACAGGAAATCGACCCGCTGGCTCCGGTGGTCGCGGATCGGCTCGGTGTGTTGGATCTGTGGCTGGGGCGCGATGTGGAAGCCGCGAGCGACGCGGCTCTGGCCCGCGAGCTGGGACTTGATGAAGTCGCGGTACCGGAGACCAAGATTCTCCTCAAATTCCATCAGCACGACGATGCGGATGCGGCTGATGACCTGCGCTCTTTGCAGCGCTCCTTGCATCGATCGCAAGCCTGGATTGGTCCGGTCATCGACGCCTATCGTCATCCGGAGAAACGGCCGGCGGCGTTTCAACTTCTGGACCGGGCTCTGGCTTCCGGCGACATATCGGCGCGCATTTACTTTGGCCTCATGGTCCTGCTCGAGTCCCCAACCCGGGCGCTGCGCGGTTTTGCGGCACTCCCGGACAACCCCGGCAATTACCTCGAGATGCTGTTCTCGCTCGACGCGGCCGCGGTGCGGCGCGACCCTGCTTTTGGTGCTTTTCTCGTCAAAAATGGGGTCGAAGCGTATTGGGATCGATTCGGCTGGCCCAGTGCCTGTCGTCGCGAAGGCGCGCAGATCGTCTGCCACTAAGATTGCACCGCAGAGGGCCGCCCGGCGCGTCCTCAGAAAACGATCAGCGGTTCACGGCAAATTCATCACCGATCCATCAGGCGCTTCCAGGCGGGGTGACGCAGAGTTCCACGCATGAAAAGCCTAAGCTTGTTGAGCGCAGCGCTGCTCGTCGCAGGCTGCACAACTTTGCAACCCATGGACGGCAGTCCCGCGGAACTGCAGCAACGAATCGCGGCCGGCCAACTTCTCAAGCCCGGCGATCGCATTTTAATTACGACCACCGATGCCAAGACTCACCGCTTTGCGATCTCGTCGATAAATGCAGGGTTCATCCAAGGGCGATCTGAGTCCGTCCCGATCGCGCAAGTCACCGAGGTTAAAAGGCGCCAATTCATCCGCGCAAAAACCGCCGTACTGGTCATAGGACTCGCGGTCGCGGGCGCCGTGGTCGGTCTCGCTGCCTACACCGCCACACATCTTGCGATCGGAATTTAATGGGTATAATGCACAAATGCACACGAGCGACGCCGCAAACCCCGCTGTGTCTAAACGGGTTTTGGTTGCCGACGATAACCGGGATGCCGCGGAGACAATGAGCATGCTCTTGAAATTATCGGGACATGAGGTCTACCTCGCGCACTCCGGTTCCGAGGCATTCGAAGTCGCCAAGCGTGAGCGGCCCGATATCGCCGTCCTCGACATCGGCATGCCGGACCTGAATGGTTATGAGTTGGCGAAAAGGATTCGCAACCAAGCGTGGGGCGCGGGCATGAAACTGATCGCCGTGACCGGTTGGGGTCAGTCGGAAGACATACGCCGCGCCCTCGGCGCCGGCTTCAATCATCACTTGACGAAACCGGTAGACCCCAGTGAGCTCGAGGCCCTTTTTGCAGCGCGTGACTGAATCGCCGCTGACTTGAGCTGCAAAGTCATGCAGCTCTCAACCCCGCCGCTTACGCTCCGCATTGCCGCCCTCCTCAGAGGGTGCAATGAGCCAAGGTGTGTTGAAGAGTATGCGCCACGCGGCGCCCTGGCCGGCTTTTCTGACCATCGATGTCAACGATTGAAAATCCTGAACGGTCGCCGCGTATCCCGCGATCACCATGCCGATCGAGTTGTACCTGGGCTCGGCAGCGAGGCCGTTGACGTACGGGAACAGCAAGTGCGTCTTGCCGCCGTGCGCGACAACGCGCGTCAATGTTTCATCGATGTCCGCTGGGTCGAACGGCTTTGAATTGCTCATATCCATTCCTGGCTCCTCCTCACGCGCATCCTCTCAAGACGCCGTGAAGCGCCGCTTCTGCCTGCCGCCTGCCAATGGCAGCCGGCTTTCATCGATGATCTGACCGCCCTTCATGACGAATACAATGGATTTGGCATTATTGATATCCGCCGTCGGATCCTTGCTCAGCAACACAAGATCTGCGAATTTCCCCTTGTCCACCGAGCCAAGCTGGTCTGCCTTGCCGAGAAAAACCGCGCCGTTGTAAGTGGCGATGCGCAGCGTATCGAGCGGCGAGATGCCCGAGGCCACCAACAACTCCAGTTCGCGCTGAGTCGCCGGCCCGCTGCTTTGGTCCGTGCCGCAGGCCACGACGCCGCCGGCTGCGTGAATCTTGCGGACGTTCTCCTCGGCAATCGGAGTCATGATCTTCATCCACCATGTCCAGGGCCGCGCTTGCCACTCGGCCCGGGTCTTGGTCTTCAGCTGCTCGCGCTCTGCGGCTGTCAGCGAGGCGACATATAACGGCTGGTCGAGATACTCGGGGTGCTCGGCCAGCCGGCTGTAATTCTCGCCGATGGTCAGTGTGCTGGCGAAGGGTATCTTCTTCGCGCCCATCAATTTTACAAATGAATCGCTGACCGGGCCTTGAATTACCGGATGTGCAAGCGTGTCGGCGCCTGCGTAAATGGCCTCGAGCGAGCGCAATTCACTGGAAACGTGCACGGTCGTGCGAATTCCGTGTTGATTATAGTAACGCGTTATCTGCTCCAGCAACGCCACCGGCATCAAGGGGATCATGGGCCTCGAGCCCCAGCCCTCCTCTTCCAACGTGAGCTTGAGGATGTCCGGTTGCTGCTCTTCGATATGCTTGTCGAGCAGCGCTTTGTCCTTTTCGAAATCGCTGACCCGTACGGCAATCCGGTCGCCGTGGCTTCCGGGATAAGTGATCAAATTTCCCGTCGCGAAGATGCGGGGCGAGAGGATCTTGCCGGCGCGCTCGTCGGTGCGCAGCGGCAATATGTGATCGGCGCGGTTGCCGGCGTCGAACACCGTTGTGACGCCGGAATACAGGAAACTCGCAAGCGCCGCCTCGCCTTCCGCGCGATTGGCCGGGCCCAGCGGCGCATCGACTCCGCCGCTGACATCGAAGCCGCCGCGCAAATGAATGTGCACGTCGATCAAGCCGGGCATCAAGTATTTGCCGTCGCCGGCTATGCGGCGACCCTTCAGCCCACGCGCGATCGCGCTTGGCACAACCGCGCTGATCCGATCGCCGGCAATCGCCACTGTCATATCCGATTGCGGTTCGTGGATGCCGTCGATCAGCGTGACGTGCTCGATCACCCAGTTATCGGCGTGCGCGGCCAGGGGTGCCAGCTGCGCGAGCGCCCACGCGGCGAGAACGATTCCATGCCTCATGTAGGATTCCTTTTTCTGCGGTACTTAAGTCGATATAGTAAGCGCTATCGAAACGGAGGGCCTAACCCGAGGTTTTACCCGATGCGAACAATGGTCAGCCTGGATGAGATAAGGGTCGACAAAGGCTTGTACGACTTCGTCAATTCCGAGGTCATTCCCGGCAGCGGCGTTGAAGCTCAGGGGTTTTGGAAAGGATTCGCATCGCTGGTTCGCGCCCTGGCACCGCGCAATGCCGAGCTGCTGCGCAAACGCGACGAGCTTCAGGCAAAGATCGACACCTGGCACCGGCAGAATCCCGGCCCTGGCTTCGATCGCGCAAAATACAAGTCCTACTTGAGCGAGATCGGCTATTGGGTGGCGGAGGGAGCGCCCTTTGCGGTCAGCACGGCAAACGTGGATGCGGAGATCGCCCGGATTGCCGGTCCACAACTGGTTGTACCCCTCAGCAATGCCCGCTATGCCCTCAATGCGGCCAACGCCCGTTGGGGCAGCTTATACGACGCGCTCTATGGCACTGACGCGATTCCTGAGGAGGGCGCACCGCGCGGCGGCCAATATAACCCGCGACGCGGTGCGAAGGTCATCGCCTTTGCACGGGACTTTTTAGACCGTAACTTCGCCCTGGCCGACGGTTCGCACCAGGATTCGGTGGCCTACCGCGTAGGCGCAAGTGGGCTCGAGGTCGATCTCAAGAACAGCCAGACCACGCGCCTCAAGCGCTCGGCCGCATTGAGAGGGTTTCAAGGCGAGCGCGGCTCGCCCGGCGTGCTTTTGCTGGAGCACCACGGCTTGCACGTGGAACTGCACATCGATCGCGCGCATTACATCGGGCGCGATGACCCGGCAGGCATCAGCGATGTCGTGTTGGAATCTGCGATCACAACGATCCAGGATTTGGAAGACTCGGTCGCCGCCGTGGACGCGGAAGACAAGATTCATGTCTATCGCAACTGGCTCGGATTGATGCAGGGAGACCTCGAGGCGCACGTCGAGAAGGGCCGCAGCTCCGTCTTGCGCCGCCTCAATGCGGACCGGCGCTATCTGAGCTCCGATGGGCAGGAGCTAGTGCTGCCGGGGCGCAGCCTCATGTTGGTCCGCAATGTGGGCCATCATATGCTCAGCAACATCGTGACCCTCGGCGGAGCTGCGATCCCGGAAACCTTTATCGACGCGGCGGTGACGGTGCTCATTGCCATGCACGATCTGCGCGGCCAGGGGGCGCACCGCAACTCGCGCACGGGCTCCGTGTACGTCGTTAAACCGAAAATGCACGGGCCCGACGAAGTCAAGTTTGCGGACCAGCTTTTTGGCGCCGTTGAAGACCTATTGGGACTTGCACGCAATACCGTGAAGATCGGCATCATGGATGAAGAGCGCCGCACCAGCGTCAATCTTCTGGAATGCATCCGTAGCACTCGCGAGCGTGTGGCATTCATCAACACCGGCTTTCTGGATCGCACCGGCGATGAGATTCAGACCTCGATGGAAGCGGGTGTCGTGCCACGCAAGAGCGAGCTGAAAAAAGTGCTATGGCTCGATGCGTACGAGCGCCAAAACGTCGACATCGGCTTGGCCTGCGGACTTCCGGGACATGCACAAATCGGCAAGGGTATGTGGGCCATGCCGGACCTCATGGCCGACATGCTCAGGACCAAAATTGGCCATCCGCAGGCCGGCGCCAACACGGCGTGGGTGCCCTCCCCGACGGCGGCGACCTTGCATGCCCTGCATTATCATGCGGTGAATGTCGCCGACGTGCAGGCACGCCTCGCGCAGCGCCCGCGGGCATCTCTCGATGAAATCCTGACTCCGGCGCTCGTCGCGAAGCCGCAATGGAGCGCGTCGGATATCGAGGAGGAGATCAACAACAACGCGCAGAGCATTTTGGGATACGTCGTTCGCTGGATCGACTCGGGTGTCGGCTGCTCCAAAGTTCCGGACTACTACGATGTCGCACTCATGGAGGACCGCGCAACCCTGCGCATTTCGAGCCAGCATGTGGCGAATTGGCTCATGCATGGCATTTGCTCCGGCGAACAGGTCAAGGCGGCGCTGACGAATATGGCGCGCGTCGTGGATCAGCAGAATACCGGGGACCCCGGTTACCAGCGCCTCCAGGACCATGCGGGTCGAAATATCGCTTTTGCGGCCGCGAGCGATTTGATTTTCAAAGGGCGTGAGCAGCCCAACGGCTACACCGAGGGCATACTCACGGAGCGCAGGATCGCGAGAAAAGCAGAGGCTTGCCGACGCTGACCGCGGGCGGCATCGGTCCGGCGCATTGTGAGCGCCCTTTACCTAAGCGCCCAAGCGCAGCGCAAGATCCAACACCGAAGCGACCGACACGTCCACCGAGAGCGCCGCTGTGCTCTCGCTAACGCCGGGCCGCTCCTGCGGCCGTGCGATGTACGCCGTGCGCAAACCATTCGCCGCGGCGGCTTTAAGATCGCTGCTGTGCGCCGCGCACATCAGGCACTGCTCCGGGGCTAAGTTGAAGGCATCCGCTGCCGTCAAATACACCTCCCTCATGGGCTTGAAGGCTCTCGCGTAATCCGCGCCCAGGATTGCATCCCAAAAAAGATCATTACGCCGCGCGAGATCGCAGATTAAAGACGTATTGCCGTTGGATACGGGAGCAATCAAGTATCGCCGGCGCAGCATGGAAAGTCCGGCCTGCACATCCGGCCAGGCGTCGAGTTGGTGCCATCCGAACGTGAGCCGGTCCAAATCCGTTTGCGTGAGATCCGTCAGGCCGAAATGCGGCAGGATCTTTTGCAGCGTACGCCGATGCAGCACGTCGAGCTTGGTGTACGGCATCTTGCCCGAACGCACTTCCTGCATCGCCGGCTGATATTCATCGCGCCAGGCGTCGGCAAACGCCTGCCAATCCAGCATGATCCCTTGGGGCTCGAGAATACTTTGCGCCGTGCCGGCGACACCCGATCGCCAATCGACCAGCGTCCCGAAGACATCGAAGAATAAGGCCTTCACGCCTTCCGGTCGCATGCGCAGCCTAGCGGGCAGCCGTGGGCATTCTCACGATGGCACCACCCTTCATCACGAAGGCAACGTGTTCCACGGCTGTGATGTCCTCGAGCGGCGAGCCAGGCACCGCCACGATGTCGGCGAAGTAACCCGGCTTGAGTTCACCGATTTGGCCGCCCCAGCCCAGCAGCTTCGCGCCATTGATCATGTCGGCTTGCAGCACCGCCAGAGGTTTCATCCCATACTTGACCATCAGCTCAAGTTCCCGGGCCTGGGTGCCGTGCGGAAACGGACCGACATCCGAGCCGACCGCAAAGGGAATCCCGGCTGCCATCTGCCTTTTGAATTCCTTGATTTTGTATTCGAGCATCGGGCGCTCGCGCCTCGCCCCGGCTTCAGACTCGTTCATGAAATACTCAAAGATTGCGAAGGTCGGTACCGCCGGAATGCCCTTCGCCTTCATCATTCGCATGGTTTCATCGCTCAGTTGTGTGGCGTGGTCGATCGAGGCCACACCCGCCTGTGCTGCGTATGAAGTGCCGGGCTCGCCGGTGGCATGGACCGCCACATTGCCGCCGAAACGTGCGGTCTCCTCAATCGCGGCCTTGAGTTGTGCAACGGTGTATTGATAAGGCGTATGCAGCGCGCCGTCGCGCATCGAATCAGGGCCGGTTTCATACATTTTGACGAAGTCGGATCCTTCCTTGTGCTGTTGCCTGATCGCAGCAACGATTTCATCGGCGCTGTTGGCGTACGTTGCGTTGGACAACACTTGCTGTGCGGGATTGAAGTGATTGGCATCTTCATGGCCGCCGAGAATATCGATCGCATTCCCGGAGATTCGCAGCCGCGGACCTAGGATCAGACCTTTGTTGATCGCGTCGCGCACCGCGCTGTCCGCCGAACCCGCGCCCTCGGTGCCCATGTCCCGCTCGGCGGTAAAACCTGCCATCAGGTCATCTTTGGCCGCAAGAGTCGCAAGAATTGTCCGCCGCGGCACCGACTCTTCCACGGTCTGCAAATCTTCGGCACCCGGATGGAGAAACAGGTGCACATGAGCATCAATCAGCCCGGGCAGCAGCGTGCTATCGCCCAGGTCAATGACTTGCGCTCCGCTTGGATGAGAAACCGCAGACCCTACCGCAGCGATGCGTTCACCCTCCACCAAGATCTCGCCCGGCGATATCACGCGGCCAGTATCGATCTCGAGCAGGCGCGCCGCATGCAGAATGATGGGATGCGCGGCGCCCTGTTGCAGCGTCGCTTGCGAGTGTGCGGCCAGAGCGAAGGCCGCTCCGATCGACAGCGTCGAGAGCGAATTCACCCGGCGTCGCGTTGCGTTTGCAGTGACCATCGGTTTGTGCGACATGGCAAATCTCCACGATGACATTTAGGGGTTAAGAGAGGCGGCGTACGCCGCCAGGTCGATCATGTCCGCTTGCGTCAATTTCGCAACCACGGCCTGCATGGGTTGTGCGGCATCGCCGCCTCGCGCACCGGACTGAAATCCGTACAGTTGACGGAACAGATAGCTCGCGAACCGCCCCGCCAACGGCGGCCCCTCGAGCTCCGGGCCACTGCGCAGGTCCGCGCCATGGCAGCTTGCGCAGGGTTGTGTACGGCCGTTGTCGCCGGTGCTTGCCAGTGTACGGCCGCGCTCGACGCTGCCCTTCGGTACATAGGCGATATACGGGGTGTGAGGATCGCGGCGCTCGAAGCGTTCGACGTCGGTGGGCATTTCCAGGATCGCCTGACGCAACCGCGTGAGAGGTCCTTCGGCGGGGACGAAGACACCGCATGAGACCTCATGCTGCGGTACGAATTCGCGCTCGATCACTTTGACATAGGATTTTGTCTTTTGATGAGAAAAATACTCGGCGGCTTCTGCAATATCGTTTGCCGAAAGATCGGCGATGGCATCCTTCATCAGTGCGCTGGGCGGCCACTCCGGCTTGGCCGGCCGCCTTTCCTGCGTGTGAATACTCCTCACCTGAGCGGTGATGTAAGCGGCCGGCAGGCCGGCGACCTTGGCATTTTCGGGGCGGCCGCTGCCGTCCGGCAGATGACAGTAACCACAGGCGATTTTTTTATCGGAGCGACTGGCGGCCACGACCAGCGGTAATTTTGCATGTTCCGGCGGAAACCAATCGGGGGTGCTCGAGACCCGGGCCAATTCCGCCGCCGTGAAGTGCGCTTTGGATCCCGCCACGCTCAACGGTCGGGTGTTGTCGGGCGCAACTGCCGGTGGAGTTCGATCGCAGCGCGGATAGGCCCATTTCGGAAAATCCGAGTTTTCCGCGGACTGGGCCTGAGTTGCGCCCAACAGGGCAACGCTGAACAAAACCATCGCAGTGCGCAAGGTTGCGGCCTAATTCAACGGCGGAAAGTTGGGCGGGGCGTGTCGATGCTTTGTCGCCTGTTCGTACGCGTAGGCGAATTTGATCAGCGTACCTTCGTCAAACGCATCGCCCAGAAATGTCAGACCTGCCGGCAGCTCCCCATGTGTATAGCCCATCGGCACGGTGATTGCCGGGAACCCCGTCTGCGGCGACAGCACCTGGCTGTTGTCGCCCGCGGGACTCTTTTCATCCCCTACTCTGCGGGGCGCATTGCTCCAGGTCGGATAGATGATGGCCTGCACCTTATTGGCGGCCATTGCCGCCCGGATTGCCGCGCGAAACGCAATTTTCTTTTCGTTGTGATACACATCAGGACAGACGGTGCGGTCGGCGTCACTGCCGGGTTTGGCGCCGGCGGTGCTCTTCAGGCGGCCTTCGATGTAGGGCAAGTAGAGTCCTGAATCGATAATCTCCGCAAGCGTCTTATAGGGCGCGCCCTGGCCGTGCTTCTCAAGATAGCCGTTCAGGTCGGATTGAAAATCGCCGCAAAAAATATTCTTGGTCAGCGCTTCGAAATCGGGGATGACGAATGGGTCCACGATCTTCGCGCCTTGCGCCTTCAAATCCTGGATGGCCTTCTCGGTGAGCTCTTTTATCTGCGGATCGCCGGTCGGCGCATCCAGGTATGCGCGAAACACCCCAATGCGGGCACCGCGCAGCCCTTGCGAATCGAGGAATGCCTTGTAGGACTTAGGGATATGACCTACCGAATTCTGGGTGACAGGATCGAGCGGGTCATATCCTGCCACCACATCGAGCAGCGCGGCCGCATCCTCCACGGTGCGCACAATCGGTCCGCCGACGTCGGCGCCGAGAAACAAGGGGATGATGCCGTCGCGGCTGGTGAGACCGATGGTCGGGCGAATTCCCACCAGAGCATTATGCGATGAAGGGCCGCGGATCGAATTACCGGTGTCCGTGCCCAAGCCGATGGCGCCGAGATTTGCGGCAACGGCAGCCGCCGTTCCGCCGCTCGATCCGGCCGGCACGTAATCCAAATTGTAGGGATTACGCGTGATGCCGGCGATCGAGCTCACCGTTTCATAGGGGCTAAAGGCCCACTCCGCCATGTTCGATTTCGCCAGGATAATGGCGCCGGCGGCGCGGATCCGCTGCACCATGAAGGCATCGGTGGCAGGGACAAACCACTTCATGGCGAGTGAGCCGCCGGTCGTCTGCAGATCTTTGGTGTCGTAATTGTCCTTGACGATGACTCCGATACATTGGAGGCCGTGGATTTTTTGCGTGCGCTTGAACTCTGTATCGAACCGATCCGCCTCGGCCACGGCATGCGGATTGACCAGAATCAAGGAATTCAGGCGCGTGCTTTGATCGTAGGCGAGAATTCGATCCAAGTATTGCTCGATGACCTGGTGACAGCTGACCCGATGCTCCGCGATGGCACGCTGTGTCTCGGCGATGGTGATTTCACCGATGTCGAAGCGCGCGGCGCCCTGCGCCGGCGCCGAGAGCATGGCGGCACAGGCCAAAAGGGTGCCGATGCCGCGCGCAGCATGGGTTTCAATGCAGCTTTTTATCGGCCCCATTGGCGGCAGCTCTTATTGTGGATAGCGCAGTATAGCGACACGGTGTCATCCGAACGCTTGGTCAAACGTTGAACTAGGGCACGGCGAGGCCGGTCTGAAGTTGAAAGGATGCACCGCCGCCTGCAGCGTTTATGCGCCTGATACGCCGGCAGACATGCTCTTTGGAGATAAAGGGGTGAAATATCAGCATGTTATACAATATTTTTCGTGTTACTTCCCTTAGCTTGCCGGGCATTGCTTTGTGCGTCGTACTGGCGAGTTGCGACGATCATCACCATGGCTGTTACGGCTGCGGAAATTTTACCCCCACCGAATTCTCAAACGGCGTCGTCAGCGCCGATTTCAATGGCGACGGCTTCGCGGATGTGGTTGCCTTAAGTACAGTGCAGCCCTCGGCATCTCCGATCGCCTCCAATATCAAAGCATACTTATCCACCGCGGCGGGTGCGTTCGCCGCGCCCGTCGCAACCGCCGACGGCTTCAATCCTTTGTTTCTAGCCGGCGCCGATCTTAACGGCGATGGCCTCATGGATGTGGTCACCGCCAGCTTCGATGACGGCGCGCTGGGCGTGTTCTTCAACAACAAGACGAGCCCGGGCAGCTTCAACCCGGCCTTGGTGTTGAACTCTCCGGGCGCCTCGCAGGTAGCGATCGCCGACATGAACGGCGACGGCCTGCCGGATTTGGTTTCCGCTGATTTCAACGTGTCGCTGTTCGTACAGACATCGCCGGGGACTTTCGCCGCGCCGATCAGTCTCTATGCCGGAGGCGCCAACTGGGTTGCATTGGGAGATCTCAATGGCGATGGCGCAATGGACGTGGCCCTCACCGACAGCGTCGGCGTCAAGGTCCTCATGCACACCGGCGCGCCATCCAGTACGACTTTTGCCGCACCGGTATCGGTCTTTACCCCAAGCCCCAATGCCAACGTCGCCGGCGGCAGTGTCATTGCAATCGGCGATGTTGACGGCGATGGCCTCAACGATCTCGTGATTACGGATCCGGGTCCGACCGGTGGCATGGCCACCGCCGTCGACATATTGCTGCAAAATCCCGCCGGACACGGCACGTTCCTCGCACCGGTCGCTTACGCCATTGCGACCCAGGATCGGCCGCAATCGATCTTGCTGCGCGATCTGCAGGGAACGGGCAAGCTCGACATCGTCATCGGCGGACAGAAGTTCGTCACGGTGCTCCTGCACGATCCCGCCAACCCCGGCAAATTCCTGCCGGCGAGCATTTATCCCGCAGCAGGCGCCAACGAAATCGCGATTGCCGACATCAACGGCGACGGCAAACTCGACATCGTGGTGAGCAACGGCGTCACGTTTCCGATGCAAGGCGGCGTATCGACGACGCACCCTGGGGTGCTTCTGCAAAGCACGACCGCGCCCGGCACGTTCGAAGCGCTGCAAGACCTGCCTTAGGCAAATCACGCGGGCTCTCCGGCAGGCCGGCCTGCCGTTGGCCCGCGGCCGATTCGACGCGTGCGACGAAACTGTGTATACTGCGCGCAGCTTTAAAGGGCTGGTGCTCGGTCAGTGCCTCCTTCGGCTCGCGGTCCGTCTTCGACGCACTTCGTTTTTTCACCCTCCTCGCTGCTGACCGCTGCGGACTTAAATGCCCGCCGTGCGAGTCTACTTACACAAGGTTAATAATGTCATTTTCAGATCTCGGGCTGTTGCCCGAATTGCTGCGTGCTGTCGCCGATAAAGGTTACGACACACCCTCTCCCATTCAAATTCAAGCGATCCCTGCGGTGCTCGCGGGCCGCGATGTTCTCGCGGGCGCGCAAACCGGCACCGGCAAGACGGCCGGCTTTGTCCTGCCTATTTTGCAGCGTCTGGCGGCTGATGAGGCTAATGCCGCCAGCCGCGCGCCGCGCGCGCTGGTGCTCACTCCGACGCGTGAGCTCGCGGCACAGGTGGCGCAAAGTGCGCGCGACTACGGCCGATACATGCCGCTGCGCACCTATCAGGTGTTCGGCGGGGTCAGCATCAATCCGCAGATCAGCGCCTTGCGCAGCGGCTGCGATATTTTGGTCGCGACCCCTGGCCGCTTGCTCGATCTTGCGCAGCAGCGCGCCTTGGATCTTTCCAAGATTCAAGTGTTGGTCCTCGATGAAGCCGACCGGATGCTGGACATGGGTTTCATCCATGACATTCGCCGCATCATCAAATTGCTGCCGCAGAAGCGCCAAAATCTCCTGTTCTCCGCAACTTATTCGGACGATATTCGCGCTCTGGCCGAACGGTTGCTGCACAACCCGCTATCCGTGCAAGTGGCCCCGCGCAATGCTCCGATCGAGCTGGTCGAGCAGCGCGCCTATCGCGTCCAGAAGGAACAGAAGCGCCACCTGTTGGTGCATCTGATTCAAGAGGGCCAGTGGCGCCAGGTTCTGATCTTTACGCGCACCAAGCACGGCGCCAATCGTCTTGCCCAGCAGTTGGAAGGGGCCGGCATCCAAGCCGCGGCGATCCACGGCAACAAGAGCCAGGCCGCGCGGGTAAAAGCGCTCGACATGTTCAAGCGCGGTCAAGTCACCTGTCTGGTGGCCACCGAGGTTGCTGCACGCGGCCTCGACATCAAGGAACTGCCCCAGGTCGTCAATTACGAATTGCCCAATGTGCCCGAAGACTACGTGCATCGCATCGGCCGCACGGGTCGCGCCGGCGCCGCGGGCGAAGCGATTTCGCTGGTATCGTCCGACGAGTCCGGATTGCTGCGCGACATCGAGCGGGTTCTACGCCGCAGCATTCCGACGTTGCCGACTCCGGTATTCAAAATCGTCGAATCCCTCTCGGCTGCGCCGGCGCGCGAAGGCCGGCCGCCGCACGCGCAACATCGGCATGGCGGTCAAAACCACCAGAGCGGCGGGCGCCGCGATGGAAATCCGGAGCGCCGCGATTCGCGCCGTCCGCAAAGTTCGGCCGCACGCTCGAATACGGGCACGCGCTCGGGTAGCGGCACGAGAAGCTTTGGGCAGCCGCAGCGGGGCCGATTCCGCTAGGAGCAGGTCCTCCAAGCCTAGGACAGGTTGGGAACCAGGCCGCGCAGATAATTGGCGAACTCGGGACCCAGGCTCGGATGCTTCAGGCCGTATTCCACGGTGGCCTGCAAGTATCCGAGTTTGCTGCCGCAATCATAGCGTTTGCCTTCGAATTCGAAGGAATACACCGCTTCGCGCTGCATGAGTCGTGCGATGCCGTCGGTGAGTTGAATCTCGCCGCCGGCGCCTTTACCGATTTTCGCGAGATCCTCGAAGATCGTGCCGCTGAGCAAGTAGCGGCCCACCACCGCCAGAGTCGAAGCGGCTTTGTCCGGCTTCGGCTTCTCGACGATGTGCGACATCTTGCCGATGCGCGGGGCAATCGACTTCTCCAACGACACGATTCCATATTTGTCGGTGTCTTGCTTGGGGACATTTTGCACGCCAAGCACGCTGACTTGATGTTTGTCAAAAACCTCGACCATTTGCTTGAGGCAGGAAGTCTTTGCATCGATCAGATCATCCGCAAGGTGCACCATGAACGGCGCATTGCCGACCACGGGGCGCGCGCACAGCACCGCGTGACCCAGCCCCAACGGCGCCGGCTGGCGGATATAGACGCACGAAGCCCAGCTCGGCAGGATGCCGCGCAGCGTATCCAGCAGGTCCTGTTTGCCTTGCGCCTGTAAAACCGCCTCGAGTTCCGGATTGGAATCGAAATGATCCTCGATCGCGCGCTTCGAGCTGCCGGTGATGAATATCAGCGTGTCGGCACCGGCGGAAAGCGCCTCATCGACCGCATATTGAATGAGCGGCTTGTCCACGATAGGGAGCATTTCCTTGGGACTTGCCTTGGTGACGGGAAGAAATCTCGTGCCGCGTCCGGCAACCGGAAAAACGACTGCTTTTACTGAATGTGTCATGGCGAAAGCATAACGGATTTAGCTGCGCAACGCCGTCGGACATTTCTCACACGCGCGGATCGCGGCGATCGCGCATCGATGCGGCTGGCGGGCGCCGGCATAGTTTCATTCGCGACGAATTATCGCCTTAGAGCCTTTGCTAGGCTTTAGCGCGTGAAAAATACTCGAGTCAGCGGGGAACAGATATTCAAAGTGCTGCGCGAAGCTGAAACGCTGCCGGTCAACGAAGTGGCGCGCAAGTATGGATTGAGCGATGCGGCAATTTACACCTGGCGCAAGAAATTTGGCTCTCGCGACTTGGCGGAAGTGATCCGGCTGCGTCAGCTCGACCTAAAGGGCGGGCGCCGCAAGAAGGCCGGCGACAAAGAGCTCGCCTCTTAAGCGAAGCTTGAGTTCCGCGCGCGATACCTGCGAGACGGCCGGCACCAGTTCGATTCGATCGCGCAACTGCATGGTTCCTGCCGGCACCGACTAGCGCAGCTTGACGATTGCGTACGCCTCAAAACTGTCCCACGAATGGCACGCGGGACAGTGCCAATAAAAATTCCGTCCCGAAAAGCCGCATTCATTGCAGCGGTATTTCTCCGCCTGCGCCAACAGCGCGCCGATTTCCTGCGCGATGCGCGCCGATTGCGTCGGACCTTCGTGCCACACGGCCTGCAGCGTGGAATCCTGCGAGAATACCTTTTCAATCGAGGCTCGCAGCGGCGCGGCCCCGCCGAGATCCGCGGTGATCGCGGCGAAAACCAGGCGCTTGAGCTCGTCAAAGTCGCGTGCTTCCGTTTGCGCCACCAGCTCGGCCAGTATTGCATCCCGCTCGGTGGCTCCCACGAGCCTGAGCAAGTGCGGCAGTTCCTCCTGCAGAAGGGTGGGCGAATCCGCGACGGCTTGCCGGATGAGCTGCACCGCAAGATCGGGCCGTTGTTCCTGCTCTGCAATTTGCGCGCTCAATAGCGCGGCGCGAGGAAAAGGCAACGCCTCCGATTGCGCATCGCGCAGCCAATGGCGCGCATTCTCGAAGTCGCCTCGCTCGATCGACACGCTTGCGAGCTCGCACAGATAATGCGCGGCAACCGTGCGCGCAGGTGCCGCCTTGATGCGTGCCAATTGCCGATACGTGCCGAGCGCCTGTTGCCAATCATGCTGGCGCTCGTAGACGCCGCGTAAGGCATCCAACGCGCTCGCGCGCAGGCGCGGCACCTCGCTGACCTGCTGGAACAACCCTTCGGCCCGGTCCAGCACGCCGGCGCGCAAATAGTCCTGCGCCAGCGCCAGCAGCGCCTGTTCGCGATGCTCCGAAGCCAATTCCTTGCGTGCCAGTAGATTCTGGTGGATGCGGATCGCGCGCTCAACTTCGCCGCGCCGCCGATACAGCGACCCCAACGCAAAATGCGTCTCGATGGTCTCGGCATTGGCATCCATCAATTTCAGGAACATGTCGAGCGCCCGGTCGGGCTGCTCGGTCACCAGGTAATCGAGGCCGGTCAGGTAATCCGGGTGCAGCTTGCTTAAAGAAGCCGGCCAGCGTTTGCCCCAGCCGAAATGGCCGGCAAGAATCCCGACTACCAGCGCCGCCAGTACCAAAACCCAACTCAGCAGCGGTAAATCGGACACGTGCCCGCGGCCGCTTAGGAGCCTGTCGCCTAATCGCGGATCGGTTGATCCGCACCGTCGTTGACGCGTTCGCGCAGGTCTTTGCCTGGCTTGAAATGCGGCACATGCTTGCCGGCAAGCGCGACGGCCTCGCCGGTTTTCGGATTACGTCCTTGCCGCGGCGGCCGGAAATGCAGCGAGAAGCTTCCGAAACCACGTATCTCGATGCGCTCGCCCGTCGCCAACGCGTCGCTCATGATTTCCAGAAGCTGCTTGACAGCCAGCTCGACATCCTTCGCCGGCAGATGCTTTTGCTTCGCCGATATGATCTCAATGAGTTCCGATTTCGTCATTATCGATCCGTGGGCATCAAACATACTTTACGGAGAGCGGCTGCGACGAAATCGCCCCAGCCGCTCCTTTGGGTCCTGTCAATCTTGGCCGGAGATTTGCTCTTTCAATAGATCTCCCAAGCTCGTTCCGGTGGGAGAATCAGTCCGATAATTTTGCATCGCCTCCTGCTCCTCGTGGATATCCTTCGCCTTGATCGACAGCGAAATGCTGCGGCCCTTGCGATCCACGCCGGTAAACCTGGCCTCCACCTCGTCGCCTACTTTCAGCACCAAGCGGGCGTCTTCCACGCGATCGCGCGAAATATCGGAAGCGCGCAGCTGACCGTCGACCCCGTTGCCGAGATCGATGATCGCGCCCTTCGCATCGACTTCGCGCACGACGCCTTTGACGACGCTGTTTTTCGGATGCTCTGCGATGTAGGCCGAGAAAGGATCCTTGGCGAGCTGCTTGATCCCGAGGCTGATGCGCTCGCGTTCGGGATCGATCGACAGCACCATGGCATCGACTTGCTGCGCTTTTTGATAGCTGCGCACGGCCTCTTCGCCCGGCAAGTCCCAGGAAATATCCGACAGGTGAACCAGACCGTCGATGCCTCCGGCCAAACCGATGAAGATGCCGAAATCGGTGATCGATTTGATCTGGCCGCTGACCTTGTCGCCGCGGTTGTAGTTATCGGCGAATTCCTTCCAGGGATTGGCCTTGCACTGCTTGACGCCCAAGCTGATGCGTCGACGCTCCTCGTCGATATCGAGCACCATGACTTCAACTTCCTGCCCGACATGCACGACCTTGGCCGGATTGACGTTCTTGTTGGTCCAATCCATTTCCGAGACGTGCACCAAGCCCTCGACGCCTTCTTCGATTTCGACGAAGCAGCCATAGTCCGCGATGTTCGTGACCTTGCCGAACAGGCGTGTGTTGGCCGGGTAGCGGCGCGCAATGTTCTGCCAGGGGTCTGCACCCAGTTGCTTCAATCCCAACGACACACGTTGCCGTTCGCGGTCGAACTTCAGGATGCGCACGTCGATTTCTTCGCCGACCTTCACCACTTCGGAGGGGTGCTTGACGCGCTTCCACGCCATGTCGGTGATGTGCAGCAAGCCATCGATGCCGCCCAGATCTACGAACGCACCGTAGTCGGTCAGGTTCTTGACCACGCCCTTGACCGCTGCGCCCTCCTGCAGGTTGTCCAGCAGCGCGGAACGTTCGGCGCTGTATTCCTGCTCGACAACCGCGCGGCGGGAGACCACCACGTTGTTGCGCTTCTGATCGAGCTTGATGACTTTGAATTCGAGCGGCTTGTTCTCCAGATACGACGGATCTCGGACCGGACGCACGTCGACCAACGAGCCGGGCAGGAACGCCCGCACATTGTCGATCTCGACCGTGAAACCGCCTTTGACGCGGCCTGTAATGATGCCGATCACGACCTCTTGCTTCTCAAAGGCCGTTTCCAGACGGGTCCAGGTTCGTGCGCGCTTCGCCTTTTCGCGCGAAAGGCGCGTCTCACCTGAGCCGTCCTCGACGCTGTCCAAGGCGACTTCGACGGTCTCGCCGACGGCGACCTCGATTTCACCTTTTTCATTCTTGAATTGATCGGAGGGAATGACCGCTTCGGATTTCAATCCGACATTGACGATCACGTAGTCCTGGCCAACTTCGACGATCAATCCATTGAGGATGGTGCCAGGGCGAATGCGCTGGCTTGCTATGCTCTGTTCAAACAGTTCCGCAAAACTTTCTGTCATGTTCTCTCTGTACTGAATCCTTGGGCACGATCCTTAGTCCCTAGGGTTACCACTAAAAACGGCGATCGATCCTTGAAAGCCGCAACCTAAATCAAAGCCCGAGCGATCCGTAATACGCGCTCAATCACGTCATCGACGGACATACCCGTTGTATCCAACATGGTGGCGTCGGCGCTTGCCACAAGAGGCGAAGCGGAACGCGTAGAATCGCGCTCATCACGCTCCGCTATCTCCAGCGAAAGGGCGGCAAGGTTAGCAGTAACCCCCTTTTCTTTCAACTGCTTATAGCGTCTTAGGGCCCTCTCGGCGGGGCTGGCGGTGAGAAAAATCTTCACCTTGGCCCCAGGGAATACGACCGTGCCCATATCGCGCCCGTCGGCCACCAGACCCGGCGGTACCGCGAAGCGCCGTTGGCGCTCCAGGAGCGCCGCGCGCACCGGGGGCAATGCGGCGACCTTGGAGGCATCATTTCCCGCCTCTTCGGTCCGAATCGCCCGGGTAACGTCCTTCCCCTCCAGCCAGACCGCTTCCTCGCCTGAATCGTTGGAGCCGAACCGTATGTTAAATCCCTCGGCCAAGCGTCCCACCGCCGCGGCATCGCTCAAACTGACCTGAGCCCGCCGGGCTGCCAGGGCCACCAACCGATATAGGGCGCCGCTGTCCAGGAGTGCCCAACCCAGGCGTTTGGCGACCGCGCGGCTGATCGTACCCTTGCCGGAACCGGAGGGTCCGTCGATGGTAATGACGGATACATCGTTCATGGCAGCCCTTACACCGCGCTCTCGCTGATGGACAGCCCGACCGACCGCGCCAGCGGCACAAACCCCGGAAAGGAGGTGGCGACGTTCGCCACATCGCGGATCTCGATGGCGCCGGCGGCGCGCAAGCTCGCAACGGCAAATGCCATCGCGATGCGGTGATCTCCAAAGCTATCGATCTCACCGGTGTTAAAGGCATTGCCCTGCTCACGACCCTGGATCCGCATGCCGTCAGGCAGGGCGGTATGCGCCACGCCGAGCGCCGCGAGGCCTGCGCTCATGGCGGCGATCCGATCGCTCTCCTTGACGCGCAATTCTTCGGCGCCGGTGACCCAGGTCTCGCCTTGCGCACAGGCAGCGGCGATGAACAGCACCGGCAATTCGTCGATGGCCAGGGACACCCACTCCTTGGGCACGGCGATACCGCGAAGCGGCGAGGCAAACACACGCACATCTGCCAGCGGCTCAGCGCCGCTCTCGCGCGGATTTAAAATCTCAATATTGGCGCCCATGCGCCGCAGGATTGACAGAAGTCCGGTGCGCGTTGGGTTCAATCCCACATTTTGGATCAGCAGCCCTTCTGCCGGCGCCGCCAGAAGTCCCGCGACGATGAAGAAGGCCGCGGATGAAAAATCTCCCGGCACGCTGATCTTTTGGCTGTTGAGATGCTGCGGCGGATGCAGGGTGATGCGCAGCCCCTCGATGTCCAGCTTCACTCCGCTGCTTTTCAGCATGCGCTCGCTGTGATCGCGGCTCACATCCGGCGCGGTGAGGGTGGTTGGCTCGGCCGCATACAAAGCTGCCAGCAGGATCGCCGATTTGACTTGGGCGCTGGCGATCGGCATCCGATAATCGATGCCGTGCAGTCCCCGGCCGCCGCCGATTTCAACCGGCGGAGTTCCATTGCGCGTGCGCACATCGGCTCCCATCTCGCGCAGAGGCTTGGCCACACGCTCCATGGGCCGCTTCATCAGGGAGGCATCTCCGATCAGCTGCGAATCGAATTTTTGCGCGGACAACAACCCCGTGAACAGGCGCATGGCGGTACCCGCGTTGCCCATGTCGAGAGCGCAGCCGGCGCCCTTGAGGCCGTGCATGCCGACGCCATGTATCAGCACGCGGGTTGCACTCGTCTGTTCGATGCGCACGCCGAGGGCGCGCATGGCGGCCAGGCTCGCCAGGCAGTCCTCGCTGGCGAGAAACCCGCTCACTTCGCTGACACCTTCGGCGATTCCGGAAAGCATCAACGCGCGATGCGATATGGATTTGTCGCCGGGTACGGTCAGCGCGCCGGCAACGCGCATCGCCGGATGCGCAGTGAACCCCGGCATCAGAGCACGGCCCGCGGATACGAGCCCAAAACCTTGAATAGCGAGGCGCGCGTTTCCAGGGCTGCCAATGCCTTCGCCACCGCAGGATCGGTCACGTGGCCCTCGACGTCGATGAAGAACACGTAGTCCCACTTGCGCTTGCGGGAGGGTCGCGACTCGATTCGAGTCATGTTGACCTTGTGCTGCGCCAGCGGCTGGAGCAATTGGAACAGTGCCCCTGAATCGTCGGTGTCGCTGGTCGACACCAACAGGGTGGTGCGGTCCGCACCGCTCGCGCTGAAGAGTTTTCGGCCGACAATGAGAAACCGCGTGGTGTTGTCCGCTCGATCCTCGATCTCGTTCGCGAGCACTTGGAGCGAATAAAGTTCCGCCGCGACGCGCCCGGCAATGGCCGCCGTGCCGCGCTCATCGCGCGCACGTCGCGCGCCTTCGGCGTTGCTGGAGACGCCCACCCGTTCTGCGTCGGGGAGCTGATCGTCCAGCCAAACGCGGCACTGCGCCAAGGCCTGGGGATGAGCGCACACTCGCTTGATGGACTCGAAGCCGCTCATCTTTCCCATCAAATAGTGGCTGATGCGCAGTTCCACCTCGCCGCAGATTTTCAGGCCCGAGGTCAGGAACATATCCAGCGTGTGATTGACGGTCCCCTCGCTGGAATTTTCGATGGGCACGACGCCAAAGTCCGCAACTCCGCCCTCCACCTCGCGGAATATCTCATCGATTGCGGTGAGCGGCAGGGACCGCACCGAGGCGCCGAAGTGCTTGAGGACCGCGGCCTGGGTAAATGTGCCTTCCGGGCCCAGGAAAGCCACCTTTAGCGGCTCTTGCTGGGCGAGGCAAGCCGACATGATCTCGCGGAACAGGCGGGCGATTTCCTCGTCGCGCAACGGTCCCTGGTTGCGCTTGAGTGCCATGCGCAGCACCTCCGCCTCGCGCTCGGGGCGATAGTAATCCACCGCCTTGCCCGATGCCGATTTTGAAATTCCCACCAACTGCGCAAGCCGTGCGCGCTCATTCAGCAAGGCATGAATGCGCGCGTCGATGGCATCGATGCTGTCGCGAATATTGCCCAAGCCCGCGCCCGCCGGCGTCGCCGGCGCAATTTTGATCTCGGGTTTCGCCTTGATCTTCGGCTTCGCCTTGGCTCTGCTGCGCTTCATGGCCGGCGGCGCTCGAATTCGCGCATGAACGCGCACAGCTTCTCGACGCCTTCGATCGGCATGGCGTTATAGAGGCTGGCGCGCATGCCGCCCACGATCCGATGGCCCTTGAGTTCTTTCAAGCCATTCGCGGCGGCTGCGGCCAGGAACTCAGCATCGAGCGCGGGATTGGTCAATGTAAAGGTGACATTCATCCAAGATCGGGAATCGGCGGCGACCGCGTTTTTGTACAGCCGCGATCCATCGATGCACGCATACAGCATGGCCGCCTTGGCCTGGTTGCGTCTGCCGATCTCCGCGACACCGCCCTGCGCTTTCAGCCATTTAAGAACCAGTCCGGCCACATACCAAGCAAAAGTCGGCGGGGTATTCAGCATCGATTGATTATCCGAGATCGCTGTGTAATCGAACACGTGGGGCGTATCGGGGCGCGCGCGCCCGAGCAGATCCTGCCGCACTATGACGACGGTCAGCCCCGAGGGTCCGATATTTTTCTGGGCGCCCGCATAAATCAAGCCGAATTTAGCCACGTCTATGGGCCGCGACAAAATGCTGGATGACATATCCGCCACCAGCGGCACGCCGCCGGTTTCAGGCACATAACCAAACTCGACACCGCCGATGGTTTCATTCGGGGTGTAGTGAACGTAGGACGCGCGGCCGCTGAAGCGCAGTTGCGCTTGCGCGGGTACGCAGTTGTAGGCCCCGCCCGCATCCGCCGCGATGTGCACCGAGCAGTATCGCGCCGCTTCGCTGATGCCGCGCTGCGACCAATGCCCCGTATTGATGAAGTCCACGGTGGAGTCGGGCGGCGAAAGATTCATGGGTACCAGGGAAAACTGCGCCGATGCGCCGCCCTGCATGAACAAGACCTTATAGTTCGGGGGTATCGACATCAGCTCGCGCAGGTCCGCTTCAGCCTGCGCAGCCACCTCGAGAAAGCTCTTGCTGCGATGGCTGATTTCCATCACAGACATGCCGCTGCCGCCCCAATCGAGCAGCTCACCTTGCGCCTTCTCCAGAACCTCGAGCGGCAAAACGGCGGGTCCCGGCGAGAAATTAAAGGCGCGCACCGGAATTCTTATGAGTCGCCGACGACCGGATCCATGGGCTCGGCGTCGTCGCCCTCGCCCGCCAATCCCTCGATGCGCTCGAGCCCCGACAGCTGATCGCCCTCTTCCAACCGAATCAGGCGCACGCCCTGCGTATTGCGCCCGACCACCGAGATGTCCTTGACGGGCGTGCGCACCAGCACGCCATTTTGGCTCATGAGCATGATCTCATCGTCCATGCTGACCTGCAGCGCCCCGACCATGATCCCATTGCGGTCGGTGATCTGCAGCGCGATGACGCCCTGCCCGCCTCGGCCGTGCTTCGGGAAATCCTCGAGCGGGGTCAACTTGCCGAAGCCGTTCTGCGAGGCCGTGAGAATGAAGCCATCCTGCGCAACGATCAAGGCATTGACCCGCTGCTGCTCGCTGAGCTTCACACCGCGCACGCCGGCAGCCTCCCGGCCCATCGCGCGCACTTCCTCCTCGACGAAGCGTATCGCCTTGCCGCCCGTCGTGAATAGCAGGATATCCTTGCTGCCGTCCGTGATGGCCACGCCCACCAGCTTGTCGCCGGGGTCCAGCGCCACGGCAATGATGCCGCTCGCACGCGGCCGCGAGAACAGGGCCAGCGAAGTCTTTTTCACCGTCCCCAGGCTCGTCGCCATGAAGACGAACTTGCCTTCTTCGAAGTCCTTGATCGACAGCATGGCGCTGATGCGCTCGCCTTCCTGCAGCGGCAACAGATTCACGATGGGCTTGCCGCGCGATCCGCGGCTGGCCTGCGGCAGTTGATACACCTTGAGCCAATACAGCTTGCCGCGGTCCGAAAAGCACAGCAGCGTGTCGTGCGTATTGGCCACGAACAGCTTATCGACGAAATCCTCATCTTTGACGCTGGTGGCGGCTTTGCCGCGGCCGCCGCGGCGCTGCGCCTGATAGTCGGAGACCGGCTGCGCCTTCGCATAACCGCCGTGCGACAGGGTCACCACGACGTCTTCGGGTGAAATGAGATCCTCGGTGGTGAGATCTTCGTGATTGACCAAGATTTCGGTGCGACGCTTGTCGCCGAAGGTGTCGCGGATAAATTCCAATTCTTGACGTATCACTTCCAGCAGCCGTTGCGGGCGCGCCAGGATGTCGGCCAGATCGCGGATTTGCTCCAACAGCTCCTGGTATTCGGCAATGATCTTGTCCTGCTCGAGTCCCGTCAGCCGGTTGAGGCGCATCTCGAGAATCGCCTGCGCCTGGGTGTCGGTCAGCCGATAGCCGCCGTCGACGATGCCGAGCGCCGCAATTTCGCCATCGGGCCGCGTGCTGATGGCCCCCGCCCGCGCCAACATTTCAGGAACGGCCCCGGATTTCCAGGTCCGCGACATCAGGGCGATCTTTGCCTCGGCCGGCGACGGCGAGGCCTTGATGGCGGCGATAATCTCATCGATGTTGGCGAGCGCGATGCCTAAGCCTTCCAAGACGTGTCCGCGTTCGCGCGCCTTGCGCAGCTCGAACACCGTGCGCCGCGTGACCACTTCACGGCGATGGCGCAGGAATGCGTCGAGCATCTCCTTCAGGCTGAGCAGCCGCGGCTGGCCGTCGACGAGGGCCACCATGTTGATGCCGAACACCTGTTCCATGGGGGTCTGCGCATAGAGATTGTTGAGCAGGATCTCCGGCACCTCGCCGCGCTTCAATTCGATCACCACGCGCATGCCGTCCTTGTCGGACTCATCGCGCAGCCCGTCGGAAGCGATGCCTTCGATCTGCTTGTCGCGCACCAAGTCTGCGATGCGTTCGATCAAGCGCGCCTTGTTGACTTGGTAAGGCAGCTCCGTGATGACGATCGCCTGGCGCTCGCCCTTGCCGACATCCTCGAAGTGGGTTCGCGCGCGCAAGTGCAGGCGGCCGCGGCCCGTCTTGTAGGCGGCGACGATCTCCATGGCGCCGTTGATGAATCCCGCGGTCGGGAAATCCGGGCCCGGCACAATCTGCATCAGCTGGCCCAGCGTGATCTCCGGATTTTCGATGAGCGCGATGCACGCCGTGATGATCTCGGTCAAATTGTGCGGCGGTATGTTGGTCGCCATGCCCACCGCGATCCCCGAGGATCCATTGATCAGCAGGTTCGGTATGCGCGCGGGCAGTACCGCCGGCTCGCTCTCGGATTCATCGTAGTTCGGGTTGAAATCGACGGTTTCCTTGTCGATGTCCGCCAGCAATTCGCCGGCCAATCTCGACATGCGCACTTCGGTGTAGCGCATCGCCGCGGGCGGATCGCCGTCTACCGAGCCGAAATTTCCCTGCCCGTCGACCAATAGATAGCGCATCGAAAATTCTTGCGCCATTCGCACGATTGCGTCGTATACCGAGGCATCGCCATGCGGATGATATTTGCCGATGACATCGCCCACCACGCGCGCGGATTTCTTGTAGGCCTTGTTCCAGTCATTGCTGAGCTCGCGCATGGCGTACAGCACGCGCCGATGCACGGGCTTGAGCCCATCGCGAACGTCGGGCAAGGCTCGGCCGACGATTACGCTCATCGCGTAATCGAGATAGGATTTGCGCATCTCGTCTTCGAGATTTACGGGCAATATTTCGCGTGCGATCTCGGCCATTTGCGAGAGTCCGGTGAGTTATCGGACTTTATTTAGTGGGTTTAAAGGAGGCAAGACGGGTCTGAAACATGGCGGAATTCTAGCACATATCCGTGAGGGTCTTATACGCCTCTGGGAGTCGGCGGCGGCTTTTGCCGATATACTTGCCGCATGCCGATTGCCGCCGCTGATTTACGCATCGAGGTCCGCTGGATCGCCCCGATGACCGCGCGAAACGCGGTACTCGAGGATCATTCCTTGCTGGTGCGCGATGGGAGAATCCTCGATATTTTACCGAGCGCGGTTGCGGCCGAGCGCTATTCCGCCACCGCGGTGCTGCAGCGAAATTCCCATCTTTTGATGCCCGGCATGATCAACGTGCAGTCGGCCGCTGCCACGCTGTTGTCGCGCGGCGCGAATGGCGATGCGGCACGGGTCTCCGGACTCGCCAATGCAGATTTCGCGCGCGATGCAACTTTGGCGGCCATCGCCGAAATGCTCAAGTCCGGAATCACGTGTTTCTGCGATCGCGCTTACTTCCCGGAAGAAACGGCAAGAGCGGCCAATGAGCAGGGTATGCGCGCCATGATCGGCATGCCGGTCACCGACGGCGTGACGCCCTGGTCGCAGAATGCCGGCCAATCCTTGTCGCGCGCGCTCAAGCTGCGGGATGGCCACAAGGGTGATCCCCTCATTTCGACCGCCTTTGCGCCGCTCGCCGCAAGCACGCTGAGCGATGCGACTTTCTCACGTCTCGCGACGCTGGCCGATGAGCTGGACGCCGGCATCATGGTTGACCTGCATCAATCAACACGCGAAATCGACGAGTGCGTCGCCGTCCATGACATGCGGCCGCTTGAACGTCTATGGAATCTGGGACTGCTGACCCCCGCGCTCAATGCCGCACACATGGTCCATCTCAACCCCGCGGACATGGCCCTCACGCAGCGCACGGGAATCTCGGTCACGTTGTGCCCCCAAGGCGACCTGCAGCTTGGGGCCGGTTTGCCGCCGATCGCGGCTTTTTCCGCCGCCGGCGTGCGACTCGGCATCGGCAGTGCGGGCGGCGCGGCGTTCGGGCATGACATTTGGGGCAATATGAAAATCCTCGCGCTGTTGACCGACGCGTGGGATGCCCTGCGCGCGGCGACCCACGGCGGCGCCGCGGTCTTGGGCCTTGAAAATGAGATCGGCAGTCTGGAGACCGGCAAATGGGCCGACCTGTGCTGCGTGGATCTATCCGGCCCTGGGACGCAGCCGATAAGCGATCCGCTCAGGCAATTGGTTTTCGGCGGCGCTCGTGACATCGTAAGCGATGTTTGGGTCGCAGGAAGGCAATTGCTGTCGGGCGGGGAACTAACACGTCTCGATTGGCCCGGGGTGGCCGCGCGATCCGCCGCGTGGGCCGCTCGAATGGCCGCGCGAGGTTGATCGATGGGTGCTTCGACACAAAATGCCGATCCC
Organism: Steroidobacteraceae bacterium; assembly: GCA_036495805.1. GTDB lineage: Bacteria > Pseudomonadota > Gammaproteobacteria > Steroidobacterales > Steroidobacteraceae > Bog-1198. The sequence goes on along the minus strand of DASXMG010000065.1, from coordinate 14,643 downwards.
GCTGAGCTTGCCCGGTTCAGCGCGCTGGCCATGAGCTGGTGGGACCCCGCCGGGCCGTCGCGGCCTCTGCACGAGCTCAATCCGCTGCGCCTGCGATACATCGAGCAGGCGGCGCCCTTGGGCGGCGCACGCGTGCTCGACGTGGGTTGCGGCGGAGGGATCTTGAGCGAAGCCATGGCGCAGCGCGGCGCTGCCGTGCTGGGAATCGATCTTTCGCAAGCGGTGCTGGATGTGGCGGAACTGCACGCATTGGAAAGCAAGCTGCAGATCGAATATCGAGCGATCGCGGCCGAAGAGTTGGCGGCCGCGCGGCCCGCGGAATTCGATTTGGTCACCTGCATGGAAATGCTCGAGCACGTTCCGGATCCGGCGGCAACCTTAAGCGCCCTGGCAAAACTCGCCCGGCCCGGCGGCGAAGTCATCGTCTCCACGCTGAACCGCAAGCCGCTGGCATTCGCCGTGGCGATTCTCGGCGCGGAGTACATTGCGCGCGTGCTGCCCCGAGGCACGCATGAATATTTGAAATTCATACGTCCCTCGGAATTGGCTCGCTGGGGCCGTGCAGCCGGACTGAGGCTGGTCGATCTGACGGGCATGACGTACAACCCTTTGACGCGTGCGTTTCGTCTTTCACCAAATACCGACGTCAACTATCTTGCGCACTTCAAGCGCTCCGCCTGACATGGCGCTCAAGGCCGTGTTGTTCGATCTGGATGGCACCTTACTCGACACCGCCCCGGATATGGTCGGCGCGCTGAATGCGCTGCGGCGAGAAGAAATGCTCGCGCCCATGCCCTACGAAGCGATTCGCAGCGCGGTGAGTCACGGCGCCGCACGGGTCGTGAAGGCAGGGTTCCCGGAAGCGGATCCTGAATCCGCACTTCGGCTGCAACGGCGCTTCCTGGAGATTTATCGCGGTGCGCTCAGCCGCGAGACGCGGCTCTTTCCGGGGATGAACGCAGTGCTCGATGCCCTGGCCGATGCGCGCATCAAAAGCGGGATCGTCACCAACAAGGCTGCCTGGCTCACCGAGCCGCTGCTCTTCGAATTGGGACTGCGGGCGCGCTTCGCCTGCGTCGTCAGCGGCGATACGGTGGCGGAGCGCAAGCCCCATCCCTTGCCTCTGCTGCACGCCGCCGCCCTTGCCGAAGTCTCGCCCAGCGAGTGTGTTTATGTCGGCGACGCCGAGCGCGACGTCCAGGCCGCGCATGCGGCTGCAATGCCGGCATTGGTGGCGAATTACGGCTATTTGCGGGCCGACGAAGATTCGAGCCGCTGGGGCGGCGATGGCTATTTGCAGCGCCCACAAGATCTTTTGGACTGGCTCAAAGCCAACGGGCGCCTATGAGTGACCTCAAGCTATGGCTGGCGCTGATCGTGGGCCTTGTCCTGGGTGCCATGGCGGTGCTCGTTTGGCGCATGCGCCGTGAGCAGGCACTGCACGTCGAGCTGGAAGTGCTGCGCGCGCGTCTCAAGAGCGAGGAGCTCTTGAGCGCGGAGCGCGAACAGGCCGCGGCTCGCGCCCGCGAGCAGCTGCAGGGTGTCTTTGGGGAGTTGGCGCGAGAGAGCCTGCAGGGCAACAACGAAGTATTCCTGGCTCTCGCGCGCGAACGCCTGACCCGCCAGCAGCAAGATGCCTGGCAGGTTTTGAAAGAGCGGGAATCGGCGATCGACACGTTGGTAAAGCCCATTCGCGACGCGCTGGCCAAAACCGAAGCGCAGATTCAGGCCATCGAGCGCGACCGCATCGATTCCTTTGCAACCATGAAGACTCAGATGGACCTGCTGGCGACCGGCCAGAATCTGCTGTCACGCGAGACGCGCAATCTGGTGACGGCACTGCGCCGCCCCGGGGTACGCGGCCAATGGGGCGAGATCACGTTGCGCCGGGTGGTCGAATTGTCCGGCATGACCTTGCACGTCGACTTCACCGAGCAGCAGCATGTCGCCACGGAATCCGGCGCCATTCGTCCGGATATGATCGTGCACATGCCGGAGCAGCGCGACATCGTGGTCGACGTCAAGACGCCGCTGGATGCCTACCTGGCGGCAGTCGAGGCGCAGAGCGATGAAGATCGAAACACCCAGTTGCGCCGGCATGCGCAAATCGTCGGCGCCCGCGTGCGCGAGTTGGCCTCCAAGCAGTACTGGTCGCAGTTCGAGCGCAGCCCTGATTTTGTGGTGCTGTTTCTGCCGGGAGATCAGTTTCTGTCGGCTGCGCTGCAGGAGAATCCAGGCTTGATCGATGACTCGATGCGCCAGAACATCATGCTGGCGACGCCCACCAGCTTGATCGCGCTGTTGAAGGTGATTTCCTACGGATGGAAACAAACCGTCTTGGCTGAAAACGCCCGCGAAGTGCGGCAACTGGGCGAAGAGCTGTACAAGCGCTTGGCGGTGTTCGGCGAACACCTGGGAAGAGTGGGAAAATCCTTGGGCAGCAGTGTCGAGTCCTTCAACCGCGCGGTGGGTTCACTGGAACAACAGGTGCTGCCCGCCGCGCGCCGTTTCGAATCCCTTGGGCTGCGCGTGACGCGCCAGATCGAGCCCATCGAGCCGATCGAAAGCTTGACGCGGACGCCGCGCGCCGAACCCGCCGGGCGCGAGGGCTCCGGTGAGCCAAGCTCTGAAGACACTTGATGCCACCTATCGAGCGCGCGCCGTCCCCAAAGGGTCGGTGCGCTATTGGAGCTGGCTGTTCGCCTCCCCGGCCGCGCGCGCGCCGCTGCTCGGCGTATACGCACTGCTCGCCGAGTGGAGCGCGCTGATGGATCCTGCGACCGAAGCGGGCGCTGCGCGCATCAAATTATCCTGGTGGCAGGAGGAGATTCAACGCCTCATTGCGCGCGCCCCCATTCATCCGATCTGCCTATATTTGCGATCGCTGCCTCGAGCCGGCGAAGTCGACTTCAGTCCCTTGAGCCAGGCGATCGATGCATCGATTGCCGAGTTGAGCGGCGTACCGCTGGAGCGAGGCGCGGAGCTCGAGCCGCACGCCGGCGCGCTGTGGGCGGCGCCGCTGGGGCTGGCATCCCGGCTCGCCGGGCAGATCCGCGATGAGGCCGGCCTGGAAAACTGTCTGCGCGCCTTGGCGGTGGCAGACCACCTCGCTCGCGTGAGCCGCGACTACCGGCGCCAAGCCCGCCTCGGGCGCGTGCCGTTCCCGGTGGAGGAACTGCTGGCAGCGGGACTGGACAATGCTGATCTATGCGCCGATCAGCCCGCTGCGAAACTTGAAAACTATCTGCAGCAGCTGCGTGCTCGCGCACAGCGAAGCTATGCGAGCGCCGCGCTGGCGCTGCCGGCGGCTTGCCGTGCGCAGCAGCGTCACCTGCTGATATTGGCCGCACTGGGCCTGAAACATCTACAACGGCGCACGTCAAGCCTTGAGTCCGTGCGATTGCAGGATATGCTGCTGGCGTGGTCGACGGCGCGACGCGCCCATGGATAAGCCCTGATGCCGCAGTTGATTCCAGGAGATTTCCTTCCCGACGCCGCGCTGCTTCAGCAACGCACGATCCTGATTACCGGCGCCGGCAGCGGTCTCGGGCGAGCGCTTGCAATCGAGTGCGCGCGCGCCGGCGCCACTGTCATCTTGTCGGGACGCAATAGCGCCAAACTGGAGCGTGTCTATGACGAGATCGAGGCGCTCGGCGCACCGCAACCGGCCATCGCGGTCCTGGATTTGGCGCTCGCCACGGCGGTCGAATACGACGCACTTGCGCAGACCGTGGGTGCGGAATTCGGCAAGCTCGACGGCCTGGTCCACGCTGCGGGCCTGTTAGGCGATCGCTCGCCGCTGGAGCAATACGATGTACCGACCTGGTGCAAGGTCTTACACGTGAATCTAACCGCGCCGTTCATCCTGACGCAGGTCTTGCTGCCGGATTTACGCAAATCCGGCGACGCCTCGATCATCTTCGTCAGCAGCGGCGTGGTTAAGCAGGCGCGGCCGTTTTGGGGTGCTTATGCGGTGTCGAAGGCCGGGCTGGAGTCCGTGCGCGGAATGCTCTTCGAGGAGTTGGAAGGCGAATCGAACATCCGTATCAACAGCGTGAACCCGGGACGGATGCGTACTGCCATGCGCGCCGCCGCCTATCCGGCGGAAGACCCGAACACCGTGCCTTTGCCCAAATCCGTGACCGGTCCATTTTTGTACTTGCTGAGCGAACGCGGTCGCGGTATTGATGGTCAGTTTATTGATGCGCAATAGCCATTAGAGGAACACCAGGGATGCATGTAAGCAAACTGTACGCGGGCGCCTTGCTGGCATCATTCTGCTTGGGCGCCGGCGCTGCCGGGGCTGCGGCCGCCCCGGAGCTGCGGCCTCTCGAGGGCGACTATGTCATCCACGATTTTCATTTTGCCTCGGGAGAAACGCTGCCCGAGCTGCGCATCCATTACACCTATTTTGGCAAGGCGAAAAAGGACGCTCTCGGCCGGGTCACCAATGCCGTCTTGATCATGCACGGCACCGGCGGATCGGGCCGCAGCCTCATCAACGACCGGTTTTCCGGCGTGCTGTTCCAGAAGGGCCAGCTGTTGGACGCGGAGAAGTACTACATCATTCTTCCGGACGGTATTGGTCATGGCCAATCCAGCAAGCCAAGCGACGGCTTGCGCATGCATTTCCCCCAATATTCCTATCAAGACATGGTGCTCGCACAGTACCTGTTGCTCACCAAGGGCCTGGATGTGAACCATCTGCGGCTGGTCATGGGCACATCCATGGGCTGCATGCACACCTTCATGTGGGGCGAAGCCTATCCGGATTTCATGGACGCACTCATGCCGCTGGCCTGTTTGCCGGTGCAGATCGCCGGGCGCAACCGCCTATGGCGCGATCTGAGCATGGATGCGATTCGCAATGACCCGCAGTGGCTGAAGGGCGACTATACGACGCAGCCGATGAGCGCGCTGCGCACCGTGGCCGGGTTGCTGTTGATCGCCGGCAGCGCGCCCATTCAGATGCAGATGACCTTGCCGACCCGCGATGCGGCGGATGAATTCCTGGAAAAATACATGCCGCGGCAGATGGAGAACTTGGACGCGAACGATTTTCTGTACCAGGTCAACGCCTCTCGGGACTATGACCCCTCATCGGGCCTGGAGAAGATCAAGGCGCCGCTGCTGCAGGTCAACTCGGCTGATGATTTCGTCAATCCACCGGAACTTGGCATCGCCGAACGCGAGATCAAACGCGTCAAGAACGGCCGTTTCATCTTGCTGCCCGCCTCTGATCAAACGCATGGCCATGGGACACACACCTGGGCCGCTGTCTGGCAGCAGTATTTGGCGCAATTGCTGGAGACGTCAAAAACGCCGGCCAAATAGCCGGCATGCGCCGCTCGGTTACCTGCTCACCTGGAGACGGGTGCCCGCCGATATTCCCGATATTGACGCCCGGACATCGGCGCACGCTCGCGAAAGTGCGCAATACAATATTTGATTCCGTCGAACCAACCCCGGAACACGCTGGACCACAGGTATCGTCGCTTAAGATTGCGCCACCAGACCAACAACGCGTTGGAAAATAGCCTGGTCGTCATCGCCGGCCAGGGCAGATGCAGGTAGCTGACAATCAGGAGGTTGCGCGTCAGGTAATAGAGGTTTTTAGCCGGAAATCGCGCCACGGGCGTGCGCCGATGGTCGACTATTATTTTTGGATACATATGCACTTCCAACCCCGCCTTCCACGCTTTGCGGCAGAACTCCACCTCTTCGCTCATGTGCACGAAGTCGCTTCGGTAGCCTCCCATCTTCAGGAATATCGAGCGCTTCAGCAAGTGACCGCAGCCGGTGTAAGTCTGGACCCGATAAGGTTCGGATTCGGCAACCGCGTGCTCGCCGAAATTGATGTCGACGTTGTTGAATTGCAACCCCACCACGCGCGGTTGTTGCGCCAGATATTCGGCCGCACCCTGCAAATCGGGCGCATCTCTGAAGCAGGAATCATCGTCCAAGCTCAAGACATACGGTGTCGCGGCCAATGAGGTCATCTCGTTGCGGTTTGCAATCAAGCCGCGTTGAACGTCGTTGCGAACGATTTTTATTCTTGGAAATTTATGCGCCAATGCGTCCGCAACAATCGGGGCGTCCGATGCATCGTCGACGATGATGAGAGGAAGGTAGGACAATTCAAGCGAAATCAGCTTCTCGAGGGTGAAGGCCAAGTCGCCGGGGCGGTTCCGGGTCGTGATCATGATCGTGACCAATTCCTCGAGAATCATTCGCGTACCTTCAATCTTCAGCACCCGGCGGCGGCGGTTTGGCCGAATCGATCTCGTTGACCAGCGCATTGCGTTCGCTCGCCAGCATGGCCCTGGAGTGACCTCGCGGTAGATCGTGCGCGAGATGTACCGGGCCGAAGCGTACCCGCATCAAGCGGCTCACGATTATGCCGCGAGCGGCAAACCAGTGCCGGACCTGCGCCGAGCGGGTCGCGCGCACGGTGACATTGAGCCAATGATTGAAGCCCTCGCCATACTTTGCGTCGGCCTGCAGAATGCTCATTGCCTCGCCCTCGCAATCCGTGGCCGAGAGGAATTCACCGACCAAAGCCTCGTTCAAGGGACCGCGCATTCGCAGGACATAGTCGATGGTCAAGGCGTGGGCTGCTTGGGACACGCGATGCGCCCACGAGCCATCATCGGTGAGAATCTCCAGCCCCCCATCGACGGGCGGCATCGGCTGAATCGCGAGCCAGCGGCCGGGCGAGCGCGGTAAATTCAAAAGCTCAGCGGCCCGCGAGGTCGCGGCCTTGATGTCAAGCGTCTCGCCGGGCGAGCGATGGAACAGCAGGACCCTCGATTGTTTTACCGCAGGCGTGTGCAATCGCACCGGCCGGCCATCCAAGGTGATGCGGTCGCGAGCGGTAAGCTTGGCGCCCAACTCGGGCACTTCGCCATTGACCTGCAGCCGGGATTCGCGAATCCAGCGCTCCACTTCGCGGCGTGAGCCGATGCCCGCCGCCGACAAGAGTTTCTGCACGCGTTCGCCGGCGGGCGGCTCCTTAGGTGGCGCGCCCGCCTTACCCGGTAATGCGCCCCTTCGCGCCCGTGCGGCCCTGGGTCGCGCGGCCATCAGATGGAATCGTCTTGTGCACCACTTGCAACCAACCCGTGCGTGCGCGGCGCGGCACTCTCTGCGCTTGGTTCTTCGTCATCGTCGGCCGATGCCTCCAGGTCCGGGGCGGCGGCGTCCAGATCCGGCGCGGCGTCGGTCAGAACTTGCGCCTCGGCCCCGGGCAGCGTCAGTTGCACGCGCAAATCCTCCAGCTCTTTGAGCTGCGCCAGAGTCGGCAAGTCATCCAGCTTCTTCAAGCTGAAGTAGTCGAGAAATTCGCGCGTGGTGCCGAGCAGTTCCGGTTTGCCCGGAACGTCGCGGTGACCGACCACACGAATCCAGTTTCGCTCATGCAATGTTTTGATGATGTTCGGATTCACGGCGACGCCGCGAATCTGTTCGATCTCACCGCGCGTGATCGGCTGTCGGTAGGCGATCAGCGCCAGGGTCTCGAGCAGCGCCCGCGAGTACTTGGCCGGCCGCTCTTGCCACAGCCGCGCCACCGGTTGGGCAACCGCCGCTCTGATTTGAATGCGAAAACCGCTCGCCACTTCCAGCAGCTCCAGTCCCCGGGTTTCGTATTCCTGGGTCAGCGTTGCGATCGCGCCCTTGACCTCATCGCCGATCGAGCCGTCGCGCTCGTCGAATACGCTCAACAGCTCCTCCAGGCTCAGAGGCCGGCCCGCCGCGAGCAGCGCCGCTTCAACTACATTCTTCACGTATTGATGGTTCATTGAGTTCTCGCAAGGTCATCGTTGGCGGCGCCGTCGTCGGCAACCAGCGACAGGTTCCGGGCGGGATTGCCGAGGCGCACGTGCAAAGGCGCGTAGGCTTCCGATTGCACTATTTCGATCAACCCCTCGCGCAATAGTTCCAGAACGGCCACGAAGGTCACGGTGACGCCGCGACGTCCCTCTTCCGGGGTAAACAAGCGCACGAAATCGACGAAGGCGTTGGTCTGCAGCGACGTTAAAATATCCGCCATGCGTTGGCGCACCGACAATGGCTCGCGCTGCACGTGATGATGCGCAAACATGTCGCTGCGCGACAGCACGTCTTGAAAGGCAATGAGCATTTCTTGCAATGTCACCTGCGGGGGAATGCGCACGACTTTTCGATCGACCAACTCAGCCGAAGCAACCCAGGTATCGCGATCCAGCCGCGGCATCCGGTCGATGCCCTCCGCAGCCCGCTTGAAGCGCTCGTACTCCTGCAGCCGGCGTACCAGTTCCGCGCGCGGATCGGTCTCGTCGGACGCATCATCCGTGCCGACGCGCGGCAGCAGCATGCGTGACTTCACCTCAGCCAGCGTCGCGGCCATCAGCAGATACTCGCCCGCCAATTCGAGCTGCAGCACCTGCATCAGCTCGATGTAGCGCATGTATTGGCGGGTAATCTCAGCGATCGGAATGTCGAGAATATCCAGATTCTGCCGCCGAATCAGATACAGCAGCATGTCGAGCGGTCCCTCAAACGCCTCGAGAAACACCTCGAGCGCCTGCGGCGGAATGTACAAATCTCGCGGCATCTCGATAATGGGCTGGCCCTCCACGACCGCAAACGGCATCTCGCCTTGTGCCGGCGCGCTCTCGCCGGCCGGCGGCGGTGGGGGCGCCGCGTTTTGCACCAGCGTCAATTCAGGTTTCATCTGTAATTCATCGCCATAGCTTGTCGGACCGCATCCATCGTGTCGCGCGCCACGGTCCGCGCGCGCTCGCACCCTTCCGCGATGATACCCCGTACCAGCTCTGGATTCTCCTCAAACTCTTGTGCCCGCTTGGCGATGCCCGACACCTCTTCCACGATTTTCTCGATGAGCGGCGCCTTGCATTCCAGGCAGCCGATTCCCGCGGAGCGGCACCCCTTCTGCACCCACTCCTGGGTGTCGGGTGTCGAATATATTTTGTGCAAATCCCACACCGGGCATTTATCGGGATCGCCGGGATCGGTACGGCGCACACGAGCGGGATCGGTCTGCATGGCCTTGAGCTTCTTGACGATCGAGTCCGTATCCTCGCGAAGCCCGATCGTGTTGGCGTAGGACTTGGACATCTTGCGGCCATCGAGCCCCGGGACCTTCGGCGTCGCGGTCAACAACGCCTCGGGCTCCGGCAAGATTGCGATTCCCGCGCCTTCCAAAAAGCCGAGTAAGCGATCGCGATCCGCCACGGTGAGCCTCGCATTGGCCTCCACCAAAGCCTGCGCTTTGGCGAGTGCGTCGGCATCGCCTTTCTCCTGGAACGCTTTGCGCAGCGAGCGGTACATGGCTGAATTTCGCGAGCCCAGGCTTTTGATGGCCTTCTCCACCTTCTGCTCGAATTCGGGCTCGCGGCCATAGACGTGATTGAAGCGCCGTGCAACCTCGCGCGTTATCTCGACGTGAGCGACCTGATCCTCACCGACGGGAACGTATTGAGAGCGATACAGCAGGATGTCCGCGCTTTGCAGCAACGGATAGCCGAGAAAACCGTAGGTGCTCAAGTCATGATCCGTGAGTTGCGCCTGCTGATCCTTGTAGGACGGAACCCGCTCCAGCCAACCCAGGGGCGTGATCATCGACAGCAACAGATGCAGCTCCGCGTGCTCGGGCACCTTTGACTGGATAAAAAGCGTGGCCACGCCTGGGTTGAGGCCTGCAGCCAACCAGTCGACCACCATGCTCCAGGTGTTCTCCTCGAGTTTCGAAGTGTCTTCATAGCCGGTGGTCAGTGCATGCCAGTCGGCGACGAAAAAATAGCATTCGTACTGATACTGCAACTCGATCCAATTCTTCAGGGCACCGTGATAATTGCCCAAATGCAGTTGCCCCGTGGGACGCATGCCGGACAATACGCGCCGGTTTTGGGCCGGGACGCTCACGCCGAAAATCCGATGCCGAGGACATGTATGAGCTGGCCGGCCGCGCGGTACGCCGGACGCAAAAGCCATCCGAGCAATCCCAGCACCGACAAGCCGACCACAATGAACATGCCGGCGGGCGCAATTTTTTGCAGGCCCGCGCCCAAGCGCGCCGGCAGTATGCCAACCAGCACACGGCCTCCATCCAAGGGCGGAATCGGCAGCAGATTGAAAACCGCCAGAACGGCGTTGACCTTGATGCCGGCCTGCGCCATGAGCAACACCCAATTGTCCAAGGTTTGCCCGCGCCTGATCTGCAGCACCGCGGCCAAGACGCCGCACCACAGGATTGCCATCAATATGTTTGCGGCGGGGCCTGCGAGTGCAACCATGATCAAGGTGCGGCGCGGATTTCGTAGACCGCTGGTCTCCATCGGCATCGGTTTCGCCCAACCGAACGGCGGAAAAAATCCGAATGCCAGCAGTGTGCCGGGAATCATCACCGTGCCGAGCGGATCGACGTGTCGTAAAGGGTTCAGGCTCAGGCGGCCGAGCAATTGCGCCGTATGGTCGCCGAAGAAGCGCGCAGTCCAGCCGTGCGCTACCTCATGCAGGGTAATGGCGAATAAAACCGGAATGGCCCAGATCGATAAGTTGGCAAGAAATACAGATAAATCCAATGCTTGCACTCGTTATTTAAATTGATTACGAGCATCATTGCCCGCATTGAGCTGCATTATACGGTGGCCGCCGATGCAAAGGGGCTGACATCGCCCCGGCCTTCGCGAACCACGATGGCGCGGTCCGTCGACAGGTCGATGACCGAGGTGGGAATCAGTCCGCAATTGCCGCCGTCCAGAACCATGTCGACGCCATGTTCGAGCCGCTCGTAGATGTCCTTGGCATCGGTGCGCGGGTGTTCTTCGCCGGGTAAGAGCAGGGTCGAGCTCATCACCGGTTCACCCAGTTCACTCAGCAACATCGCCGTGACCGGATGATCCGGCACCCGCAGGCCTATCGTACCGCGGCGTTCGTGTTTCAAGCGCCGCGGCGTCTCGCGCGAGGCCTTGAGCAGAAAGGTGTAAGGTCCCGGAGTGTGCGCGCGCAGCAATCGATACTGCCAATTGTCGACCATGGCGTATTTGCCGACGTCCGCAAGATCGCGGCACACCAACGTGAAATGATGATTGCGGTCGGTTTGGCGAATCTCACGGATGCGCTCGAGCGCGGCTTTGTCGCCGATATGACAGCCGAGCGCATAACAAGAATCGGTCGGATAAACGATCACAGCGCCGCGCCGCAGCGCCTCCACTGCTTGGCGTATATAGCGCCGTTGCGGCGTGACCGGATGCAGTTGCATATAGATGCTCATCGCGTCGGCTATGATACGCGGATGAGTCAACTCCTCGAAGGGTCGCCCCTGATCGTCTTTTTCGTGACTTTTGAGATTCGCGACATTTACTGGGCGACGGCGGCATTGATGGTCGCCTGTGTGTTGCAGCTCGCCATCCATCGTCTGCGCGCCGGCAGTTTCAAGACCATGCACATCGTCACCACGTGCGTGGTGCTGGTCTTGGGCGCGGCGACGCTGCTGCTGCACGACCAGCGCTTCATTCAATGGAAGCTCACGGTATTGCTCGGCTTAACCTCAGCGGTGTTCCTCGGCAGCATGGTGATCGGCAAGCAGCCGCTCGTGCGCCGCTTGCTCGAGGCTGCATTCCCGGAGCCGCTGGCGGTCTCGGCGCACGCCTGGCAGACGATCAACTTTCTCTGGGCAGCGTGGTTTGCCGCTTTTGCCATCCTGAATCTATATGTGGCAAAGACCTTTGCCGTCGACCTTTGGGTCAAGTTCAAGGTCTTTGGATTTCCCGCCGCGACCATGCTCTTCATGCTTCCGCAAGTGTTCTGGCTTGCCGGCAAAGCCTCGGCTCCGGTGGTCACCCGCGCGCAGCGCCTGCGTGAGCGCCTGGAGAGCCGTTTTGCACCGGCCCAGTTGAGCGTGGAGGATGAAAGCCACTTGCATGAGGGACATGCCGGGGCGGCGGGAGGCTTGAGCCACTTTCGAATTCGGATCGTCGCGGAAGTGTTTCGCGACATACCCTCAGTCGCTCGGCATCGACTGATCTACGCGGCGGTCGATGATCTGATGCAGAGCGACATCCACGCCCTGGCGATCGAGGCGCTGCCGCCCGACAAATCTTGACAGAGGGTCATGCTGCGGCGCGTCAAATCGCGGTTTAGGGCCGCAAATTGCATCAAAAATTGGTGGGATCGCTCTGTTGAGGCTAAACTGCCGCCCCCGGGCGCGCTGGCCGAGGTATGGCCGCAGCCGCTTTTTTTTGCGTAGAGGAACAAATGAGCCAATTTTCGAGCACACCGTGGATCCGCATCGCCATCCTGACGGCATTTGCCGTGGGTATGACGGCTTGCGGAAAAGGCCAACCGACCGCGCCCGCTGCGCCCGAAAAGGCGGCGGCGCCTGCCATCCCGCCGGTTGCCACCATCGACGGCACACCGATATCGCGCGTGGAATACGACACCTATTTGAAGAGCCTGTTGCGCGGCCGGCCCGCCGGCGATCTCACCACCGAGCAGAAGAACCAGGTTCTCGATGAATTGATCAACATGCAGCTGCTCGCCTCGCAGGGTGCGAAGGAAGGCGTGGACAAGGATCCGGACGTCGCCGCACAGCTCGACGTGGTGCGCATGCGCGTATTGGCGGATGCGGAATCCGCGAAATATTTGAAGGACAAGCAGCCGAGCGATGCGGATTTGCACACCGAATATGACACGGCGGTTGCCGCCATGGATAAGACCGAGTATCACGCACGCCACATCCTGGTGAGCAGCAAGGAAGCCGCCGAGGCCGCCATCAAGAAAATCAAAGGCGGTGCGAAGTTTGACGATGTCGCCAAGGCAGAGTCCACCGACAGTTCCAAGGCCAACGGCGGCGATCTGGGCTGGTTCACACTGACGCGCATGGCCAAGCCGTTCGGCGACGCCGTCAAAGGACTGAAGAAAGGCGAGATGACTGCAACGCCCGTGCAGACGCAATTCGGCTGGCACGTGATCAAGCTGGAAGATACGCGCGAGACTTCGCCGCCGCCGTTCGAGCAGGTCAAGCAGCAAGTGACCAATGGCGCGATGCAGAAGAAACTGCAGGCGTATGTGGACGACCTGAAGAAGACCGCGAAAATCGAGAAATCGCTGTAACGAAAGGGTTTGAATCGACGTAGCGGACTGTTCGCGAGTCCGCTACGTTTTCAATAGCTTCAAGAGCGCTGCTTCGTCGAGAATCTCAATGCCGAGCTGCTCGGCTTTTTTGAGCTTGGACCCCGCCTCCGTGCCGGCCACCACATAATCGGTTTTTTTCGAGACGCTGCCGCTTACCTTGCCGCCCAATCGTTGGATTGCCTCGGTCGCCTCATCCCGCGTCAGCGAGCTCAAGGTCCCGGTCAGAACGAAGCTCTTGTCTTGCAACGCCCCGCCGCCGCTTGCGGGCGCGACGTGCGGCCAGGCGACTCCGGCGGCGAGCAGACGATCGACGGCGGCGGCATTGTCCGCGTCGCGAAAATAAGCCGCGACCTGCTTTGCAACTACCGGGCCCACGTCGGGCACGCGCTGTATTTCCTCTTCGCCGGCGCGGCGCAGATCCGCGATCTTTGGAAAATATTGCGCCAGGGCCAAGGCGGTCGCCTCGCCCACATCGCGAATGCCGAGCGCATATAGGAAGCGCGGCAGCGTCGTGTGCTTTGCCGACTCGATCGCGGATTGCAATTTCAGCGCGGATTTCTCGCCCATGCGCTCCAGGGTCGCCAGTCGCTCCGCCTCGAGGGAAAACAAATCCGCCGGCGTTTTCACCCAATCGCCGTCGACCAGCTGCTCCACCAACTTGTCGCCGAGCCCTTGGATATCCATGGCGCGGCGCGAGGCGAAATGCTGTATTTCGCCCTTGCGTTGCGCCGCGCAGCGCCGGCCTCCGCTACAGCGCGCCACCGCCTGATCGCCCTCGCGAACCACCGGATTGCCGCACACGGGGCACACGCTGGGCAGGAGCACCAGCTGCGCCCCGGCTACGCGCCGCTCGGGCAGCACGCGAGCAACCTCAGGAATCACATCGCCCGCGCGGCGGATGACGACGGTATCGCCCACACGCACGTCTTTGCGGGTCAACTCGTCCATGTTATGCAGCGTCGCGTTGCTCACCGTGACACCGCCCACGAAAGTCGGCTCCAAGCGGGCAACCGGGGTCAACGCGCCGGTGCGGCCGATTTGAAATTCGATGCCGCGCACCACGCTCAAAGCCTCCTCCGCCGGGAATTTGTGCGCGATTGCCCAGCGGGGCGCCCGCGAGATGAATCCCAGCTTGTGCTGCAAGCTCACCTCATCGACTTTGTAAACCACACCGTCGATTTGATATGGCAGCGTCGCACGTGCCGCACCCATGTCCCGGTAGTACTGAAGGCAGCCTTCGATCGACTCAACCACGGTGGACTGCGGGCAAATCTTGAAGCCCAAGCGGCGCAATTCCTTCAAGGTCTCGCTGTGACGCGCAGGCAGTTCGCCGCCCTCGATGACTCCAATTCCGTAAATGAACATGTCGAGCGGACGCGCCGCAGTCATTCGCGGATCGAGCTGCCGCAAGCTGCCCGCCGCGGCATTGCGCGGATTGGCGAACACCTTCTGGCCCGCTTCGGCCTGAGCCTCGTTCATCTTCAGGAAGTCGGCCTTGGTCATGAA
>DASXMG010000064.1:0-5677 GCA_036495805.1 Steroidobacteraceae bacterium | reverse complement strand
CTGCACGGCGGCGCCATGCGCATCTTCTCGACGCTCGGCAAAGGCACCACCGTCATGGTGCGCCTGCCGCTGCAAGCGAAGCGGCCGCTGCGGGCGGCGGCCTAGGATTCATGACGTAGCTCAAGCCCAAGCGACCGCGCGCCCCTGCGGCACACTGCCCTACATCATGGTGGGTACGATGTTGACGGTCAGCGCCAGGACGATGACGTTGAAGAAGAACGAGACGACACCGTGTATGGCGGTCATCCGGCGTATGGTTTTGCTGGTAATCTGAACGTCGGACACCTGCGCGGTCATGGCCACGACAAGCGAATAATATAGGAAGTCCCAATAATCCGGCTCTTCATCACCGGGAAAATCGAGGCCACCGATCCGGTCGTCGCCGCCTTCGCCATAATATTCGTGCGCGTAATGCAGGGCAAAGATGACATGCATGAACGCCCAGGACAGCAGAATGGTCACCGCGCCGAGCGTCACCTGGTAGGCAGCGGGGCGGTGGCCGAGTTCGGAAAGCACCGCAGCGAGGCTGGCCAGGGCCGACGCCGTGGTCAGCACCAGAAGGGCCAGCGCACCCTCATCTTCGAGACACGCTCTCTGGCGGATGCGGTCGATCGACCAGTGCGCCATGATCCAAAAGATCTGCGCCAAGTAGAGCACGACGCCGCCATCCCAGCCAACGAGAATGCATGTCGGCGTGCGCCACGGCGTGGCCAGCAGCAGCGCCAGCGTTACCGCAAGCCCGACCGATGCGGAAACGAACAGCCGGATGTGCAGGCGCCAAAATCGGGCGAACGGCGTCGCTTCGTGCAGCTCACGCCAGCCCCAGCGTGCATTGGTCATTCTGGATTTTTTCAACGGATCTTCCTGTCCTCAACTACGCAATCAATCTTGGCGTCTCGTTTGGAAGGCTGGCAACCCGAAATCCTCCGCGCAAACAACGTTCCTGACTATTTGCCATACTACGCTATCGGAACAAGCTTTCGACAATAGAGCCTTTTCCGGTTCAGCGGCCGGCCGAATCTATCGACGGCGCCGAAGTGCCCGGCCCCAGCAAACCCATGGCCGCGACGCGATCCAGCTCGCCCGCGATGAGGCGGTCGCCGATGTCTCGACGATACCGCGCGTTGGGGATGATCACACGATCAGCGAGATCGTTGGCCCGATCGCGCGCCTCGCGCACGCTGGCGCCCGTGCCGGTGACCACCATGGTCCAGCCATAGGCGCCGCTCGTGACCAGCTGGCCGTCCTTGAGGCCGACCTCGCCGTAATGAAGGTTACGGCGTTCGTCATCGCTTATTCGATCAAACACGATCGGCAGTCCGACCGGCTCGCGAACCATGGTGCGCGAATAAGGAAACGGCGGCGTCGTCATGACAACGCCGGCAGCAAACCCCACTTTGGTTTGAAAGGAAGCGCCCTTGCGAGTCGTCATGGCATGGAACAGCTCGCCCCAGGGCATCGCCTGCAGGGGATCGAGAATGGCGTAGCCCGGGTAGCCGAATCGGCAGGTGAATTCGAGCGGCCAGATTCCGTCTTCGTTGACGATGGTGTTGAGGTTGATATAGCCGCAATAGCCGCCGCGTTGCAGCAGCGGCGCCATGCGGGCAAGCGTGAGTTCGTGAAATCGCGCGGTGTTCTCGTAAGTAACGATCGTGCCCATCTCGCCGGTCAACTCGCCCAAATCGCCTGGGAAAAATCGCTTATGTTCCCAGTCCAGACATGACGGGCTCAAGAATCGTTCGCCGTTGAAATACGCGCCGACACCCATTTCGACGCCTTCAACATGGCGCATCAGAATTAAGCTCGGCATGTCCTCGTCGAGGCTGCTCAGGAAAGCCCGGACATCGCGCCCGTCGTCCAAGCGGCCGACGAAGCTCTCCAGCGGGCCATTGAATTTGACCACGTAACGGCCCGGCTCGCGGTCGAGAAATTGCAGCGCGGCGGCGGGATCGTCGAATTGGTGAACAGGGCAGACCGTCAAGCCAAGCCCGCTGAGGATTTCCTGCGCAAAGGCGCGATCGTTTTCCAGTCTGTCGCCATAGGCGCTGCCGCCGATGACGTGCAATCCCTCCCGGCGCATCTTGTCTTGAAGAGCGCCGCGTTGCTCGGCGGCATTCTCAAACAGAATGATGCCGTCGGAGCCTGCCGCCCGTATCCAGGCAATCTCGCGCTCCCAATCCTCGGCGTGCGGTACGAGGCCTGCAAGTGTGTCCTTGCACTGGCTTTTGGCGACATAGACCTTGACCTCATGGCCTTCTTCCTGAAGGCGCAAATACAGCGATGCCAGATCGCAATAATCGCCGATACCGAGGAAGCGCATGCTGCGAAAGTCTCATCTATGCTGCGAGCGACCTCTGTTTGGCGAGCCCGAATACCTGACGATAGCGTTCGAATGTTCGCGCACCATGCCACAGCCGCATCACCGCGCCTTCGCCGATCGCTTTCGCTCGCCGCGAATCTTCGGCGACCAACGGCCGCAGCACCTCGCGGTTCCACGCTTGCGAATGCTTCACATCGAGCACGGCATGGACGGCGAAATAGTGCCTTTTCTTTGCCGGTACGCCCAGCCGGCGCAGCCCCTCATTGACATAACCTGCCCGCGTCGGCGCAGTCATCTCGATGACTCCCAATGCTCCAACCGAATGGAAGGCATAGCGGCGGTGACTGGCGAGCGCGATCATGGTGTTGCCGAGAGCGAGCGATTCCGGGACGACCGTCTCGGACGTTGGCGCAATCCCGAAATGCTCGGCGAGCTTCGCGAGCATCGGTCCATGCATGCCGTTGGCAGTGCCACGTCCCATTTCGTCCCAGAAATTGCGCGCCATCTCCAGCTTGGCTTGAACTGAAACCTTTATTTGCGTCATCGCCAAGAGGTCTTCGAATCCGGCCTCGCCTGCTACTTCCTGCGACAGGAACCATGTCATTTGTTCGAGCGATGCGTGCGCGGCCAACCACGGAAAGAGCGGATCGCCCTGGCCGGGGCCGCTATACTTGAGACGCTCAAACCAGGCGATAAAGCCATCAACGTCAGGCGGGATCTCAGAGGTCAGCGGCACGACGGCGTTGCGCAATGATTCAACGAACGTAATCTCCGCAGCTGCGACTTGCGCGTCACGAGCGGTCTGATTTTCCGGCACATCCTCGGGAAGCCCGGGCTTGAAGCGTTGGGCGTTGTAATTGGTAAGTTCTCTTTGGAAATGCGCGAACCGAGGACCTGTCAGGTCCGCCGCCCACCGTGTCCAATCAGCGCGTTCCCGGCGCATTCTCATCTCCTTCAGGCAAATCGATGATGACGCCGACCACCGCAATGCGATCGGCTCGGTCGTAAGGCGGATGGTCTAATTCCTCGCCAAATACATCCGGATCAATCTCCTCGTAGCTCATGCGCAGGACACGTCCGCGCAACAGGGAGGAGAGCGTCTCGCGCAAATAATCGCGTCCGTCCACGATCGCAGAGCCGGTATAGAGAACAAGGCGGCCGCCGCGCGCGAGTCGTGAAATGCCCGCCTCAACGAAACGCACCGACAGGTCCGAGCCAAGATGGCCGCCGCCATGGCGATAGGTGCGCCCACGCGGGTCGACGAGATAAGGCGGATTGGCGATGATCAAATCATATGAGCCGCTGATATTTGCAAACAAATCGCTTTCCACCACGTGGACATTATCGATGCCGTTGAGCGCGGCGTTGATCCGGCAGCAGCGCAGCGCGCGCGGATTGACGTCGGTCAAAGTCACCGCTGAGCTGGTCCGCGAGGCAAGCGCCGCCGCATGCAATCCGCCCGCCCCGCTACCGGCGCCGACGTCAAGAATTCTCAAGCGTTCGGCGCAACGAAACTGCATTCCGGCGATGGCACTGCTGATGAGCCTTGCGAAACGATACGTGTCGGGGCCAAAGAAAACGGCGTCAGCTTGGTGAGTCGGATACGCAGAATGGGCATAAAGCTGATTTCCTAATGTCGAGAACCGGACAGAACTTTTTAGCCAGCCGCTCCGCAGCTCCAGAACCTCGGCCCTGCTTGCCAGCTTGGCTAGTTGGCTATCCAACTGCCCACTGCGAAAACGACGGCTCCAACCGAAAATGTCAGTCAGCGACAGCGTCTCGCTCGACGGTCGGGCTATGACGCGGGCGTGGCTGGCGGGGGTGATGGTCGTGAAACAGTAGCCCAGACCCTTTAGCGCATGGCCAAGCTCGAGAAGCGCGCGGTCGGCGGTATCAAGGGGAGCGCACGGTGTTCGCGCGAAGGGGTTTGTGAACCGCAAAGAAACCCGTGGCTCGGTCGTATCCGTCACAATGGGTCGCATCGGTGATGGAAGCGCCGGTGCCGAAGAAAGTTCCAAGGAGCTGAGGGATGCGTTTTCAGACCACGGGTCGCTTGCTCTGGGATGGAAGCCGCATCCGGCTCGCGGATACTCGACCGGCAAGTTCCGAAGCTACGGCGCCTTGCCCAAAATCCGCACAAAGCATTCGCGCACTTGCCGCTGCGTCTCCACCACATGTGCGTGAAGCGCGGCGAAATCCGGCAGGTCGGCAGCGCGGGCGAGCAGGCTCAAGACGCCGGCACTGGCCGATGCCGGATCGAATTTGCCGGGTAGGCACAGCCGCAGGATCTGCGTGAGGTCGTGAAACAACCGCACCGCGGGCCGCAGCAGCGCGGCGTCCTGCGGCGCCAGCATCCCGAGGCCCGCCGCCTTGTCGAGGACACGCGCGGTCGACGGATCGAGAATATCCGGCGTGGCCGCGGCGTGAATGAGCTGCAGGTATTGGGCGATGAATTCGATATCGACCAGCGCACCGGCGGCGTTCTTCAGGTCCCACGGATCGGCGTCACCCTTTTCGGCGGCGATGGCAGCGCGCATGTCGATGACGTCGGCAGCCACCGCCGCGGCGTCGCGGCGGCGGCACAGCACCTCGTGGATCGCAGCTGCAATGCGCGCGGCAAATTCGGCGGGTGCCGAAATCACCCGCGCGCGGGTCAGCGCCATGTGCTCCCAGGTCCACGCTTCCTGCTCCTGATAAAGCCGAAAACGCTCGATCTGCGTCGCCAGCGGGCCCGACCGGCCGGACGGCCGCAGCCGCATATCGACTGGGTAAAGCACGCCGTAATTTGTCTGCGCGGTAAGCGCGTTGATCAGCCGCTGGGTCAGGCGGGCAAAATATTGCGTGCCGTCCAGCGGGCGCGCGCCATCGGAACTGGGATGCTCCGCGTCGAAATCGTAGATCACGATGAGGTCGAGATCTGAGCTGGCCGTCATCTCGTGCGCGCCGAGCCGACCCACAGCGACGATGGCGGTTTGGCCGCCGCGGATGCGGCCGTGCGCGGCGGCGAAATCGTCCTGCACCTTGTCGTGGACGGCGCGAAGGAGCGCTTCAGCGAGACGCGCAAACACCGCGCCGGCCTGCTCGGCGGACAGCGACCCGGACAGGATGCGGGCGCCAATCAGAAACATCTGCTCCTGACCGAACGAGCGCATCGCATCGAGAAAATCTTCAGTGCTGCGCGCCTCACCAAGCACTGGCTTGAGCGCGCCAGCCAACCGGGCATCGTCCGGCACCGCGCCAAAAAAACTCGGATCGATCAGCACGTCGATCAGGTGTGGGCTGCGCGCCAAAGTGTCGGCGAGCCGCGGCGCGACGCCGACGATCAGCGCAATGAACGCCACCATCTGCGGATTTTGC
>DASXMG010000063.1:0-154122 GCA_036495805.1 Steroidobacteraceae bacterium | reverse complement strand
ATCTAGGAATTCGCGGCGACCCGCCGTGCGGCAGGCTCCTCCGGCTGGCCGGTATCGGTCTCGAACAGGTGCAACAGCTGCTCAGCCGACTCGCGGCTGGTTTCCAGAAACTTCTTCTCATCGTCCTTCACGGCATGCTGCTTGGCCATGGTCGCTTCGTCGTGCACGCGGAATTGCTGCACGGTTTCCTTCGCGTTGGACTTCGACAGGCCCAAGGCTTCGAGTACCTGCACCGACATTTCCAGGCTGGATACCAGGGTCTCGCGAATGATGTAGCGCACGCCGAGATCCATCAGCCGAAATGAATGCTGGCGATTGCGCGCCCGCGCAAAGATCTTCAAGTGCGGAAAATGCTGGCGGATCAGTTCCGCGGTTTTCACCGACGCATCTACATCGTCAATGGCGAGCACGAAGACTTCGGCATTCTCGGCATGCGCCGCGCGCAGCAGTTCCAACCGCGAGGCATCGCCGTAATAAATCTGATTGCCGAAGCGGCGCAAAAAATCAACCTGGGTCTGGCTGGCCTCGAGCGCCGTGAAGGCGATTTTCTTCGCGAGCAGAATGCGGCCAACGATCTGGCCGAAGCGTCCGAAGCCGGCGATGATGACTTTCGGATACAACTCGACCGGTGTATCGAACGGCCGGCCGTCGGATTCGTTTGCCTTGAATGTCACGTCAAAAAGCGCGAGCAGCACCGGGCTCAATATCATGGACGCGGTCACCACCAGCACCAGCAAGTCGGCAACCTGCGAGTCCATGATTCGCAATCCCGCGGCGAGGCCAAACAATACGAACGCGAATTCGCCGCCGGAGGGCAGGCTGATCGCCAAGCCGCGGCTGGCATTTTTAGAGAGCCCGGAGATGCGGCCGATGGCCCATAAAACGATGATTTTCAAAGTTACCAGGCCTATGGTCAACCCGATGATAAGAAAGGGTTTTTCTCGAACCAAGGCCAAATTAGCCGACATGCCGACGCTGATGAAGAACAGACCCAAGAGCAGGCCCTTGAACGGTTCAATGTCCGCTTCCAGCTCGTGCCGGAATTCGCTGTCAGCCAGCAGCACGCCGGCCAGGAACGCACCCAGCGACAGCGACAAACCGACCTGGCTCACCAGCAGGGCGGTTCCCAAGACGATCAAGAGACCGGCCGCGGTAAAGGCCTCCGCGACCTGCGATGCCGCGATGATGCGCAGCATGGGGCGCAGCACATAGCGGCCGCCGATGATGACCGCGGCCAGGACGGCGATGAGTTTGATCACCAGCCAGCCGCCGGGTCCCTCGGATTTCGCCGAGGCCACCCCGAGCAGCGGCAGCAGCGCGAGGGCGGGCATGACCGAGACGTCTTGAAACAGCAGGATGCTGAAGGCGGAGCGGCCAAACTGGGAGTTGAGCTGGCCGCGCTCGGCGAGCAACTGCAGCGCCAACGCCGTCGAGGACATCGACAGGGCAAAGCCCATGATCAGCGCCGATTGCCAGGTTTGCTCGAAAATGAAATAGGCGGCGGCGCCGACGCCGACGGTAGTCACCAGAACCTGTGCGGAGCCCAAGCCAAAGATCGACTTGCGCAGCACCCACAGTCTCGAGGGCTGCAACTCCAGGCCAATGACGAACATCAGCAGCACGATTCCGAACTGCGCGATATCCTGGGTGGTCTCGACGCTGCTGATCAACCCCAAGCTGGCCGGGCCGATGATGATGCCGGCGGTGAGGTAGCCCAGCACCGATCCCAGCTTAAAGCGGCGGAAAATCGGTATTGCGATGACCGCGGCGGCGAGAAATATAGCGATCTGCGCCAACAAGCTCATACTATTTCTCCGTGATCTCTCCGAGAGCCTAGCATTATGTATCGGCAAAGCATCCAATTTCCCGTCAAAGACACGGCGCTGCGCGAGGATGTGCACGCGCTCGGCGGCTTGATCGGCGAGACGCTGCGCGACCAGGGCGGCGAGGAGTTCTTCGAGCGGGTCGAGGGCGATCGTCTCGACGCGATCCGGCGCCGCGAGGGCGACTCGCAGGGCGCCGCCGATCTTGAGAGCCGCACCCAGGGGCGATCGCCGGCGGCCGCCACCGAATTGACGCGCGCGTTTTCCATCTGGTTCATGGCGGTGAACACCGCTGAAAAAGCGCACCGTGTACGTCGGCGCCGCGAATACTTGAGCGATTCGAGCACTTCGCAGCCCGGCGGAATCGCCGATTGCATCGGACGTTTGCGCCGCTCCGGCATATCGCTGGAACAGGCGCTGCAGCTGATCAGCGCGATGAGCATCGAGCCGGTGTTCACGGCGCATCCCACCGAATCCACGCGCCGCACAAATTTGCGCAAGCAGCAGCATATCGCGCACGACTTGCTCGAGCGAACCGATCCCGGCGCCACGCGGGCGGAATTGGATACGCTCTGGGCGCGCGTGCGGCTGGAGATCACGAGCATCTGGCAGACGGAAGAGCACCCGCGCGAGGGATTGACGGTGGTCGATGAGCGCGAGCACGTGCTGTTCTATCTCATCGACATCCTGTACCGCGTGGTGCCGTTGTTTTACGAGGAAATCGAGGCGGCGCTCGCTCATGCCTATTCGGTGCCGCGCGAGACATTGGACGTGCCGAACATCCTGCGCTTCGGATCCTGGGTGGGCGGCGATATGGACGGCAACTCGGACGTCCATGGCAAGACCATTCGCGAGACTTTGCACCGCCACCAGCAGCTGATCGTGTCGACGTATTTCACCGAGTGCGGGCAGCTGGCGGAATCCTTGAGCCAAAGCGCCAATCGCGTCGCAGTGAGCGCCAAGCTGGCGGAGCGCATCGATTCCTACACGACGATCTTGCCGGCGGCGAAAGCGCTGGTGCCCGTGCGCCACGATCGAATGCCGTACCGCGTGTTCTTCGGCCAGATCAGCGAACGCTTGCAGGCGACCTACGAAGGCCGGCCCAATGCCTATCAGGGCCCCGATGAACTGTTGTCCGATATCGGGCTTGCGGCAACGAGCTTGCTCGAAAATAAAGGACGCCACGCCGGATATTTTTTGGTGCGCCGGCTCATGCGCCGCGTGCGGACATTCGGATTTCATCTGGCCACCTTGGACGTCATTCAGCATGCCCGCGTCCATGATGAGGTCATCGCACAAGGGTTGGACCAGAAGGCGTGGCCGGATTTGCCGCCGCAAGAACGGTTGCGGCAACTGCACGATTTTTTAGTACGCGACCTCGGGCCGACGGCCTCCTTCGACGCGGTGGGCCGGCGCAGCCTGTGGGTGTTCCAAGCCATCGCCCAGGCGCGCCACAAGTACGGCGGCCGCGCGATCGGTGAATACATCGTGAGCGGCGCACGCGGTCCGGAGGACATTCTTGCAGTATTGCTGCTGGCTCGCTGGGCGGATATCACGGACAAGCGCAGCGGCGAATGTCCGCTCGATGTCGCACCGCTGCTCGAGTCGATTGATTCCTTGGAGTCGGCGGGCGAAGTGCTGCGCGCGTTGCACGCTGAGCCGGCCTATCGCCGGCATCTCGAATCGCGCGGCAACCGCCAAATGGTGGTGATCGGCTATTCGGACACGAACAAGCAGGGCGGAATCGCCGCATCGCGCTGGGCGTTGCAAGTGGCGCAAGTTCAATTGCTAAAAACGGCGCGCGCCATGGGAACGAGCCTATTGATATTCCATGGGCGCGGCGGCACGCCGGCACGCGGCGGCGGGCGCACCGAGCGGCTGGTCGAGTCGCTGCCGAATGGCGCAATGCGCGGCGTTTTGCGCCTGACCGAGCAAGGCGAAGTGGTCAATCAAAGCTACGGCCTGCGCCCCATTGCGATGCGCACCTTGGAGCGGACTTTCGCCTCGGTGGCGCTCGCAACCGCGCATCCCGCGGAGACGACGCCGATTGCCCCTGAACTCATTGCAGCCATGGGCACCATTGCGGCGCAAAGCCTGAAGACTTACCGGGAGTTGGTGTTCGGCAGCGCGGAATTTTTCGAGTATTTCCGCGCGGCGACTCCGCTGGATGTCATCGAGCGAATGCACATTGCCTCGCGGCCCGCGGCGCGCGCGGGCGGCAGCGGCGTGCAGGCGCTGCGGGCGATTCCCTGGGTGTTCGCGTGGACCCAGAGCCGGCATATGTTGCCGGGCTGGTTTGGCTTCGGCAGCGGCGTGCAAGCCGCGCTGCAGCTGCATGGCGAGGAGGTTTTGAACGAGATGACGGCGCATTGGCCGTTTTTCGGCCACTTGCTCGATGACGTGGAGGCCATGCTGGGACGAACCGACCTGGAAATCGCCGGCTACTACGATGCGTTGGCACCGGATGAACTGCGCATTCATGCAGAACCGATCGCGAAAGAATATGCACTGACTTCGCAGCTGGTGCTGCGCCTGCGCGGTTCGGCGCGCCTGCTCGACAGCGATCCGACCCTGCAGCGATCGATCAAGCTGCGCAACCCCTACATCGATCCGATGCATCTCATGCAAGTGGACCTATTGCGGCGCTGGCGCGCGACGCAGCGCCAGGATCAGGCGTTGTTCGGCGCGTTGCGCGCGACCATCGGCGGCATCGCGCAGGGGCTGCAGGCGACGGGG
Organism: Steroidobacteraceae bacterium; assembly: GCA_036495805.1. Taxonomy (GTDB): domain Bacteria; phylum Pseudomonadota; class Gammaproteobacteria; order Steroidobacterales; family Steroidobacteraceae; genus Bog-1198. The sequence goes on along the minus strand of DASXMG010000063.1, from coordinate 149,563 downwards.
TAGCCGAACGGCGATATTTTTAGCATTCCGGCACGTTGACCGCGAGACCGCCTTGCGAGGTCTCCTTGTAAATCGTGGACATATCGAGGCCGGTCTGACGCATGGTGTTGATCACCTGATCGAGCGACACCTTGTGCGAGCCATCGCCGCGCAGTGCCAGACGCGCGGCGTTGATGGCCTTGACCGATCCCATTGCGTTGCGCTCGATACAGGGGATCTGCACCAAGCCGGCGACCGGATCGCAGGTCAACCCCAGGTTGTGCTCCATGCCGATTTCCGCCGCATTTTCGATTTGTTCGTTGCTGCCGTGAAGCGCCGATACCAGACCCGCCGCGGCCATGGAGCACGCGACCCCGACCTCGCCCTGACAGCCCATTTCGGCGCCCGAGATCGACGCATTCTGTTTGTACAACATGCCGATCGCCGCCGCGGAAAGCAGAAACCGGTTGACGCCGCCGTCATCGGCCCCTGCTTCAAAGCGCCGGTAATAGTGCAGCACCGCCGGCACGATGCCGGCCGCGCCGTTGGTCGGTGCGGTCACGACCTGTCCGCCCGCGGCATTTTCCTCGTTCACCGCGAGCGCATAAGCATTGACCCAATCCAAGGCGTGCATGGGGCTTAGAGGATCGCCGCTCATGAGTTGCCGGTAGAGTTTTGGCGCCCGCCGCCTGACGCCCAGCACGCCCGGCAGAAGGCCTTGAGCATCGAAACCCCGGCGCACGCAATCCTGCATGACCTGCCAGATGCGCAGGAGTCCTGCCTGGATGTCCGCATCGCTGCGCCATGTGCGCTCTCGGGCCAACATCAATTCGTGGATCTCCAGCCCCTGTGCCTTGGCGAGGTCGAGCAACTGCTCGCCGGAGCCGAAGTCGAACGGCGGCTGCCGGGGCGCCGCGCCTGCATTCATTTCCGCCCCGGCGCGAAGGACGAAGCCGCCGCCGATGCTGTAGTACTCTTCGCGAGCCAATAGATTTTGCGCGGTGTCGTGCGCGGAGAAGCGCATGCCGTTGGAATGGCCGGTCAACACCTGATCGGTGTGAAACAGAAGATTCAGGGGTTCGTCGAAATCGATCTCATGCCGGCCCAGCAGGCTCAAGCGCTTGGCATGGCGAATCCGCTGCAGCGCGGCTTCGGCGGCACCTGCATCGATGCTGTCGGGGCTCATCCCTTGCAGTCCCAATAGGATCGCGCGGTCGGTGCAATGGCCGCGGCCGGTGAGCGCCAGGGAGCCATAAAGTTGCGCCGAAACATGGGCGGTGCGGTTCAACAAATCGCGCGCGCCGAGCAATTCGGCAAAATCGCGCGCCGCATTCATGGGCCCCATGGTGTGCGAGCTCGAGGGACCGATGCCGATCTTGAAGATATCGAAAACACTCAAACTCATGCGCGAGAACCAAGGGTTATGCCGTTAGCCGCGCATGATACCCCGCCGTATCTCGCAGCGCTCCTGGGAAGCTACAAATGCTAGACTCGCGCCACAACAAAAAATTTCGCCGGCTGCCAATTCAACGGAGTGTCATATGATTCGCTACCCACAGATTCTTGCGGCCTCGCTCGCCGCGTCGCTATCGCTTTCCGCCTGCATGCACGAGCCCAGCGCGCCGAGCGCACCGGGTGCGGCGGGCAATCCGGGCTATATCGCCGCGGCGGTTGCCGACAGCAACCGACCCGACGCCGACAAGCTGCGCGATGCCAATCGCAAGCCGGCGCAAACCTTGGAATTCCTCGGCGTGAAGCCGGGCGAGCAAATTGCTGAGATATTGCCGGGCGGCGGCTACTTCACCCGCATTTTCAGCAAGGCTGTCGGCCCCTCGGGCCATGTGTATGCCTTGGTGCCCGCGCGTCCGGATAATGCGCCGGCGAACCTGCCGGATTTCGCCGCGAAAGTGAATGCGATCGCCGCGGATCCGAATTACAGCAATGTAACGGTGGTGATTCAGCCGCTCAGCAAACTGGTAACGCCGGCGCCCGTCGACCTGGTGTTCACCGCGCAGAATTATCACGACCTGCACAACTTCCCGATCGATGTGATCGCATTCAACCGGACTATTTTGCAGTCGCTGAAACCGGGCGGCCTGTACGTCGTGCTGGACCATTCGGCGCCGGCGGGTTCCGGCCTTGCGGACACCAAGACCTTGCACAGGATCGATGCCGACGTGGTGAAGCAGGAAGTCACCGCGGCGGGATTCGAGTTCGTGGGTGCCAGCGACCTCCTGGCAAATCCGAGTGACGACCGCACCGCGAGGGTGTTTGATCCCTCGATTCGCGGCAAGACGGATCAGTTCATATTAAAGTTTCGTAAGCCGAGGAAATAAGCGTTTTTGCGCAATCCTTGAAACCCGGGGGCCGCGGCCGGGTTGGAGGGCGTTTGCGGCTTTAAAAAGCGAACTCTGAGGCTTGTTTCCTGTCAACTGGGAGCCATGTTCTACGTTGAATTCGAAAGGGACCAGGGGGTTTTAACGCATGAAATTCATCAATCACCCACGCCTTGTACGTGCCTCCGTGGGGGCTATTCCGGTCGTGCTGCTGGGACTCCTGAGCGCCTGTGTAACGCCGCCGCCGCGCACGTATGCCGTGCCGGCGCCGCCGCCGCAGCGCGTATTCGTTTACCCGGCCCATGGCCAAAGCCCCGAGCAAACCGAGCGCGACCGCTACGAGTGTCATACATGGGCGGTCCAGCAGACCGGCGTTGATCCGAGCCGCTCCGATGCCAGCGCTTATGAGCGCGTGATCGTGCAGCCGTCGACGCCCCCCGGCTCGAATGCGGTCGGCGGTGCCATTGCCGGCGCCATCATTGGTTCGATTATCGGTGGGCCCCGCAATGCCGGCGCAGGCTTGGTGCTGGGCGGCGCAACCGGTGCTGTCATTGGTTCAGCCGCGGACGCCAACGCGCAGCAGCAGGCGCACATGACACAACAACAAATCAATGAAAGTGCCGCCGAAGGGCGCGCTCGCGCGGATGCCTATCGACGTGCGATCGGCGCATGCCTGCAAGGCCGCGGCTATACGGTCACTTAAAGGAAACATCCGGAAGGCCCATGAACAAGACTGTAAAAAAAATTTCCGCATTGAGTGTTTCGATTCTGTTGCTTGGCTTCGGCGCCGTGCAGCTGGCGGGCGCCGCGGATGAGCACGGCCGTCCTGACGCCGCGCGCGCGGAGCGCGATCGTCCGCAGGCAAGACCGGCACCGGGACGGCCGGGCTTCGACCATCGCGGTCAGGTGCTCGACTCTCGCTACAACCACGGCCGCTACTATCCCTCATTCGGCACGGTCAGACCGTCATTGCCGGAAGGGTATCGGCCATACTATCGCGGCAGGGATCGGTTCTATTTCAGCGGCGGGATCTGGTACGCGCCGCAAGGACCTGGGTTCGTTGTCGTGCGGCCGCCGGCGGGTCTGGTAATTTCCGTGCTGCCGCCTTTCTATTCGACCGTGTGGTTCAGCGGCGTCCCTTACTATTACGCGGATAACGTCTACTACTCATATCAGCCCGACCAGAATGGCTATGCCGTGGTCGATCCCCCTGAGAACGCCGATGAGCCTTCTCCACCGCCGCCTCCACCCGACACGGCACAGCAAGACCTGATCATCTATCCCAAGAATGGACAGTCGAAGGACCAACAGGCGGCCGACCAATTTGAGTGCCATACCTGGGCCAAGGGCCAAACCGGGTTTGACCCTACGCAGCCGGGCGGGGGCGCCCCGGGGGGTGCGGCGATGAATCGGAGCAATTACGATCGCGCCATGTCGGCCTGTTTGCAGGCTCGCGGCTATCAAGTTAACTGAATCTGCTGTCGGTGGGTGAAATCCTACGACCGTCGCTGTTTGGCGCCGACTATGAGTTCGCGGGGCGCCGGGGCATGATGCAGCGAGATCGGTGAAAATTCTACTGAGGAAATTTTCGATGCTCGTTAGCCAACCCAGTGCCGTCGAAACGGAAAACGACATCAGCCTTCGCTTAAGGATTGATCTTCCGGCCGCTGCCGCGAGCGCCCTCGAAGACATCAAGCAGAAATTCACCAATCAACGTCAGTGGCGCGAATTCGTGTCGGCGGTTCAGGTTTCGGTGAACTATCCGGCTGCGATCAATGCGCTGCGCCACCACACCAAATGGTTCAGCGACGGATTGGCGCAAGCCTCCTCCTGCCTCACACAAACGCTGCGCAACGCCCGCATCCGTTAATTCCGATAAGTAACGGTCAGGCCCACGGTGCGTGGCCTGAACGTATACTGGCGCTCCAGCGGCGGAGCGTCGCCCGGGTAGATGGTGAAATTATAATTGGTCACCGTGTGCGTATCTGTCAGATTGTCGACAAACGCGGACGCCTGCCAGTTGCCGAAAGTCATGCCGGCGCGCGCCGACGCCAGATTGGTCGAGGACAACGTATAGAACGCCGGGTTGAACTGCTGCGTGGTGGGGTCTTGAGCGGCAGACGGCCATTTATTGCGGCTCTGATACTCATCGTCAACCCGCACGAACGCAGGCAGATTGAACAGGTGGAATTTGTATTCCAATCCTACGGTGAGGGTGAAAGGCGCGCCCGGTTGCCCGGGCGGTTCGCCGCTCTGGCCGACGATGGCATCGCCCTTGGAGACGATGGGCTGAGTTTCAAGGTCGGAAAATTTGGAATCCTGCGTGTAGCGCGCGCTGGTATAGCCGGCGGCGACTTCGGCGGTGAAATTATCCGTCATGGCGATTTCAGCTTGAATGTCGGCGCCTTTCGCCACCGCCGTGCCCAAATTCGCGATAAACGTGATTTGACAGGTCGGCGGCAGCACGCTTTGCTGAATGTTGTTCCAGCGAATGTAGTAAACGCTGCTGGCGATTTTCACGCGGTTGTCGATATTGTTCTTGGCGCCCACTTCGAAGCTGTTGACGGTGTCGGACCTAAAGGTCGGAGGCGACTCGGTGATGCCAAAAGCCTGGAAGTCCGGGGCACACGCTGCCTGCGGCACCGGATTATTGGCGCCGCCGGGGCGAAACCCTTTCGCGTAGGTCGCGTAATATAAATTCCGCGCATCGTATTGATAGGAGAAGCTTGCTTTGGGCGTGAACGAATTTTCCGTGTTCGAGACATCCACCGTCTGCGGCGGCAGGAACAATTGCGGTCCGCCGGTCAGCGAGTCGTTGGTGAACTTGATCCTCGAGTAGCGCGCGCCCAGCGTCAGCTTGTACTGGTCGGTAAAGGCGTAGGTGCCTTCGGCAAACAGGGCATATTGCTGATCGGTTGCCTTGGTCTGCAAAAAATAAGAATCATTCGGAAAGCGCGGATCGTAGGTAACCGGCAAGTTGGTATTCGGATCCACGAACCAGTCGGTGTAAGGCGCTCCAGTCGCCGCGACCGACAATTCATTGAGCAAGGGATCGTGAATCTGCTCGAGATACGTCTGCCGGTCGCTGCTGAAGAACGCGCCCGCGGTCCAGAATAGCGGCGAGGTCGTATCGGCGGATTGCAGGCGAATTTCCTGGGTGATGTTTTGTTGCCCGTTGTCGATGGAGTTCGGCGAACGATAGTCCATCGCCCCAGGCGGTAGATGTATTCCCAAGTTGTCGAGCAGCGGGTAGGGCGTGGAAGCGGACGATCCATCGCCGTTGAGGAACACGCCTGCCTGATAAAAACCCAGGTTATACAACGTGCCCTCGTAGCCGGTTTGTTCTGTGCGATGAAAATACGACGTATTGGAAATCAGCTTGGCGAAACCTAAGTTTCCTTCGACCTTCATGGATGCCAGATAGAACCGATCCGGATCGGAACGCTGGTCCGGGTCGGCGCTGACGAATTCGTTGTGGCTGGGATTTGAATACAACGGCCAATAATCCTCGACTTGATTGCGGTAGCGGTCTTGGTAGTAGATGCTCGGTGTGATCGTCCATTGATCCGAAGGCGCGTAGATGAATGCCAGCCGATACAACACGGTCTGATCGAAGTTGGCATTCTTTTGCGCGGTCGCGAGCGACACAGGATCGATCAAATCGATGTAGCCGCCGTCGCGCCGGTACCAAACGGTCAAGCGCGCGCCCAGCGTGTTTTCGATCAAGGGTCCGCCTGCCGCAATGCCCCCTTCGTAGCTGATCGATCCGCCTTCCGTGGAGGAGACCTCTTCGCGGCTGTAAAAACTATTCTTGGTTAGGCTGGGCTGGGTGGTGATATAGCGCACGGTGCCGCCCTCGGATCCGGCGCCGAATAGCGTGCCCTGCGGCCCGCGCAGCACTTCGACGCGGTCGATATCGAAGGCTTTCGGCAGGGCATCGTCGGGGTTGAAAGCCGTACCGCGAATCTGAATCGGGGTATCGTCGATGTAGATGCCGGTGGTGCCGGCGCCGCCGGTCGAGGCGATGCCGCGGATGGAAATATTGTTGGTGCCCGAATTGTCGACGTTGACGCCGGGCGTGAAGCGCACGATGTCCTGGAAGTACTTGATGCCGCGAAGATCCATGGCGTCCTGAGTCAACGCCGTGACACTGATGGGAACCCTGCTGAGGCTTTCCTCGTGGCGTGTCGCCGTGACCGTAATTTCCTGTAGGGGTCCGCTGGTATCTTCCGGCGCCGCGGCATCGGCGGCGTATGCGAGGCCGGCGCAGAGCGTGCTCAATGCGCCGCAGATCGCGGTCAATCGGCGAGGTGTTCGAAGTGTCGACATAGGCATCCCCAGCTTATTCGAAGCGCTAATGCGCGATCATTGCCGCTACATTGCAACATATCGGCTTGCTCGTTGAAAGGCTAGCGCTGGGAATGCTCGCCGGTGCGCCGGGCAAGCGCAAGTTATGGGATCATGCCGCCATGAGCACCACCATCGAGCGTCCCCGAGCCAAGTCGCTGAATCCGCTGTTGGCACTGCTGCCGTTTCTGCGCCCCTATCGGCTCATGATGGCGGGCGGGTTTTTCGCGCTGCTGATCGCCGCGGGCGCGCAGCTGGCGTTGCCGGTCGCATTGCGGCAGCTCATCGATCATGTATTCGGCGAAAGGAACCTGGGCACCATCAACATCAATCGGTGGTTCTTCGGCTTCCTCGCCGCCGCCGTGATTTTCGGAGTGTTCGCGGCGTTACGGTTCTATATGGTGACCTGGGTGGGTGAACGCGTGGTCGCGGATTTGCGCCGCGCCATCTATAGGCGCGTGGTGCGCATGGACCCCCTGTTTTACGAGACCACGCGGGTGGGCGAGGTGCTGTCGCGCCTGACCACCGACACCACGCTGGTGCAGTCCATCGCCGGCGTCAATTTGTCCATCGTGCTGCGTTCCATCTTAAGCCTGGTCGGCGCGCTGGTCCTGATGGGCTTCACCAGCGCCAGACTAATGGGCGTGATAATGCTGTTGATTCCCGTCGTCATCGTGCCGCTGATCCTGACCGGCCGGCGCGTGCGCGGTTTATCGCGCGCGTCCCAGGATCGAATCGCGGACACCAGCAGTCTGGCGGATGAGACGTTGAATGCGATCCAAACCGTGCAGGCCTTCACCATGGAAGAGCTGCAAAGCAAGCGCTACGACAAGGCGGTGGAGGACAGCTTCGCCACCGCAGTGCGCCGAACCAAGGTGCGCGCGGCGCTGACCGCGGTTGGCTTTACGTTGGTTTTCGGAGTCATTACCTTTGTTCTGTGGCTGGCTGCGCGCCAAGTCCACTCCGGTACGATGACCGGCGGGCAACTCCTGCAGTTTCTGGCGTATGCCTTGTTTGTCGGCACCTCGGCCGCCGCGCTCACGGAGATGTGGGGCGAGATGCAGCGCGCGGCCGGCGCCATGGAGCGATTGGGCGAACTGCTGCAAGCGCGCCCCGTCATCCGCGCGCCCGAGCACCCGTTGGAATTGCCGGCTCGCGTGCAAGGCAGCATTCGCTTCGACGGCGTAGTCTTTCGCTATCCCTCGCGGCCGGAGCATGCCGCGCTCGACAATTTCAGCTTGGAAGTGGCGCCGGGCGAAACCATTGCCTTCGTGGGGCCCTCAGGGGCCGGTAAGAGCACCACCTTTCAGTTGTTGCTGCGTTTCTACGATCCGGATTCCGGGCGTGTGTTGATCGATGATCGACGCCTCGCGGATCTGCGGCCCGAAGATATCCGTGCGCAGATCGGCTTGGTGCCTCAGGACACGGTGTTATTCGGTGCGAGCGCGCGCGAAAATATTCGCTACGGGCGGCCGAAGGCCAGCGATGCTGAAATCGAAGCAGCCGCGGTGGCGGCGGCCGCGGACGAGTTCTTGCGCAAACTGCCGCAGGGGTATGACACCTTTCTCGGCGAGCGCGGCACCCGTCTGTCGGGCGGTCAACGCCAGCGCATCGCGCTGGCGCGCGCCATCCTCAAAGATCCACCCATTCTTTTGCTGGATGAAGCGACCAGTTCCCTGGATGCGGAATCCGAGCGCTTGGTGCAGCAGGCATTGGAAAAACTGATGCAGGGCCGCACCACCATCATCATCGCGCATCGGCTGGCGACCGTGCTCAAAGCGGATCGCATCGTGGTGATGGACCATGGTCATAAAATCGCCGTGGGAACCCATGCCGAACTGCTGCTGCACAGCCCGCTTTATGCGCGCCTCGCGGCGCTGCAATTTGCTGCCGCGTCCGCCGAAGCGCTGGAAGCGGCCGCGACGTGAGGACTACTTGAGCAATGCCTCGGCTTTCATGGCTTCGATCACTTTGGGGCGTTTCGCAATCCGCGATTTATAGTCAGCCAGTATCGGCCACTTGCCAAGATCAATTTTTACGTGCCCGGTCCAGGTCAGCAGGGTGAAAAGATACGCGTCTGCAACTGTGAAAGTATTTCCCAGGAGAAATGGCTTCTTGCCCAGAAATCCGCTGAGCCAGTCGAATTTCTTGCCCAGGTTGGTCACGGCGGTTTCCTTGGTTTCCGCTGAGCTTGCCGGATTGAACAGCGGCGAGAATGACTTGTGAACTTCGGAAGTGAGGTAGTTAAGAATTTCCATCAGCTGGTAGCGTTCGAACGTACCGGCGCGCGGTGCCAAACCGGATTCAGGCTTAAGGTCAGCAAGATATTGGACCACCGCCGGACCTTCGGTGAGCACCCGGCCGTCGTCCAATTGCAGCGCGGGCACGGCACCCTTCGAATTTACCGCCAGATAGTCGGCGCCGCTTTCGGTCTTCTTGGTCTTGGAATCGACCTTGACCATGGTGTGCGGCAGCCCGGCCTCGAGAAGAACGATGTGCGGCGAGAGCGAGCAGGCACCGGAAAAGTAATAGAGTTTCATGGCGGTCCTCAATGTGGGGTGTCGAATGATACTACGCGCCTTGCTGCGATGAACCCTTTCGCATACGGCTGAGCAAGCAGCGAGTCGATGCGCACGCGCCCGCCGCTCGAGGGCGCATGAACAAACAGCTGCCGATCGAGCGCAATGGCGACGTGCAGCTCCTTGCTGGAAAGGTGCATGAAGACCAGATCGCCGGCTTGCAATTCCGTCCGCCTTACAGGCGAGCCGAATTGCAGCTGTTCTGCCGCCGTGCGCGGCACGCGGATTCCCGCGTTTGCGGCGGCGTACGCCACCAAGCCGCTGCAGTCGAACCCGCCCGGTGCGGCGCCGCCGAATCGATAGGGCTGACCGATCATGGAGGTGGCGCTGTCGATCATGACTTCAGTCGGAGACTTTTGCGCGACGGGGATTTCAGTCGCGGGTGCGATTTCCCCCGGATGCGGGGTCGGGTGCGAGGTAGTCGCGCAGGCGGCGAGCGTGAGCGCCATCAAGGCCGCGAGAATCGCCTTGCTCAGGTTCGCGGTGCGGATACCGTCGTGGCAAACGCCGCGCCGACAATGCCGGCTTCCGAGCGTAAAGTGCCGACGCATAGACGCGCCTCGCAATGCAGTTTGTCCATGAACTTTTCGGGCTCTTCGGTAATGCCCCCGCACAGGACGATGAGATCGGGCCACAACAAGGCGTGGTATTCGTTGATGACCAAATTCAATTCCTTCGCCCATGCGTCCCAGCTCAAGCCTTCTTCAACCTTGGCGCGTCCGGAGGCACGCTTTTCGGCCTCGCGCCCGGCGACTTGCAGATGGCCGAATTCAGTGTTCGGCACCAGCCGGCCATCGATGAACAGGGCGCTGCCGATACCGGTGCCGAGCGTCAGCAGCAGCACGGTGCCCGGTACGGCGCGCGCCGCGCCATAATGCAGTTCCGCCAACCCCGCGGCATCTGCGTCGTTGATGGCGATGACGGGCCGCCCTAAATGCTTGGCGGCAAGCTGCGCCAGCGGTTGCCCGACCCATGCCTTGTTGAGATTGGCCGCAGTTCGCACGACGCCGTCGCGAATCACACTGGGAAATGCCACGCCCACCGGATGAGTGCCCGGAATATTCGAGACTACCGAGGCGAGTGCGCTGAGCAGCGCCTCGGTCGAATCTTGCGCCGGTGTTGGCGTGCTGAAGCGTTCGCCCGCAAAAGCTCCGGTGGCGAGGTCGATGAGCGCGCATTTAATGGATGACCCGCCGACGTCGACGCCGACGGCCAAGGAAGAAGTCCTCAATCCCAGCGCCGCATTGTTAGGTTTGCCCCGCGTGCCCGATAAGAACCTTATAATAACCCCTAATATGGACTCAATTGACACCCAATTTGTCAGTCAACGTAACGTCGCCCTACAGCCCGGCACGCTGCAGGCGGCGCTTTTGGAACGTCTCACGCGGGTCCTCGGAAAGAATCCCGAGTCAGCAACGCCGCGGGATATCTACGATGCACTGTCGCTCGCGGTACGCGAGGAACTCACGCTGCGCTGGCTGGCAACGCAACGGCGCGTGGCGAACGCGCATGTCAAGAGAGTGTGCTATTTCTCGGTCGAATATCTGCCCGGCCGCTCGCTGATCAACGCGCTTTCCAGCCTGGAGGGGGATTTGGTGCACGAAGCGCGCAACGTGCTGCGCGGCATGGGGCATGAGCTGGAGGACATTGCAGCCCAGGAAGTCGATCCGGGATTGGGCAACGGCGGCTTAGGAAGGCTCGCAGCTTGTTTCCTGGACTCTCTGGCGACGCTGCACTATCCGGCGGTGGGTTACGGGATTCGCTATGATTACGGAATCTTCACGCAGGTCATCGACGCCGATGGCGGCCAGCGCGAGCTCGCCAGCAGCTGGTTGCGCCTGCGCAATGTTTGGGAGACGCCGCGCGGCAATGCGGGCTATACGGTGCGCTTCGGCGGCCGCAGTGCGGCGCCGGCCGATGCGGAGGTGAGCGCGGCACACCGTTGGGTGGATACCGATGACCTGTACGCCATCGGATTCGATCAATTGATTCCGGGAAACGGCGGCCCCACCGTCAATCACCTGAGGCTTTGGTCCGGCCGCGCGATCACGCCTTTCAAGCTCGAGGCCTTCAATGCCGGCGACTATGCGGCCGCGGTTCAAGACCAATTGGAGGCGAAAAACCTATCGCGCGTGCTCTACCCCGACGATTCGACGCCGCAAGGCAAGGAACTTCGGCTCAAACAACAGTACTTCTTCGTGAGCGCAAGCTTGCAGGACATATTGGTGACTCATTTGAGCGAGGGGCGCTCGCTCGCGTCGCTGCCTGACTCCATCGCCATCCAGCTGAATGACACTCATCCGGCGGTGGCGATCCCGGAGTTGATGCGCCTGCTCGTCGACGAGCAGGGCCTGTCCTGGGCAGAGAGCTGGCAGATTACCCAAGGCGTTTTTTCGTACACCAACCACACGTTGCTGCCTGAAGCGCTGGAGTCATGGCCGGTGGCGATGTTCGAGCGCTTGTTGCCGCGCAATCTGGAGATTATCTACTTGATCAATCGGGATTTTCTCCAGGCTGTGGCGTCAAGCTATCCTGGCGATCCAGAACGTCTTCGACAGCTGTCCATCATCGATGATGGCGGGGATCGGCGCGTGCGCATGTCGCACCTGGCGATCGTCGGCAGCCACAAGGTCAACGGTGTCGCGCAGCTGCACTCGGATATCATGCGCAAGCACGTATTTCGCGATTTCGCCGGCATGTTTCCCGACCGGTTCATCAACGTGACCAATGGGATCGCGGTGCGGCGCTGGCTCAAGCAATCGAATCCGGGACTCTCCGCGCTGCTCACGCAGCATTTGGGCCGAGCGTGGGAAAATGACCTGGAAGAGATCGGCCGCCTGGCCGGCGCGGCCGATGACCCGGAGTTTCGCCGCCAATTTCGCGGCATCAAGCGCACCAATAAGCTTCGATTGGCCGATGAGGTGAAACGCCGCTGCGGCCTGGAAATCAGCGTCGATTCGTTATTCGACGTCCAGGTCAAGAGAATCCACGAGTACAAGCGGCAGTTGCTGAATCTCTTGTATGTCGTCAGCCGCTATCGAAGAATTCGCGAGAACCCGAGTGCGCAGGTCGTGCCGCGAACCGTAATATTTGCCGGCAAGGCAGCGCCGGGCTATGCAATGGCCAAGTCCATCATCAAGCTGATCAACAACGTTGCGCGCACGATCGACTCGGACGTTCTCGCTCAGGGCAAGCTGCAAGTGGCATTTCTACCTGACTACGACGTTTCATTGGCGCAAAAAATCATGCCCGCGGCCGATTTATCGCAGCAGATCTCCACCGCCGGCATGGAGGCCTCGGGAACCGGGAATATGAAGCTGGCGCTCAACGGCGCCCTCACCATCGGCACGTTGGACGGCGCCAACATCGAGATTCGCGATCATGTGGGCGCGGAAAACATGTTCATCTTCGGCCTTACCGCCGATGAGGTGGCGGCGCAGCGTGCAGCGGGCTATCAGCCGGGCAGGGCGATGGAGGAAACCCCTGAACTTGCCAGCACGCTGGATCTCATCGCTTCGGGATATTTCTCGCCGGGCCGTCCGGACGATGCGAAGGCGGTGGTCGACCGGTTGCTGAGCCCGGGCGAACCCTTTTTGGTGTTGGCGGACTACGCGGCTTATGCGAAGGCACAGGAGCAAGTCGACGCGCTGTATGCGCTGGAAGATCGATGGAGCCGCAACGCCGTGATCAATTGCTTGAACATGGGCTATTTCTCGAGCGATCGAAGCGTGCGCGAATACGCGGAACGTATTTGGGCGGTGAGGCCGGCGATTTGAAGAAGTGAAGAACATTGAGGCGGGTGCCCCGAGACCGCTCGGCGCCACCCGGACCAAGCACGGCGTCAATTTCGCGCTTTTTTCGAGCAATGCGACCCGAGTCGAACTCTGCCTGTTCGATGCCGCCAACGGACTGGAAATTTCACGCTACGATTTGCCAGGCCGTACCGGAGACGTCTGGCACGGGCTGATTTCCCCACGCCGGGGCAGCGCCGGCACTCACTACGCGTATTGCGTCCATGGCGCCAATGACCCGCAAGCCGGCCAGCGCTTCGACCCGAGCGTGCCCTTGATCGATCCGTACGCACGCGCTCTCTCACCCCGGCCGCCGCTTCGCGCACGGGTCATTGACCCCGCATTTCACTGGGATGGCGATCGGCCGCCGACGGTGCCCTGGCGCGACACCGTCATTTATGAAATTCACGTGAAGGGATTTACACGATTGCATCCCGCGGTACCCGAGAAATGGCGCGGCACCTATCTCGGGCTATCCGTCGCGCCGGTGATCGAGCATTTGAAATCTCTCGGCGTGACCGCGGTCGAATTGCTGCCGTGCCAGGCCTTCGCCAGCGAGCAGTTCTTGATCGATCGCAAGCTCATTAACTACTGGGGCTACAATTCTGTCGCCTGGTTTGCCCCGGCGAACGAGTTTGCCATTGATGATGCGGTGCTCGAATTCAAAACCATGGTCAGAGCGCTGCACGCCGCCGGGATTGAAGTCATTTTGGATGTGGTGTTCAACCACACCGCGGAGGGCAACGAAAACGGGCCGCTCTTGTCCTTACGGGGCATCGACAATTCGGTGTACTACCGCTTGAATCCCGAGGATCTGCGCCTTTATGAGAATCTCACCGGCACCGGCAACACGGTCAATTGCGAGCATCCGCGCGTCCGCGCGCTCATCATCGATTGCCTCAAGTACTGGGTCGAGGAAATGCACGTTGACGGTTTTCGCTTCGACCTCGCGACCGTGCTGGGGCGCGAGCCCGGCGGCTTCAACGCGCACGCCGCTTTCTTCAAGGCGGTGCGTGCCGAGCCCGCGCTTGCCTATGTCAAGCTGATTGCGGAGCCGTGGGACGTAGGGTTGGGCGGCTACCAACTTGGGCACTTCCCGCCCGGTTGGTCCGAGTGGAACGATCGCTTCCGCGATACGGTGCGCGCTTTCTGGCGCGGCGATGGCGGCAAGCTCGGCGAATTGGCGGAAAGATTCGCCGGCTCCAGCGATATATTTCGCCACAACGGACGCAAGCCGACGGCCGGCGTCAATTTTGTGAGCGTGCACGACGGCATGACGCTGAATGATTTGGTGTCCTACAACCAACGGCACAACGAGGCCAATCTCGAGCAGAACGGCGACGGCCATAACAACGATTTGAGTTGGAATTGCGGTACCGAAGGGCCTACCAGCGACCCCGAGATCGTCAAGCTGCGCAAAAGGCAAATTCGCAATTTCCTCGCGACCTTGTTCCTATCGCAGGGGGTCCCCATGTTGCAGGCCGGCGACGAATTCGGGCGGACCCAGGGCGGCAATAACAATGCTTACTGCCAGGACAATGAGATTTCATGGGTCGATTGGCGCCTGCGGGCGGCGAATCACGATTTGCTCGAGTTCGTGCGCTTGCTTGCGCAGCTGCGCCGGCGGCACGCTGAGTTTCGCCGCGAGACCTTTTTGAAGGGCGCTGCATCGCGTGCGCGGGTCAAGGACGTGACGTGGTTAAACGTTCGCGGCACCGAGATGACGCAAAGTGAGTGGCAGGATGCGAATCAGCGCACCTTGGGCATTTGGTTCGGGGGGCATGCAGGCGCAGTGGAACATCTCCTGTTATTGGTCAACGCAGGGGATTCGGAGCTGCCGTTTGGCCTGCCTGCCGCGCCGGCGGATGGGCCTTGGATTTGCCTGTTCGACACCGCATCGGACAGCCTGGCGGCGAACAGCCTTGGCAGGGCGCAAAATTACGCGCTCAAAGCCCGCAGTGTCGTGCTTTTGGAGTGCTGAACTGTGGACAGGGCATTGATCGAAAGACTCGCTCAGCTGCGCGGCATCGGCGACGGTTACCACGACTATCGCGGCGAGCTGCAGCATTTCAGCCTGGAGACGAAGGCCGGCATCTTAAGCGCCATGGGCTGTGCCGTCGACGACGACCATGCGCTTGCTGCCGAAACCGCGCGGCTCGAAGCCGCCCGGTGGCAAAAATTTCTACCAGCCGTCGCCACGACGCGAAGCGCGAGAGTCGGATTTGATATCAATATCACCGCCCGCGAGTTCGGCGGGACAATCCTGTGGCGAGTGCTTTTCGAGGACGGCACCCGGCTGGACGGCAGCGTCTCGAGCGCCGACTGCGCGGAAATCTGGCGCGGCGAGGTCGCCGGGACATGGATTACCCGCCGGCGTTTCGAGTTGGCCGTGGATCTGCCGCACGGATACCACGAGCTCGAGGCGAGGATGGCCGGCGGTGCGGCCGACCGGTGCCTGCTGATCGTTTGTCCGCCGAAATGCTTCGAACCGCCGGCAATCGCCGGTGGTCGACGGCTCTGGGGCATCGCCGTGCAGTTGTATACGCTGCGCTCCCTCGTCAATTGGGGCATAGGCGATTTTCACGATTTGCAACTCCTGATTCGTTGGATGGCCGCATGCGGCGCCGGTTTCATTGGCGTCAATCCCCTGCATGCGTTGGCGCCGGCCGATCCTGAGCGCTCGAGCCCCTACAGCGCATCGAGCCGCCACTTCCTCAACGTCTTGTACATCTCGGTCCCGGCAGTGCCCGAGTTTGAGCAATGCCTCGCTGCGCGGGCGCGCATGGCCGATCCGCATTTCGCGCCTCGCTTGCGCGAGCTGCGCGAGCAGCCGCTGGTGAACTACGGCGGCGTCGCGGAATTGAAATTCGAAATTCTTGCGTTGCTGTATCAAGATTTCCGCGACAAGCACCTGGCGGTGCGCAGCGAACGCGGCCGCGGCTTTCTGGAATTCGTCGCGCGGCGCGGACTGCCGCTGCAATCGCATGCGCGCTTCGACGCGCTGGATCGGCATTTTCGCGCAATGCACGGCACTGCGTCCGGGTGGATGAGCTGGCCGCAGGAGTATCGCGATGTGAACGGCGGCGCGGCCGCGCGTTTCGCGCTCGAGCATCCGGCGGAGGTCGAGTTCTATGCGTACTTGCAATGGCTGGCGCACGAGCAGTTGCTGCAGTCGCAAGCGTTGGCGCGAGAGCTCGGCATGCCGATCGGGCTCTATGGAGACTATGCGGTGGGTGCCAATCCATCAGGTTCTGAGACCTGGGTGGATCAGGCCAGCTATTGCCTGGGCGCGGAAATCGGCGCGCCTCCCGATCCTTTGGCGCTAAGAGGCCAGGGGTGGGGAATTCCTCCGCCGGATCCAACGGTCCTGCAGGCGCACCCTCTGCACGGGTTCGTGCAATTGATCCGCGACAACATGCGCTATTACGGGGCGCTGCGGCTGGACCATGTGATGTCCCTATGCCGGCTGTGGTGGGTGCCCACGGGATGCGCCGCAACGGCCGGCGCCTATGTGCACTACCCATTGCAGCAGCTTTTGAGCCTGCTCACCATTGAGAGTGCGCGCAGCGCCTGCTTGGTCGTGGGCGAAGATCTTGGCGTTGTGCCCGATGAGATGCGCCGCGCGATGCCGGAGTTCGGCCTCAATCATTATAAGGTGCTGCTCTTCGAGAAGATCTCCGGACGATTTCGCCGGCCGGAGGAATTCGAAAGGCATGCGCTGGCGGCGGCCACCACGCACGATTTGCCGACGCTGCACAGCTACTGGGAGGCGCGTGACATTGAGCTGCGCCGTCGATTGAATCTGTATCCCAGTGCCCAGATTGAAAGCGACATCGTCCGCGAGCGCGACCACGATCGCGAAATGCTGCTGTCGGCCTTGCGCGAGCAGGGAATCGCGCCGGCGCATCCCAGTGCGCCGCTGGAGCCCTATACCGACGAGCTCGGCCACGCCTTGCATCTGTATCTGGCGCGCTCATCGACAGCCCTCGTTGCCCTGCAAATCGAGGACCTGCTGGGAATGATCGATCCTGTCAATGTGCCCGGAACCTTCGCTGAGTATCCAAACTGGCAACGCAAAGTCACCGCGACGATCGAAGATATGGCGGCGCGCAGCGATATCAATGCGCGGCTCGCCGAGATCAACCGTGCGCGGCTAAACCCCTGAGTCGACGGGTTTCGATGCGGCCTGAGCGCGCGCGGCCCACGCCCACACGAGTCCGCCGACCAGCACGGCCACCGGCAGAATCTTCACGGCCTCCCGCAGCGAGAAAGCGTCGGAGAGCGCGCCGACTATCAAGGGCGACAGCGCATCCCCCAGCAGATGAATCGCGAAAACGCTGAGCGCGATCGCGGTGGCCCGTTCCCCGGCGATCACGAGATTGATGATGGCGGCGTTGATCGGACCGGTCGACAGGAATAAGCAGAGTTGTGCCGTGACCATGTATGCGGTGTACATCGTGGTCGAGGTCGTGGTGAGGGCCAGCCACACGAACGGCGCCGCGATGAGCGTGGCGACGGCCGACAGCCACAAGTAAGCCTGGCGCGAATTCTTGGCGAAGTAATCGCCCACCCAGCCCCCGACGAACGTGCCGACGAATCCCGTGATGACCACGATGGCGCCGAAATTGACGGTGGCTTCGCTGCGGGGAATGCCGCGCGCCCTCTCGAGGAATGCCGGCATCCAATAGGCCAACCCGCCGATGGCGAAGGTGTAGGCCGCATATCCCAGCACGGTGAGCGCATAGGGCTTGTTGCGAAGCAGCCGCCCGTAGGTCAGCCACGCCTCCTTGCTGATGCTGTAGCGCGGCTTGCTCGTTGCAGTCTTCGCCAAGCCGGCGGCTTGATCTTGGATGCCGCGCGGCGGATCGCGCAGCAGCAAGCACAGCGCCGCGAGCAACAATCCAGGGACGCCGGCGACGAAAAATGCGGCGCGCCAACCGTAGTGCTTGTCCACCAGACCGCCGACGACGTAGCCCAATGCGGAACCGACCGGAATGGCGCAGAAGAAAATCGCCATGACCCGGCCGCGCTGGCGCACGGGAAAATAATCGGACAACAGGCTCGGCGCGATGGTCACGTATGCGGCCTCGCCGACGCCGACCGCCGCGCGCGCCGCAAACAGCGTGAGAAAATTCACGGCAAATCCGGACAGTGCAGTCGCGAAGCTCCAGCACGCCACGCCGAGCGCGATCAAGCGCGGCCGCGATCGGCGGTCTCCGAGCGCGCCGAACACCGGAGCGAGCAGCGTATAGACCACCAAGAAGCCCGACATCAACGATCCTAGGTTGGTGTCGGACAGCCCCAGGTCGGAATGTTTGAGGCTCTCGAGCACGCCGGAGACGACGTAACGGTCGAGATAGCTGAATAAATTGATGAAGGCAAGAATGGCGAGGCCGGCATTTGCCGATGCAAGCCAGGACTTTTGTTTTTGTTCGATCACGCCGAAGTATAGTAGCGATCCTGGCAATTGCACGCACAAGAGATTTGAGTTGCGATATATCGCGTAACTATTTGATTCAAATAATTATTTAGGAGATTAATTTGGCCAAACCGAACTATCGTCACGCAAAAAAGCAAAAGGAAGCCGCCAGAAAAGCCCGGCAAGATGCCAAACAGTCGCGGCGCTCGGCGGCGCAAGAGGTTCCAGCCGAGCCCGCGCCCGCGAAACCTGGCGAATGAGCGCAGCGTACGCCTCGCCCTGGATGGACGAGGACCTCGCGATTTTTCGCGGCGCGGTGACGCGCTTCGTCGATGCCGAAATGGTGCCGAACGAGGAGCAGTGGCGCAAACAACAACACGTCGGCAAAGACATCTGGCGCAAAGCCGGCGAGACGGGATTGCTGTGCACCGACATACCGGCTGAGTATGGTGGGGCGGGCGGCGATTTCAGACACGAAGCGGTTCTGTACGAGGAAACCGCGCGACGCGGAATCACCGGCTTTGGACAGGGTGTGCACAGCATCTGCGCCCACTACTTGCTCAATCACGGCACCGAAGAACAGAAGCGCCGCTTCCTGCCGCGCATGGCGAGCGGCGAATTGATCGGCGCCATCGGCATGTCGGAACCCGCGGCCGGCTCCGATTTGCAGGGACTGAAGACGCGTGCGGCACGCGAAGGCGATCACTACCTCATCAACGGCTCGAAGATATTCATCACGAATGGGTATCTTGCCGGGCTGATTGCGGTGGTGGTGAAAACCACGCCGGGCGCCGGCGCCAAGGGTACTTCAATTTTTATGGTGGAGACTGAAGACTTGCCGGGTTTTCGTGTCGGCAGAATTCTCGACAAGATGGGAATGAAATCGCAGGACACGGCGGAGCTGTTTTTCGAGAATGTGCGCGTACCCGCGGCCAATCTCTTGGGCGGCGGCGAAGGGCAGGGCTTTTATCAACTCATGGGCGATTTGCCCTACGAGCGCGCCCTGATCGCGGTGTCGGGCGTTGCCGCAATGGAAGGCGCGCTGGCGGAAACGATCCGCTATGTGAAGGATCGCAAAGCCTTCGGCAAAGCCATCGCAGAATTTCAAAACACCAAGTTCAAGCTCGCGGAGTTGGCCACCAAGACACATATTGCGCGCGTGTTTGTGGACGATATCATCGCGAAGATCGTCAACGGCACGCTCGACACGGTGACGGCATCGATGGCCAAATACTGGGTGACCGACACGCAGCAGGATGTGCTCGATGAGTGCGTTCAGTTGCACGGCGGTTACGGTTACATGAACGAATACCTCGTATGCCGCATGTTTGCCGATTCGCGCGTGCAGCGCATTTATGGCGGCACCAATGAAATCATGAAAGAAGTGATTTCACGCGCGCTGTAGCGCCCCTGGCACGAATTTGTCGCAGCCCGGCGACGCATCTCGCGCATTAACGGGACTTCACAGATCTTTTCTTCATTGGCGCTTCTCACGACGCTTGAATCGCACAACAATAGCCTGCATGCGGGACTTTATTTCCAGGCTGCTCGCGCTGCCGCTGTTTCTGGCCCTGCTGGCGATCGCGGCGTGCAGCGGCAGCACCGTAGTTACCCTGACCGCGACGCCCTCGTCGGATCGCTTCATTACCTATCGTGTCGGCGTGGCATCGATACAACTGAGATCATCCAGCGGCAAGCCGGGTCCGATGATTTTACCGACGGCCACCACTGTAGATTTTACAAAAGTCACCGACCTGAGCGAGGTCCTCGGCGCGCCGACCGTTGCAAAGGGCACGTACGGCGGCGCGGAAATCACGCTCGACTACAGCACCGCGCAGATCATCTATGACGACGGCAGCCTTGACGGTGTGGCGCTGGCGCCCGTGGATGCGAGCGGCAAGGCATTGGGTCTGGCGCGCGTGATCGTGTCCGTGGATCCCGCGGATCCCTTGCGCAGTGCCGCCAAGCAGGCCAGCCGGCTTTCCTTGAACTTCAATCTGGCAGCCTCGAACCTCATCAATTTGAGCAACGATACCGTCACAATCACGCCGCTGATCTCGGCGAGCATGCAGCCTATCGATGCCAAGCAAGTTCGCCTCAACGGGCCGCTGCTGAGCGCCAACAATTCCGTGCTCACGACGGGTGTGATGCCTTTTGACAGCAGCACGGCTGCGCTTGGGAGCCTTTTGATCGAACCGAGCGATACGACCACCTACGAAATCAATGGTTTTGTGTCGGCGGGCGCCGCAGGCCAGACGCAACTCGCAGCACTCGCGTCGAACACCGTGACGACGGTGTTCGGCACGCTCACAGCATCGAGTTCGGCGACCACCATCCCGCAGACTACGCCGACCGGCACTACACCGACCGGCACTACGCCGACCGACACTACCAGCCCGACCGACACGACCACGCCTGACACAACCACCACGACTACCACGACGCCGGTCAGTTCGACCGTCTCCACCGTGACCTTCACCGCGTCGCAGATACAGGTTGACGGCAGCGTTCAGGGCGTTGGATTGGCTCGCGTGTCGGGGACGGTGTCGGCGCGCAGCGGCAACACCGTAGGGCTGGAAGATGCGACCCTGACCCAGAATGGCAGCGCGGATACGCTGGTTCCGGGTACGACTATCGTGAATGTCGGCCCCAGCACCTTGGTGACGTTCTTCGGCCAAGGGGTCGAGAGCGCGATAAGCGTGCAACAGATTTCGGTGGGATCGGTCATTGAGGCTTTCGGGACAGCCAGCAACACCAGCACCGGCCAGGTCCTTCTTGATGCCAGCGCGGGTCGAGTGCGTCTCGACCTGACCTCTGCTGCCGGTGTCGTAACCGTGCAGGGCAGCTCGTCACTGACCCTCAATCTGACGGATCTCGGCGGCCGCGCGATCAGCGCCTTCGACTTCACCGGCAGCGGCGCAGAACCGACTCAGTACGGCGTGGAGTTCAGCAGCAGTAACGGCAGTAGCCCGCCCGATCTTACAAATTCGACCGTGGGGGCGCCGGTCATCGTCACGGGCTTCGCCAACGCATTTGCAACCGCGTCACCCAATTTTTCCGCCTCGGCGCTGCTCGATCCGACCACCATCGACGCGCAGCTGGTGCTCGATTGGAGCGGCGGCAGCGCATCGCCATTCACCTCTTTTGACAGCTCTGCCATCGTGCTGGACCCGGCCACCGGCAACTTCGGAGCGCGGCACCAGATCCAAATCGGGTCGCAAATCATCAACCTGGTGGGGCTGGCATCCAACCTGTCGATTACGCCGGCAACGAGTTCGGGCGTGGTATTTTCGATCGGGCACGCAAGCTCCTCGACCGTGGAGAATTTCGAGACCTACCCCGCATTCATCACGCAGCTGCAAACCGAACTAAACGGCACGGCGCTGGCAACGGGGATGACGGCAATAGGGCAATATACGGCGTCGACCTTTGCTTTAACCGCGAACAGCATTACGATCTTCTTGAACAACTGAACGCTGAATCGCTGCGCAACGGGATAAGGATTTTTGAGATCTAGAATTAGCCGGCGCGATTTGCTGAGGGCAGCACCCTTGCTCGTGCCGACGGCCTGGCCTCGCCTCATGAACGCGGCCGTTCCGCCCGCAGCATCCTTGCCGCAGACCTATCATTACGCTTACGTCGGCACCTACACGCCGAATGGCGGCGGCATTTATCTGTTTCGCCTCGACCCGGCGACAGCGGCGTTGACCCAGCTTCAGCTCATCGATGACATTCGCAACCCGAGCTGGCTCGCGGTGAATGCGGCGCAGACCCGGTTATATGCCGTCAGCGAAATCGACAACTACCAAGGGCAGCACAGCGGCGCCATCGTCTCGTACGCCATCGACAATGACAGCTTGCAGCTCAAGCGCATCGGGGCGGTGAGTTCCGGCGGTTCGGCACCGGCTCACGTCAGCGTGCATCCGTCCGGAAAGTTCGTATTCGCCGCGAATTATGGCGGCGGCAGCGTCGCCGTCTTCCCGGTGGGATCTGACGGGGCGTTGGGCGATGCGACGGATATACGACCGAGCGTAGGCCCGCGGCATCATGTGCGCAGCACGAATGATCCACCCGGGCAATTCGCCTTCAGCGACCACGATGGCCCGCATCTGCATATGGTCGCGGCCGATCCCAGCGGACAATTCGTCATCGCCAATGACGCTGGCCTCGATCTCACGCTGATTTGGCGTCTGGACGCGGGTGCCGGAAAATTGCTGCCCGCCGAAGTACCCGTGGTCGCGGCAGCTCCGGGTTCTGCGCCGCGGCATTTTGTCTTTCATCCGGGCGGGCATGTGTTCTACAACCTCTATGAGCATGACGCCAAGGTTGCGGTTTACGATTATGACGCATCGCGTGGCGCTATGAAGCTCAAGCAGGTGGTGCAGAGCTTGCCGCCGAAGTTTGCGGGCAGCAATCTGGCCTCTGAAATCATCATGACCGCCGATGGCCGGTTTTTGTATGTGGCAAATCGCTTGCACAATGCGGTGTCGATTTTTGGCGTCGCGACGGACGGCCAACTGCGCGCTATTTCTGAGACCTGGGTACACGCCGATTCGCCCCGCTGCTTGAGCATCGATCCGAGCGGCGCTTTTCTCTATTCATGTAATCAGCGCGGCGATTCGATCACCTCGTTTCATTTGAATCCATTGACCGGCGGCTTGACTTTCACCGGCCGGTTCGAGCCCGTGGGTAGTCCTGCGGTGATGACAATCCTCAGACGGCCTTGATCCGAGATATACTCAGCTCCGATGCGTTCGCGCGAACACGGTTGAAGAGTCATGGAAATTGCAATGATCGGTCTCGGTCGGATGGGCGCGAACATGGCGCAGCGCCTGATGCGCGGCGGGCATAAAGTCGTGGGCTATGATCCGGCGGAAGCCGCTCGCGCACTGCTGGAGAAGAGCGGCGCGCAAACTGCGGCTTCGCTCGAGCAAATGGTTGCCAAGCTCAAGGCACCGCGTGCGGTATGGCTCATGGTGCCTGCGGGCGAGATTACCGATGGCACCATCACCAAGCTCGTGCCGTTGCTCGCCGCGGGCGACACCATTATCGACGGCGGCAATTCGAATTACCGCGACACGCAGCGCCGTGCGGCAATGGTCGCGCAGCGCCAGATTCACTATGTCGATTCCGGCACCAGCGGGGGAATCTGGGGCTTGGCAGAAGGCTATAGCCTGATGATCGGCGGTGACGAAGCGGTGGTGGAGCGGTTGCGTCCGATTTTCGAGACGCTGGCACCGGCCAAGGATCAAGGCTGGGGCCGGGTCGGGCCGGTGGGCTCAGGCCACTATACCAAGATGGTCCACAACGGCATTGAATACGGGCTGATGCAGGCCTACGCGGAGGGCTTCTCGATCTTGCAGCACAAAGAAGAATTCAAGCTCGACCTGCACCAAATCGCCGAGATTTGGCGCTATGGCAGCGTGGTGCGATCCTGGCTGCTCGATCTCACGGCCATTGCCCTGGGCAAGAATCCGACGCTCGCAGGCATTGCTCCCTACGTGGCCGACTCGGGGGAGGGTCGCTGGACTGTTGCCGACGCCATCGAATTGGGCGTCTCCGCGCCGGTTATTACGTTGTCGCTTCTCGAGCGCTTGCGCTCGCGCGATAACGATTCGTTTACCGATAAGCTGCTGGCAGCCATGCGCAATCAATTCGGCGGTCACGAAATCAAAAAAGAGTGAGAATTCTCGTAGTCGGCGCCGGCGCCATCGGCGGCTATTTTGGCGCGCGCTTGGCAGCGGCGGGCCGCGATGTCACTTTTCTGGTCAGAGAGCGCCGCGCGGATCAACTTCGCCGCCACGGCCTGCAGGTGATAAGCCCGTTGGGCAACATCAGCTTGCCGGCGCCATCGCTGGTGAACTCGAAAGATCTTCGGGGTATCTACGGATTGATCCTCGTCAGCAGCAAGTCCTACGACTTGGAAGCCTCAATCGAGGACTTCGCAGACGGCATGGGTCCTGACTCGCGCGTTCTTCCGCTGCTGAATGGTATGCGCCACCTCGATGTGCTGGACGCACGCTTCGGTGCGCGCCGCGTGTTGGGCGGATTGGCGCGTATTTCATCGACCCTCGATGCGGCTGGACGGATTCATCAGCTGGGCCCGTTCAATGCCCTCGCATTCGGTGCGCGCGATGCCGGCGAAACTCTCATCGACGGTGTCGCTGACGCCCTGCAAGTCCCCGGCTTCGATGCGCTACTCAGCCACGACATACTGCACGAGATGTGGGAGAAGTGGGTGTTCATCGCCGCGGCTGCCTCAACGACCAGCCTCATGCGCGCAACGGTCGGCGATATTGTCGCGGCGGATGCACAGGATATCCCCGTGCGGTTGCTGCAAGAATGCGCTGCAATTGCCGCCGCCAACGGCTTCCCGCCGCGGGAGGCTGCGAGCACCGCGGGCCTGGCCATTCTGACGGCGCCCGGTTCCGGCTTCACGGCTTCAATGCTGCGGGATATCGAACAGGGCGGCCGCGTCGAGGCAGATCACATCGTCGGCGATCTTCTCGGCCGCGCGTCCCATGCGCCGCCGGCGCCCCTGCTCACGACCGCCTACGCGCACTTGAGGGCCTATGAGGCGCGGCGCAAGCGCGAGTCCGGTTCCTAGATCGAGGGCAGCGCGGACTTGTGGCGGCTCACTGCGGCGCCGTCCGCGGCGCGCAGCCGCGCGAACACCCAAGTGGACACGATCGTCAGGGCCGCCAGCCCCAAGAGCGCCAGATGAATTCCGTGCAGCAGTTGCGGCGGCGTCGCGCGCATTCGATCAGGAATGAACAGAGCGGCCGCGAGCGAGGCGGTGGCGACGCCAAAACTGACGGCCAACTGCTGCACGGTGCTGGCAATGGTGCTGGCACCGCTCGCTTCGTGTTCGCCGATATCCGCGTAGGCGAGGGTGTTCATGCTCGTATATTGCAGCGAAGTCAGGAAGCCGTACGTGAACGCCATGAGGACGATGAGCCACACGGGCGTGTCGAGGTTGATGGTGGCAAACAGCATGATCATGACGCCCAGCAGGATGGTGTTGCTGATGAGCACCCTCCGATAACCGAATCGCTTCAGGATCAACGGCATGGTCAATTTCAGGCTCATCGCGGCGAAAGCCTGCGGCATGATCAGCAGCCCCGATTGAATCGGCGAAAACCCGAGGCCCACCTGGTACAGCAGCGGCAACAAGAATGGGATACCGCCTATCCCCAAGCGCGTGAATAAATTGCCGCTCACCGCGACGCGAAACGTGCGGATCGCCAGAAGCTTGAGGCGCAGCAGCGGGTGAGCCGTGCGCTTGGTATTGAGACCGTAAGCGGCGAGCAGGGCAGCTGAGATTCCCAGCAATCCCAACATTTCCCGCGCGGTCAGCGTGGTTTCGCCGAACACCTCGAGCACGTAGGAAAGCAACGCAATTCCCGAACCAAACAGCACCAGTCCTATGATATCCAGCCGGTAGTTGCGCTTTTCGCGGTAATTCGGCAAATGCCGATAGACCATTATCAAGCCGCACAGGCCGATCGGAATGTTGACGAAAAAAATCACGCTCCAATGAAAATATCCGATGATCGCGCCGCCGAGCACGGGTCCGAGCATCGGACCCACCAGTCCTGGAATGGCGACGAAACTCATTGCATTGATGAGCTCGGATTTTGCAAAAGCGCGCACCATGGTGATCCGGCCCACCGGAATCATCATGGCGCCGCCGCAGCCTTGCAGGATGCGGCATGCCACCAGCAAGTGGATGTCGCGGGAAATACCGCAGAGCAACGAGCCGAGCGTGAAGATGCCGATGGCGGATGCAAACACTTTGCGCGTGCCGAAGCGATTGGCCATCCAGCCGCTGATCGGAATGAAGACCGCCAAGCTCAAGGTATAGCTTGCAAGAACCGCCTTCATGCTCAAAACCGGCACATCGAGCGCCTTCGCAATCGCCGGCACGGCCGTATTGAGAATCGTCGTGTCCAACGATTCCATGAAAAAACCGACGGCCACCAGCCAGGGCAGCAACCGCTTGGCGGTGGCCGTCAGCGCGATGTCATCGGAATCCGCCAAGTGAGCGCCGGGCTAAGCGCCGGCGAGTGCCGCGTCGACGATGCTTTGCGCCTCGCGGATCAGACGGCGCAAATGGGCATCGTCGTGAAAGCTTTCGGCATAGATTTTGTAGATGTCCTCGGTCCCGGAGGGGCGTGCCGCGAACCAGCCGCCGCGCGAGGTCACTTTCACGCCACCGATCGGCGCGCCGTTGCCGGGTGCCTGCGTCAAAATCTGATCGATCGGTTCGCCGGCAAGTTCAGTAATGCTCACTTGTTGCCCGTTGAGCTTGCCCAGCTTGGCTTTCTGCGCCGGCGTAGCGGGCGCGTCGATCCGATCGGCAAACGAGGTGCCAAGGTCCTGCGTCAGCGCTTGATAATGCGCGCCCGGATCTCGTCCGGTGCGGGCGGTAATTTCCGCCGACAGGAGCGCCGGCACGATGCCGTCCTTGTCGGTGGTCCAAACGCTGCCATCGATTCGGCTGAAGGAGGCGCCGGCGCTTTCCTCGCCGCCAAATCCCAATTTGCCGTCCACGAGCCCGTCGACGAACCATTTGAAGCCGACCGGCACTTCGAACACCGTGCGCTTGAGCTTACGGCTGACCCGATCGATCATGGCACTGCTCACCACCGTTTTGCCCACCGCAGCATCGGTCTGCCAGCCGCTGCGATGACTGAACAAATAATCGATTGCCGTGGAGAGATAGTGATTCGGCGGCATCAATCCGCTGCTCGCGGTGACGATGCCGTGCCGGTCGTGGTCGGTATCGCAGGCGAAGGCGATGTCGTAGCGATCTTTGAGAGTGATGAGCCGCTGCATGGCGTAGGATGAGGACGGATCCATGCGGATCTTTCCATCCCAATCGAGCGTCATGAATCGAAACGTCGGATCGACTGCATCGTTCACCACGGTAAGATCAAGCCCATACTTCTCTGCAACGCGCGGCCAATAGTGCACGCCCGCGCCGCCAAGCGGGTCCACGCCCATGCGGATCTTGGAATCGCGGATGAGCTTCATGTCCAAGATGTTGCAAAGATCGGCAACGTAGTTCGTTACGAAGTCGTGCGAGTGCGTGGTTGCCGCGCGCCGCGCCGTGGCGTACGGTGTTCGCTTGATGCCGACGGCACCGGGCCGCAACAGGTCGTTTGCTCGATTCTCGATCCATTTGGTGATATCGGTATCCGCGGGACCCCCATTCGTCGGGTTGTACTTGAAACCGCCGTTGTCGGGCGGATTGTGCGAGGGCGTGATGACGATGCCGTCTGCCAGCCCGGCGCTGCGGCCGCGATTGTAGGTGAGAATCGCATGCGAGATGGCGGGGGTCGGCGTGTACTCATCTTCCGCCGCAATCATCACCTCGACGCCGTTCGCGGCCAGCACCTCGAGCGCACTGGCGAACGCCGGGGCGGAAAGCGCGTGGGTATCGAAGCCCATGAACAACGGACCCCCAATGCCGTGCTGCTTGCGGTATTCGCAGATGGCCTGGCTCATGCTGAGCACATGAAGTTCGTTGAAGCTGATGTCGAACGAAGATCCGCGATGCCCGGACGTACCAAAGGCAACCCGCTGCGCAGGGACCGAAGGATCCGGCCGTTCGCTGTAATACGCCGTGATCAGACGCGGAATATTGACCAGCGAGGCGGCGGGGGCCGGTTTGCCGGCGAGTGGACTGAGGCGCGGATTCAAGTGGTCGCCAGAGCGGCGCTTTTGTCCTTGATGCGCTGCAGGAGTTCAGTCCAGGATTTGACAAACGACGCGGCGCCATCGACTTGCAGCTGCGAGGCGAGGGCGTCGACGTCGATGCCCGCGCGGGCAAACCGAGTCAGCACGTCTTCCGCATCGCCGCCGTCCTTGGCCATGACGCCCTTGAGCTTGCCGTCTTTCGCGAACGCCAACAAGGTCTTTTCCGGCATGGTATCGACGGTGTCCGGAGCGGCCAGCGCCTCGACATACAGGCCGGGCGGGGATTTCGGATCCTTCGTTCCGGTGCTGGCCCACAGCATACGCTGCTTGCGCGCACCCTTGGCTTCGAGATCCTTCCAGCGCTTACCGCCGATCAATTCGCAGTGCGCCCGGTAGGTTCGCTGCATGATGGCGATGCCCAGTCGGTTGCTCAATTCCTGCGGCACTTTATCGGCGACGGCGCGATCCCAGCGGCTGACGAACACGGAAGCAACCGAGTTGATTTTCGGATCAAGGCCGGCGGCGATGCGGCGCTCCATGGCGCGCATGTAGGCCTCGGCGACTTTCAGATACTGTTCACGCGAAAACAGCAGCGTGACGTTGATCGGAACGCCGGCGAAGATGGCGGCCTCGATGGCGGGCACGCCGGCAGGCGTTCCCGGGATTTTTACGTAGAGGTTGGGGCGGTTCGCCTGGTTGTGAATTCGTAGTGCCGCGTCAATGGTGGCCTGGGTGTCGTTCGCCAGCAGCGGCGAGACTTCCATGGATACCCAGCCGTCGATCCCCTGCGTCCGGTCGAACTCGGGCCTGAAAAGATCAGCCGCGCGGCGCAGATCCTCCAGCGCCAATTCGATGAATAAGGTCTCGCCGGACATTCCGGCGCCGGCTTTTTGCCGAATACCCTTGTCGTAGGCGGCAGTCTTGCCGATGGCCTCATCGAAAATCGTCGGGTTGGACGTCAGGCCGGTGACCGAGAACTGTTCGATATAACGGCGCAGCGTTCCGTCGTCGAGAATTTCGCGCGTGATGTTGTCGAGCCATAGGCTTTGACCCAGGTCGTGCAGGTTTTTCGTCATGCTCATGGTCGCACCTTAAAGTCGGTTGAGTTGTGATTGAGAAGATCTCCGATGCGCTCGATCACCAGATCCGGCGCAGGGACTATCGGATTGGACTCCGCCGCCTGCGCGTAGTGCCCTTGACGCACGAATACCGTCGTCAGCTGCGCACCCAGCGCCGACTTCATCGCCGCCAGGAGATTAGCCTTGTCGTCGACCATAACATAGTGCCTGGCCGGAAAGCGCCGCTGCATATGATCCAGCACTTTTTCCTTGTGCACATAGATCATGACACGGCCCTGCACAGCATCCCAAATGCCTGAGCGCCGGATCTTGCGCGGTTGAAACACGATGTCCCCGTCGGACAGCACGACCGGGGAACCGAGCGTCCGCAGGTGCGCTATCGCGTCGAGCGCGCGCGGAAACAGCCGGCTCGCAAAGGGGTATTCAAGCAGATACTGCGACATGTCGAGCAGCTGGGGGTCATCATCAAGCCCCGCCCGAAAATCCTGCAAGCTGCCCAGGTAATCGGCCAGTCCCAGTGCCGCGCGCCGCTGCGCAAAAATATCCCAGTAGCGGGCCCGCTCAGCGGCGCCGAAGCAGCTTTCCAGCCGATCACCGAGGTCGGCCGTGAAGCGGTCGTTGTCCAGTAGCGTGTTATCGACATCCAGCAGAAAAATCGCGGCTGCTTCGTTCAGCACGGCGCCGACTTCTCGATCTGGGGATCATGCCAAGCTTCTCCGGAATCGACAATGTTGCGGGCGGCCTCCGGGCCCCACGTACCCGGTTGGTATTCGCCGACCGGCAGGCCGGCCTTCAACACCGGATCAACCACGCGCCATGCGGCTTCCACGCAGTCGTCCTGCGTGAACAAGGAGGTGTCGCCGCGCACGGCATCTCCCAGCAGCCGTTCATAGGGAGATTTTTCTTCCTGCGTATTGTGGCGCGCAATCAATTCGACCGGCTCGCCGCGCATGTCTTCGCCGTTGAGCTTCGCCAATGCACCCTCGCCGATCACCACTTCGGGGCTCAGGCGCAGGCGGAAATAATTCGACGGCATCTTGTCGCTGGGATCGAAGATTGCCAGCGGCGGCCGCTTGAGAACCACCCTGACTTCGGTTGCCGTGATCGGCAGATTTTTCCCGGCGCGAATGTAGAACGGCACGTCCGCCCACCGCCAGGTATCGATGCGCAAATGCAATGCGGCAAATGTCTCGACCTGGGAGTTCTTGGCCACGCCTTTCTCGGCGCGATAGCCGCGAAATTGACCGCGCACGACTTCCTTTGGATCGAGAGGCCGCATCGCCCGGAAAATGCGCAGTTTCTCGGCCTGCATGGTTTTGGCGTCGTGGCCGACGGGTGCATCCATTGCCAGCAACGTCACGACTTGCAGCAAATGGTTTTGCACGACGTCGCGGATCGCACCGACTTCCTCGTAGAAAGCACCGCGGCCCTGCACGCCGAAATTCTCAGCCATGGTGATTTGAATGTCGCGGATGTATTCGCGATTCCATATGGGCTCGAGGAACGTGTTGGCGAAGCGGAAGTACAAGATGTTTTGCACGGCTTCCTTGCCCAGGTAGTGATCGATGCGAAAAATCGAGGATTCATCGAACACCTCATGCAGGGTTCGATCGAGCGCCTGTGCGCTGGCAAGATCCCGGCCGAAGGGTTTCTCCACGATGACCCGGGCATTTTCCGCGCAGCTGGACTCTTGCAGTCCCTGGACCACGCTGGCGAACATGCTCGGCGGAATCGCCAGATAGTGAATCGGGCTCTTCGCCAATCCCAACGCCTTCTTCAGCCTGGCGAAGGTCTCGGCATCCGCGTAATCGCCGTCGACATAGCGCAGCAGAGCGGCGAGCTTTGCGAAGCTCGCATCGTCGTAGTCGCCGCCTTGTTTGACGCTGTCGCGCGCGCGCTCGATGAGCTTGTCCAAGCTCCATCCGGCGCGCGCCATGCCGATGATCGGGATGTGGAAACCGCCGCGCCGCGCCATGGCATAGAGCGCCGGAAATATTTTCTTGTACGCCAGGTCGCCGGTAGCGCCAAAGAATACGAAGGCGTCGGATTCAACTTTGGGGTCGGCTTTGTTCACGAGCGTCTTGCTCCGAGCTCGCGGCGCAGCCGGGCCAGTTCTTCGATCAATTCCACTGCAAGTGCGACGCCGGGAAGATTCAGTTCCAGGTCCCGCTCCAGGCGCACCGCGAGGCGGGCGCGGCGCAGCGCATCGCCGGAAAAGTGCCACTCGCTTCTGACATTGATGACGCTGAGGACTCCTTCCTCGACGAATTCCACGATGTGATGCTCGTCAACCGCGCACATCCGGCTCAAGTCCTTGATGCTCAGCAACGCGGATTCGTCGAAAATGGTGCCGGGTAACGCCGGGTCGTCTGTTGGGGACATATTAGACTCCAAGACTGGCGCGAGGGTTGAACGCGAAAGCAGCGGCCATCGCCGCATACGCGGCCTTGGCTTTTTCGTCGGTGGCGGCCGGCAGAGCGATCTGCAGCACGACATAAAAATCGCCCGGTTGGGACGCCGGAATTCCGCGGCCTTTCAGCCGCAACTTGCTGCCGGCATGCGATCCGGGCGGAATTTTCAGTTCAACGATACCGCTGGGAGTGGGCGTCCTCACGGTCGTGCCCAGAGCGGCTTCCCAAGGTGCAACCGGCAATTCCAGGTAGAGGTCTCGCCCGTCGATTCGGTACAGGGGGTCGGGCTGGAACTCGATCTCGACATAAAGGTCACCTGCTGTTCCTTCGCCGTGCGCGGGTCCTCCCTGACCTGCGAGGCGGATTTGCTGGCCGGCCAGAATTCCCCTGGGTACTTGAACGTTCAGCGTGCGCTCCTTCGAGACCAGCCGGCCTTCGGCGTCGATCTCAGGCATGCGCAAAGTGAATGAACGCGTCCCGCCGTTCAGCGATGCCTGCAAATCCAGCATCACCTTGGCGTGATGATCCTCGCCGCGTCCAGGATGAGCCGCGCCGCCGCGCCCGCGCCCGGCGCGCGCCTGCGCGCCGAACAGCGCGTCAAAAAAATCGCTATACGATGCATCGCCCGCACCGGCGCCCGGGCCGCTGAATTCAAAGCCCGAATCCCAGTTCGGCGGCGGCCTGAAGTCCTGTCCGGGGCGGTAGTCTTTGCCCAGCTGATCATACGCCGCACGCTTTTCAGGGCTCTTGAGGACCTCATAGGCCTCGCCAACTTCCTTGAAGCGCGCCTCCGCATCCTTCTCCTTGCTGACGTCCGGATGATACTTGCGTGCAAGTTTGCGGTAGGCCTGCTTGATCTGCGCGTCGGTCGCGTCCCGCGCAACGCCCATCACTTGGTAATAATCCTTGAATTCCACCGATCACCCGACACTGGAAGCGTCGCAGAATACTACGCGCAAAAGCTCGTGAGTCATAAACCGTGTCAGACCAATCCTACGCTACAACTGATACGCCACCGTGAGCAGCAATCCTTCGCAAAGATCGCGCAGTAGACCTGGGGGCCGGCGGTCGAACGGCGCTGTTTTCGGAATCAGGGCCTCGATCCAGCTTGCCAGCCAATTTATCTCGTCGCGGCCATAGAAAACCACCGCGCATTCATAGTTGAGCAGCAAACTGCGCGAATCAAGATTCACCGAACCGGCGAGCCCGAAGGTGTGATCGAACACCACGGCTTTGGCGTGGCTCATATAGGGCAGCAGATGCACGTTGACGCCCGCCGCGCTCAAGGAACGCAGCGCACGATTGCGGGCAAAGTCCGCCAAGCGGTGATTGGAACGTGCGGGGATGCACAAATCGATTCGCACACCGCGGCGCGCCGCGAGGCGCAGCGCCGTTTCCAAGCTGACATCAGGTACGAAATAGGGCGTCACGGCGAGCATGCGTTCGTGGGCATGAAAGCAGGCATCGATCAGCAAGGAATGCACGGTATCTTCGCTCTGATCGGGGCCGCTTGGCAGAAACTGCGCCTCTCCGACCGCGGTGCCGGCGGGAAGGGGAGGCGTGCTGCCGGCGCCGACCGATGCCGGCTTGCCGCCGGCGCAGACCCAGTCAAACTCGAATTGCGAGGCGGCCGCCGCCGCCACCGGGCCCTGCAAATCAAAGGTCAAGTCCTGCCATGGCGGCGCGCCGGCCACACCTAAGAAATACTCGGCGGCGAGATTGCGTCCGCCGGCCCACAGTCTCGCGCCGTCCGCGATCACCATTTTGCGGTGATTGCGCAAATTGCGCGGACCTTGAGTCTTGCGCGCAAATAAGGCACTGAAAATGGCGGTTTCGACGCCGCCTCGCTGCAGAGCGCTGAAGCACGCTTTGGGCAATTGAAGTGCGCCGACACCGTCGAGAAGCAGCCTGACTTCCACGCCGCTGCGTGCGCGCTCCATCATGTGCTGCATGACTTCGCGGCCGAACGCATCATCGCCGAGTATGTAGGTGCAGATGTCGAGCCTCGACACCGCGCTCGCCATGACGGAAAACAGGGCCGCCGCCGACTGCGTTCCGTCCGCATGCATGGTGATCAGCGCCTCTGAGGATTCCGGCAGCCCGAAGCTTTCAATCAGGTCCTGCGCCCAGCGCCGCGCGGTGGTTCTTGCAGGGGCGGGACGCAAACTCCTGCGCGGCAGCTTGCGTCGCCCAAACATCAGATACATCGGCAGCACGAGGTAGGGCAGGGCGATCATCCCGAGCACCCAGGCGATGGCGATTGACGGCGGTCGACGCACGCGCTGCGCACGGGTGGTCAGGATGTAGACAAGTATGCTGGCGACGATGACGAGAGAGTGAAGGCTGACTGTCGGCAGCCAGATGTTCATCAGACGATCTGACCGAGTTGGCGCAGCACGGCGGGCAGGAGATCGGGTAGATCCTCGGCAATCAGCCCCGCGCCGAAACTGGCCGCCGCGGCAGCATGCAGCCACACGGCAGCGGCGGCGGCCGGAAATGCCTCCATGTCCTGCGAAAGAAGGCCGAGGATGAACCCGCCGAGAACATCGCCCGATCCGGCTGTGGCCAGTGTTGCCGGTGCGTTGCTGTTGATGACGGCCCGGCCATCGGGCGCCGCTATGACGGTGTCGGCCCCCTTCAACACGACGACGGCGCCGCTGCGGCGCGCAGCTTGACGTGCGCGCGCCAGTTTGTCGCCCGATACATCAAAGATGCGTTTGAATTCGCCTTCGTGCGGTGTGATGACGCAAGCGCCGTGAATGGCTTGAAACAATTCTCCTGGCCGCGAGGCGAACGCGCTGATGGCATCGGCGTCGATCACCACCGGCTTGCCCGTGTTCAGCATACGCAGCGCGCGAAGACGCGTCGCGTCGCTGACGCCTGCGCCGGGCCCGATTGAAAACGCCGTGTAGCGCGGATCCGCAAGCAGCCGGGCGAAGTCTTCATCCTGTGCGAGCGGCTGCGCCATGATGCTGGTGAGCGCCGCGGCATAGATCGCAAAGGCGTGCTCCGGCACGGCAATCGTCGTCAGCCCGGCCCCGCTGCGAGCCGCGGCGCGCGCGGCCATGCGCGCCGCGCCGGTCATTGGATAACCGCCATACAGCAGCGCGTGCCCGCGGCTGTACTTGTTGATGTTCGCATGCCACCGCGGCAGCTTATCCAGCCACA
Source organism: Steroidobacteraceae bacterium (assembly GCA_036495805.1). Taxonomy (GTDB): domain Bacteria; phylum Pseudomonadota; class Gammaproteobacteria; order Steroidobacterales; family Steroidobacteraceae; genus Bog-1198. The sequence continues at coordinate 114,752 of DASXMG010000063.1, read as the reverse complement.
GTGCCGGTGTGTTCTCCCACGTATCCAAGCCCAGCGAGTCGAGAACGGCTTGCGGTATGCCGATATCGGCAACCACGACATCGCCGCATGCTTCGCGCCCGGGCAATAATAAATGTCCCGGTTTTTTGCGCATGAATGTGACCGTGCAAACCGCGGGTGCCGCGCCGATGTTCTCGCCGCCATCTCCCATGATGCCGCTCGGAATGTCCACGGCGACGATGGGTAGCGCGCGGCGGGTCGCATACCCCAGGACATCTTTGACTTTGTGGTCCAAGCGGCGATTCAAGCCGGATCCAAACAGCGCATCGATCACCAGATCGGCATTCTCGATGAGAGCGGGGCTCAGCGCTTCGATGACGCCGCTCCAGCGACGCGCATGATATTGCGCATCACCGTGCAGGGATTCGACCTCGCCAAGCAGAGCGACGCGCACCGGCCACCCGGATTGCGCCAGCATGGCAGCGGCGACGAAGCCATCGCCGCCATTGTTGCCGGGACCGCACAAGACGCTGACCGCGCGAGGGGAAAAGCGCCGCTGGATCTCGCGCGCGACCGCCTCGCCGGCATTCTGCATCAGCAGCGTACCGGGTATGCCGGCTGCCATCGCCCATCGGTCGGCCTCGGCCATCTGCTCGACACGCAGTAGCGCAGAGATCATAGGCGACCCACGGCGGCGCCGACGGCCGTGGTCACGGCCATCGCCAGCGCGCTCCAAAATGTCACGCGCAGGGCGCCGACGCGCATGCTCGCGCCGCCGACTCTGGCGGACCATCCGCCCAGAAACAGCAGGCACCCGAGACAGGCAATGGCGATGGCCGCAATCAAGTAGTGCGATGGCGCAATTGCGACGACGGTCAGAGGGAGGGCGGCGCCGACGGAAAAGCTGCCGGCAGAAGCCATGGCAGCCTGCAATGGGTGCGCGCGCGATAAGGGCGAAATCCCCAATTCGTCGCGGGCATGCGAACCCAATGCATCGTGCGCCATGAGTTGGTCCGCCACCTGGCGAGCCAAGGCGGCGTCGATGCCGCGGCGTATGTAGATGTCGGTCAATTCGCGACGTTCACCGACATAGTCCTCGCGCAGTTCCGCGCGCTCTTGAGCCAACGCAGCGGCTTCGGTGTCGGCCTGCGAATGCACCGACACGTATTCTCCCGCCGCCATGGACATGGCGCCCGCGACCAGAGCCGCGGTGCCGCTCAACAAGAGCGTGGCGTGAGAGGCATTGGCAGCGGCGAGGCCCAGCAGCAGGCTGGAAGTCGAAACGATACCGTCATTTGCGCCGAGCACCGATGCGCGCAACCAATTCGCCGTTCCCAGTTTGTGACGGTCATGATCTCTCGGTCGCATCAATACCCTGTATATGCAATCAGGCAATTCAGCTGGGCGATCCTAGGCTCTGCGGGTTTTCGGGCCCCAGATGTACCAGAGAATAAATCCAAGCAGCGGCAGCAGAAAAACCACCACGATCCAGAGCACTTTATTGCCGGTGTCCGCGCCGCTTTGAAAAATATTCACGATTGCCCAGACATCCGCGATCAACACAACTAGACCGAACAGACCGCCCTGGTACATGTGCCATCCCCCGAACTGCCTTATAGGATCAACAGAATTCCCCCAATTGCGCTCAATAGCAACACCAATTGCTCGAACACGTTCTGATCGACGTGCTTCAGGAGCCAGCGGCCTGCGAGCGCTCCCAGCAACACGGCCGGCGCCAACAGCAGATTGAAGCTGAAACTCTCGGTGGTGATCAGCCCAAGGTCCACCATGAAGGGAACCTTGAACAGATTGAGCAGCATGAAAAAAACGGCGGCGGTGCCGACGTATTCCATTTTAGGCAGCCGCATCGCCACGAGATAGATTGCCATCAGCGGGCCGGCTGCGTTGGCGACGAGGGTGATGAAGCCGGCGGTCATACCGATGGCCGCGCCCACCGACCAGTGAAACGAGGCTGCTTTTTCTTCGGCCGGGGCCGATGCGTACCTGCGCCAAAGGCTCAAGGCCGCCAGCGAGACGATGATCCAACCGATGAGAATCCTCGCGGTGTGGTCGGAAATGCGGCCGAGCGTGAAATAACCGAGCACCACGCCTGCCGCAGTCCACGGAAACAATCGCCACAGGTAACGCCACTGCGTGTGCTTGCGATAGGAGAATACCGCGACGAAGTCGCCGAAAATCAGCAACGGCAGCACCAGGCCGCTGGCTTGTTTGCTGCTCGGAAATACGTGATTGAACAGGGCAATCGAGAGAATGCTCAGGCCGGTGATGCCGGCCTTCGAGACGCCTACCATGAAGGCGCCGAGCGCTGCGAAAACCCACAGCAGGGGTTCGGTAATCATGCCGCCAACCTAACACGGCACCCAGGTGCATGTCGGCGCTCGACCGGCGCGGCAATCAGTTGTTTACGTAGAACTGGTGCAGGCGATGCAGGTTGATGACCACGTCGTAGTGCTGCCCCGCCGGCAGCGCCGCCCCGGTGGCGAAATCATAGCGCGAGTCCAGATTGGCGATATCCGGGTGCAGGTCATGCATCGCCCGTTTGAACATTTCTCGCGGCACCCACTCGGAATTTGACGACAGCGAGCCGAACTCATCGTGGTAAATCGTCGCCGTCGAGAGGTCCGCCGGTGCCGAAGCAATCGCGAAAATCCGCGGCCGCACGCCATCCAGATGCACTTGTTTGGCGCCGGCAACGATCAGCTGCCATTCATTGCCCTGGGGCACCGCGATGAGCGCATAGACATGATGTTGCGCGGTAAGAAACGCAATTGAAATACAGAGCATCGCGGTCAAGCGGCGAGCATTGTTGCTCCAGCGCTCGGTGAGAGCGCTGACCGATGCGACCAGAAAACACAGCAGCACGCCGGTCATCGCGAGAATCGTGCGATACGTCGCATAGCGCTCCGAAGCCAGCATGCTCACCGCGAAGGCAAACACCGGCAGGCCCAGCAATCCCGACAGCCAAATAATGCCGCGCTGCATGCCGTGGCGCCGCCATTCCAGGCAGGCTGCGGCGATCAAGATCGCGCCGACCAGTGCTGCGCAACCAAAATACAGCGCATAGTCGCGATGATTATTGTCGTTCAGCACGAACATGCTCAGGGCATTCGGCAGCGGCTCCTGCAGGAACCAAGCGATTTTCTCGCCCCAATGCGTCTCGAAGGCAATACGCCCGGACTTGACGAAGACATGCGCCGCGTACAGCGCCGACATCGTGCAATACGCCAGGCCCAGTGTGCCTGCCACAAATCCGAGATGGATGCCCACCCAGCGCGCGGATTGCAGCAAGCTGCGTTGGCGCTGCGCGAGCAGGGCAGCGGCGAGCGGCACCAGGTAGAACAAAGCGCTCGGCTGATAAATCAGCGCGCTCACCACCATGAAGCCCAACGCCAGCATCCATTGTCCCAGCGCGCGCCCGACGCCGTCTCGCAGGCCGCCGGCCAGTGCGCCTTCCACGGTAAAAAATCCGCCGATCGCGAGCAATGCGGTAGCCGCGTAGGGCCAGCCGACCGCCCAACCGGCAATGACTTGTGCGGACGGCACCAAGCTGAGTAGCACTGCAAAACACAGGCTGGTGTTGATCGACCAGCCGACCGCGCGCAAGCCGCGGAAGCTGACCAGGGATATGGCGCCGAGCAACAACGCCGCGGCGAAGCGCAGCCACTGCAGATTCTGCACGGAGCTGGTCTGTCCGTACGTCGTTTGCAATAGCCAGCCGTAGATTGGGCGCGCATGCGAGGCGCAGAACTGCAGGACCTTGCCGACCTCTTCGTGCGCTTCGCGCAGGTTGGAATAGTCGTCGCGCAGACCGTAGTCATGGAATGTGGCAGGCCAGTAGGCCACGAGCGGCACCAGAAACAGCAGCGCGGTGAGCAGCCACGCGCGGACGCGGGCCGCAAGCCGCGGCTGCGCGATCGCGCTTGGCGTGCTGATCGGGACGCCGATCGCTGCCTCGCTCAGCACCGAGTCGCTCAGCACGGAATCGCTGAGCACTGTTTCGCTGAGGACTGTTTTGGGAACGCTGCTCATTTCGCCAAGGACACCTGATGCTGCAATGCACTATTCGGTGGACGTCATCAACCTTGACCGCGCCGCGGCGCGGTCCGAAAGAAAAGTGAATACATCCCTGCTACGAACCGATTCTAGCGACGATGCGTCAAAAATCAGCGCCGCAAACCGAGAAAATGCGTTAAATATCTGTTAACTGCGCAGCAGCGGCCGCGCCTACGCCGCGACGCAAAGATTCTTGCCGGCGTGCTTTGCCCGGTACAAGGCTCCGTCCGCACGGTCGAAGGCGGCTTCCGCGGCGTCATTTTCTTTGAGTTCGGTCAGGCCGCACGACACCGTAATGCGCACCGGCGTTCCGCGAAAGTGAAAGCGCAAGGCCTCCACCGCGGAGCGCACTTGATTGGCGATGAGGATGGCTTGCTCGATTTTCGTGCCGCTCAATAACATCACGAACTCCTCGCCGCCGATGCGAGCAACAAAGTCGTTGCCGCGCACCGCCGCCATGAAGCACGCGGCTACACTCTGCAGCACGCGGTCCCCGGCACGATGGCCGTAGCTGTCATTGATGACTTTGAAGCTGTCCAGATCCCACAGCAGCATGGCCACGGCCTGCGGCTTCTGCGCAATCTCGTGCGCGAATCGCTCTTCGAAGCACTTGCGATTGGCGATTCCCGTCAAGGGATCGATTCGAGCACCTTGTTTTTCGGAGTCCAATCTCGAGTGCAGATCGTTCGTCTCGCGCTCCAACTCGGCGATTCGCGTGCGCATTCGTTCGGCGCGTCCGTTGACTTCCAGCAGGCGAGATTCTTCCCGAGTACGGAAGTTGCTGACATGTTGCGCGACCTGCTCGAGGCGCGCATTCACCAAGCCCTGCAGCACTCCCAATTCCGTCGCACCGGCGACCTCATCGGTGAGTTTGCGCATGTGCGTCATGACGGTGTCGCTATAGGTTTGCGTGTCCTCAAAGTGGCTGCGGTTGGCGTGAGTTGAATCGGACAAGTAAGCGGCCATTTCGTCGAGCCGTTTGGTGACCTCACCGAGAATCCCGGCGGTCTGCAGGCGTTCGCGCTGCAGCTGCTCGCCATGCGCATGGACCAAGTCAGCCGCGCGCGTCACGACACTGGCCAGCGAACTGTCATTCCTCGCGCCCGCCAACTCTGCAATCAGTGCCGGCGCCGCCGGATCCTTCAGGTCGCGCGCTGCCAGCCGCTCGAGCAACGATTTAATGGCGAGCCGGGTGTGGGTATCCGTGGCCGGGAAGGTGATCGTGGGGACGGGTGAAGTCGCATCGACTGCTACCACGGTTGTCGTCAGCGATTCTGCGAGCCGGGCAAGCTCATCGGCCTCGGCGTTGCGCCTGTTGGCGGCGGCGAGTGCAATCAATTCATCGTCGAGCTTTGGGTTCACGCCCATGCCTGCGGCGCATAGCCGTCCCACCAACCGTCGCAGCACCCGTTCGACGTGCTTCCAGCGGGCCTCCTCGGCCTCCATTTCGATCAAGGAGTCGCGGTATTTTTGCTTCCAATCAGCCGTTTCGGACACAAATCTTGCCTCGGCGTAAACTTTCAAAATGTGCAGGTGCTATGTCATCCCGGACGCGTCGAGCATTGAGCGCGAATTCAAGCTTGCCCGCACGGGCTGGAAATTCGCGGCGAATTTCAACACCACGCCTGCGCAAACAGTGGCTGTTATCCGCGCCAATAACGGCAAAACCGAGGGTGTCACGATGCGCTGGGGACTGGCCGGGCGCGCCGCCTTCAATGTCCCCGTCGAGAGCCTTGCAAGCAACGCTGGGTTTCGAGAGTCCTGGAACCGCGGCTACCGCTGCATCGTTCCGGCTCTGGGTTTTTATGAATGGCATGTCAATCCGGACGCGAGTGAACGGCCATACTATATTCACCCGGACGATCAAGATGTGTTCGGGTTCGCTGGAATATGGGCGCGATCCGGCGCGGATGCGAACGCCGTCACAGAGTGCTGCAGCATCGTCACGCTTCCGGCCAGCCCGCTGATCGCGGAAATGCACAATTCCGGGCGGCGAATGCCCGCCATGCTGACACGCGAACAGCGCGAATTATGGCTATTTGGGGCTGTGGAATCGGCGGGTATGGCGCTTGCGGCCTATCCCGACGAGCGGTTGTTGTCTTATGCCGTGAGCGATCGGATCAACTCGCCTCAGAACAATGATGAAACCCTCCTGGAACCGCTCGAAACGGACGTCGACTAGGCCAATTTGTGCGCCGCTCAGCGGTTTCTTGATGCAGGTCCCATCGGTGAAACTCTTGCCGGGATAGGCTTTGCGCGAAGGATCGCCACTCATGCCGCGTCTCGCCTTTTTCATTGCAGTCTTGCTGACCGCATCTACCGCCGCGGCGAACCAGAAGATTTACACTTACCTGGACGCGCAAGGCCAGCGGCATTACACCGACGTACCGGACAACAACCGCTATCGTCTGCTGGTTCTCTCGCCCTACGACAGGACTGCGAGCGGCGACCGCTATGACTTTCAATTGTTGGCGAAAGCAACGCAATACGACTCCATCATCGAACAGGCTGCGGTGTCCGCGGCGTTGGAACCCAATCTTTTGCGGGCCGTGATCGTAGTGGAATCCGGATTCAATTCGCGCGCGGTCTCGAAGCGCGGGGCGGTTGGCCTCATGCAGTTGATGCCGGCGACCGCGAGCCGATTTGGCGTCTCCAATCCCTTTGATGCCCGGCAAAATGTGCATGCCGGCGCCCGCTATTTGAAGTTTCTCATCGATCGGTTCGGCCACGATGTTCGCCTGGCGCTCGCGGCCTACAACGCCGGAGAAGACGCGGTCGAGCGCAACGGCGGCCAAATACCGCCCTTTAGCGAGACGATGGCCTACGTTCCGCGAGTGCTCAAAATCTACAAGATGCTGACCGAGCAGCCTCGCGCAACGTGATTTGACTTTCGGTAAGTATAGGCTTACCGTTAGTTATGGCTTACCAAGCTGCATTTCTCGCCCTGGCCGACCCGACGCGTCGACAGGTATTCGAGCAGCTGCGGCACGGGCCAAAACCGGTGGGAATCATTGCCGCGCAACTGCCCGTGAGCCGTCCCGCCGTGTCGCAACACCTTGGTGTTCTCAAGAGGGCCGGGCTCGTCGCCGATCGCCCCGAGGGTACCCGCCGCGTGTACTACATCGACCCGCACGGTCTTGCCTCCATACGAATCTGGCTGGATCAGTTTTGGGACGACGCGCTGGCGGCGTTCAAAGCAGACGTGGAAAAGGGAGACTCGAGCAAGTGATTTCAGTCGCGCCGGTGCGTAAACAGGTGACGGTGAGAGCCAGTCAACAGCGAGCCTTTGCGCTGTTCACCAGTGAGATGTCGCGCTGGTGGCCGGCGACTCATTCGATTCTCAAATCTCCGCTGAAACAGTACGTCATTGAACCCCGCGTGGGCGGGCGCTGGTATGCCGTTGCGGAAGACGGCTCGACCGGACAGACCGGCTATGTGATCGAATGGCAGCCGCCGCAGCGCCTGGTGCTTGCCTGGCAGTTGAGCAGCGAATGGCAATTCGATCCCGAGCTTGTTACCGAAGTGGAGGTTCGATTCATCGCTGAAAGCGCCGGCAGCACTCGGGTCGAATTGGAACATCGTAATCTGCAGCGCATGGGCGAGAAGGCGGCGCAGATACGCGGCATGGTAGATGCCCCTGGCGGATGGACGGCGGTTCTGGAATCTTTCAAGAAATGCGCGGGAGAATAAATATGATTGCGGCGAAACAATTGCTGCTGTGCTCAAGCTTGCTGTTGACCATGTCGTCGGCGGAACCGGCCGCAGCCGAGGTGCAGAGCGCCGGTGCAAGCGGCTTCGAGGTTAGCGAAACCGTGCATGTGGCAGCGCCCCCGGACAAGGCCTTCGCGGTGCTGTTGCAGCCGGCACGTTGGTGGAGCTCCGAGCACACTTTCTCGGGCAGTGCCGCCAATCTCGTCCTGGATGCCCGCGCCGGCGGCTGCTGGTGCGAGAAGTTGCCCGACGGCGGTTCAGTCGAACACCTTCATGTGGTCTACGTCGCGCCGGGCAAGGCGTTGCGGCTGCGCGGCGCACTCGGTCCCTTCCAAGGCCTGGGCGTCGAGGGTTCAATGACCTGGACTTTAAAGAGCACCGCCAACGGCACCGACATTTCCGTCAGCTACGCCGTCGGCGGATATGCCAAGGACGGATTCGACGGCGCGTCGAAAGCCGCGGACCATGTTCTTGCCGAGCAGATCGAGCGCTTGCGAAAGGTTATCGAGACTTAGCCGGTTTGACCGCGACTCCCGCTATTTCGAAACGCGCGCCGCGCACCAGCTTGGCAACGCCGATAAATGCACGCGACGGATAATGGTCTTGGAAGTAAGAGCGGTAAATCGCGTTGAATTTGTCGTATAGGTCAAGATCGGTGCAATAAATGGTCACGGATACCAGATCGTCCATCGTCAGTCCGGCTCGCTGCAACGTTTGTTTTACCGAATCCATCACGAGGTGAACTTCTGCCTCGGCGTCCGCCGGCACCTTGCCGCTCGCGGGGTCGATTCCGAGAGTTCCGCTCACATAAAAGGTGCCCTTGACCAACACGCCGCTGCTGTACGGCGGCGCCGCTTTGGGGTCCGCGCCGGGCGGTGTAATAAAGGTTCGCTCGGAATCGGCGGCGTGTGCTGCAGCGGCGAATAGGATGATGGCAAGAATGCTTAGTGCTTTATTCATGTTGCTCTCGTGTCAGCCTTTGGGTACCGCCCCGGCGGGCGTCAGTTTGTCGATGGCCTGCGGCAGAACTTGCGAAAGTTTGGCAGCCAATACGTCGGGCGACAAGCCGACCTTGGCGGCCAGTTCTTTTACGGTGTCGGAGCCAAAGGCTTGATGAATCTGGTCGGGAGTGATGGCTTGATTTGCGCCGGTTCCGACCCATGAACGAACGGTGCCGCCTAATCCTTGTTGCTCCAACTGGGCAACGATGCCTTGCACGCCGCCGTGCTTTTGAATGAGTCCGTTGAGGACCGTGGCCATCTCGGCACCGACCACCCCGCCTAATATGCCGTCGAACATGCCCATAAGTCCTCCTTGAGTTGCGTTTCTTTAAAAGCCGAACACCAGATTCACGCTCGCCGTCGTGTCGAGCTTCTTGAGCGGAGCCGGCGGCTTGGTATTGTCTATGATCGAGTAACCGACGCTTAGGGCCAGCTTATCCGACATCTTGACGGTAAGCGCAAGATCGTCATGCAGCAAGATGTTGTCGGAGCCGGCTTCCGTCAGAAATTTGTTGGTAAAGACGGTGGTTTTGGTGAAGGCATGCGAAAAATCCACGCCGGCCGTTGCGATCGCATCTCCCGTTGCATCCAGCGGAGTGCGCGAGATCACCAGCCCGGTGTCATCCTTGTCGATCGTTTCCGGACGCAAGCGCCGATAGCCGGCACCGATCTGTGCCGTCAATTTCGTGTCGTCGCTATTGATGAGCTTGTAACCCAAGCCGCCGGTGACACTCGCCTGATACTGAAATCCGTCGAACAAATCGTGCTCATAGCGAAGGCCGCCGAACACGAAAAGGTCGCCCGAGATGGTGTAGTTGCTTTGGCCGCGCGTCTCCCAGCGCTCCGCCGAGACGATGCCGGAATTCTTGCCGTACAGCCCGCCGACATAGATCTCGTTTTTCCAGGGCCCGTCGTAGCGCAGCAGGTCAACGTTGCCATTGAGGGACTCGGCGTCGCTGTTGCCGTGAGAACTCAAGAAGCCAAATTGGCCCTTGCCGATCCAGACATCCTGCGGTGGCGGCGGGGCCTCATCGGCCCAAACGGCCAAAGCCGGGGTGAGCGCCAAGAGGAATGTGAATGTGTGTTTGGTGGCCATGATGTTCCTTAAAGGTTTGGGTGAAAAGTAAAGCGAACGTCTCTCCCTGACGCGCTGGTTGTCTGCGCAGAAGCCGAGCGCTAGGAGGCGCCTCTGTTAGGCGCGCCGTGCCAGCAAGTCGCGAATCTCCTCGAGGAGCACTTCGGATTTGGGAGGTGGCGGGGGCGGCGGCGCAACCGCCGGTGCAGGTTTTTTGAGCTTGTTGATGCCCTTGATGCACATGAACAGGACGATTGCGATGATCGTAAAATCAAAAATAGTCTGGATGAAGGAGCCGTACTTGATCAGCACTGCCTTGCCGGCGGGATCGGCGCCGAGACTGACCGCGAGGTCCGAGAAATTCACGCCGCCGATGACCTTGCCGAGGGCCGGCATGATGATATCGCCCACCAGCGAAGACACAATCTTGCCGAATGCCGCGCCGATGATGACACCGACCGCCAAGTCAACCACATTCCCCTTCATCGCAAATTCTTTGAATTCTGATGCCAGTCCCATGGAATTCTCCTGGTGATCAACTAGAACGCACCGTGCAATCGTACCGCAATCACGGATGCAGGCCCACGGTCACGGTTGTAGGCAGGATGATTAATCCATTGATAGGCGAAACTCAAGTGCGCGAAATTACAAACCGCCACGGAATAGTAACTTTCGTTGACCGCGGCGATGGCAACGGTGTCGTTGGCACGATGCCAACGCGAGCCCTGGAGCAGAACAGCACACCAATTGCTCCTACTGAGCCGATTGCGACATCCAAAGGGCGCGCGCCAGAAACAGGCACCCCAGGATTGCAAACAGAACGGCGGCGCCGAAGTGAATCGCTTTGAGCGGCAGCCGGTTGGCAAAAGCTTTTCCCAGAAACACCACCGGAACATTGGCGATCAGCATGCCGGCCGTGGTGCCGGCGATAACGGCGAGGAGGCTCGGATACGCCGCCGCGAGCGCCAGGGTGGCGATCTGCGTCTTATCGCCGATCTCTGCGATGAAAAAGCTGGTCAATGTGGCGACAAAGGCGCCCATCGCGCTGCCTGCGCCGGTATTCTCATCCAGCTTGTCGGGCTTCAAGGTCCAAAGGGCCATTGCAATCATGCTGGCGCCGACGACCACGTCCAGCGTGTTGGGCTTGAGGAGGCTGCCGAACCAGGCCCCCAGCGCGCCGGCAACCGCGTGATTCGCCAAAGTGGCGCAAAATATTCCCGCGATGATCGGCCACGGCCGCCGATAGCGGGCTGCGAGCAGCAGCGACAAAAGTTGCGTGCGATCTCCGATCTCGGCAACCGATATGGTGGTAATTGAAACAAGAAACGCTTCCATGGAATCCGAGTCTAAATGAAGGAACCGCAATGAGCGCCAATGAATCCGACAAGGGCATTAAGGTGGTGGCCGCCTCCAGCAGTGTCGATGCGACTTTGGATCGCCTCGAGAGCCTGGCGAAGCAGCGCGGCTTGACGGTGTTCGCTCGCATCAACTTTGCCAAGGATGCGGCGGCCGCCGGACTCAGCATGCAGCCGACGCAGCTGTTGATTCTTGGCAGCCCCGTCGCCGGAACTCCATTGATGCTGGCCGCGCCCGGCACAGCGTTGGATCTACCCCTCAAAGTACTCGCTTGGCAGGACGCGGCCAATCGTTGTTGGGTCTCGTTCAACACGCCGGAGTACTTGCAGCAGCGGCACGGTTTTCCCGCGGCGCTGACCGCCAATGTGGCCGGGTTGGAAAAGCTCGTGCAGGCCGCTGTTGCCGCCGCTCAAGCGCCGGGGTGACGTTGTAATCTGCTTGAAAGCGTGTTCTCTTATCGTATGCCGCTGCGGCGACTCTAGCGCGCTTGCCACGTCGGTGTTTGTCCTACGATGTCCCATATTTTGACCATCAATGCCGGCTCCTCGAGCGTGCGTTTCGCAATATTTTCAAGCGGCGCGCGACCGGTTCGATTGCTCGACGGGAAGATGGAGCGTCTCGGCACCGAATCGGTGGCCGCGACCGCGGAACGCTTGGCGCAAGAGCTCAAGGCGCGGTCTGCAAATGCCGCTCCGGATGCCATCGGCCATCGGGTGGTGCATGGCATGCTGCATAGCCGACCCGAGCGGGTGTCGCCCACTCTGCTGGCGGAACTGCGGCGCATAGAGCCGCTGGATCCTGAGCATTTGCCGCGCGAGATCAGGCTCATCGAAGAGATGCAGCGCCATTATCCGAACGTGCCGCAAGTGGCATGCTTCGACACGGCGTTTCATCGCGGCATGCCAATCGAGGCGACGCTGTTGCCGATTCCCCGCCGATATGCGGCCAAGGGCGTGCAGCGCTACGGCTTTCATGGGCTGTCATACACTTTTCTGATGCAGGAGCTTGAGCGTCTGCGCGACCGCGCAGCCGCGCAAGGGCGCGTGATCCTGGCGCACCTGGGCAGCGGTGCCAGCCTGGCTGCGGTGCTCGACGGACGCTGCGTCGATACGAGCATGGGATTCACGCCCGCCGCGGGTCTGGTCATGGGGACACGGTCGGGTGATTTGGATCCGGGTTTGGCGAGCTATCTGATGCTCGACGAATCGATGAGTGCGGCGCAATTTCGGAGCATGGTCAACGAGGAGTCAGGACTCATCGGCCTCTCGGAAACCAGCGCCGATGTGCGCGATTTGCTCGAACGCGAAAGCACCGACAGCCGTGCGCGCGAGGCGATCGCGATTTTCTGTTATCAGGCAAAAAAATGGATCGGCGCCTACACCGCGGCGCTGGGCGGCCTCGACACCCTGGTATTCGCCGGCGGTATCGGCGAAAACGCGGCAGCCGTGCGGCGGCGCATTTGCGACGGGCTGCAGTGCATCGGAATCGAGCTCGACGAGTCGCTGAACGCGCGGCATGGCGCGTGCATCTCGACGGGCCGCGTTGCGGTGCGCGTGATCCGCACCGATGAGGAATCGGTGATCGCCAGTTTGACCGCGCAATGCGTGGGACTATAGACGGAGGAATGAGCCATGCGAAAAGTTCGCCGAACGCCGGTGCTGGATGCGGAAATGGCGCGCAAGATGGACGCCTACTGGCGCGCGGCAAATTACCTGTCCGTGGGCCAGATTTATCTATGCGACAACCCATTGATGAAGGAGCCGCTCGCCGTTGCGCACATCAAGCACATGCTGCTCGGCCATTGGGGTACCACGCCGGGCCAGAACTTCATCTACACGCACTTGAATCGCGTCATCAAGAAATACGATTTGGACATGATCTATATGTCAGGGCCTGGGCACGGCGGCCCTGCGGTGGTCAGCGGAACCTACCTCGAGGGTACCTACAGCGAGGTCTATGCGAATGTCAGCCAAGACGAGGCTGGATTGAAGCGATTGTTCACGCAGTTCTCCTTTCCGGGGGGAATTCCGAGCCATGCATCCGCCGAGTGCCCGGGATCGATTCATGAGGGCGGCGAACTCGGCTATTCGCTGAGCCATGCCTTTGGCGCCGTCTTTGACAATCCGGCGCTTACCGTAGCGTGTGTGATCGGTGACGGCGAAGCGGAAACCGGGCCGCTGGCAACTTCCTGGCATTCAAACAAGTTTCTGAATCCGGCAAGCGATGGCGCAGTCCTGCCGATTCTTCATCTAAACGGCTACAAGATCGCCAATCCCACCGTGCTGGCACGCATATCGCGCGAGGAATTGGTGCAGTTGCTGCAGGGCTGCGGCTGGACGCCGCTTTTCGTCGAGGGCGATGAGCCGATGTACATGCATGAAGCCATGGCCGCGACACTCGATACGGTCATCGAGACGATCCGCAAGATTCAGGCGGATGCGCGCAAATCTCCGCAAGATGTGCAACGGCCGCGCTGGCCGATGATCGTGCTCGTGTCGCCGAAGGGCTGGACCGGCCCCAAGTTCGTCGACGGAAAACGGATCGAGGGCAGCTTCAGGTCGCATCAAGTTCCGATCACCGATCCTGCCAAGAATCCGCAACATCTCCAGCAGTTGGAAGAATGGCTGCGCAGCTACCGTCCCGCGGAGCTCTTCGACGAGAGCGGACGCCTCAAGCTGGAGCTTGCGGCCCTCGCGCCCAGCGGCGAGCGGCGGATGGGCGCGAACCCCAACGCCAATGGCGGGCTGCTGCTGCGGGATCTGCGCATGCCGGATTTCGCAGACTACGCGGTGGACGTTCCCAAACCGGGGATCGGCGGTATCGGCGATACGCATGTGCTGGGTAAATTCTTGCGCGACGTGGCGAAAGCCAATGACTCGCCGCGCAACTTTCGCATATTTGGGCCCGACGAGACGCTGTCGAATGGATTGGAAGCGGTGTTCGAGGCGACCAATCGACAGTGGTTGGCGGAAACGATACCCGATGATGAATTTTTGGCGCGCAGCGGCCAAGTCATGGAAATGTTGAGCGAGCATCAGTGCGAGGGCTGGCTCGAGGGCTACTTGCTTACGGGAAGACATGGCCTGTTCAATTGCTACGAGGCCTTCATTCACATTGTCGATTCGATGTTCAATCAGCACGCCAAGTGGCTCAAGGTTACCGCGGGCCTCGCATGGCGGCGCAAAATCGCTTCGCTGAACTACCTGCTGAGTTCGCACGTCTGGCGCCAGGATCACAATGGATTTACGCATCAGGATCCCGGCTTTTTGGACCACGTCGCCAACAAGAAGGCCGAGATCGTGCGCGTATACCTGCCGCCCGACGCGAACTGCCTGCTATCGGTGATGGACCATTGCTTGCGCAGCCGCCACTACGTCAACGTCGTGGTGGCCGGAAAGCATCCCGCGCCGCAGTGGCTGTCGATGGAGGCCGCGATCGATCACTGCAGCGAGGGCATTGGAATCTGGCAATGGGCCAGCAACGATCAGGGCGGCGAGCCTGACGTGGTCATGGCGTGCGCGGGAGATGTGCCGACTCTGGAAATCCTTGCCGCAGTTTCCATCCTGCGCCAACAGCTGCCCGACTTGAAGGTACGCGTCGTCAACGTGGTCGATCTCATGAAGCTGCAGCCGCAATCGGAGCATCCGCATGGCCTGACCGACAACGATTTCGATGCGCTATTTACCCGGGACAAGCCGGTGATTTTCGCCTTCCATGGCTATCCGTGGCTCATCCACCGGCTTACATACCGTCGTCACAATCATTCCGAGCTGCATGTGCGCGGTTACAAAGAAGAAGGCACGATCACCACGCCGTTTGACATGACGGTGCTCAACGACCTGGATCGGTTTCACCTGGTAATGGATACCATCGACCGGTTGCCGCAAGTTGGTGCGCGAGCGGATCATCTGCGTCAGCAGCTGCGCGACAAGCTTGTGGAGCACAAGCAATACATCGATAAGCACGGCCAGGACATGCCGGAAATCAGGAATTGGATTTGGCCTCATTAGTTGTTCTCCTACAGGCCGTATAGCCGCGAACCGACAAGTCCTACGGATCGGCGCCTACGTCGGCCGCGCTCACAAGGTCAATAATGCCTGCGGTATTCAGCCGCGCGGCGAGGGATAAGACATTTCCAACAACATCGAACGGTCAAAGCAGACCGCGGGATTGCCGTTTCCCCGAGGCGCCAACTGGGATGGGCGAGGAGTCAACTTCTCACTGTTTTCCGAATCATCGGAGTCGGTGGAATTGTGTCTATTCGACGGACCGGGCAAGGTCGAAAGACGCATACGTATCCGCGAGCGCACCAACGGCGCCTGGCATATCTACGTCCCCGACATCGGGCCCGGACAGCTGTATGGCTATCGGGTCTACGGACCGTATCTGCCCGAGAGCGGACTGCGCTTCAATCCCAATAAATTGCTGCTCGATCCTTACGCCAAGGCGATCGGGCGGCAATTGCAGTGGGCTGATGAGCTGTTCGGCTATCACTTGCGCGACGAGAGTGAGGATCTGTCGTTTGACGATCGCGACAGCGCGCCATTCGCGCCGTTAGGCGCGGTGATCGATTCCTCCTTCGATTGGAGCGGCGAGAGGCGTCCATCTTATCCGGCGCACGAAACCTTGATTTACGAGGCTCATGTACGCGGCATGACGCAGCTGCATCCGGGCGTGCCGCAACACCTGCGCGGCACTTATGCCGGCATGGCGTCCGCGCCAATCATCGAGCACCTGCAAAAAATGGGTGTGACGGCGCTGGAACTGATGCCCGTGCATTCCTTCGTCCAAGACCGGCATCTTCTGGACAGGGGGTTGCGCAACTACTGGGGGTATAACACCTTGGGATTTTTCGCGCCGGAGATGAGCTACGCTTCGACGCCCCAATCGCCCGATGAAGCGGTGCGCGAATTCAAAGGCATGGTCAAGATTCTGCACAATGCGGGGATCGAAGTGATCCTCGATGTCGTTTACAACCACACGGCGGAAGGCAACCAGGCCGGCCCGACACTGTCTTTTCGCGGTATCGACAATTTGGCGTACTACCGCACCATGGCGGGCGACGCGCGGCATTACATGGACTACACGGGTTGCGGCAACACCCTGAACATGGTGCATCCGAATTCGCTGCAGTTGCTGATGGATAGCCTGCGCTATTGGGTGACCGAAATGCACGTCGATGGCTTCCGATTCGATCTCGCTTCGGCGTTGGCGCGTGAGCTGAAGGACGTCGATCAGCTGGGCGCGTTTTTCGACACGATTTACCAAGATCCGACCTTGGCGCCGGTGAAACTGATTGCCGAGCCTTGGGATTTGGGCGAAGGCGGATACCAAGTCGGAAACTTTCCGTTGGGATGGATGGAATGGAATGGCAAGTATCGGGACACGGTGCGCAAATTTTGGAAAGGCGACATGGGGCTGCACTCGGAAATCGCGACCCGCCTCGCGGGCAGCGCGGATCTGTACGAGACCACGCGCCGGCCTCCTTCGGCGAGCGTCAACTTTGTAACGGCGCACGATGGCTTCACGCTGGCCGATTTGGTGAGCTACGAACAAAAGCATAACGAAGCAAACGGCGAGGACAATCGCGACGGCGCGGATGACAACAGCTCGTGGAATTGCGGCGTGGAGGGTCCCACTGATGATGCGGACATCATCGAGCTGCGGCGGCGGCAAATGCGCAATTTCTGGTGCTCGCTCATGTTCGCGCAAGGTTCGCCGATGATCAGCGGCGGCGATGAGCTCTCGCGTACCCAGCAGGGCAACAACAACGGCTACTGCCAGGACAACGAATTATCGTGGTATCACTGGGACTTGGACTCTCCCAGAGAGGCGTTCTTGGGATTTGCACAGCGGGTGATTCGCTACCGCAAGAAGCATCCGAATTTTCACCGCGGCACATTCTATGATCATGATCCGGATGCCAAGCATCCGGATAAAAACATCGTCTGGTTTCGTGCGGACGGCAAGCGCATGGAGAGCAAGGATTGGGAAGACGGCGGTTGGATGCGCACCCTCGGCATGTTCATGAACGGCGCGGCATCCGAGATACGGGACGCGCAGGGACAATGTGCCGAGGACACCGATTTCCTGCTGCTGCTGAACGCGCATCACGAGCCGGTTGCCTTCCGGATTTCGCATGAGCTCTACCATGCGGGCTGGAAGATCGCATTCGACACCGCGCGGCCGACGCTGGAAATCGACAAGGAGTCGGTGAAGCGCAACCGGCTGGTCCACCTGGCGGCTCGTTCCATGGTGCTGCTGAGCCATGAGCGGTAGCTGGATCGCAACGTACCGGCTGCAGCTCCATGCCGGCTTCCCGCTATCCGCGGCACAAAAGGTGCTGGGGTATCTGGCCGAACTGGGAATCAGTCACGTGTACTTGTCGCCATGCCTGCAGGCCGTGCCCGGCAGTCAACACGGCTACGACGTCGTCGATCCCAGCAAGATCAGCGATGACTTGGGCGGCGAAGCCGCCTGGTCCGATTTCGTGCGGGCAGCCCGTGAGCTGCAGTTGCGAATTCTGCTGGACATCGTGCCGAATCACATGTCCGCCACGCGTTACAACGCGTGGTGGGACGATGTATTGAAACAGGGGCCCTTCAGTCCATACGCCAATTTTTTCGACATTCGAATTCCGCAAGCCCAACCGTTCTGCGTGCATTTGTGCTCGCTCGCCAAGCCCTATGGTGCTGCGTTGCAAGGCGGCGAGCTGCGCATCGACGTCATCGAAAACGAAGCGCGCGTCATGCACTTTGAAAATAGCTGGCCGCTCGGGCCGGCATCCTGGGGGCGGCTGCTGCAGGATACGGAGCCTTGCTTCGACGAACTCGATCGTCTGCGCGCGGTTGCGGTACCCGGGGCGGAAGAGCGCCGTGCCTATCAGCGCCATGCGGCGCGAGCACGCGAGATTCTCGCCGCGGCGGCCGAGTCCGGGCAGCTGCAAGATGCCGTCGCTCGCGTGCACGACGATCTTGAGCGCGTCGATGCGATTCTGCGCAGCCAATACTACTTGCTGCACGGCTGGAAGCTCTCCGGCGAACTGAGCAATTATCGGCGATTTTTCGACATCGATTCGCTGATCGGGATCCGCGCCGAGCGCTCGGATGTGGCGGCCGCGAGCCATGCGCGCATCGAGCAGATGATTGCCAAGGACGAAATCGATGGCTTGCGGGTCGATCATCCCGATGGCTTGCGCGAGCCGCTGCAATACTTCGAGCGGCTGCGGCGCAGGCTGCCTGGGGGCCGGATATATATTGAAAAGATCCTGGAGAACGATGAGCGCTTGAAGGAGGGCTGGCCCATTGACGGCACCGTGGGCTATGAGTTCCTGGCAAAGGTGAACCGGCTATGGATGGATGATCAACGCACGGATGTTTTGACCGCGACTTATGCGGATTTCACCGGCCATTCGGTGAACTTCGGCAAATTGGTGCGCGAGAAGAAGCGCGCCATTCTCGAGACGACCTTTGCCGCCTCCCACGAGCTGCTTGCTGCGGCTGCACTGAAAATCGCGCGCGGCGCCTGGCAAACGCGGGATTTGAGCCCGCGTCAATTGCGAGAGGCGTTGGAGAAGCTGATTATGGCGCTTCCGGTCTACCGAACCTACCGTAGCGCCGCCGCACTGGACGAGGAAGACCGGCGCATCCTGCTCGAGGCGTTGCAGAGCGCGCGAATCGGTTCTCCGGATATCGACGCCGCCACGTTCGATTTTCTCGCGGCGCTGTTCACTAAAACGGATTTGGACGCGGCCGAGGCCGATTTTATCGCGAAGTGGCAGCAATTGACGCCTGCGGTCATGGCGAAGGGCGTTGAAGACACGATGTTCTATTGTTTCGACCGGCTCGTGTCATGCAACGAGGTCGGCTCGCAGGCATCTCTGATCGGCATCTCAGCGGATAAATTCCACGAATTTTGCCATTACTTGAGCGATCGCTGGCCGCACAACATGCTCGCCACCTCCACGCACGACAACAAACGCAGCGAGGATGTGCGCGCGCGCATTTCCATCCTGTCGGAGATTCCCGAGCGCTGGTCGGAGGCGCTGCATCAATGGTCGCAGCTCAATGCCAATGCCTGGCAGAATCGCCTCCCGGACCGGCATGCCGAATACCTTCTGTATCAGACCCTGATCGGCGCGTGGCCCATCGATCACGATCGCGCGTGGCAATACATGCTCAAGGCGTGCCGCGAAGCGAAGATCAGCACGTCCTGGCATGAACCCAACATCAGCTTTGAGGAAAAGATTCGCGGATTCGTGGGCGGGGTGTTCGAATCGCCGGATTTTATCGCCAGCCTCGAACGCTTCGTCGAGCCACTGATACTGCCGGGCCGGATCAATAGCCTGGCGCAGACCTTGATCAAGCTGGTGGCCCCCGGTGTTCCGGATTTTTATCAGGGTACGGAATTGTGGGACTTGAGCCTGGTGGACCCGGACAATCGCAGGCCCGTCAACTTCGAGTTGCGCGCGCAGCTCCTGAAGCGAGCGCCTGATCTCGGCGCCGCCGACGCGCTATCCGATTGGGACTCCGGATTGCCGAAGCTGTGGATGACCGCGCGCGTGCTGCGCATTCGCCACGAGCGCGGCGAGGATTTTTCTGCTGCGGCAAAGTATCAGCCACTGGTGGCGCAGGGCAGTCATTTAGGAGGGTTGCTGGCATTTCGCCGCGGCGAAAACCTGATCGCGGTGGTGCCGCGCTTCACCATGACGCTATCGGGCGATTGGGGTGATACGCGATTGCCCTTGCCCGGCGGTTCCTGGCGCAATTGCTTGACCGGCGAATGCGTGCAGCGTGAAGTATCGCCGGCCGCGCTATTCGCCGCGTTTCCCGTGGCATTGTTGATCCGGGATGCGGCGTGATCTTTTCGGTGTGGGCACCGTATGCGAAGTCGGTCGATCTGCTCCTCGATGAGCGGCGAATTGCGCTCGCGCCGGCAGCGCGGGGCTACTGGCAGGGCAATATTGCGGCCCGTGCCGGGCAGAATTACCAATACTCTCTGGACGGTGCGGCCGGCCTGCCGGATCCGCGCTCCCGCTGGCAACCCGCAGGCGTACACGGCGCATCCCAAGTCCTCGAGGCTTTCGCTCCCGCTACACAGCTGCCTGTGCGCGGCGGCTTTCGCGCGCTGCCGTTGCCGCAGGCGATCATCTATGAAATCCATGTCGGCACATTCACCCCCGAAGGTACTTATGCAGCGGCGCTGACGAAGCTGCCGCATCTGTGTGAGCTCGGCGTGACGCATCTGGAACTCATGCCCCTGGCGACTTTCCCGGGCAAGCGCGGCTGGGGCTATGACGGCGTCGATCTTTTCGCGCCGTTTCCCGCCTACGGCACGCCGGCGGAACTCGCTGCTTTTGTGCGCGCCTGCCATGCATGCGGCTTGGCCGTGCTGCTGGACGTGGTTTACAACCACCTGGGGCCCGACGGGAACTATCTGGCATCGTACGGGCCCTATTTCACCGATCGCTACAAGACCGGGTGGGGTGCTGCGATCAACTATGACGGTCCGCACAGCGATGAGGTGCGCCGCTTCGTCGTCGATAACGCGCTCATGTGGCTCAAAGACTATGAATTCGACGGTTTACGCTTGGACGCGGTGCACGCCATTTTCAGCTTCGAGGCGGTGCATCTTCTCGAGGAACTGTCGAGCGCGGTGCGAGCCTTGGCCCACGAGTCGGGCAGGGAACTGGCGCTGATCGCCGAAAGCGATCTGAACGATCCGCGCCTGGTTCGATCCGCATCGCGCGGCGGATATGGGTTGGACGCGCAGTGGACCGACGACTTTCACCATGCCATCCATCGTTATTTTACCGGGGAGACCGACGGCTACTATGCGGACTTTCAAGGATTGAGCGATGTGGCGACGGCGTTGCGCGACGGCTATGTGTATCAGGGACAATATTCAGCGCATCGCGGCCGCCGGCACGGCAGGCCGCCCGCCGGCGTGGAGCCGCATCAGCTCGTTGTGAGCGCACAGAATCACGATCAGATCGGCAATCGTGCGCAGGGCGAGCGCTCGAGCGCGCTGCTGAACATGGCGGGACTCAAGGCCGTTGCGGCGTTGACATTGCTTTCGCCCTTCGTGCCGTTGCTGTTCCAGGGCGAGGAGTGGGGGGCGTCGACGCCATTTCTGTATTTCACAGACCATCAGGACCCGGAGCTGGGCAGATTGGTTGCGGAAGGGCGCAGCAAGGAGTTCAGCGCGTTCCGCTGGCCGGGCGCCGTCCCGAACCCTCAGGAGCTCCGCACTTTCGAGCGCTCGAAGCTCGACTGGTCCGAATTAACCCAGCCGCGCCACGCTGAACTCTTTGAATGGTACCGGCGGCTCACCCGCCTCAAGAAAGATCGGCCGGAAATGCCGCGCGAGAGTCGCGCAGATTTACCGCGACCCAAGGTCCATTTCGATGCCGCCGCTGATTGGCTCACGTTCGTTCATAATGGTGTGCTCGTCGCATTGAATTGGAGCGATCGGGCGCAGCGAGTGCCGATGCCGGATGGCGATTGGCAATTAGTGATGCGATCCGACTCGGGTCAGGCGCTCGAGGCGGAGGCGGTGGCGCCGAAATCGACATTTATTTACATCGGGAGTTGAGAGCGAATGAATTCATCGGGTCTACGGCAATCGGCTCTGCGGCAGTTCATCGAGAATGTTTGGCGGACATCGATCATCGAGCGGTTGCAGGCCTACGTGCGCATTCCCAACAAATCCCCGGCGTTCGATCCTGATTGGGAGCGGCATGGCTACATGGATCAGGCCATTGAGCTGATGGCGGAGTGGTGCCGCGCGCAGCCCGTCCCGCGCATGAGCGTCGAAGTGCGCCGCCTGCAGGGGCTGACGCCGCTGTTGCTGGTGGATATTCCCGGCGAATTGCCGGAATGCGTGCTGCTGTACGGGCATCTCGACAAGCAGCCGGAATTTACCGGCTGGCTGCCGGGGTTAGGACCCTGGGAGCCCGTCATTCGCGACGGCAAACTCTATGGACGGGGCGGTGCGGATGACGGCTATGCCGTATTCAGCTCGCTGACGGCGATCGCTGCGCTCAAGGCGCAAGCCGTGCCGCTGCCGCGCTGTGTGCTGATGATCGAAGCTACGGAAGAAAGCGGCAGCATTCACTTGCCTGCGCACCTCGATGCATTGGGATCCAAAATCGGCGAGCCCTCCTTGGTGGTGTGTCTCGATGCGGAATGCGGCAACTACGAGCAACTGTGGACCACCACCTCGCTGCGCGGCAACTTGGTCGGCAAGCTGAAGGTGCGGGTGCTCACGGAAGGAGCGCATTCCGGGCTGGCATCGGGTATCGCGCCCACGCCGTTTCGGCTTCTTGAGCAGCTTTTGGCGCGCATCGAGAATCCGGCCACCGGAGCCCTGACTCTCGAGGAGTTGCACGCCGATATTCCGCCCGATCGGCGCGCGCAAATCGGCGCGGCGGCGCAGGTGTTGGGCGCGCAATTCCTCGACAAGATTCCGTTTGCTCCCGGCGTGAAACCGGTGTCGGCGGACCCGGTTGAGCTGCTGGTCAATAACACCTGGCGGCCGTCGCTGGCCGTGACCGGTGCGGATGGCCTGCCCTCGTTGAGTGCCGCGGGCAATGTGCTGCTGCCGGAGATTTCCCTGAAGCTTTCCTTGCGATTGCCGCCCAGCGTGGACCCCGAGCGCGCCAGCCGTGCGGTCTGCGAAGCGTTGCAACGCGATCCTCCCTATGGGGCGCAGGTCAGCTTCGAGCCGGAGAACTCTTCCGGAGGATGGAACGCGCCGGCCTTTGCACCGTGGTTCGAAGCCTCGATGCAGCGCGCGTCGAAACAGGTGTTCGGGCGCGATGCGGTGAGCTTGGGCGGCGGCGGGACGATCCCCTTTTTGCGAATGCTCGGTGAGCGGTTTCCACAAACCCAGTTCTTCGTCACCGGCGTGCTGGGACCGCACTCCAATGCGCACGGGCCCAATGAATTCCTGCATATCGACTATGCGACGCGGCTCACCGAGTGCGTCAGCATGGTGCTCGCCGATTTTGGCGCACACTGCCGATCACAGGCCTAACTTGCTCGAGAAGTAGGTGTACTCGCGGGCCTGCATTTTTGCGCGCTCATCCGGCGTGGCGCCCGCGCCATGGCCTCCCTCGATGACCTCAAAGTAAAGATAGGGCACCCCCATCGACGCGAGCTTCGCGGCGAACTTTCTCGCATGCTGAGGACCCACCCGATCATCCTTGGTCGTCGACCAAATGAGAGCCTCCGGATACTTCACGCCCGGCTGCAAATTGTTATATGGAGAAATCGAGGCGAGAAACGCCCGTTCCGCGGGGACTGAAACGCTGCCGTATTCGGCCACCCAGGAGCTGCCGGCGGCGATCTGCTCATAGCGCAACATGTCGAGCAAGGGCACTTGGATGTCGACCGCATGCCACAGTTGCGGGTGCTGGATGAATTCCACGCCCATGAGCAGGCCGCCGTTGGACCCACCCATGATTCCCAGGTGTTTGGAACTCGTGAAACCCTTGGCAATGAGATCCTCACCGACGGCGGCGAAGTCGTCGTAAATGCGTTGGCGATGAGTCTTGAGCCCGGCTTCGTGCCAGGCAGGACCGAATTCGCCGCCGCCGCGAATATTGGCCAGCACGAAGGCGCCGCCCCCTTCGAGCCAAAGTTTGCCTAATACCGCGGAATAGGCCGGGGTTTGTGCGTCTAAAAAGCCGCCGTAGGCATGCAAAATCGTCGGCGTGCTGCCGTCCATTTTCACCGCGACGGGGTGCACGATGAAATATGGAATTTTCGTGCCGTCCTTCGACGTGGCCTCGAACTGCTCCACCACGTCGTGCGACGCATCGAACTTCGGCGGCAGTGTTTTGGCGGTGGCCAGCGTGCCCATGCCGAGATCGGCGCGCATCAGCTTCGGTGGCGTGAGAAATCCCGTGACCTGAAGGAAGGCCTGCTCGCTGTGCAGATCCGTGTCGATCAGATTGACCGAGATATTGTTCGGCAGCTCGAGCCGGCGCCGCGACCAGCGATTGTTCGGCTCGGGTGTGTAGGTGTAGGCGCGCCCGTTGACATTCTCGAGGCTGTGCACCAGCAAGTGTCCGCGGGTTGCACCCGCTTCGATGAAAGCCTCACGGGCCGTAGGCGCATAAATCAGCGCCGGTTGCAGGTGCTGCGGATTGGCCGCGAGAGCCGCGAGCTCGAGCGACACCAAGGAGCCTTGCGCCAGCGTGGCTTGGCCGGCGCGCTTCCAGTCCTCGTGCAGGCTCACGATCAAACGCCCGTCGAGCAGCGTCAACAAATCAACTTTCTTCGGCAGGTCCAATTTCTCGGGTCCCTTCGGACCCAAGAGAAAGTACTCGAACTCGAAAATCGAAACGGCGCGTTGAACGAACGCAGCGCTATGGCCTGCCCCGTCGCTCAGCGAAATCGGCGATGCACCGACGTCATCCGCCGACCCGCGGTACACCTCGACGGCGGCCGCCAGCGGCTGGCCGCGCTTGATGCGTTTCACGACAAAGGCATATCCCGAACGGGTCTTTTCACCCGGCTGCCACTCGCGCGCCAGCAGCAAAGTATCGGCATCTTCCCAGGCGACATCCTGCTTGCCGCTCGGCAGCGAGAAACCGCCGTCGACAAAGGTCGACTTGGCCAGGTCGAATTCGCGCAACGTCACCGCATCCTCACCGCCGTCCGACAAACTGACGATGCAGCGTTGTTCATCGGGCTCGCGGCAGGTGGCGCCCTTCCAGAACCAATTGGCCTTTTCGGATGTCGACAGTGCGTCCAGATCGATGACGGTGCGCCAGTTCGGGGCGGCGCTTTGGAAATCCGCCTGGCTGGTCTCGCGCCAAATTCCGTGCGTATGGTCGGCGTCCTGCCAGAAGTTAAAGATCCGGCCGGCGATGGCGGAAGGTTCGGGGATCCTGTCCTTGGCCTCCAGGATGAGCTTGGCATCGTGGAACAAGGCTTTGAAACGCGGGTCGCGCTCGAG
This sequence comes from Steroidobacteraceae bacterium, assembly GCA_036495805.1. Classification (GTDB taxonomy): domain Bacteria; phylum Pseudomonadota; class Gammaproteobacteria; order Steroidobacterales; family Steroidobacteraceae; genus Bog-1198. Next base: position 89,591 of record DASXMG010000063.1, on the reverse strand, counting down.
CACGGAGTCGGTCTTGGCATTCTCTGCTTCGACCCATTTCATCGCGCGCTCGCCGTGCGCCTGTTCCAGCCAAAGAAAGGGGTCGGTAGCGACGGATGGAGCCGCGGCCATGCACACGCCGAGCACGGCGCTGATGCTCAATCCGGCGAGAAGGAGGTTGGTTTTCATCGGCGAAATATTACACAGACCCCCGCAGCCCGCATCTGGCGCAGCCGCCGACGAAGTTGGAGCCGCCACTGGTTGGCGTTGAGATTGTTATTGACATTGTGTCAATAACTGACTATTGTTCAGTCATGTCTTACATCGCCCAACGTCGAGAGGAAGAAAAGGAGCGCCGGCGCGCGGAAATCCTCGATGCCGCCGAAGCTCTTTACGCCAAGGAGGGCTGGGACTTGGTCACCGTCGACCAAGTCGCCCGCGGCGCGCGCTTGTCGCGTGCTTTGGTGTACGTGTACTTCAAGGACAAGGAAGAGATCCTTTTTGCAATTGGCGAGCGGGCCATGAGCCTGTTGCGCGATCGGTTCATCGCCGCCGCCGCAAGCCAGGAGCTCGGGGTGGAAAAGGTCGAGGCCATCGGTCGCGCTTACATGACCTATGCGTTTGAATTCCCGCATTATTTCGACTTCTGCTCAAAATTCAACGCTCGCTCCGGCCCCCCGGAGCCGGATTCTCATGATCTGGCCTGCCGTGCCGCGGGTGACGAAACGATTGGGGTGGTGGTGAAGGCGATCGAATGCGGAATCGCCGACGGCAGCGTTCGACCCACCATCGGCGAGCCGATCATGTTGGCCGTCACCCTCTGGTCGTTCACGCACGGTTTGATCCAACTGGCGATGGCGAAGGGAGACGATATGGCTCGATTCGGCATCGGCATTCCCGAACTGGGCAATTACGGGTTTGACCTGCTGCGGCGCGTCACGCAGAACCCGACCGCCGCACTCGATCGTAAAGCTATGTAATTTTTTTGCCACGAATTTGACACATGTCTAATTTTTATACAGGTGTAAAACTGGTGGCCACGAGAGCTGCTCTGCTGCTGGGAGGGCTCGCGCTCGCCTCCCCGCAGGGCCTGTCCGCGCCCGTCCTGTCGGTCGAGGATGCGGTGGGCGGATTGGTATCCGATGCCCTCGCAGCGAATCTGGAGCTGGATGTCGCGGGAGGCGGGGTCGTACAGCGGCTGGCGGCACTCGATCAAGCGCGGGCACTGTATTTGCCTTCACTCGATTTTTCGGCGCGCTACACCCGCGCGAACGGCGGCCGCACCATCGATTTTCCGGTCGGCGATTTGCTCAATCCGGTCTACGCGACCTTGAGCCAGATCACGGGCAGTTCGCGCTTTCCCGCTGTTCAAAATCAGGAAATCAACTTTCAACGCACGCGTGAGCAAGACACATCGGTGTCGCTCACTCAGCCGCTCTACGATGCGCGCATCAGCGCCGGGCGGATGGCGGCGCAGTCTCAGTACGAAGCGGCCTCCGCGGCACGCGTTGCGCTGGCCGGACGCATCGAGCGCGATATGCGCGAGGCCTACTATCGATGGCTGCAAGCACGCGCGCAGATCGGGATTTTCGACGCCACTCTGGAGCTTGCGGCGGAAAACCGCCGCGTCAACGAGAGCCTGTTTCGCAACGGCAAGATCACGCGTGATCTGGTTTTTCGGGCCGAAGCTGATCAGCTAGAAGTGCAGCAGTCGCAGCTCGGCGCGCAAAACGCCGAACGGCTCGCGCAAAGCTATGTGAATCTGATCCGCAATGCGCGTTTCGACGTTGCGTTGCCGAGCGTCGTGGTCGACGACCCCGACATCAATCGACTGCGCGACGCGCTCGCCGCGCACGCCGCCCAGCCGGCTCTTGCCTTGGGCCCGCTGCAGGAAACCGCCGTTCAACAGCGCTACGAGCTGCGCCAACTGGATGCGATCACGGCGGCGGCCGCCGCGGGCGAAAGGCTGGCGCGCGCCGCGTTTAAACCCAGGCTCGCCTTCGCCTTCGACGTCGGCACCCAGGGTGAAACCTATGCGCTGACGAACGAGGACCGCTATCTGCTGGCTTCGGTCGTGCTGAAATTCAATTTTTTCGCCGGCGGAGGCGATCAGGCCGGCATCGCCGGCGCGCGCGCCGTGGAGCGGCAGGCCCGCGCCAGCCGCTCCTTGCAGGAACAGCAGATCCGCTTCCAAGTCCAGCAAGCGCTGCAAGATTTCCAATTCACCGAGGCATCGCTCGGAACCGCGGCAAAACGCGTCGAAGCGGCCGCCGGGGCGTTTCGCATCGCCTCGCGCAAGCGGGATCTGGGGCAAATCAATCAGGCGGAGTTCATCGACTCGCGGCGCGCCATGACGGATGCGCAATTGAATCTCAATGTCACGCGCTTTGCAGCGCTTGGCAGTCTCGCCGAGCTGGAATACGCGCTCGGTGCCGACTCACGTCACGTTCCGCCGGAAGGTCAGCCATGACGCAACACATCATGATCATTTGGATGGCTACGGCAGTCGCCGCGTTTTCGGGACTGGTGGGTTGCACCAGCAAGGGCGCGGCCGGCGCGATCGCGGCTGCGCGAGCGGTGCAGGTCACGCGTGTGCAAATGGCGGTTCTCGACAACACGCTGCGCGCGGTGGGCTTGCTGACGCCGAAGGACGAAGAGCGATTGTCCTTCAAGGTCGGCGGCGTCATTGAGTTCATCAAAGTCGAGGAAGGTCAGACCGTCAAATCGGGTCAGGTTCTTGCGGTGCTGAGACAGAACGAGATCGGCGCGTCGCTCGAGCAAGCGCGCCAGGCGACGGCCAAAGCGCATCGCGACCTGGATCGCGGCAGGGCCTTGCTCTCCGATGGCGTCACGACCGAGGAGCAGGTCCAAGATCTGACCACGGCATTTCAGATGGCGAGCGCGGCCCAGAGCGGCACGGAGTTCAATGCGGCGCATGCGCGAATTGCGGCATCGATGGATGGCGTGGTGTTGCGCAAGCTGGCCGAGGCCGATGAAGTCGTGCAGCCCGGTCAGACCGTCTTGGTGCTCGGCGGCGCGAACCGTGGTTGGGTGGTTAGAATCGGTCTGGCGGATCGCGATGCCGTGCGCACTCACTTGGGCGATGCGGCACGCATAGAATTCGACGCCTGGCCCGGACGGGTGTTCGCGGGCCGCGTCAGCAACATTTCATCCGCCGCCGATTCCGGCACCGGCACGTTCACGGTCGAGGTGCAGATCGATGCCGGCGGCGCACGCTTTGCGCAAGGGCTGGTTGCCAAGGTGGCGCTGACACCCCAGGGCATGAGCCAGGTGCAGGTCATTCCCGTGCAGGCGCTGCTCGAGGCGAACGACCGGGAGGCCGGCGTCTTCGTTCTTGATGAAGCGGCACAAGTGGTGCATCGCGTGAGCATTCAAATCGGCCGCATGAGCGCGGGCCAAATCGAAGTGCTGCAGGGCCTTGCTGCTAACGCGCAGGTTGTGACCGACGGCGCCGCGTTCCTGGAAAACGGCGAGAAAGTTCACGTGGTCGCACGGTGAGCGTCTGGGCCTTCGCGGTCCGGCGCTGGCAATTCACGCTGGTGATGTTCGCGCTGTTGATCGCGCTCGGCCTGGCGAGTTTCGCCAATATCGCCCGCTCCGAAGATCCCTCCTTCCCGTTTCCCGCGGCGGATATCAGCATCGTGTGGCCGGGCGCGAGTCCCGCGGACATGGAGCGCTTGATCGTCAAGCCGATCGAAGATGCGGTCAATACGCTGGAAAATGTCAAAAAAATTCAGAGCTCGGCATTCGACGGCCTGGCGGTCGTGCATACGGAGTTTTATTACGGCGGCGATCCCGAGAAGAAGCAAGACGAGGTGATCCGGGAATTCAATCGGATACGCTCCTCGCTGCCGCCGGATATCACGCAAATCGACATTCGCAAGGACAGCCCGGGACTCGTCAGCATCGTGCAGATGGCGCTGGTGAGCGATACCGCCAGCTGGCGCGAGCTCAAGGAAAAAGCCGAGAACCTCAAGGACATGTTCGAATCCGTCCCCGGCGTGCGCACGGCGGAAACTTGGGCATTCCCCAACCCCGAGGTTCGCGTGGCGATCGATCTGCAGCGACTCGCGCGGGCCGGCGTCAGCCTCGACCAGGTGATCCGGACGATTCAGGGGCAAAACCAAAACGTGCCGGGCGGCTCTGTCGACGTAGGGCTGCGGCGCTACAACCTGCGGACATCCGGAAGCTATACCTCGCTCGATGAGATCGCCAATACGGTCGTGGGCGCGGGCGGCGGCCGGGAGGTCAGAGTCCGCGACATCGCCGATGTGTCGTGGCAGACCGAAGAGCAGATCTATACCGGACGATTCAACGGCAAGCGCGCCGTATTCGTGACGGCAAACCAGAAAGACAACACCAATATATTCAAGGTGCGCGACGGCATTTACGCCAAGTTGGCGGAATTCGAGAGGACGCTGCCGCAGGACATCAAGCTCGAGCGCGGCTTCGATCAATCGAAGAACGTCTCGAATCGCCTCAGTCAGCTCGGCGAGGACTTCGCCATCGCGATCGCATTGGTTTTATTGACGCTGCTGCCGCTCGGGCTGCGCGCCGCCGGGGTCGTCATGATCTCCATTCCACTGTCCTTGGCCATCGGCGTGGCGCTTCTGTATGTGGCCGGGTTTGGCCTCAATCAGCTATCCATCGCCGGCTTCGTGTTGGCGCTCGGCTTGCTCGTCGATGACTCCATCGTGGTGGTGGAAAATATCGCGCGCTATGTGCGCAAGGGATATGGCCGCATGGAGGCGGCCATTGCGGCCACCGATCAGATTTATCTGGCGGTTCTCGGCTGCACGGCCACGCTGGTGCTGGCATTTCTGCCGTTGCTGTTCCTGCCGGAAGGCGCAGGCGAATTCATCCGGTCGCTGCCGGCGGCCATTTTATTTACCGTGCTGGCCTCGCTGTTTGTCGCGCTGACGATCATTCCGTTCCTCGCGAGCCGCATGCTGCGCGACAATTCACCTCGCGCCGCGGCGTCCGCGGGAAAAATGGCGCGGCTGATCGGCCGATTCGACCTGCTTGCCGATAAGCTGCTGCTGCGGGTGATGCGAATCATTCACAACATCTATGGGCCGGCGTTGCGCTGGGCGCTCGCCAGGCCGAAAGGCACATTGGTGGCCGCGCTGGCGTTGTTCGTGGTCATTGCCGCGACGATTCCGATCATTGGCTTCAGCTTGTTTCCGAGCGCGGATGTGCCCCAGTTCGTCGTCCGGGTCGACGCTCCGGATGGAGCGAGCGTCGAGGAAACCGATCGCGCCCTGCGCTTCGTCGAAGCGCGTCTCGCCGAGCATCCTGAGGTCAAGCGCTGGTATACGCACCTGGGCCACGGCACGCCGTTTGTCTACTACAACTATTTCTCGCAGGGGCGCACGGCCAACTTGGGTGAGGTGTTCGTCGAATTGCGCGCATTCGATCCCAAGCGCACGCCAAAATTGTTCGAAGCGCTGCGCGCGCGTTTCAGCGATTATGCGGCAGCGAATATTTCTCTGAAGCAATTCCAACAGGGGCCTCCGGTCGATGCGCCCGTGGCGATTCGTATCGTCGGCCCGGAGATCGAGGGGTTGCGGCGCCTCGCGGATCAAGTCGAGCAGGTCCTCAAAGCGACGCCCGGCACGCGTGACGTGCACAACCCTGCGCGGCTGCTGCGCACCGACCTGGATCTGGGCATCGATACCGAAAAAGCGGGCTTGCTCGGCGTGTCGGCCCTGGAGGTGAACCGCACCGTGCGCCTGGCCGTCGCGGGACTTTCCGCCGGTCAATTTCGCGCGAGCAACGGCGACGAATATGACATTACCTTGAGACTGCCGATGCGCGAACGGCCGGGCATCGAGGCGTTGGACGCCATCGAAGTCGGCACCAGCGGCGGACGGCAGATTCCGCTACGCGAGATCTCGAACCCGCATTTCGAGACTGTGACCAACTCCATCACGCGCTACAACCGCGAGCGGCAGGTGACGGTGTCCGCGAATACTCGCGCGGATTTCAACACGGCGCGCGTGACCGCCGATGTCGTCAAGCGCCTCGCCGGAGTCGGCTTGCCGCCGGGCTACCGCTTCGTCATCGCGGGCGACGCCGAGGCGCAGCAGGAAAGCTTCAGCGGACTCTTGCCGGCCATTCTGGTCGCGGTTTTCGGGATTCTCGCGGTTCTGGTGCTGGAGTTCGGCAGTTTCCGATCCACCGCGATTGTTGCCGGCGTCATACCGCTCGGGTTGACGGGTGCCTTGTTGGCATTGCTCGTCACCGGCTACAACCTGTCTTTCACCTCGATCATCGGCATGATTGCGCTGGTCGGCATCGAGATCAAGAACTCGATCCTCTTGGTGGATTTTACAAATCAGCTGCGCGAGCGCGGAACGCCGCTGGATCAGGCCATCCAAGAAGCCGGCGAAGTGCGGTTCCTGCCGATTCTCCTCACGTCGGCCACCGCAATCGGCGGCTTGACCCCGTTGGCAGTGCAGGGCTCGGCGCTGTACTCGCCGCTTGCCATCGTCATCATAGGCGGACTGATTTCATCGACGCTGCTGGCGCGCTTGGTAACCCCGGTGATGTACAAGCTGTTGCCGCCGTCGGTGCAATCCACTGAGTACGACCCGCGCTTCGCGCTCACTTAGCGCTCAAATAGCGCGGATTCGCGCTAAGCGGCAGCGCTCGGGCGTGCCGCTACCCGCGCATGCCAAGCGCGCAAATGCGTCAGCTCGGGCGGCGTCTCAATGCCGATAAAGGTCGCAAAATCGATGGTGGTCAGCGCGACGATATCGGCCATCGAGAAATGATCGGTCGCCAGGTATTCGCGGCCGTCCAGCTCATCGTCGAGCCAATGCATGACCTTGATGGATCTGACGCGGCTGGCTTCGCCATAGTCCTGGTACTGCGTGCCCAAGTGTGCCGTGTACTTGTGGGTGTTGATCCACACCGCGCCGATACGGCTCAGCAGCGCAAACTCGATGCGCCGCACCCACATTTCCACCTGGGCGCGCTGCCAGGCGTCGTTGCCGAACAGCGCGGGTGCCGGATGCAACTCCTCCAAGTAGCGGCAAATGGCGATGCTCTCCGACAGCGTCGAGCCATCCTCGAGCTCCAGCACCGGCACCTGGCCCAGTGAATTCTTCTGCATGAACTCCGCGCTCTTATGCGCGCCTTGCCGCATCGGCACGTGCACCATAGGCATGGAGATGCCCTTTTCGGCCAGGAAAATCCGCACGCGGCGCGGGTTGGGGGCGGGATTGTGTTCGTTGTAGAGTTTCATGGGCGATGCAAGCTAACCTTCGGCTTGGTCAATTATAATGAAGCGCCGCACCAGCCAAGCAAAAATTCAGGATACTTCATGAGCTCATCTCCATTGCCGCGCGCCACGCCCGAGGATATCGGACTTTCCACCGCGGGCCTGGCGCGTTTGGGCCGGGTGATGCAGGAGGAGGTGCAACGCGGCCGGGTTCCCGGAGCGGTGGCGCTCATCGCGCGTCGCGGCCAGGTGGCCTACTACGAGAGTTTCGGCCAACGTGATCCGCTGAGCGGCGCGCCGATGGCGCGCGACAGCATCTTTCGCATCTATTCCATGACCAAACCCATCGTCTCGGTAGCGGCCATGATGCTCTGGGAGGAAGGACGATTTCTGCTCAGCGATCCTGTCGCGAAGTTTCTCCCGGAGCTCGGCAGCGTCAAAGTCGCCGTCGCGCAGGGCGCGGAGCCGGGGCAGGTGGATGCCGAACGGCCGATCACCATTCAAGATTTGCTGCGCCATACCTCCGGTCTGACTTATGAATTCCGCGGCAACGGACCGGTCCATAAGATGTACACCGCCGCGAGAATCTATAGCCGCGATCAAAGCAACGCCGATCAGGTGACCGCGCTGAGTAAGCTGCCGCTGCTGCACCAACCGGGTACGAAGTGGGAGTACAGCCGCTCGACCGACGTGGTCGGCCGGCTCGTGGAAGTCTTGTCGGGCCTCTCGCTCGGACAGTTCCTGCAGCAGCAACTATTCGCTCCGCTGGGAATGATCGACACGGCGTTCCACGTGCCCGCGCCCGAGCTGGCGCGTCTGGCGGAGACCTTCGCCAAGGATCCGGATTCCGGCGCCGGCGTGCAGCTGCTCAATGTCAAAAGTGCCCCGAAGTTTGAATCGGGCGGCGGCGGTCTGGTATCGACCGCGGCCGACTATGCACGCTTCCTGCAGATGATGCTGAATCTGGGCCGTCTCGATGGCGTGCGATTCTTGAGCCGCAAGACCATTGAGCTCATGACGGCCGATCATCTGGGCCCCATAACGGGCGCGCCGGACCTGCTGCTGCCGGGTTATGGATTTGGCTTAGGTGTAGCCGTGCGGCTGGAGCCGGGAATTTCTCACGTGCCGGGCTCGGTCGGCCAGTACTTCTGGGGCGGCCTCGCCGGCACGACATTCTGGGTCGATCCCGCCGAACAGCTGTTTGCGATCATGATGATTCAAGCACCGGGTCAGCGCGACTATTTTCGAACCTTGTTTCGCGATTTGGTCTATGCGGCGTTCGATGATTGAGCCGCCAACGCCGAAGCGGCTGCCGGCGCGAGTGACGCCTGCGCGCGCCACCAAGCCGCCGTCAAGAGGCAGCCATGTTCGCGGATGAAAACTTCGCCCAGGGCAGCCGGTATGGACAGAAACGGCAGCCATTGTTCGGGAAACACGTCGCGCGGTCCGCAATGAAACCACGGTTCCGCGCTCGCTTCTTCCTCCTCGTTGCGCGCGCGGGGTAGATCGCGAAACACGCAATCGGACACCAGGCCGATTTCATCGTAGTCATAGAAAATGATGCGGCCGTGGCTGGTGACGCCGAAATTCTTCAGCAGCAGATCGCCGGGAAACACATTGCTCGCCGCCAGATCGCGCAGCGCATTGCCGTAGTCGATGATCGCCGATTCGGCGGCGGCCGGCTCGGCCTCGCGCAGAAACAGATTGAGCGGCCGCAAGCGCCGCTCGATGTAGCAGTGCTCGACGATCAAGTCCTCACCTTCAATCCGGCAGCTTTCGCCGGCCTCGCGCAGCAGCTCCTCGGCCAGATCCGGCATGAAGCGCGCGCGCGGCAACCGCAAGCGCTTGAATTCCTGCGCGTCGACCAGGCGGCCGGCACGGTCGTGCCGGAACACGAATTCATAGCGGTCGATCACATCCGCCCGGGTGGTGGTTTTGGGAGCGCCGAATTTGTCGCGAATGACTTTAAACACCAAATCATGCGAAGGCAGGGTGAAAACGATCATGACCAGGCCGCGATCGCCGGGCGCATGGACGAAACTGTCGATCGATTTTTCCATGTGACGCTGCAGGGCGAAGTAGCGCTCAGTCTTGCCCTGCTTGGCACGGCCGAGCACGGTATAGAGCTCATCGACGGACTTGCGCGGCATGAAGGAGCGCAGCAGCGTGATCGCCGCGCTGACCACGGGCAGATCCACGTGAAAGTAGCTGCGCGCATAGCCAAACAGCGAGCCGACGTCGGCGCGCGACAGCATCACCGCGTCGACCCGCACCGCTTTTTGCAGGATGGTGAAGGCCAGCACCAGCGGCGTGATGACGCCATCGCCGATCACCCGCCCGACCGCGAAGGCTTGCATGCCGCGATAGAACACAGGCTCGATCAACTCGATGGATTCGGGCGCGCCGCTGATGCGCCCTGTTGCGAAAAAGCGGCCGATTTCCGCGCTGATGTGGTGCACGGCGGCGTCGACGTTGCCGATCGATGCGCTGAACGGCAGATCGACGAGAATTTCGCGCACGGCCACCGGCAAGGATCCGCCCACCCGGTAGACGCGGATCGGTACCGAACCGGAAGCGCGGCCCGCGGTGGTGGCGCAAAACTCGACTTCCTTGTTTACCCCGACGGTGCCGAACAGATCGCGCGTGACGGAATTGAAAAACGTGTGATAAAAATCGCTGTCCGGACGGCGTGCGACCAGCGTTTCGAAGTCGCGCTTGATGTCGATCCAAAGCGGCACGTCGGTGCGCCGCTGCTGCAGGCGGCCGCCGACTGCGGCGACGCATCTCGCGACGCGGATTTCATACAGCTCGATTCGCGCGACCGAATCGATCTTGGCGGCATGCCAATCCTCGGCCAGAAAATTCCTGGCTGAGCGGCGTGTGATGCGGCCGAACTCGTCGTTGTACAGACGAAAGTGCTCGGCGATCTGCGCCGCCAAATCGGCGGCGAGATCCGTGCGCAACGCGACGCTGCTCTCCGCGGCCACGCGCTATGCCACCACGCGCTCGGGCGCACTCACGTGGAACTGCTCCGTCTCCGTGCTGCCCGCCATCGCGACCGTCGAGCTCTTGGCGCTGATGGCAGTCTGCACCGCATCAAAGTAGCCAGTGCCGACGAATGCCTGGTGCTTGGTGGCGCGATAGCCCGATGCTTCCTGGTTGAACTCGCGCTGCTGCAGCTGGGAATAGCCCAACATGCCGTCTGCGCTGTAGGCCGAGGCCAATTCGAACATCGATAGGTTCAGCGCGTGCCAGCCGGCAAGCGTGATGAATTGAAAGCGATAACCGAGAGCGGCGAGTTCCTCGCGCCACTTTTTCATCGCCATGGCATTGAGTTTTGCGCCCCAGTTAAAGGATGGCGAACAGTTATAGGCCAGCAGCTTGCCGGGGTATTTGGCATGAATCGCGGCGGCGAAGCGCTTGGCTTCGTTCATGTCGGGCTTCGAGGTCTCGCACCAGATCAGATCGCAGTACGGCGCGTAGGCCAAGCCGCGGGCGATCGCCTGCTCGATGCCGGCCCGCACGTGAAAAAATCCTTCGCTGGAGCGCTGGCCGGTCACAAAGGCCTTGTCGCGAGGATCGTGATCGGTCAGCAGCAGATCGGCCGCGTCCGCATCGGTGCGGGCGATGATCACCGTCGGTACGCCCATGACGTCGGCCGCGAGGCGCGCAGCCACCAGCTTGTTGATGGCCTCGGCCGTCGAAACCAATACCTTGCCGCCGAGATGTCCGCACTTTTTTGCGGACGAGAGTTGATCTTCGAAGTGCACGGCGGCGGCACCGGCGCGGATCAGCGCTTTGGTCAGTTCGAAGGCATTGAGGTTGCCGCCGAAGCCCGCCTCCGCATCGGCAATGATGGGGGCCAGCCAGTCAATCTCCGTCTTGCCCTCCATGTGATGAATTTGGTCGGTGCGCAGCAGCGCATTGTTGATGCGCTCGACCATTTTCGGCACGGAATCGACGGGATAGAGGCTTTGATCGGGATACACCTCACCGGCGGTATTGGCGTCGCCCGCCACTTGCCAGCCCGAGCAATAGATGGCTTTCAAGCCTGCCTGCACGGTTTGGATGGCCTGATTGCCGGTCATGCAGCCCAGGCCGGCAACCACCGGCTCGCTGTGCAGCAACCGCCAAAACTTCTCGGCGCCCAGCCGCGCCAATGAATATTCAATCTTGACGGAACCGCGCAGGCGCGCCACGTCGGCCTCGCCATAGGGACGTTCCACACCTTGCCACCGGCCGTTTAGTTGTGCGTTCAAGTCAATTCTCCTCAAGTCTTGCGTAATGGGTTGCGGCAAGCTTAAAGTGTTTCTGGAGCAGATTTACACATTGGAAATTTAACAGTGTGAATTTCACACGAGGCACCATGGCAGGCCTGATAAGACAGGGGCACTTTCTCGGAGCGAAACTACGTTCGCTGCGCAAGCGCAACGGTCTGACCCTTGACGAACTGTCGGCACGCTGCGTGCAAATCGACGCGGGCGGGGCTCCCTCAGTGTCCTATTTGAGCATGGTGGAAACCGGCAAGCGCATGCCCTCCGCCGAAATGCTGGAGATGCTCGCGGGCATTTTCAGCAAGGATGCGCGCTGGTTTCTGGATGAGAATACGGCGGTCGAGGCCGCCCCCGCGCCGCGTCAGCGCGGCGGCCTGGAGGCCATGCCGCTGGAGCCCGCCTTCTTGTTTTCGCACGAGCTGCTGCAGAACGCATTGCCCGAGCTGCTGTCGCAGACCGGCACCACCGGCCGGCAATTCGCCCAGCTATTGATCCGCGTCTGGCAGGAGACCCGGCACAATAATTTTCCCGACATAGAGCGCGCGGCGGAGGAGTGCGGCAATCGAGAGATGCCCTTGACGTTGGACGCCGTCCTGGCGATTTGCGAGCGTCATGGCTTGCAGATCAAATGGTTCGACGGCGATGGCCGCAAAGCCAACGGCGCGCTGGTGCGTTCGCGATTCGAAGCGCCCGCGACCGTGCTCGTCAACAAGCGCTTGCGCGGCCAAGAGGAGCGCCTGAAGTACGAGCTGGCATTTTTCGTCGGCCACAAAATCCTGCACAACGGCGACGGCATGATATCCCCGCACAGCGCGGCCCAAGCAGGCGACGGGGAGTCGCCGGGCTCCGCGGGCGGCATGGGCGCGCAGGACGTGCTGTACGCCTGGCGCGATTTCGAGTGCAGTTTTTTTGCAGGCGCGCTGCTGTGTCCGCGCATTCCCTTTCGGCGCTTCTTGATTCGCGAATCTCACAGCGTGAACGCCTGCAACAAGGTTGGCGTGACGCCGGCGCTCGTCATGCGGCGCATGACGGCCGTCTCGCCGTATCGTCATTGGCATTTCTTCGATGCGTATCCGCCCGGTTACCTGCGGGCGGTTTATCGCGGCAACGGCATTCCGCTCCCCTGGGGCAACATGAGTTTGGTTTCCGATCCCTGCCCGCGTTGGGCGGTATTTCGGTTGCTGCAGACTCCGGATGCGCCGTCGGTGCAGACACCGAAGTCGCAGATTTCGGTCATGCAGGACGGCAAGCGTGCGCGGCTGTATTGCTGTCATTCACTGCTGACCCGGGATGCCTTGGATGAGCTGCATGTTTTATCCGTCGGCGTGGACCTGCTGCCGGCGCTGGATGCGCAGGGCTTTGACGGCGAGGACATCGTCTCTGCGGTCGCGGACTCTTGTCGTCGCGGGGGAGGCGATGGCGCGATTCCGGCGGCGGCCGCGAGCGCAATTCGTGCTGCCTCTCAGGTGTTGAATATCTCATGGATCGCGGATGCGCTCGGCGCCAAGGCGAGCGTCATTTGCCCGCGAAGCGGCGCGTGTCCGCGACATCCCCAGGCCTGTGCCTAAGCACGGCAAGGTTGCGGCATGGTGCAGGGTAAATGGAACATCACGATCAACACGCCGATGGGCGAGAAGGCGGGCGTGCTCGAACTGCGGGTCAGCGGCAACGCGCTGACCGGATCGCTTTCGCATGCCGATCAGCGCGTCGCCATCAGCGACGGCAAGATCGAGGGCAACAAGCTTAGCTGGCAGGCAAAGATCACCAAGCCGATGCGCTTGAGCTTCAAATTTACGGCGATCGTCGATGAGGATCGCATCAGCGGCGCCGCCCGCCACATGTTGGGTACCGCCACTTTCAGCGGCACGCGCGCCTAGCGACCCGCCCGAGTAGCCAGGGCTCCCGGTCACTCGATCGGCGCGTACATCTCGGTCCGCAGCTTCTCCACCGGCGTGTTGCCGGGATCGTCGACGTACCAAGAGAACATCGGCCCTTTTGCGGTGTAGCCATGCACCGCGATGTAGGCCAGCATCTGATCGTGAGTCTTCGCCAAGCCGTCATAGGCGCCCACGTGCGTGGTTTTCAGCGCCTTGCCGGCGTAGCTTTGCACGGCGCGTACGCCATCGGCACTCAAGACATCGCCGCGATCGACAGGGATGGCGGCCTCGAACTTGTAGCTGCCGGCCGTTATCTCATCATCTATCCCGAGCGGCACGCCGGCTTGGTGAAGCTTGTTCTTCGCCATGAATTTCGCAATTTGCGCAAAGCCATCGGTGTATGCCTTTGCGATTCCCTCCGGCGGCGCAGTCTCGGTCACCACCAGGAGGGGGGTTGCCGTGAGCTGCACCGGCTCCGCGCTGAATCCCGCGATGTCCGCGTTCGGCAGGCTCTCGACCAAGTTCTTGAGTTTGCCCAAGCCCGCGGCGAAATCCTTGCCGAGCATTCCATCCATCGTCAAGCCAAAATAGTGGCCGATCGGGTTGGCGCCCATGTCGACATCGACGGTCCAAGTGGTGCGGGTCATGTTGCCGTCCGGCGTCAGCGTCATCAACGATTTCGCCGCTCCCATGTCGCCGAAGTCCAGATCGCTCGCCACCGATTGATCGGCGGTCGAGGCCGTGATCAGCTGTGTGCCGGAGCCGACCTTGTCGTTTCCCTTCCAGACCAGCTTTGCACCCACGCCGTCACGCGGGCCTTCCGTCGTCTGGCTCATGTTGGGATCCAGTTCCTGCCAAGGAGACCACTTGGGGAACAGCACGAAAGAATCGATCGTGGCGTAGACCAGACTCGCGGGCCGATTGATTGTGACCGAGCGTTTCACTTGCACATGGCGCGGCAAGATCAAGCCGATGACGACGAGAATAATCAACAGGCCGATGAGACCAACGAGCATTTTTTTTATCATTTTCCTGCTCCCTCAAAATTCGCGGTTTATGCGGAATTGCTGTCCTCTAAATCGCCGGCTGCGCTTTGCACGTAGTTGGGCAATTCCATTTTCTCGATCAGGCCAAGTTGCTCTTCGATAAAGTCGATGTGTTCTTCTTCGCTCTTTTGGATGTGCACCAGCAAATCGCGGGTCACGAAATCCTTGACGGCCTCACAGTGCGCAATGGCCGCGGTGTACATGGGGTGCGCCTCCATTTCCCGGCGCAGATCGCACTGAAGGATTTCCTGTACATCCTCGCCGATGAACAGCTTGCCCAAGTCCTGCAGATTCGGCAGCCCATCCAAAAACAGGATCCGCTTGATCAAGCGGTCCGCGTGCTTCATTTCATCGATGGATTCATCGTACTCGAGCTTGCCGAGCCGCTTCACGCCCCAATTGTCGAGCATGCGCGCGTGCAGAAAATATTGATTGATCGAGGTGAGTTCGTTTTTCAGCGCGTCATTGAGGAATTTCAATACTTTGGCGTCGCCTTGCACGATGGTCCCCTTGTTCGATTGCGCATGAATTTAGGTTCGGGATTGTAAGCCCGAACCGAAGACTCAAGGAATCAATCGCTAGACCGCGAACTCGGTGGCGGGGAATTCAGCGGAGGCGGGCGAGAAAAGCCCGGGTCGGGTCGAATCACATGCTTTGAGTGAAGCAGCTAATGCCGATTTGGCCTCAGGCAGGCACTTGCCACAGCAGGTTCCAATCCCCAGCTCACGGGTCAGATCGCGCAATGAGCTCGCGCCGCCTTTGACGGCGTGGCGGATCTGGCGGTCCGATATGGCTTTGCATACGCATACGATCATGGCGCTATTGTGAACGCGAATGCGAATGATTGTCAATAACGTATTGCGGCTATGGGCTGTCATGCGGCTTTGGTAGGCTGATTATGTTCAAGCGGGTATAAATGACTGTCTTCATTGCCGCCGGCTGCCTGCGGTAAGCGGTTCTTGGGATGATAAAGTGATAAAAATCAACAGGTTGATTATTATTTGTATCGCGGGTTGCGTGCTGCTGAGCGTGATCGGCTGCGGCAAATCCGGCGGCCCCCAAGCACCGCCGCCGCCGCAGGTCAGCGTCGCGCAGGTGCTGGAAAAACGCGTCAAGGATTGGGACGAATTCACCGGCAGGCTCCAGGCGGTGGAGACCGTCGAGATTCGTCCGCGCGTTTCCGGCTACATCGACAAGGTGGCATTCACCGAAGGCAGTCTGGTCAAGCAGGGGGCGCTGCTATTCGTCATCGATCCGCGGCCCTACCGAGCCGAGTACGACCGTGCCGAGGCTGATCTCAAGCGCAACAACACGGCATTGGATTTGGGGCGCATCGAACTGACCCGCGTGCAACGCTTGAAAGATAGCGGCGCTGTATCGCAAGAAGAGCTGGACCAGCGCAAGAGCACCGTGGCGCAAGCGGAAGCCAATGTCGCAGGAGCCCAGGCCGCGCTCGAGGCCGCCGCGCTCAATCTGAACTTTACCCGAGTCACGAGCCCCGTCGACGGACGCGTCAGCCGCGCCGAGGTGACCCGCGGAAACCTGGTCACCGGCGGCACCAACGGCGGCACGTTGCTCACCTCGGTGGTATCGATCGACCCGATCTATCTGTACTTCGATGCGGACGAGCAGAGCTACCTGCGCTACACGCAGAGGGCACGCAGCGGTGATGGCCTCAGTTCGCAGGACTCCCCGGTTCATGTCGGCCTCGCCAACGAGGAAGGGTTTCCCCACGCCGGCGCCGTGGACTTCGTCGACAATCAGCTGAACCCGCAGACCGGTACCATTCGCGCGCGCGCCGTGCTGCAAAATAAGGACGGCCGGTTCACGCCCGGCATGTTTGCCCGCGTGCAATTGCTGGGCAGCGCCGAGTATTCGGCGATCTTGATCGACGACCGCGCGGTCAATACCGACCAGAGTCAAAAATATGTGCTGCTGCTGGCGGCCAACAATCAGATCGAATATCGCAAGGTGAAACTCGGACGCGTCATCGACGGCCTGCGCGTCGTGCGCGAAGGACTGAAAAGCGGCGACGTCATCGTCGTGAACGGCGCGCAGCGCGTGCATCCCGGCATCACCGTGACGCCGCAGCGAGTCTCGATGGGTTCCGGCGCTCCCGCTCCTTAAGCCGATGAATATTTCTTCGTTCTTCATCGAGCGGCCCATCTTCGCGACGGTGCTCGCGATATTGATCACCGTCGCCGGCCTGCTGGCGATGCCGAACCTGCCGATCAGCGAATACCCCGAAATCGTGCCGCCAACGGTCGTGGTCAGCGGCCAGTATCCGGGTGCATCCCCGAAGACGATCGCCGAGACGGTGATCACGCCGCTCGAGCAGCAGATCAACGGCGTGGAAAACGCGATCTACACCAACTCCACGGCGACTCCCGACGGCACATTTTCCATCACCGTGACGTTCAAGCTCGGCACCGACCTGGATATTGCACAGGTTCAGACTCAGAACCGCGTGGCGCAGGCGGAGCCGCGCCTACCCGATGTGGTCCGGCAGATCGGCTTGGTCACGCAGAAGCGTTCGCCCGACTTGACCATGGTCGTGTTCTTGAAATCGGGCGACGGTCGCTACGACTCCTTGTACCTGCGCAACTACGCAGTGATTCAAATCAAGGACGTCTTGGCACGCCTTCCTGGCATGGGCGACGTGCGAGTCTTCGGTTCCGGCGATTACGCCATGCGCCTATGGTTGGATCCCGCCAAGATGGCCGCGCGCAGCATGGATGTCGATCAAGTGTTGGCGGCGGTTCGCGAGCAGAATGTGCAAGTGGCCGCGGGTCAGATCGGCGGCCAACCCTCGCTGCCGGGAACGCAGTTCGAATATATCGTCAACGCGCAGGGCCGGCTGCAGACCGAACAAGAGTTCGGAGATATCGTGGTCAAGAGCGGCGCCAATGGCGAGACCACGTATTTGCGCGATATCGCGCGCATCGAACTGGGCCCGGATACCTACGCTCTGCGCAGCATGCTGGACGGCGGCCCGGCAGTCGCTATTCCGGTATTCCAATTGCCCGGGGCAAACGCGTTGCAGCTCTCCGATGCCGTGCGCGCCAAGATGAAGGAACTTTCGAAGGACTTTCCGGAGGGCGTGAGCTACGAAATCGACTACGACCCCACCGTGTTCGTGCGCAAGTCGATCGAATCGGTGGTGCACACGCTGTTCGAGGCCGTGATGCTGGTGGTTTTGGTCGTGGTTGTGTTTTTGCAAACCTGGCGCGCCAGCATCATCCCCTTGGTGGCGGTACCGGTGGCGATCGTCGGTACGCTGGCGGCGCTGTTGCTTGCCGGGTTTACCATCAATTCGCTGACACTGTTCGGGTTGGTGCTGGCCACCGGTATCGTGGTTGATGACGCCATCGTCGTGGTCGAGAACATCGAGCGCAAAATTGAGCAGGGCCTGAATCCCCACGCCGCGGCACATGCCGCCATGGGTGAGGTGACCCGCCCCATCATTTCCATCGCCCTCGTGTTGTGCGCGGTGTTCGTGCCGGTGGCCTTCGTTTCCGGGTTGACCGGCCAGTTCTACCGCCAGTTCGGCATCACCATCGCGGCGAGCACTCTGATCTCAACGTTCAATTCGCTCACCCTGTCGCCGGCGCTGGCGGCGCTGCTGCTCAAACCACGGAACGCGCAACCGGACCTGTTTCAGCGCGGCATCAACAAGGTGCTGGGCGGATTCTTTCGCTTGTTCAATCGCGGTTTCGAGCGCGCCTCGGAGCGCTATGGCCATGGCGTTCGCCGGCTCACGGGGATTCGCGTCGTCGTCCTCGGCGTGTTCGTCTGCCTATTGGTCGGTACCTGGGGCATGTTTGAGCTGGTGCCCGGCGGATTTATTCCCGCGCAGGACAAGCAATATCTCATCGGCATCGTGCAGCTGCCGGATGCGGCGTCGCTGGATCGAACCGAAAAAGTCGTGCGTCAAATCTCGAAGCTGGCCAAGGAGACCCCGGGCGTCGATCATGTCATTGGTTTTACGGGCTTGTCGGTGCAAGGTTTCGTGAACTTGAGCAATGCCGCGGTGTGTTTCTTCCCGCTGACATCCTTTGAAGAACGCACCGCCAAGAACCTGTCCGCGGGCGCCATTGCCCAAGCGCTCAACGCGAAGTTCGCGACGATTCAAGATGCCGTCATTTTCGCGGTGCCGCCGCCGCCGGTGCAGGGCCTCGGAACCACGGGGGGCTTCAAGCTGTTCGTTCAGGATCGCGCTGCTCACGGCTACGACGAGCTTGCCCGCGTGACCAACGAGGTTTTGAGCAAAGCGCGGCAGCAGCGCGAATTGAATCCATACGCCACCTACACCACGTTTCAAAACAGCGTGCCGCAGTTATTCGCGGATGTCGATCGCGTCAAGGCCAAGCGCCAGGGCGTTCCGCTGTCGGAGGTGTTCGACACGTTGCAGGGTTACCTGGGATCGGTATACGTCAACGACTTCAACCGCTTTGGCCGCACCTATCGCGTGTACGCCCAGGCAGAACCGCAGTTCCGCAACCAGCCCGAGGACATTGCCAACCTGAAGATGCGCAATCTGAGCGGCGACATGGTGCCCATGGGCGCGGTGGCAGACATTCGCTTTGAGGCCGGACCTGACCGCGTATCGCATTACAACGTGTACCTGGCCGCCGACATCAACGGGCAAGGTGCGCCCGGCGTGTCGTCGAGCCAGGCGTCGGCCGCCATGGAACGCGTGTTGAAGGAAGTCTTGCCGAACGGCTTCGGCTATGAATGGACGGACCTGACCTTTCAACAAAAATCGGCCGGCAACACCGCGCTGCTGGTATTTCCGATCTGCGTCCTGCTGGTCTTTTTAATCCTGTCCGCGCAGTACGAGAGTTGGGCCTTGCCGCTCGCCGTGATCCTGATCGTGCCCATGTGCCTGCTGTCGGCCATGATGGGAGTTTGGCTCAAGGGTTCCGACAACAACGTGCTGACCCAAATCGGTTTCATCGTCTTGGTGGGGCTCGCGTGTAAGAATGCCATTCTCATCGTGGAATTTGCGCGCGATCGCGTCGAGCATGGCTTGGCGCCGGTCGAGGCAGCCATTGAAGCCTGCCGCCTGCGGTTGCGGCCCATTCTGATGACCTCGTTCGCCTTCATCATGGGCGTCATTCCGCTCGTGATTGCGAGCGGAGCCGGCAGCGAAATGCGGCAAGCCATCGGCATCGCGGTGTTCGCCGGCATGCTGGGCGTCACCTCCTTCGGCCTGTTTCTAACGCCGGTGTTCTTCGTCACCATCGAAACCTGGCTGGCGCGGCTCAAGCATCACCCGGATTATCCGCAGGTGTCCATCACGCGGGAGCCGCCGCGTGGGACACAGGAATCGCCGCGTCCGACACCGGAGCCGCCGCGTGCGTAGTTGGGCGGCTGCGGCCGCGGCGATGACACTCTTGGGCGGTTGCGCCGTGGGCCCCAATTATCACCGGCCGCATACCCCGGTGGATCCGCATTTCGCCAACGCCGGTGAGCCGGGATTTGCCCAAACCGAGGCCGTCGAACACTACTGGACCGGCTTCGATGATCCGGCGCTGACGCGCTTGGTCGAGGATGCGCTGGCGCACAACACCGACTTGAGAGCGGCCGAAGCGAACCTTCGCGCGGCGCGCGCCGCGCGAAGGTTGGCCGGCTTCGATCAATATCCGACTGTGACCCTTTCTGCCAGTTACACGCACAATCAGGACTCGCAGGAGCAACTGCCCGGCATCGACATGCACGACCGGGAATTCGACGCGGCACAGGCCGGCTTCGACGGACTGTGGGAACTGGATTTGTTCGGCCGCGTGCGGCGCAACGTCGAGGCGGCGCGCGGCGATCTGGGCGCCGCCGCGGCGACGCTGCAGGATGCGCGGGTCAGCATCATCGCCGAGGTGGCGCGCGACTATTTCATCCTGCGAGGACTGCAGGATCAATTGGCGCTCACGCAACGCAACGCGGATAACCAATTCAATACTTTGAAGCTCACGCGGACTCGATTGGAGGCGGGCAGGGGCAATGAGTTGGATACTTCTCGCGCCGAAGCACAATGGCAAACGACGGTGGCCACCATTCCCAGCCTGGAGGCATCGATTGCCACGACCAGTTATCGCTTGAGCGTGCTGACCGGGCGGCAACCGACGGCGCTGAGCGCAAGTCTGATGGCCCTCGCACCGATGCCCGCGCTGCCGCCCTTGAATGCAATCGGCACGCCGGAGCAGCTGCTGCGCAGGCGGCCGGACGTGCGCGTGGCCGAACGCCGGCTCGCCGCGGCCACGGCGCGCGTCGGCGTGGCGATCGGCGACCTATTCCCCAAAGTAACCCTGATGGGGGAGGTGGGTTATTTCGCGCCCACCTTCGGCGATTTCGGCCAGAGCGAGGCTCGGTCTTACTCATTCGGGCCGAGCATTTCTTGGGCGGCGTTTGATCTAGGCCGCGTGCAGGCGCGGATCAGCGCCTCCAAGGCGCAAACCGACGCCGCGCTCGCTGCCTACGAGGGAGCGGTGCTCGGTGCCCTCGAGGACACGGAAGGCGCGCTGATAGGCTACGGGCGTTCACAATCGCGCCGCGCTGCGCTGCAAGTCGCCGCGGCAGCGAGCGATAAAGCGGCAGACCTGGCACGCAAGCGATTCGAGGGTGGACTCATTGATTTCCTGGAAGTGCTCGATGCGGAGCGCACCGCATTGAGCGCGGGATTGCTGCTCTCGCAAAGCCGAACCGATGCCGCGACCTCGTTGATCGCGGTGTACAAGGCATTGGGCGCAGGTTGGCGCACAACCGCGCCCGCGCCCGCGGCCGCAGCCGCATCGGCGCCCGCAGCGGGACAAGAATGAAAATCTATTCCTGGAACGTCAACGGCATTCGCGCCGTGCATAAGAAAGGCTTGTTTCTCAAGTTTCTCGAGGCGCATAAGCCCGATATCCTGTGCCTGCAGGAGACCAAGGCCGAGCGCGGCCAGATCGAAATCGATTTGCCGAATTACCGCGAGTATTGGAACTCAGCGATCAAGAAGGGCTATTCGGGGACGGCGATTTTCTCCAAGCAGGAACCGCTGAAAATAATCAATGGATTTCCCGGCGAATTCGCCAAGCGCTTCAGCTTCGCCGACGAGCTGAAGCGCGACAGCGCGGAGGAAGGCCGCGTCATCACGGCAGAGTTCGCCAAATTCTTCGTGGTCACCGTGTACACGCCGAATGCCAAGGATGATCTGAGCAGGCTCGCTCTGCGGTACAAGCATTGGGACCCTGCCTTTCTCGCGTATTGCAAACAGTTGGAAAAAACCAAGCCCGTCATTTTTTGCGGCGACCTCAATGTCGCGCACACCGAGCTTGATCTTGCGAATCCGAAGCCCAATCGCGGCAAGAAGGGCTTCACCGATGAGGAGCGCGCGGGTTTCCAGGCTTTCATCGACGCCGGCTTCGTCGATACCTTCCGATTGTTCACCCAGGGCAACGGCCACTATTCGTGGTGGAGTCATTTTGCCAATTCACGGGCGCGGAACGTCGGGTGGAGAATCGATTACCTCATGGTGTCGGCGGCGCTTCGCGGCGCGGTGCAGAGTGCCCAGATCCATGCCGGCGTCATGGGTAGCGATCACTGCCCAGTCAGCATCTCGCTGGACTCATCTTTTTAAAGCGATTCCATCACTGTGGCGATGCCTTGGCCGCCGCCGATGCACTGAGTGGCCAGGGCGTAGCGTCCCTTGGTGCGGGCGAGCAAAGACGCCGCCTTGCCCGTGATGCGTGCGCCGGTCGCGCCCAAGGGATGCCCGAGCGCCATGCCGCCGCCGTCGATGTTGATCTTGAGTGGATCGAGCTTCAGTTCCCGAATGCAGGCGAGCGCCTGCGATGCGAATGCTTCGTTGATCTCGATCACGTCGAGCGCATCGACTTTGAGCGCGGCGCGCGCCAAGGCCTTGCGTGTGGCCGGAATCGGTCCAATGCCCATCACGGCGGGATCGCAGCCGACGGTCGCTGCCGAACGAATGCGCGCCAGGGGATGTAAACCGTGGCGCCCGGCAAATTCATCGCTCGTCACCAGGACCGCCGATGCGCCATCCGTCAAAGGCGAGGACGTTCCGGCGGTCACCGCACCGTTCTCGGCGAAGGCGGGTTTGAGCGCGGCCAGCGCCTCGAGCGAGGTCGCGGGGCGGATGCACCCATCTTCGGAAACAAGCTCGCCTGATTCCAACCGAATCGGCACAATCTCATCGCGCAGCCTTCCTTGCTCGCGAGCCTGCGCGGCTTTGCGGTGCGAATCGACCGCCATGACTTCCTGATCGTGACGCGAAATATTGAATCGCTGCGCCACATTCTCGGCCGTTTGTCCCATGCTGATGTACGCATCGGGGAAGCGGCTCAACAATTCCGGATTGGGCGAGCGGTTGAAGCCCCCCTGCGGCACCATGCTCATGGACTCCACGCCGACGCACAGATACGCCTCGCCAATGCCGGCTTCGATTTGGGCTGCGGCAATTTGAATCACGGACATGGATGAGCCGCAAAAGCGATTGACCGTCATGCCGCCGACTTCCAACGGCAGTCCGGCCAAGAGCGCCACGATGCGCGCGATATTCGACCCTTGGGGCCCTTCGGGATAGGCGCAACCCAAGATCACATCCTCGATGAGCGCAGGATCGAGCCGCGTGCGTTCAAGCAGCCCGGTGACGACCTGCGCGGCCATGGTGTCGGGCCTTACTACGGCTAAGGGTCCCTTGCGGGCAAAGGTCTGCGGCGAGCGCGCATAGGCGGCAATCAGGGCTTTCATGAACCTCTCAAATATAATTTCAATTCGATAGTGACGACATGCGATTGTACACGCCGGCGCGGACGGCGGAAAATCGCGGCGACCAACCTCGAGGTTCAAATGACGACGATCCTGCTTTTGTTCGGCTCCAATGTTTTTATGACCATCGCCTGGTACGGACACCTCAAGTACGGCCACGATTGGCCGCTGTGGAGAGCCATTCTCGTATCTTGGGGGATTGCATCGATCGAATACTGCATGGCGGTGCCGGCGAATCGCTTGGGGTTCGGTGCCTTTAGCGGCTTTCAGCTGAAGATCCTCCAGGAGGCCATTACTTTGACGGTCTTTCTGGTGTTTGCCGTCGTCTATCTCAAGGAGAAAATGGCCTGGAACTACGCAGTGTCGTTTGCGCTGCTGATCGCCGCGGTGGTGGTCGCGTTCGCGTTTAAACCCGTTGTCGCCTGACGATGCGGCGAGGTGCATTCGCAGCGTTAAGGCACGACCGTCGTGAACAAGTAAACGACAAAGATGACCAGCAGCACGATGCCGTGCAGGACGATGGTTCTTCCGGTGCGCAGCGCGATTGCGGCGATGAACAGAGACAGGATCAACAGCACGGTGGATTTTGTGTCGATGCCCAGCACCAACTGGGTATGCATGTACAGCGATAGCATGCTGACCGCGGGAATGGTCAAGCCAATGCTGGCGAGCGCCGATCCGAGCGCAAGGTTCAGGCTGGTCTGCAGGCGATTGGCTCGAGCGGCGCGCAAAGCCGCCAAGCCCTCCGGCAGCAGGACAATGGCGGCAATGATCACGCCGACCACGGCGTTTGGCGCGCCCACGTGCAACACGGCTGATTCGAGACTGGGCGCCAGTTTCTTGGCGAGCAATACCACTGCAGTGAGGCAGGCCATCAATAAAATCACACTGAGGGCGCTGATGGCATTGCTCGGCGGCAGCGCAGGGTGCTGCGGGTCCATTGCCGGCTCATCCTCGACGAAAATTCCTCGATGGCCGACGGTCTGCGCGAAAACGAACGCCCCATAAATGGCGAGCGACACCGCCGCAATGAGCATGAGTTGGCTGGGCGAATAATACGGCCCGGGTGTCGTGACCGTGTAATTCGGGAAGACCAGGGCGAGGACGACGATGGAGGCCAGCGCGACCATCGCCGCGCTGATGCCGTCGAGGCTGAAGGTTTGCCGGCGGTGCCGCAGCCCTCCGACGAGCAAACACAGACCGATGATCCCGTTGAGAATGATCATCACAGCGGCGAATACGGTGTCGCGCGCCAGCGCGGCAGCTTCCGTGCCGCCGGCAATCATCAGGGAGACGATCAACGCCACCTCGATCAGCGTGACCGCCAGCGCCAGCACCAGCGTGCCATAGGGTTCGCCCACGCGGTGCGCGACGGTTTCCGCGTGATGCACGGCGGCAAACACGCTGGCGGCAAGGGCCAGCGCGACGATCGCAACAAAAATTCCGCTGGAGCTCAGGTCGCCGATACCGGCCGCCCCCAGCACGATTCCTGCTATGACCGGCGCGAGAATGGTCCACAAAGGTAGGCCGGACAGCCAAGCGCGGGGGGTGTTTGAATTCATGGATTCGGTTATTCTCTATGCCTCGATGCGCACGGCTGTGTGCGCCACTTTATAACCTCTCGGGGCTAAGAGTTGAAGTCAGATCGCGATTGGCGCACCGAGGGTGTGCGAGTCATCAAGAGCGACCGCCTGGACAGCAATACGCCGCAGACTCCGGGCATGTTGCGCGCTGCCGCGGTGAATTTCGCGCGTGTCGGCTCGCAAAAGCTGTGGGCGGGCACGGTGATCATTCAACCCAACGCCAAAACCGGCGCCCATCACCACGGCGCGCTCGAGAGCGTCATTTATGTGGTGCGCGGCGCAGCGCGTATGCGCTGGGGCGACCGGCTGGAATTCACTGCCAAAGCGGAGGCGGGCGACTTCATTTTCGTGCCGCCTTACGTGCCGCATCAGGAGATCAACGCCCTGAGCGATGCGCCGCTCGAGTGCGTGCTGGTGCGAAGCGACAATGAATCGGTGGTCGTGAATTTGAACATCGACGCTGCCGAGCGATTCGAAGAAGTTTACTGGATCGACCCGATCCATCCCCCGCCGCGCTAGTGTGAAGGCTCCTCCGGCGCCGTTCGGCACGTGCTAGAGCGTGCGCAGATCGTCCGTCTCGCGCTTCAGATCCGACAGGAACTTCTCCAACTCCGCCTTGCGTTCCGGAACGCGCGCACGGCCGGCAGGCGATAGCACGCGGGAAGGAACTTTGTTCAAATTGTCCGTCAGCATCGCAACGGCTTTCGGCGCATCTGGATTGCCGCCGTGCGGGTCAACGAGCGCAATGATGCGCGCCGCGCCAATCGCGCCGAGCCAGTCGAGCGCGTCGGCGTCGTGCAGGTACAGCGCTTCCGCACCGACCGGATCGCGATAATACATGTGCGTGCGGATCGCGCCCCGCACCGCATCGATTTTCTCCATGGGGAAGCCGGTGCCTTTCAGCACGGTATCGACCAGGCGCGCGCCCACATCCGAGTGATCAATTTTGACGTCCTCCCAGGGCGGGAAAGCGGCCATGTCGTGCAAATAAGCCGCGGCGTAGAGCACATCATCATCGAGCGCGACATGATCGGCGGCAGCCAGCTGCCGAGCCAGGGCGTAGTCGCGCAGACAGTGGGAATACCCCCAAGCAGGATTCTTGAAGTGACTTATCGCGAGCTCGCGCACGCTCATGCGCCAATCCTGCGCCGGCGGCGCGGCGGCCGGGGCCGCGGCGGGAAGCGACGCAGCCGCCGTGAGTGCGGCAACCAAAAATCCAACGAGTCTGCGCATCGGATTAGTTTAAGCCAAGGCCTCGTGGATCAGGCGGATTTCTTCGTCTGCCCGCTGCAGAATGGCTTCGCAATCCTCCGGTGTCACGCCGATGCTCAAGAACGCATTCACGCCTTCAGTCGCGAATTTTCTCGGCTCGGGAGCCTTGAGCGCATCGAACAATACCAGGCTGGCGATGAGCACATCGATAAGCCTCGCTTCATGCTTCCAGCGGCGATCGAAATCCCCTTGATCACCGACCGCGTCGCACATTTCTTCCGCGAAGCCCCAACTTTGCAGCACCGCTTTGCCGATCGAGGCCTGCCAGCCGCTGATGAGTTCCATCCACGATTGCTCGCTGCCGAGGCCATCGGCTGCGCTTACCGCGCGCGCCATGATGTAGAGCTTGCCGATGCCATGAAGCAGCCCCGTCAAGAAGGCCTCGTCCGCCGGCACCTTGGTTCGCGCCGCGACGAGCTTGCAAAGCGAGGCAACCGCAATACTCTTGTTCCACAAATCCGTCAGCGGCTGGGCAATTGCGCGCAGCGACGCTTCGTTCTTCATATGCTGCATGGCATAGGACATGGCGGTGCTCTGCACCATCTGCTGCCCGAGCCGCGTGATCGCGGATCTTAAGTCGGTCAGCGGTTTGCCGGAACTGTTGAACGCCGCGGAATTGGCGGTTTGCAAAACACGCGCCGCGAGCCGCGGCTCGGCCCCCACGATGGTCACGACTCGGTCCGACGTGGTGCTCGGGTCTGCCAACGCATGACTGATGCGTACGACGACATCAGGAAAGCAGGGCAGGTCAACGGTGCCCTTGGAAACTTCAGTCGCCAATTTCTGGAGGAATGCGAGTGCGATGGCACGTTCCTCGGGAGTCCCGGCGGCATCGCTTGCGGGAACGGATTCTCCGCCGGAGCGATACGTGGGGGCGGTCACATTTGGCATAGGCCCTTCAAATTCGGTAGCGGCAGGCAAAACTTGAGTGTGATGCAGGCATCCTAGCTCAATACCGCCTCGCTGTAACCGCGTCCCGCCAGCCAAGCGTGAATCTGGCCAACGATGGCCAGCGCAATACCCTCGGGAGTCGTTGCGCCAATATCGAGGCCGACCGGTCCGTGAATTCGGCCGCTGAGCTTTTCCATGAGCGGTCCCAATTCCTGGGCGAGACGGCTGCGGCGCGCCTTGGGGCCAAGCAATCCGACATAGGCGGGCACGCCCGCTTCGCCGAGCTCGCGCAAATACACTTCATCCGAGGGGAGATGGTGGCTCATCACCAGGGCAGCGTGGCAACGCGTCAGATCGATCTTGGCGCGCAAGGTCTTGGGATTGGCGACGTGCAATTCGGCGCCGGCAAATCGAGCGGCAACCATGTACGCCGGACGATGATCCACCACTGAAACACGCCAGCCCAGTGCACGTGCCGTGCGGACGACGGCTTGCGCATCCGGCGCCGCGCCGCAGATGAGCAAGTGCGGAGGCGGGGCGAGCCGTTGCACGAATGCGCGTGATCGCTCGTCAGCGGGCAGATCCTGATCGTTGCGATAGGTGCCGAGGCGAAGCTGCAGCGAATTGTGCACCATGATCAACGATGCCGATTCGCCCAACCGCGTGGCGGCGCCGGCGGCGGCAAGCGCCGCCTCGGCCGGGCTCATCGGGCCCGCGGGTTCCAACAACACTCGCATGGTGCCCTCGCAACCCGCTCCTACGCCGAAAAGAATGTCGTCCGGACCACGCGTGTCGTACTCGATCGCCCGGGCCGCGCCGCTCTCCAACACTTCGCGCGCATGGATCTGCAGGTCCGACTCGAGGCAGCCGCCGCTCAACAATCCGATATAGCTGCCGTCTGCCATCAGCAGCATGCGTGCGCCAGGCTTTCGATAGGTAGACCCCACGGTCGCCACCACGGTGGCAAGGACACGCGATGCGTGCGCGCCGGGCGCGCGCTCCAATAAGAGCTCAAGACTGGTATCGAGGCGAGCTTCCATGGCGCTCATTGTTCCACAGAGAATCCCTCGACGTATGATCAGGTGATGCCGGGATCACCGATCAAAAAATCCGGGGACGCCCGATCCGGTGCTGTCCATGCTCGATCAAAGCCAATTCGATGAGATGTGGTTATTTGCCGTGGATGTGGGCAACGGTCTGACCGCCGCGGATTGCGCCGCGATCTCGCGTTTTCTGCGTCAGGGCCGCGGGCTCCTGGTGACCCAGGATCATTTGCCGGACACCCAGCAGTACGTCTTGAACGTGGCCCTCTGGCTGGCAGGTTCTATCCCGTAACGTTACCCACGTCCTCATGTCCTACGCGGGACTGTGGACCCCATACCGGTTACTTAAGACCGTATCGCAGATACTGCGGGCAAGTTACTAAATCTGTGCATGATTATGTCGAATAGCGGACCGTGCGGCCGACGCGATTGTCCAGGGGCGCTGACTTAGCATGGCTAAGACAGTCTGGATCCAAACGTTATTGCAGCGACGACTACTTGGGCTCGCTGGGGTCGCCTTCCTGCTGCTGTTGCTGTTGGGATCGGTCGCCTTAAGCCAGCGAAGCTGGCGCAACCGCGCCTCGGCACTGGAGCGCGAGAATCTGGGCCTGCAGCTCGCTCAGGTGTCGCGCGAATTGACGGCTCAATCCGAACAGCTTGCCGAGCGAACCCGCGAGTTGGCCGAATCCGACGCGGTCATCCGCTTGGTTCAGGAAACCGTGGATCCCTCCGCCGACCGCTTGGAGCTTGCCGACGTATCGCGGCGCGACCTGGACGCTTTGCTCGTGCTCAGCGCGTCGCGCGCCGTTCGCTTCAGCGTCACCGTCAGCGACGGTCAGTTGAGCGAACAGCCGCCCGAACCCGCGTTGATGCAGCTGGTCGAGTCGCTCGCCGCCTCTTCTGAGACCGCGAATCGCAGCTCGCAATTGCAGACCTTTACCGATGATCGGTGGCTCGTTGTGCGGCCGGTCATCGGGCACGCATCGCCGGCGGTCTTAGGATGGGTGGTCGCGACCCGCTCGTTGTCGCCGGGATTGATCTCTCGATTGGCGAACTCCGTGCGAGGCACGCTGAGCGCGCAGCCGGCCAAGGCGTTCGATTCGGCGGCAGGTCAGCCGGCCGGCGCATTCGGCGTAACGACTCAGCTGTCGACCGAAGACGCTTCCGGCTTCGCGGTTCTGCACGACGCGAGCGGCCGTGCGGTTCGAGCGTTGCGGCTGACGCGCGCGGCGAATGCCTCCGGGGCGCCGTCAAGTGCGCCCGAACCGGCCGGTGGCGCGACCGGCTACATGCTCATCGGGGTGCTGATGCTGCTGGTAATCGCGGGCATCATCCTCTTCACATTGAGGCGTTATTTTCGACATCAGCGCTCGGTGGATGCGCGCTACAAAGCCCTCATTGACCAGGCCAATGACGGCATCGTCATTGTCGACTCTCACAGCTACCAGGTGCTGTACACCAATCCCGCTTTTCTAAGCCGCCTCGGCTATACCAACGAAGAGGCGCAGTCGTTGACCCTGGCAGACATTTTCGCCGATCGCGACGCGACGCCCGAGAGCGTGCTGGCGCGGCTTGTCGAAGCCGATTCACAGATGGCGATCAACATGCAGCAACGTTGCAAGAACGGCTCATTCTTCGACACCGAGGTGCGATGCAATGCACTCGATGTGGATGGCCGCGACGTGCTGGCTTACGTGACGCATGACGTCTCATTGCGCAGAAAGGCCGAGCAGCAGCTCATCGAGAATCAGCAGCGTCTCGACAAGATGGCGCATCACGATCAATTGACCGGCCTGCCGAATCGTCACTACCTGACCGCCTTCCTGCCGCAGGCCATCGAGGAGGCCAAGGCCGCCAGCACCATGCTCGGCGTGGTGTTTTTGGATTTGGATCGATTCAAGCACATCAACGATACCCGCGGCCACGAGACCGGAGACAAGCTGCTGCAAGAGGTGGCGTCCAGACTGCGGACCTGCGTGCGTGATTCCGACGTCGTCATCCGCATGGGCGGCGATGAATTCGTGGTCGTATTCCGCAATGTCAAAAGCTACGACGAGGTAACGCTGGGTGCGGGCCGGATCATCGAGACCCTGAATCGCCCGATTATCATCGATCGGCATCCGCTGCAAACCACGGGCAGCGTCGGCGTCAGTTTGTATCCGCGCGACGGCGCGAACATGATCGAGCTGCTCAAGCATTCCGACACCGCGATGTATCAAGCGAAGGATCGCGGCCGCAACAACGTGCAGATGTTCAGTCATGCGATGAACCGCAAGCTCAAGCATCGCGTTGCCGTCGAGGCGTCGCTGCGCGAGGCGCTGCGCTTGAAGCAGCTTGATGTGCACTATCAGCCCTTCGTCAACCTGATTACGCGCAAGATTGTCGGCTTGGAGGCACTGATGCGCTGGTCGCATCCGGTGCACGGAATGATTCCCGCCGATCAATTCATTCCGGTCGCGGAGGAAACCGGGCTGATCGTGCCGATGGGCAATTTCGTCCTGCACCGGACCCTGCAAACCATGAGCGCCTGGCGCAAGGCCGGCATTCCGTTGGTGCCGGTCTCGCTGAACGTTGCGCCGGCGCAGCTGCAGCGCGGCGAACTGCAATCGACGATTTCGACTTTGCTGAAATCGCACAATCTTCGTCCGGAGATGCTGCAGTTGGAGATGACTGAACGCGCGGTATTCGATTCGCATTCTCCGGCCGGCGAAAACCGGCAGGACAGCATGGCGCGGCTGCGCGATCTGGGGATCAAGATCGCCATCGATGACTTCGGAACCGGATATTCAAGCCTGAGTTATCTGAAAAATTGGCGGGTTGACGCGCTCAAGATCGACCGCAGCTTCGTGCGCGATCTGGTGACCGATTCCAGCGATCTGGCCATTGTCAGCGCGATCATCGCCATCGCACGGCATTTGCACATCGAAGTGATTGCCGAGGGCATCGAGGCATACCAGCAGGTGGAGATCTTGAGAAGGCTGGGGTGCTCCATCGGACAGGGGTTTCTGTTCGCCCGGCCGATGCCGGCCGACGAGATCCTGAAGATGCTGCGCAGCGACGCCGAGCCTCCGAAGGAAGAAGAAGAGGACATGCTGGCGGTGTTCAGCGCCGGTCGCGGTTAGCTCAGACGGGCTCCGGGGCGTGTATCGCGATCGCGTCGGTTTGCTTGCTCAGTTCGCCTTCCCAATTCGCGACCAGCGCGGCGGCAACGGCATTGCCGAGCACATTGGTCGCCGTGCGGCCCATGTCGAGCACATTATCCACGGCGATGACGAACACCAACCCTTGCTCCGGCAGGCCGAAATAGCTCAGAGAAGCTGCGATGACCATCAATCCCGCGCGCGGCACACCGGCAATTCCCTTGCTCGTGACCATGAGAATGAGCAGCATCATGATTTGTTGATGCACGCTCAAATCGATGCGGAAGATTTGAGCGATGAACAGCACTCCAAAAGAACAATACATCGCCGAACCGCACAGGTTGAACGAATAGCCCATCGGCAGCACGAAGGCAGCGATACGCGTGCTGACGCCGAAGGCTTCCAGGCGCTCCAAAGTTTGCGGATACGCCGCTTCGGAACTGGAGGTCGAAAAAGCCAAAAGCAGCGGCGAACGGATCTCCCGCAGCAGCGGCAATGTTCTACGTCCGATGTTGAGATATAGCGCGCAGCCGAAGAATATCCATAGCAGGCTTAATGCCAGATAGAAGCTGCCTATGTACTTCGCGTACACCAGCAGCACGTTCAAGCCCTGACTCAAGACGGTGGCCGCGAGAGCCGCGAAGATCGCGATGGGTGCCAGCGCCATGACGTAGCGGGTCACTCGCAAGATGACGGCGGCGATCTCGTCAATGATATCGATGAGCCGCTTGACCTTGGCGCCCAGGCTCGCCGCGGCGGCGCCAAAAAACAACGCGAACACGACGATTTGCAAGATCTCGTTATTGGCCATTGCCTGCACCACGGAGCTCGGGATGACGTGGTCGAGGAAATCCTTGAACTGCAGGGGTGCGGCCACACCGGAGCTCGCCGCGGCCGCCGTTGCCGAAAGCCCAAGACCGGGCTTGAACAGCTGTACCGCCGCCAGACCGATGGCCATGGAAATCAGCGTGGCGAGCACGAACCACCCGAGCGCTTTCGCGCCGATCCTGGCGATCGCCGCCGCCCCCTCCATGCGGGCGACTCCGACGACGAGCGTAGAGAACACCAATGGCGCTATGATCATCTTGATGAGGCGCAAGAAGCTCGTGGTGATCAGGGAAAAGACCGTCCCGGCACTATCGGCGGCGGGACTGTTGCCCAGAATTTGATGCAGGAGCAAGCCGAATAGCGGCCCGCTAATCATGGCGATGATGACAAACCAGGTCAGGCGCGATTTCATGTCGTACTTTTAGCACAGAGTTTATGAACACACGTAGCACAGAACCGCAGCAGCCCGCCCTGACCATGCAGTCGATTCGCGAAGCGCACGCGCGCATCCGCGACAAGATCCACCGCACTCCCGTGATGACCAGCGAAGTGCTCGACGGGATGGCGGGGAACCGGCTGTTTTTCAAGTGCGAAAATCTTCAGAAAGTCGGCGCCTTCAAGGCGCGCGGCGCCACGAATGCCGTGTTTTTATTGACCGATGCGGAAGCGGCCAAGGGCGTGGTGACTCATTCCTCGGGCAATCACGCCGCAGCGTTGGCGCGCGCCGCGAGGCTGCGCGGCATCCCGGCCTATATCGTCATGCCGAGCAATTCGCCGCAGGCAAAGCAGGCCGCTGTGCGCCGCTACGGCGGCGATGTGGTCCTATGCGAGCCTACGTTGGCCGCACGCGAATCGACCGCCCGGCAGGTCATGGAGCGCACCGGCGCGGTATTTATACATCCCTACGACGATTTGCGCGTCATGGCCGGGCAGGGAACCACCGCCATTGAGCTGCTCGAGGATGTGCCTGGCCTCGATATGATTCTGTGCCCGGTCGGGGGCGGAGGGCAGCTCAGCGGTATTGCCGTTGCCGCAAAAGCCATCAAGCCGGCGGTGCGGGTGATCGGCGTTGAGCCGGTCGGCGCGGACGATGCTGCGCGCTCCTTAAAGGCGGGCAAAATCATTCCCATGCTGGAGCCGCGCACAATCGCAGACGGACTCAAGACTTCATTGGGCCAAAGGCCGTTCGCCGAAATCATGCGCCTGGTCGACGACATTGTGACGGTACGCGAAGAGTCAATCGTGCAGGCCATGCGTCAGGTGTGGGAAGTGATGAAGCTGCTGGTCGAGCCCTCCGGCGCGGTCAGCTACGCGGCGGTCGTGGAGGGCCGTATCGCGGCGTCGGGCGCGAGCATCGGCATCGTCTTAAGCGGCGGCAATCTCGACCTGAACCGCTTGCCGTGGCAATGACAAGAAGCGTCAAGCGAAAGAAACGGCCCTTAGTCGAGGAGCAGGGGACTTAACGCATGTTCTTCGGCGATGCTGCCGGCCAGCGATAGCGCCTGCGCGCGCGTCGGTGTATCGCGCACCCATCTCGCGGGCGGCGGCAGCGGCTGATCGGTCAGCAGTGCAAGCAGGCTGGCATTGGTGGCTTCGACGGAATCGAACGGCGTACCATGACGCGAGCCGCGCACCACCACCAGTTCCGCATTGAGCTTCTTCGCCAATTCACGCTTTTCGGCCAACGGCGTGAAATCATTTTCTGCGGCGATCAGCAACACGCGGCTGGTCAAGCGATCCAACCGGTCCAAGATCGCCCAGCGCGCCAGCGCAAAACCTGTTCCCAAATAGGAGTTCGCGGGCACCGATCCCAACGCGTGCGCGGCGTGCTCGCGCATGGCGCGTTGCCACGGTTCGGGAAACAGCCGCGCCGCCATCAAACAGGCCGCGCGCGGCATGCCTACCATGCGCACGAGAGTTGCCGAAACGTAGGTCTCGAGCCACTTGCGGAAATCGCGGGGCTGATAGGTCGCCAGACTATTGATCAAGCCGAGCTTGGGCACGCAGTCAGGCCTCAGCGTCGCCATTTCGAGCGCCACGGCGCCCCCCAACGAAAAGCCAACGATGTTCGGCCGCGGAATTTTCAGGTGATCCATCAGCCGCCACATGGCATTCGCGAATCCGGCGATGGTGTATTCACTGCGCGGCGGTGAGCTGTGCCCGCTGCCGGGCAGATCGGGAATGATGAGCCGAAACCGATGCTCGAGCGCGGCCACCTGAAAGGCCCAGTCGGCGCCGCTGCAGCCTAAGCCATGAATCAGCAATAAAGGTTCGCCGCGGCCCCGCTCGAGGTAGTGAATGGATGACTCATGGTCAGAAAAATAAGGCATCGACTTTGCTCCTCGGCCGCGTCATCTCAGCCGGATGTCAACGTTCGGGAGTCATTTTCGCAGCTGGCGGCGCTTAAAACTGCGCGACAGGCCCGGGACCTTCCGGTTATATGCGCCGAATTTCGTGTAGGCCGACGCCTGTCAGCGGTTGCTGACAGAGCCGCGGAATCGCCAGGGCCATCCCTGATAGCATGGATGCTTATCAACGGTCTTTGGAGTGCCGGCGCGTGACATGGCGAGCATGGTTGGTTTTTGCGGGACTTGGAATCATTTGGGGACTGCCCTATTTCTTCATCAAGATTGCCGTGCAGGAAGTCGCGCCATTCGCCTTGGCATTTTGCCGCGTCACGCTTGCCGCGATGATCTTGATGCCGATTGCGTGGCGCCGCGGCGCACTGCGCTCCCTCGGCCCCCACAAGGGGGCGGTTGTTGCTTTTGGTCTGGTCGAGTTTGCGATTCCGTTTTCGCTTATTTCGCTCGGCGAGCGTTGGATCAGTTCCTCCGTCACCGGGATTTTGATCGCCATGGTGCCGCTTTCCATCGCGTTGATTCAGCGCTTCTTCGGCATCCGCGAAGCGCTGGGTAGGTGGCGCATCGCCGGTCTTGTGATTGGCTTTATCGGCGTTGCCGCGCTGCTGGGCGCCGGCCCCATTTCGAGCTTGCTGGGTTGGGCGGGCGTCGGCTGCATGCTGATCTCGACGATATGCTACGCGGTGGGACCCCTGATCATCCAGCATCACCTGCGTGATCTCGATTCCATCGGTCCGCTAGCGGTTAGCTTGGCGGTGGCCAGCATCATTTTACTGATCCCGGCCGTCTGGGAGATACCATCCGGTCTGCCTTCGTGGAACGCCGTCGTGTCGATCGCCGTGCTCGGAATCGTCTGCACTGCGGTGGCCATGTTGTTGATGTTTTATCTGGTCAACCACGCGGGCGCCGCGCGCGCGTCCGTGATCACCTACATCAATCCCGTGGTGGCAACATTGCTCGGCGTGCTGTTGCTCGATGAACGACTCGGTCTCGGCGGGTTCATTGCGCTGGCTCTCATTCTGCTGGGGTCGTGGCTCGCGACGCGCGGCGCGGTAACGCGAACCGATTCTCCGCGCGAGGCAACTGTAAAGGCGTGAATCCCAGCAGCTATGCCAATCTGCCGGAACGGTTCTTTGCCCGTGTGCAGCCGACGCCTGTAGCCGCGCCGCGTCTCGTCAAGCTCAATCAAGCGCTCGCGGCTGATTTGAAGCTGGATTTGCGCGGTTTCGATGCATCGGCCCTGGCGAGCCTTTTTTCCGGCAATCATTTGCCGACGGGCAGCGTTCCCATCGCCATGGCATACGCGGGGCATCAGTTCGGCCATTTTGTCCCGCAACTGGGTGACGGCCGGGCGATTTTGCTTGGAGAGATGCGCGACCAGGCCGGCGTGCGTCGCGACATCCAGCTAAAGGGCTGCGGGCGCACGCCGTACTCGCGCGGCGGCGACGGGCGTGCCGCGTTGGGGCCGGTGCTGCGCGAATATCTGGTCAGTGAAGCGATGCATGCGCTGGCAATTCCGTCGACACGCTCGCTCGCAGCAGCAACCACCGGCGAGTCCGTACGGCGCGAAACGTTGCTACCGGGCGCAATCGTAACGCGAGTCGCTGCGAGCCACGTGCGCGTGGGCACGTTTGAATATTTTGCGGCTCGGGGCGACGTTGCCGGCACGAAAATCCTCTCCGACTATGTGATAGATCGGCACTACCCGCAGTGCGTCCGCGACAAGAGCCCGTACCTGGAGTTGCTTAGGCAGGTTGTGTCGCGCCAGGCCTCGCTCATCGGCCGCTGGATGAATGTAGGCTTCATCCATGGCGTCATGAATACCGACAACATGGCGGTATCCGGCGAGACCATTGATTTCGGTCCGTGCGCGTTTATGGATGCCTTCGATCCGGCGACCGTCTTCAGCTCCATCGACGAGCGCGGCCGCTATTCCTTCGCCAATCAGCCGAGGGTGGCGCTGTGGAATTTGGCGCGGTTTGCGGAAACGTTGTTGCCGCTCATCGACGCAGACACGCAGCAGGCCATCGGCGCCGCTACCGAGGCGATCGGCACCTTCGAGCCGCTTTTCAATGACGGCTGGTTGGCAGGAATGCGTCGCAAGCTGGGCTTGTCGACGTCGGAGCAGGGGGATCGGCAGCTTGCCGAGGATTTACTGCAGGCGATGCATCGCAATCAAGCCGACTTCACCGCAAGCTTTCGTGCCTTGTGCACTATGGCCTGCGATCCGCAAGTTGACGGGTCGGTGCGGGGACCGTTTCTCGATGCGGGCGGCGATGGCGAGTGGGCGCAGCGTTGGCGCGCTCGGATGAGCCGGGAGGCGATGTCGCCTGAATCGCGCGCCGAATCGATGCAAGCGGTCAATCCAGCTTACATTCCACGCAACCACCGCGTGGAACAAGTGATTGCCGCGGCGGTCGAGCGCGGCGATTTCGCCCCTTTCGAGGAATTCTCGCAGGTGCTCGCAACGCCCTGTGTTGCGCGTGCCGCCTTCGCCCAATACGAAAGTCCGCCGCAACCTGCTGAGCGCGTGCTGCAGACTTTTTGCGGAACTTAACAGCGTTTGCCATGTAATGGCGCAATCGCCGGTCTTATTTGCAAGGAGTAAGATCGTATACCATGACCATCGTAATCTTGGTGTTTCTCGGCGGCGTGTTGACCATTCTGAGTCCCTGCATCCTGCCTGTGCTGCCGTTCGTATTCGCACGCTCGGAGCAAAGATTCCTGACCAATGGCCTGCCCATGTTGGGCGGCATGGCCATCACCTTTGCCGCGATCGCCACGCTGGCCGCTGTGGGCGGTTCTTGGGCCGTCAAGGTCAATCAATATGGGCGCTACTTCGCGCTGGTGCTGTTGACCGCCTTTGCGGCAACTCTGCTGTCGACGCGATTGGCCGATTGGCTCGCACGTCCGTTTGTCGCTTTGGGCAACAAGTTGACGCAAGCAAATCCGGGAGCCGCGGGTCGCTTTACGCTGCTGAACTCGTTGCTGCTCGGCGTTGCGACGGGCCTCCTTTGGGCGCCCTGTGCGGGACCCATTCTCGGCCTGATTCTCACCGGCGCGGCGATCTCCGGCCCGAACGCACGCACCACATTGCTGCTGTTTGCCTATGCCGCCGGCGCCGCAACTTCATTGGCTGTGGCCTTGCTGGCCGGCGGACGAGTATTCACGGTCTTGAAAAAGTCGCTGGGCACTGGGGAATGGATCAGGCGCGGCCTGGGTGTCGCGGTACTGCTCGCTGTCGTGGCCATCGTGTTCGGCTGGGATTCAACGGTGCTCACGCGTTTGTCGCTCAACGGCACGAACAGCCTTGAGCAGTCGCTCATCGACAAAATCGCTCCCCGAAATCCAGACGCGCCGGGCGGCGCCATGATGGCCATGAGCAATACCAAATCCGACGGTCACGCGATGATGATGTCGGCCGCAAAGCCTGCCGGCGGTTTGCCGGTCGAAGGAGAAATCCCCTCATTCGCAGGCGCCACGCTCTGGCTGAATTCACCGCCGCTCACGCCGGAGAGCTTGCGAGGCAAGGTGGTCGTGGTCGATTTTTGGACCTATTCCTGCATCAACTGTCTGCGTGCGCTGCCTTATGTGCAATCGTGGTACCGGAAATATAAGGATCACGGCTTGGTGGTCATCGGCGTGCACGCACCGGAATTCGCCTTTGAAAAGGATCCGAACAACGTGCGGCGCGCGGTCGCGGACTTGAAGGTCGCCTATCCTGTGGCATTGGATAACGACTATGCCATCTGGCAGGCATTCAACAACCAGTACTGGCCCGCGCACTATTTCATCGACGCCACCGGTCATATCCGTGCGCATCATTTCGGAGAAGGCAACTACGACGAATCCGAACAAACCATTCGCACGCTCTTGACCGAGGCGGGGCAAAGCGGGCTGCCGCCGCCGGGAATGGGCGGGGCGAAAGCGGTGGGCGTTCAGGCGCCGCCGGACGAAGCGCACGATCAATCGCCGGAAACCTATGTCGGCTACCGTCGAGCCGAAAATTTCGCCTCGCCGCGTGGCTTCGCGCAGGACCAAGCGCACACTTACTCGGCTCCGGCGGCATTAAAATTGAATCAATGGGCGCTTGGCGGGTCTTGGAATGTAGACCCCGAAAAGGCGGTGCTCGGGACAAGCGGCGGTAAGCTTGAATTTCGATTCTACGCCCGTGATTTGCACCTGGTGCTGGGTCCCGGCAGCGGCGGGAAGCCGGTGCGATTCCGCGTGACCTTGGACGGTGCCGCACCGGCGGCCAGTCATGGCGCTGATACCGATTCAAGCGGCGCCGGAGTCGTTGACGGGCAGCGGCTGTACCAATTGATTCGACAGTCCGGCGATGTCGGCGAGCACGTGTTTTCAATCGAGTTCTTGGATCCGGGCGTGCAGGCGTATTCATTTACATTCGGGTGAGAGGCTAAGTCATGCAATCGATCGTCAGTCGTCGTTACTTCATCGTCGGATTGGGCGCCTTGTCAGGCTTGCCTTTATTGAGCCGGGTCTCCGCCACGGCGCTGTCGGGCCCGATGCTGAGCGGGGAAGTATCCATTGAGAATTTCTCGCCGGCCGGCAAGAGTCTCGGCATTGTGCGGGTCGCAAAAATTGTGAAGACCGATGCGCAATGGCAGGCGCAGCTTGCGCCGCCGAGTTATCGTGTCGCGCGGCAGGCCGCCACGGAAGTGGCCTTTACGGGTGAATACGACAGAAATCACGCCGACGGGATTTATCACTGCATCTGCTGCGATACTGCGCTCTATGATTCGAAAACCAAATTCGAATCGGGCACGGGCTGGCCGAGCTTTTGGCAGCCGATTTCAGCACTGAACGTGGTCAAGAGCAGCGACACGACTTTTGGAATGTCGCGAGACGCGATTTCATGCCGGCGCTGTGACGCGCACTTGGGCCACGTGTTTGACGACGGTCCGAAACCCACGGGGCTGCGCTACTGCATGAATTCAGTTGCGCTGCACTTCACGCCCCGCGCATAGGAGAGGCTCATGGCTTCGCGAAAGATTTCAATATCGCTTCGGGTCGGCGCGCTCGTGGGCGCCATCGCTGCGGGCGCAATTCTCTGGCACTCGCCGCTGTTCGGCGCCGAGGCGCCGGTCATCATCGCGCCCCCGGTCGTGGATAACCCGAAATCCGCTGGTCCTGCGCAAACCGCGGTGCTGTCGGGCGGGTGCTTTTGGGGCGTGCAAGGCGTGTTCGAGCACGTGCACGGCGTAAAGAATGTGATTGCAGGCTATGCGGGCGGCGAGAAAGCGACTGCGGACTACGAGACGGTCAGTTCCGGAACCACCGGACATGCGGAATCGGTCAAGATAACCTTCGATCCGGCGGCGATCTCTTATGGCCAGATATTGCAAATCGCGTTTTCAGTCGTCCACGATCCGACGCAATTGAATCGTCAGGGACCTGATGTGGGCACCCAATACCGGTCGGCTATTTTTTACGCCGATGAGAATCAGAAGCGGATTGCGCAGGCTTATATCAGCCAACTCGATCAGTCGCACGCATTTGCGCGGCCGATCGTCACGCGCGTGGACCCGCTCAAGGGCTTCTATTCTGCGGAGGGCTACCACCAGGATTACTTGATCCACAACCCGACGCAGCCCTACATCGCGATCTACGACATACCGAAGATCGAAAATTTCCGCCGCACGTTTCCGGAGCTGTACAGCGGATCACCGGTGCTCGCACACAATTAGCGCCAAGCCCTCATGAAATTGGCATTGCGCGCCGGGTTCCTGCTGAGCGTCTGTTTTTTCGGGCTGCAGTCCTTCGCCGCGGGGCCGGAAAAAACCATCACGGTGTTTGCCGCCGCCTCCCTGACCAACGCCCTGCAGGATTTGGGCGATACCTTCACCAAGGACACATCGATCGCGGTACGGTTTTCCTTCGCGGCCAGTTCGGCGCTGGCCCGCCAGATCGAAAACGGTTCGCGTGCCGATATGTTTTTCTCGGCGGACCTCGAGTGGATGGATTACCTGCAAGCCAGAAACTTGATTCAAGCGGAGACCCGGCATGACGTGCTGGGAAACCAATTGGTTTTGATCGCACCGCTTGATAGCAAAATCAGTTTGAAGATCGAGCCGCATTTCGCATTGGCCGCCGCCGTGGGCAAGAGCCGCCTGGCAACAGGGGACCCGGATTCCGTGCCGGCAGGCCGATATGCACATGAGGCGCTGGCCAAACTTGGGGTTTGGGACGAAGTCGCGGCGCGGCTTGTGAGAGCCGACAGCGTGCGTTCCGCGCTGGCATTTGTTGATCGGGGCGAAGCCGCGCTCGGCATCGTTTATGCAACCGATGCGCTGGTCGACAAAAATGTGCGCGTGGTCGGTATCTTTCCGGCTGACAGCCACCTGCCCATCATCTATCCCGTGGCGCTGACCACCGGCGCCGGCACCGATGCGGCCAAATTTCTAGCCTATATCTGCGGTCCTGCCGGCGATTTGGCATTTAAGCACTACGGATTCACGCCTCGGCATTAGGGCTTCGCTCCGCGGCACTCGCGGCCGCCGACGGCAGATCCGCGGGATCCAAGGCGGGTATGCCTTTGCGAATATCCGCAGAGAACGCGTCGCTGCGATCCGACTGCCTGGCGCGATCGGTGATCCGGCCCAACGCGCGCAGTTCCTCGAGCGTGAAACGCTGATCCAAGCCCCCGACGCGATACACATACGCTGGCAGATAACCGGTGAACAGTAAACGATAGCTCCATGGCAGGTAGCCCACGATCCGCTTCATCATGTGATACACCAGCATCGTGCAGTTGACGGTAATGGTGTTGTAAAAGCGCGGAGTGTCAAGAAGACGGTCGGCCTGTTCGACGTAGCCGATAAACAGTGAGCGCATCGCCGGCAAAGGCATGCGGATGCGGTACAGATAGTCATCTTCGCCGCGAATGTTGGTGCGCACGCGGATGACGTCGCGCTCGTCGGCCGCAATAATACTAAGCCCGTCGCGCTTGAAGAAACCGCCGAGTTCCGAATAGGTGGCGTTTTTTCGGCGCCGTACCTCCACCGAGAAGGCGACGTATTGGCCGTCGTCGAATCCGAACGATATCAACATGTGCGCGATCGCCCAGCCGTCCCAATAGGACATGATCATGTCGACCGAGTTGAGCTTGTCCAAATCATAGGCGCGCGTTTCCCAGCGCTGCGTGTAGTCGCTGTTGCTGCGCCAATCGAAGTGGCGGACATTTCGCAGCGTCACCCGGTTGCCATCGACGCTGCCGTTGGTGATTTGCGCGACATCGTCCGCCCAGAGGCGCTCGTTGGTCGGTGCAATGCGCCGCCACCAGACCAGCAAGATTCCGAAGGCGAGAGCGAAACTCAAAAAAGCGAGCCCGCCACGGCCCTGCCAGAGCGCGATCAGAACGCCGAGCGCGAATAGGCTCCACAGCAGGATAACGACGGCCCGCAATTGGCGGCCCGGTACCTGATACCAAAGCGCCAATGCGCCCCAAGCCGCTGGAATCCCGAGCAGCAGAGTTCCGAACAGCATCGCGGCGAATCGCAGAACACTTGCGGCATTGATGGCCATGACCGCGCTCATTGTGCCAGCAACATGCGGCGCGCGGCGCATGGTTTAATTGACAGGCACCGGCAGCGCAAGGTACGGTTTCGTGTGACTCAATCCACAGCGTTTCGACTGAACGTTCCCTTCATCAAAGAGCTCGGAGTCGAGTTCATCAGCGCCGCTGATGGCCGTGCAGTCGTGGCGCTCAATCTTGAGCCCTGGCATCTGAACAGCTGGTCCGTCGCGCACGGTGGAGTGCTCATGTCGCTGCTCGACGTGGCGATGGCGGTGGCCGGCCGTTCACTCAATGCAAACGCGGGCGGTGGCGTAACCGTCGAGATGAAGACCAGTTTTTTGCAGCCGGCGAAAGCCGGTGCGCGCTTGCTGGCCTCGGGATTTGCCTATCATCGCTCCATGACCATGGCGTTTTGCGAGGGCGAAGTCAGGGATGTCGATGATCGATTGATCGCCAAGGCGATGGGAACCTTCAAGTACCTAAAATCCGGAGCGGTAGCCGATGGCTGATCATTTGAGCCTCGCGCAACAGATCATCCTGCATCATTACCCGATGTCGCCTTTCGCGGAGAAAGTGCGTTTAATCTTCGGCTTCAAGACGCTGCATTGGTCCTCGGTTCACATCCCCAACATCATGCCGAAGCCCGATTTGACGGCGCTCACGGGCGGATACCGTAAGACGCCGGTGCTGCAAATCGGCGCGGACATTTATTGCGACACTGCGCTGATCGCCGAGGTGCTCGAGGAGCGCGCGCCCG
Organism: Steroidobacteraceae bacterium; assembly: GCA_036495805.1. Classification (GTDB taxonomy): domain Bacteria; phylum Pseudomonadota; class Gammaproteobacteria; order Steroidobacterales; family Steroidobacteraceae; genus Bog-1198. Next base: position 46,995 of record DASXMG010000063.1, on the reverse strand, counting down.
GCCCGACTTTATATCCGGGCGGCGTCGCGGGCGCATCTCGCATCCTCGCCCAATGGGCGGATTCCACATTATTTTGGACTGCCATTCCCTTCACCATGCAGCCGGCGGGACTGGCATATGTGTTTGCCGGCACGACACCTGAAGGCATCAAAGCTTTCGGCGATGATCGGAACGTGTATCGCGCCAACATGCCGCGCATGCGTCCCGCGGATGCGAATGCGGCTTTTGCCATCTACCTGGGCCGCCTCGAAGAGATGCTCGGCAGGCAAGATTTCTTCCTCGGAGCGGCGCCCAGCATCGCGGATTTCTCCATCTATCACAGCCTTTGGTTCGTCTTGCGAGGCGGTCCGCTGGCGAAGATTCTGGAGTCTTACCCGGCGCTGCAAGCGTTCCGGGTGCGTATGGCTGCCTTTGGACATGGCACGCACGAGAAACTCGATAGCGGCGCGGCGATCGCCATCGCCCGGGACGCGACGCCGGAGAAATCATCGGAAAATTTCCCGTCGCACGACCTTGCCATCGGCGATCGCGTGGTCGCGGCGGCGACCGATACGGGAACCGATCCGATCGAAGGCACGTTATACGGTGCCGGCAAGACACGATTCTCCATCGCTCGCGAGGACCCGCGGGCCGGCCGGGTCGTCGTACACTTTCCGAGATTGGGTTTCGAATTGCGTCGGGCTAAATAAGCAGGCAGCGGCTTATGTCGCGAGGCGGGGTGCGGCGGGGCGCCAGACGCGATAGCCGCCCAAAAAGGCGAACTCATTGTTTCCAAGACGCGCCTTCTTGGGTAGTTTTTTCAGCTTGCGGGCATTGCCGCCACCGAGCACGACATAGTCTGCTTCGAGGGCCTTGCTCAGCAGCTCGACGACGGCGGCAACCTCGTGGCGCCACTTCTTGGGACCGAGACGACGGCGGCCGCGCTCGCCGACGTAGTCTTCGTAGCTAAGGCCGTGCTTGTAAGGCAGGTGCGCAAGTTCCATGGGTGCGACCATGCCGTCGACAACGAGCGCTGTGCCAAGTCCCGTGCCCAAGCCCAGGAACAGCATATTCCCGCCTTCATAACTACCGATCGCTTGCATTGCAGCATCATTCATTACTTGAGTGGGCCGGTCGAACGCTTTGCGGAAATTGAAGCCCACCCAGCCATGGCCGAGATTGTAGGGTTCGGTAGTGATCTTGCCGTGGGACACGACCCCGGGGTAGCCAATCGAGACAACATCGTATTTCAAGCCGGCGGTCAGCTGGCGGACGTGCGCCACCATCTTTCGCGGCGTCATGGTCGGCCCGGATTCAAATACGCGGGTTTGCCGTTGGCCCGAGATTCTAAGTTTTATATGGGTACCGCCGACATCGATGGCGAGCACCCGCCGCTGGGCCTTTCGTTGCATGGTTCGCGCACAATACCGCACTTGAGTATCGCTCGTCAGGCGTATCTCCTGACATAATGCGGGCCATGAAAATTCAATCCCGCCTCTGTCTCTCCATGGCATTCTTTACGGCGATGGCAGGATGCGCGGCCGCGCCGCCGGTGCCCGGACCGTTGCGCGTGCCTGCGGATCAATCGCTGATCAAGCAGCTGCACGCGACGGGCGTGCAGATTTACGAGTGCCAACCTGCGAAGAACGATCCCGCGCAATTTGAATGGGCTTTCAGAGCACCCGAGGCGAACCTGCTGGCCAAAGGGGGCCGAATCGTCGGCAAGCACTACGCAGGACCGACCTGGGAAGCGAGCGACGGCAGCCGAGTGGTCGGAGAGGTGATCGGCAACAGTCCGAGCTCCACGCCAAATTCAATATCCTTGCTGCTGTTGCGTGCGAAGGGGACCGCGGGCAATGGCCTGTTCACGCCCGTGCGATTCATCCAGCGCTTGAATACGGTGGGAGGCAGCGTGCCCGCGGCGGGATGCCGCAGGGAGCAAGCCGGGCAACAGCTGCGTGCCTCGTACACAGCCGATTATTTATTCTACGGCACGAAACATTGACCGCCATCCAAGATGACCCGCTGGAGCGGGTCCAATCTAAAATAGCCTATCTCGAGCGCGCCATCGTGGAGCTGAGCGACGCGGTGTTCCGTCAGCACCGTGATATCCAGTCGATCGAGGCGCAGCTAAAGGCAATCAGAGAAAGAATGGCGGGTACGCCATCTGACGAGCCGCGCAGCTTGGAGCAGGAGCGGCCGCCGCATTACTGATTTCGTAGGCTAAGAGGTATCCGGCATGCTTGTCGTTGGGATGCTGATTGCGGGCCTGCTCGCCGGCCTTGCGGCGTGGTTGATCTACCGGGCTCGCAAGCCGCGGACCTTACTGCCTTCGCGCGGCATCTCGGCCTCCATCAAATCGAGAAACGCGTCGGCGTCGGCGCCAGATGGCGCTCGAGCCGAACTGGCAAATAATCTCGTAACCGAGCGCCTCTGGAGGGTTGCCTTCGCGGCGTCGCCGGAGGCACAGCTGTTGGAGCCAGCGCATGCTCGGGTGAGGGACGCAGTTTCCGCGGTTCTACAGGCGGCTGCGCTCGACCCGAAGTATTTTCCGCGAAGACCGACATTGATGCCGCAATTGCTGCGTGCGATGGATGATCCGCACAGTGCAACCGACAAGCTCTCGCGCATCGTCGCGCACGATCCGGTGCTGACATCCGATGTGTTGCGGCTCGCGAACTCGCCGATTTACCGATCTTCTCCCGCGCCGATTGAAACCATCCAACGCGCGATCGTCGTTCTCGGCGTGGATGCGCTTCGAGGTCTCGTCGCCACAGCCATGCTGCAGCCGGTGTTTCGAGCGACACGCAGCAATTTTCCACGGTTTCCGCGCATGTTGTGGGAGCGGACCGAGCGAGCTGCGCGCGCCGCTGAACTGTATGCGCTCAAGACCCTGCCGCGGGACCGCTTCGAGGCGCAGCTGCTGATCCTGCTCAGTGCCTTGTGGCCCTTGGTGGTTTATGGCGCTACCCTGGATATCTACGCTCAGCGGCCGCGGCTGACGCCGAATCCGACGCTGTTCGTCTCCCTGACGGCTGCGCTCGGTCCGCAGGTATCGCTGCGCATCGCGCAAGATTGGGAAACCTCCCCGCGCCTCGTGGCGGCGATTGAGAGATCGCCGGATGAATCCCTGACCATGGCGCTGTGCGTCGGTGAACTGCTGGGTACCTTGTCCTTGTTGCAGACACAGAGCGTCATCACGGCCGATGAGGCACTGGCAACCGCCAAAGACATCGGATTGGCGGACACGACTGTCGATCCGATTTGGGAACGGCTCACGGCCGGCCAGTGATCGCTGTGGCATCATGCGAAAATGACGTTCGCTAGAGATCCGAGCGACTGGATCGAGCAGGTCGCGCGCCGCACCGATCGGCTATTTTTGAGCACGCCGGAAGGCCGCAGTTTCAGCTATGCGGGTCTTTGCGAGCAGTCCGGACGTATTGCCGCCGCGCTCAGGCAGCGCGGAGTGCGGAGCGGCGATCGGGTTGCAGTACAAGTCGACAAATCGGCCGAGGCCGTTTTTCTCTACGTCGCCTGTCTGCGTATGGGGGCGGTGTTCGTGCCCATCAATGTTGCGAATACGCCCAACGAAGTCGAGTATTTCCTGCGCGATGCTCAGCCGCGAGTTGCCGTCGTCCGGCCGCAAGATCGCCAATCGATCGAGCCGCTGGCCCGGAATGCGAAAGTGAATTGGGTTGAGACCTTGGCTGCGGATGGCGGAGGATCCTTGCCGTTGCTGGCCGGCGAGGTTGCCGCCGATTTCGCCGCGCCGGGCAATCTTGAGAGCGGCTCGATCGCCGCCATCATCTATACGTCCGGCACGACCGGCCGTCCCAAAGGCGCGATGCTGACGCGAGGGAACCTCGCCTCCAATGCGGCCGTTTTGACCGAGGCCTGGCGGTTCTGCGAAGCGGACGTCTTGCTGCATGCACTGCCGCTATTTCACATTCACGGCTTGTTCGTTGCGATAAACACGGTACTCGCGTCGAAATCGAGCCTGCTGCTGGTTTCGAAATTCGACGCGGCAATGGCGCTCGAGCTTTTTCCGCGGGCCTCGGTTTACATGGGTGTTCCGACGCATTACACGCGCCTGCTGCAGCAAAGGGACCTGAATCGAGACACGACAGCGACGATGCGCCTGTTTGTTTCGGGTTCTGCGCCCTTGCTGGCGGAGACTCACCGGGAGTTCCTGAAACGCACAGGCCATGTGATTCTCGAGCGCTACGGCATGTCGGAAACCATGATGAACACGTCCAATCCCTATGATGGCGTCAGATTGCCGGGCTCGGTGGGGCCGCCCCTGAAAGGCATTTCGGTGCGCGTGAGAAGCGCGGAAAACGGCCGGCTCGAACTCGATCCAGACGTCGTCGGCGCTCTCGAGGTCAAAGGCCCGAACGTGTTCGCCGGGTATTGGCACGACGAGGAGAAGACCCGCAGCGAGCTCTCTGCCGATGGATGGTTCAAGACAGGGGATGTGGGGCGCATCGACCGCGACGGCTACGTGCATATCGTCGGCCGGGCCAAGGATCTGGTGATCAGCGGCGGCTATAACGTCTATCCGAAGGAGGTTGAAACGGAGTTGGATGCGGTGGAGGGAGTGCTGGAAAGCGCCGTATTCGGTGTGCCGCATCCGGATTTTGGCGAAGGTGTCACGGCCGCCGTCGTGGCGAAGCCCGGCGCAGTTCTCTCGGAAGAAGCGATCATCGCTTCGATCAAGGTCCGCTTAGCCCGCTACAAGGTGCCGAAACGGATTCTGATCGTCGACGAGCTACCGCGCAACGCCATGGGCAAAGTGCAAAAAAACGCGCTGCGCAAGACCTTTGCTGCAATCTATGCCCCTGGATGGGATGAGCGGTCAGTCGTTCGGTAGCAGCGTCACCATCGTCAAGGTTCGAGTACCCAGCGTCGCGCCGCCTTCGGAATGATCGATTACCACGTAAAAGCTTTTCGGTTGCGCATGAGGCGCAATGCTCAAGGGAATGCTTAGGGACATGTTCGACTTGCCATCCGCGACGTAGCCGAGCTGCGGCACGACGGCCGAGAAGTCTTTTCCCGGCTTTGCGGTGCCCGACTCGGTCCACCATGTAAAACTGGTCTCGCCGCGCAAACTCCCTTTGCGGTGGACTGTGACTTGGGCTGATGCCTGGCCTGCCGGAACATCCACCGTATCCGCGGTCAATTCAATCTTCGATGCGCCCCCGGGCGCTGCAGTGGCCGGCGTTGCCGCACCGGGCCGCGCCGCTGCGGCCGCAACCGGTGATTCGTGTGGGGTAGGCTGCGAAATCGGCGCCGCGGCAGCGACCGGCGGCGGCTTGGCTCGATCAACGGGTGGCGTTGAATCCTTTGCAGATGTCGTACTGACCGGCGGTGAGGCCTTTGCAGGCGCCGCGCTAATGGGCGGTGAGGCCTTTGCAGGCGCCGCGCTAATGGGCGGTGAACTCTTCGCGGGCGCCGCGCCTGCCCGCGGTGCCGAATTGTCCGCCGCGGGCGGCGAGGTAGGTACGGGGGCGCGGATCGACGCGGTCGAATCGAGGCTGGGCAGCATTGCCCGATGACCGACCAGCCAATAGGCCGCAAAGAGCAGAAGCGCAACGCCGGCCGCAATCCCGACTGCACGCCACGGGACGGGTTCTTTGTCTGGAGGTGGTTCCAGAAGATCGTTGAGCGGCGCCAACTTCTTCGCCGCGCCTCCGAGTTCCAAATCCGAAAGCCATCGCTGCAGGTCCGCCGGACGGCTCTCGCGATCCCAACGAAGCGCGCTCCGAAGGGCGTGCCATTGCCGGCCGCTCAGATGGGCGGGTCTGCGTATTTTCGATTTCGCGTCGCGGGCCTCTAAAGCCGTGCTTCTTGGAAACGGATGCGCGCCGGACAGCAACAAGTAGGCAATGCATGCCAGGGAGAACACGTCATCTCGAGCATCTGGTCGCCCACCCTCCAGCACCTGGCAACTTGCGTAGTTGGACGCTGAAAGGGGCAGCGTCAGCTCGTGGTCCGGCGCTCGAGAGCTCTGCCGTACTTTGAGCGACGTGCCGAAGCTCATCACGCGCATCTCGCCCGAACCGGTGACAAAAATATTTCGCAGATTTAGATCGCCATGCACTGCGCCGCGAGCATGCGCATAGCTCAAGGCAGCGCCGACCTCGCGGATGAGTGCGAATGCCTGCGGACGCTCCAACGGAGATAATTTTCGCGCTTGCAATAAGCGGCTGAGCGTGGCCCCGGTCAGCAGTTCCATCGTGAGAAATACCAGCGGGCCGTCGCGGTCAAAATCAAACACACGGATAATGTTCGGATGCGTAAGCGATTGCAGGGTTTGAAATTCCCGGCGCAACTCGGCGAGCAGTTCGGCACGTTTGGCCACGGCCGGATGCAAGACCTTGACGGCCAGTCGCTGCGAGCCGGGCGCTTCCAGACGAAATTCATCCAAGACTTGGAACACGGTGCCCATCCCGCCCTGTCCGCAGACCGCTTCAATTCGAAAGCGGCGCCGCAGCACGTTGCCGGGCTTCGGTTCGCCTACCGAGTCCAACGATTGTGTCTCTTCCCGGCGCGGGTGCGCGTCGGTTTGCTCCATTCGAACGGGCGATACGATGTCGCGCGCCACAGGAACGTCGTCGCGCGCGACGGAATCTTCGCGCGGCACCGGCGTATCGCGCGGCGCCGGCGTATCGCGCGGCACCGGCGTATCGGGCGGCAGCGGTGTATCGGCCGGCAGTGGTGCGGCGCGCATTGGTGAGTTGTCCTGTGCGGCCGGGCTCGCGCCGCGTCCAAGCACGGATTCGGCCAGCGCAGTCTTGATGGTTCTGAATGTTTCGGTCTCGATTCGGCCGCGGCGATAGTATTGATCCAGCTGCGACAGTACTTCCCATGTTCCGTCCGGAGCACCGCTGAACCTGTTTTGCATCGCGCGCAAGAAAGCCGGCGCATCGCAGCTGCCGTTTGCGAGCGCGTCCAACCATGACTTGATCGCGCTTTCCTCCGCCATGTCAGGCTGAAGGCCGGCGGGGCGCGTCCCCGGGGTCATATGCATTCTCGTCTTACACGCATCCGCCCATTGTACCGATTGGGCGGGCAGTGCGAATTACTAAGGGATGATGCGCTGCACTTATGCCGCCGGCGTGGCCTCGCTCTTGCATTTTTTACAGGATTCTCTTGCGCCTGCGGCGAATGAATCGAAAAATCAAAACACCCAGCAGCGCCAACGTGAGGGCGGCCACGGCAGCCAGTGCGATGAGCAGCCGTAAAGGGTTGTCGATGACAAACGGCCCGCTTTCCGTATAGAAGCCATTGAATTGGCGCAGCGCCGCCGGCAGCTGCTCCACGTCATCTTTGGTGAGTTGCAAGGCGTGTTCATCCGGATGATAGGTGGATTGCCAGGGCAACAATTCTCCCGACTGATTCTTTTCGACGTGGCCCCCCAACACGAAGCTCACCGGCCTATCGCGGAGAAATCCCGCCACTCGCTGCGCGCTGGTTTCGTAGGCGTTCCGGTCATCGACCAAGAGGCGCCCGGGGAGGAGAAAATCGCCTGAAAAAACCAGGCCGGTATTACGATCGTAGTACACCAATTGTGCCGGATGGTGTCCAGGCGCAGGCAATACATCGACGATGCGGTCGCCAAGATCGATCTTTGCGATGCCGTTGGGCCAATCTGCAAAGCCGAAGTACTCGCGCACGTGTTTTAGGTCCGAGCGTACCAACTGTACGCCATTCACTCCCTCGAATTGCGGGTCACCGGCACGATGATCCAGATGGCCGTGACTATGCACCACAATCAACGGCATTTTGGCGGCGGCTTCTCCGGGCAACAGGGCCATCACCATGGTTTCCACGGGCATCAGCTTCGGATCGGCGATATCACCCGTGTCGATCAACAGCGCCTGCTTGTCGCCGATCAGCAGATACATAAAGGGCGCTTCCCACGTCGCGCACAATTTTTCGCGCAATACGATCGTTTGGGCATTGTAGCGATGGACCTGAATAGGCTGCGCGTCGCCGACGGGGCAACTCTTCGCCCCCGGATCCCAGTGCACCTGCATCGAGCCCGGCGCCAAATCGCCGGACCGAGCAAAAACGGGGGCAAGCAATAAAAGGGTAAAGGCGCGAATCGGAAACGGCAGTCTCATCACTCACTCCAGGCTCAAGGCGTGCTTTCGTACGAGGCGTCGGGTATGGGTGTGCTTTCTAGCCACGACGATAAATTCGTCGATGGCGGCCGAGGCGCGCCTCCGGTCCCCGGTGCTCATCACTTCGATGAACAGGCCGTCGAAAACGGCGACAATCAGTGTGGCCAACGCCGATGAGCGCTGCGCCGGCTTCAGGCTCCCCTGTATCAATTCGAGCCAATTGAGAGAATTGCGCTTCAAGTATCTTCCGTAGGTTTTATGGTCGTGTGCCGCGAGAATATGTAATTGATACAGGACGCGAAGCTGGGCGAAGTTGACGTCCTTGAGTGCCCAGTCCCAAAAGCGACGCAGAGGTGCGGCACCAGCGCCGCTGGATTCGGCTAACAAATCCCCGAGAGAGCGCTGTAGTCGCGCCTGTATCTCATCGAACACTTCAAGGAGCAGCCGCTCCTTCGATCCAAAGTGAAAAATCAACAGGCGTGCACTGGTTCCCGCGGCGGCAGCCATCGGGCGCAACGACACGTCGGCGACGCCGCGCCTGACCAAGTAGGCGATGAGGCTCTCCAGCAGCATGGCTTTGCGCATCGACATGGCTCGAAACTGTAATGTAACGAGCGTTACATTGTAGGGCGTGCCGGCGTCAATTGATATCTTGGGAGATGCGGACTATCGTTTAGCGGGTGAAGATATGAGGTATTGTCGAGGCATCTGAAAATTCATAGAATTCAATGGCATAACAACACCGTAGGATCATCCGCCATGCTCGATCTGTTGCTCGCCGTAGGCCATCATTTGCTGATCTTCACCATCTTTGGAATTATCTGCGCTGAGTTTTGGGCGGTCCGTCCCGGCATGAGCAGCGCAACGGTGGGGCGCATTGCCTCGCTCGACCTTTGGTACGGGATATTGGCGGCAGCGATTATCGCGGTGGGTTTTTGTCGCGCAATATTCGCCGCCAAGGGCTGGGCCTATTATTCGCACAACGCCTTCTTTTGGGCCAAACTGGGCACGTTTGCGGTCATCGGATTATTGTCGCTGCCGCCAACCCTGGCCTTCGCTCGCTGGCGAAAATCGGCGCTGGCGCCGGGTGAATCGGAGGTACGGTCAGCAAGGCGTTACCTGCACTGGGAGTTCGCGCTGTTCCTATTTTTACCGATATTTGCGGCGGCTATGGCGCGAGGGTACGGAGAATTCTAGATTTGCCTTGCGCTGCGAAGTTCTCGGGGAACCCGAAAGCCCTCTCCAAGTTCAAAGCCTCAGCCGCGAGTCGCGCGCCACCGAGGATTCTGCTGCCGTGTCCCAAGGTTTCAAAGATTTGTCATATGCAAAGGATTCGAGTCCAATGAGCCAGAAAGCCGTTCCGCCGCTCCACGAACAAAACGCGAGGTATCAGCCCGCCGCCGCGCCTCGAGAGCATGTTCCTGCGCCGCTGCCGTTGGATCCGGCGACGCGCGCTGCGCGCGAGACGGTCATGCAAAGTTCGGCTTGGATCCGTCCCCTGCAGCAGGAAATGGCCCGCGTGATCGTCGGGCAGCGGCATCTATTGGACCGCCTGCTGATCGCGCTGCTTACCAACGGGCATGTCTTGCTCGAAGGCGTGCCCGGCCTGGCGAAAACCCTTGCGCTCAAGACGCTGGCAAGCTGCATCGCACTGCATTTCAAGCGGTTGCAATTCACGCCCGACATGCTTCCCGCCGACATCGTCGGGACCATGATTTACAACCCTCAAGACGGGGCATTCCGCACGAAGCACGGCCCGATATTCAGCAATCTCATTCTGGCCGACGAAATCAATCGGGCACCGGCGAAAGTGCAAAGCGCGCTGCTCGAGGCCATGCAGGAACGGCAGGTGACGATTGGCGATGAGACCTATTCGCTGCCCAATCCTTTCTTGGTGCTTGCCACCCAGAACCCGTTGGAGCAGGAGGGAACCTATCCGCTGCCTGAAGCGCAAATCGACCGCTTCATGATGAAGGTGATCGTCACCTATCCAAACCGTGCCGACGAGCGCGCCATCCTGGACGCGATGGCCACGACGGAAGCCATGCTCTCGCCTCGAGCCGTGGTCAGCGCGGGGCAAATCGTCGAGGCTCGGCATGTCGTCAATAACTTGTACGTGGATGACAAGATACGCGACTACATCGTCGATCTGGTGTTGGCGACGCGCCCTCCAATCGCGGCGTCGCTCAATTTAAACGGCTACATCCAGAACGGTGCCTCGCCCCGCGCAACCATTGCGCTGACCCTGGGGGCGCGGGCCATGGCGTTCCTGAACGGCCGCCACTTTGTCATCCCGCAGGATGTGAAGTCGATCGCGCTCGATGTGCTGCGTCACCGCGTCTCAGTCACGTATGAAGCAGAGGCCGAGAATATTTCCTCCGAGAATGTCATCGAGAAAATACTCAATACTTTACCGGTGCCGTAGTGGCGCAGGATACCGCCAAGTCCAACAAGGCCATCATGAGCAGCATGCGGCAGCTCGAGATTCGAACGCGCCGCATGGTCAATGACAGCTTGTCCGGCTCCTACCATTCAGTATTCAAGGGCCGCGGCATGGACTTCGACGAAGTGCGCGAATACAGCCCCGGCGATGAGGTGCGAACCATCGATTGGAACGTCACGGCGCGCGCCGGCCGGCCGTTCGTCAAGAAATTCACCGAGGAGCGCGAACTCACCATTTTCCTGCTGGTGGACATCAGTGCGTCAGGAAATTTCGGCTCCGGCGCCATGAGCAAACGCGATCTTGCCGCCGAACTCGCAAGCGTCCTGGCGTTTTCCGCCATTCGCAACAGCGATAAGGTCGGATTGCTGCTCTATACCGACCAGGTCGAAAGATATCTGCCGCCGAAGAAAGGCCGCCGTCACGTCTTGCGCGTCGTGCGGGATATTTTGTATCACACGCCCGAGCGCATCGGAACCGATACCGTCAAGGCGCTGGACGTTGCGAATCGGCTGCTGCACCGCCGCGCAGTCGTATTCCTGATTTCGGATTTCGAAGCGCCTAAGAGCACGGCGGCGGCGCGCCTAGAGCTGCGGCGTGCCATGCGCCGCACGAATCGCCGCCATGATCTGATTGCGGTGCACGTCGAGGATCCGCGTGAGAAGGAACTGCCCGACGTGGGGATCGTTGCCCTCGAGGACGCGGAAAGCGGCGAGGTGATCGAGCTGGACACTGCGAGCGCAACGATTCGCAAGCGCTTCAAAGAGCTGTCCTTGGAAAGAGGGCGGCGGCTGGTAGGCGATTTTCGCTCCGAAGGCATCGATACCTTGCAATTGCAGACCGACGCGCCTTACATGCCCGCGTTGCAACGATTCTTCAAAACCCGTGAGCGTAGGCGCGCATGAAGGGACGGCCCATCGGCAGGCGCCGTGCAGCGGCGGCCGCGCTGATCAGCATGACGATCGGGGCGGGCGTGAGTGCCGCGCCTGTCACGGAGGATATACGCGACATCCGCGGCCCAAAATACCTGTTTCCCGATTGGGTTCTACCGGCCGTAATCGGGGCCGCGGTGCTCGTTGCCCTGGGGTTCTACGGTCTTTGGCGCTGGCGGCGCGGTCGTGCCGCGCGAGTTTTGTTGCCGCACGAAATTGCGCTGCAGCGCCTCGAAGACATCGGTGCGCTCATGCAGCCCGCGCATGCCCGGGAGTTCTCCATTGCGGTATCCGATATTGTGCGTCTCTACATCGAGCAAAGATTCAGTGTAACGGCCACGCGCCGCACCACCGAGGAGTTTCTGCGCGATCTGCTCGACAGTTCCGACGTGGCGCTTGCCCGGCATCAAGGTCTGCTGGGGGAATTTTTGCAGCAATGCGACTTCGTCAAGTTCGCGGCGCAGTCCCTGACCCAGCGGAACATGGAGTCGCTGCGCCAAAGTGCGCGCGCATTCGTTTTGGCAACGGCAACCACGCATGACTCGCTTTCTGCAGCCTGAGTGGTTTTGGCTATTGACGCTGCTGCCGCTCGTGCTGCTTTGGCGAGGACGGCGCGGGCCAGTCGCCGCGATTGAATATTCGGATGTCAGCCTGGCGCGAGACGTGGCGCGGCGCGGCCGAAGCCGGATGGGGCTGTTGGTCTGGCTGCTGCCGATTCTCGCCGGAGCCTTGATGGTCGTCGGGCTGGCGCGGCCGCAACGCGCCCACGGCCGCACCGAAGTCACTGCCCACGGCATCGACATCGTGCTCGACTTGGACGTCTCCGGATCGATGCAGGCCTTGGATTTCCAGATGGATTATCAACGGGTGAATCGCATTGAAGTGGTCAAATCCGTGGTGTCAAAGTTCATCGACGAACGGCGCGACGATCGCATCGGAATAATCGCGTTTGCGGGTGCACCGTATCTGGTCAGTCCCATCACGTTGGACCATGACTGGCTGCAGCAAAATCTCGAGCGAGTCGCTGTGGGCGGCGCCGACGATGGCACGGCGATTGGCTCGGCAATCGCGGCCGCCGTCAACCGTCTGCGCCTCACGCAGGCGAAATCCAAAGTGATTATTTTGCTCACGGACGGCGTCAACAACACGGGAAAGATCTCGCCGCTTGCTGCCGCCGAGGCGGCCCGCGCCATGGGCGTCAAAATATACACCATTGGCGTCGGCGTGCGAGGCGACGCCCCGATCCCTGTCCACGATGCCGCTGGAAATGCGCGGATTGTCATGGCCAGAGTTGATGTGGATGAGAAGACGCTGCAGACGGTTGCCGACGAGACGGGCGGAAAGTTTTATCGCGCCACCGATACGGATTCTCTGCAAAAGATTTACGAACAAATCAATCGTTTCGAGAAAACCGCGCAAACCGTGCAGAAATTCGAGCATACCGAAGAGCTGTATCCCTGGGCGCTGATACCGGCCTTGGGCATCCTCGGACTCAGCGTGCTGCTGCAGCAAACTCGGCTGCGGAGACTGCCATGAATTTCGCCCACCCAGGGTGGCTGGCGGCAGGATTGCTCTGTGCCCTTGCGCTCATTTGGCTATGGCGCCTCTACGACGCGCGGCAACACGCCGCTCTTGCCAGGTTCGTGTCGGCGCACCTGCGCCGTCAACTGACCCGGTCCATTTCATACGGGCGACGGCGCCTGCAGCGAGGCTTGTTCCTCGGCGCGCTGATCGGCCTGTTCGCCGCACTCGCAGGTCCGCAAGTCGGATTCCACTGGGAGCAGGTCAGCCGCCGCGGCAATGAGATCATTTTCGCGCTCGATACATCGCGCAGTATGCTGACGCCCGACGTGAAACCCAACCGGCTCACCCGCGCGAAACTTGCGATTGACGATTTCGCGAAGAAATTGGACGGCGATGCCGTGGGCATCGTGGCATTTGCCGGCACCGCCTTTCTGGCGTGTCCGCTTACGCTCGACTATGGAGCCTTTCACGAGTCGCTGGGAGCCGTCGATACCGGCACGATTCCGCGCGGCGGCACCAATATCTCCACCGCCATCCAAGCCGCGCAGGCCGCCCTGCGGCGCCGCCCCGGTAGCGATAAAATAATGATTTTGGTGACCGACGGTGAAGACTTGGAGGGTAGCGCTTTCGAGGCAGCACAGGCGGCCGCAAAGGCGGACGGCATTAAAATCTACACCGTGGGCGTGGGGTCTGCCGCCGGTGATTTAATCCCGGTTCCCGGTGGCGGGTTCGTGAAGGATGAGAGCGGCGCATTCGTCAAGTCGCGACTCGATGAGCAGGGGCTGAAGGCCATTTCAGGTGCGACTGGTGGATTTTACGTGCCGCTGGGAACCCAGGCAGAAGGGCTGGAATTGATCTTTCAGAATGTACTCGGCTCCATTGCCAAGCACGATCTGGCATCGCGGCAACAGAAGATATATATCGAGCGTTATCAGTGGCCGCTGGTTGCTTCGCTGGCAATGCTGCTGAGCAGTCTTCTCATCGGCTCGCGGCGCCGGAGTAAGACCCCTGTCAGGGCGCTTGCCGCCGTGCCGCCAGGGCTCTTGCTGCTGGCGCTATGGCTGCAGACCGTGCATGCGGCCTCGATACTCGATCCGAAAGGACCGATCGTGGAATACAACGCAGGAACTACCGCCTACCGTGCAGGCCAATTCCCTCAGGCCGCACAATCATTTCAGCAATCCATTTCTCACTCGCCCTCCGATGATCCAAAGCGCCTGGCGGTTCAAGAAGACGCTTACTACGATCTTGGCAATACACTCTACCGGGCAGGCCAGAAAACTGAGCAGACTGCTCCGCAGGAGACCTTGCAGAAATGGAACGAGGCGGTCAAAGCCTACGACACGGCATTGCAAATGCGCGCCGATGATGCGGACAGCAAATACAATCGGGATCTGGTGAAGCGCAAGATCGATGCATTGAAGCAGCAGCAGAATCAGCAGAACCAAGGCAACCAGAATAAAAATAAGAATCAAAATCAGGACAACAAGCAGAATCAGAACCAGGATCACAAGCTGGATCAGAACCAAAAGTCGGAACAAAATCCGAACAACGATCAGCAGCAGAACAAGGAGCCGAATCAGGGCCAAAACCCGCCGAACGGCCCTCAACAAAGCAAGGGGCAACCGCCGGGACAAGATCCAAATCAAAATCAGGGCGGGGCGCCGCCGCCGAAAGCCGATGACGCAAAGGGTGATCAGCCGCCGCGCAGTGCCGGTCAACCGCCTCCTGCGCCGAAGGACGGCGAGTCCGCCTCTGCGGATCCGCAGGCGGCCGACAATCAACGCGTTCCCGGCCAGATGACCCGGGAAGAAGCGCGCGAACTTCTGGACTCGGTAAAAGGCGACGAGCACCAATCCCTGCCGATCCCCTGGGCTCAACGCGGCGCGGTGCAGCCGCCAGACAAACCCTTCAAGAACTGGTGATGGGCCGGAACGCCATTCGGGGTATTGGACTGGCGGCCTTGGCGCTGCTGGGCGTGTTCATCGCAGCGACGGCCTTCGCCGACGATCCTCTGGTCTACGCGACCATTCAGCCCGCGCAAATACAATTGGGCGAATCGGCGCAGTTCACCATCACGAATTTGGGGGATGGCACGAATCCGATCAGCATGCCCGTGGTCGCGGGATTGAAATTTGAGATCATCGCCCGCACGCGCGAGGTGCAGCTCATCAACGGCACAACGCTGCCGTCAAGCTCGATCGTCATGCGGGTAACGCCCCAAATGGCCGGCATTTTTACGATTCCGGCGGTAACTCCCAAGGCCCAGCCGCTGGTGCTCCAGGTCAACGCGGCCGCCAGCGGCTTCAGCCGTCCGCCGTCCGCCGGAGCGACGGCACCGATTCCGCCGCCCATCTTTTCCGGAGGGTCGCTGCCGAAGGGTGTGCGCTTGACCGACGACGGCTCCGCCTATGTTCGCTTGAGCATCCCAAAGCGGGAAGTTTACGTGGGCGAGAGTGTTCCGGTTGAAATTGAAGTAGGCATGCGGTCCGGCTTCGTGTCGTCGCTGAACGGGTTGCCCAAACTCACCGACGACAACTTCGCGCTCAACAATCTCTCGCACCAGCCCGAGCGTACGGAAAAGCTGATCAACGGCGAGCCCTTTGTGGTGATGACATGGCGCAGCACGCTTGCGGTGGTCAAGCCGGGCGCTTTTTCGCTCGCCGCCGAAGCCCCTCTCACCGTAAAAATAAGAACGCGGCCCAAGCGAGAATCCTCCTTGGACGATCGTTTCGGCGATCCTTTCTGGCAGAATTTATTTGGCGCCAGTGTCCCCAAGGACCTCAATGTCAGAAGCCCGGCGCAAGAGTTGACGGTGCGGGAATTGCCGGCGGCTGGCCGCCCGGCGGATTTTCACGGTGCGATTGGCACATTCAGCATCGCGAGCGACATATCGGCCGCCAAGGCGGACGTCGGCGATCCTCTGACCCTGCGGATGCGCGTCACCGGCTCTGGAAATTTTGATCGCGTCGACAGCAACATGCTGGATCACCTCGACCAATGGAAAACCTATCCCCCGAAGTCATCGTTCAATACGAGTGATCCGATTGGCCTCAGCGGCATGAAAACCTTTGAACAGCCGGTTATTGCATCGAAGCCAGGCGTGCAAGAGCTTCCGGGATTGGCTTTCAGCTACTTCGATCCGAATACGCGGCACTACGAAACGGCCCGCAGCGCTCCCTTGAGCGTATCAATCTCCCCATCACTCGCCGACAGCCGGACGCCTCCTCAGGCACCGTCCACAACGGCATCGCCCGCGAACACATACATTGCGGGATTGCGCCCCGATCACGTTGAGACCCCAGCGACGTCTTCCCTGATTCCGCTGTACTTTCAACCGAAGTTTCTTGCAGTTCCCTCCATCCTTGTCCTGGCACTCGCCGCGGGCTGGGTGAGCGTCAGACGCCGCCGGGGGGCAGGGGAGCAGGAGTTTGCATCTGATCGGGTCGCATCGCGCGCGGCTAAGCGCGCGCTGGCTCAAATGCAGGGCGCTGCTCGCGCCGGAGACGCGGCGTTATTCTTCGATTTGGCGCGAACCGCATTACAGTCCGTGCTCGCGGCGCGCTGGCAGCTGGCGCCGGAGGAGATCACCAGCGCCGAGGTGGAGGAGCGAGTCGGGCCGGAAAGCGATATCCACCAGGTGTTCGCTCTCGCGGACGAAGCGAAATATTCCGGGCGTAGGCTCAGTGCCACCGATTTTGCGCGCTGGCTGCGGAGCGTACGTCGTCATTTGATGAGTGATCAACCCGCATGAACGTGCTGCGGGCTGCATTGGTATTCTGCCTGCTGCTCGGCGCGGTCCGGGCTCATTCGGAATCAGAACCTGCCGGGTACTCTGCCGCCGGCCTGTACAACCTCGGCAACTCGTATGCGCGCGCGGGCAAGCCGGGAATGGCGATTCTGAATTACGAGCGCGCGAGTTTGCTTGCGCCGGGCGACCCCGATATCCAAGCCAATTTGCGCAGCGTGCGCGAATCCGCGCATTTGCCGGCCGAAACCCCGGATACACTGGATCGAGTCGCGAGAATCGCCAATCCGTTTTGGACGACTTGGCTCGGCGTCTTGGGGCTGACGCTGGTGGGTGTGAGCGGCATCTTCGCGCAACTGTCGTCGCGGCATCGGCTCGTGCGCGGCGCCGCCACGCTGCTTGGCGCAACCTTGGTCGCTCTGACTCTCTGCAGTGCACTGGCGCTCTGGTCCCGAATGCGCGAGGGTGTCATCATTGCGGCGGCGACGCCTGTGCGTGTTTCCCCGGTGCCCATGGGGGATCCGCTTTTTTCGCTGCCGGAAGGCGAGAAAGTAAAGATTACGGCCGAGCACGAGGGATTCGCACTCATTGAAACGCGAGCGGGGCGCGCCGGGTGGATTGCGCACGCGAATCTCGCGCCGATCGCACCGCGCTAGGCCTACAGAGAGAGTCTAGTGCGGCCGGTCCTGCTTCGGCGCGCCCGTGCCCGGCGGCAGTTTGGTCGATGAATCGTCTGATTTTCTCAACGGACCACGGCCGTCCTTCGGATTCGTGATGCCGTCTTCCTGCAGATTCTTCTTTGGCGAAGCCCGAGGCGATTCTGTCATCTTGCCCTGCATGGGATCTCCTCCACGGTTTTATAGGATCAGACCGTTGCGCAATGCGTAAGCGGTCATGTCTGCATTGCTGCCGAAATTCATCTTTTCCAAGATCCTTGAGCGATACGTGCTCACCGTTTTCACGCTCAGGCTCAGTTCCTCGGCGATTTCGCCAACCCCAGCCCCAGCCGCAAGTTTGCCGAATATTTGGAACTCTCGGACCGACAATCTCTCGTGCAGCGGTTGGTTTTGATCGTGCGGCGACTCGAGGTCAGCTGCCATTGATTCGGCAAGCGAGGCGCTCACGTATCGTCGACCCACCAGGACGGTGCGCACCGCCTTCAGCAACTCCTCCGGGGAGCCGTCTTTCGATAGGTAGCCGCTGGCGCCGGCGCGCAATACGTTTCGCGCGTATTGAGCTTCCGGTAGGCCGCTCATGATCAGCACCCGTACCTTGGGAAAGCCGCTCGTTACATGCTTGAGAATATCCAAGCCGCTGCGGTCGGGCATATGGATGTCCATGAGCAGCAAATCCCACTCGTGGCGACGCAGCTGCTCCAGCGTTTCGTTGCCGCTGGCGGTCTCGCCGATCGCCGTAATGCCGGCCTCCGCTTCCAGGAATTGTTTATAGCCAGCCCTCACCACCGCGTGGTCGTCAGCAATAAGTACCCGCGACATAGTTATCCCTTTTTGTTGGAAGTCTCCGACAAATATATGCGCCCATGCTTCCGCCAGGCGCAAGGCCGAAGCGCTTAACCGCGCGTCGGGATCGTCCTACAACCTCGCGAACGCGCGGTTCATGTCCTCTCTCGCGTCAAGGAGGCAATGAATGCCGGCGACCAGGTCTTACCGCCGTCAGCCGAGTACGACTCCTCGAAACGATGCGAGTCCGGCTTGATGTCTGACCAGACAGCGCGCACCAGGATTGCGCGGTCATTGAATGTGTCGGAGGCGAGGAGCTCGCCACGGCCGTCCTTGAAGGCGCCGATCAGCGGTGAGGTGAGAATGCCGGTCTTGCTGTTGGCGAACGATTGGCTCCATTGATGAGCCTGAGGATTGTAGAGAAACAGCGTCATGCCTTGCCAATGCCCAGCCGGCCCATCGGCCTCGATCTCTTCCAGCTGGGCGCGTCCACCCCAGACCTTTCTTACCGTCACGGTGCCGTTAAGTTCGATCGATTTGCTCGAACCCGACAACGGGTCGAGGACTCGCTTGATGTGGGTTTTCCAAGTCCCGAAGTTGAAATCGAAATCATGCTGTCCGTCTCGAGCTTCATTGGGCGGGACTGCCGGCTCGCTCAATGCAGTTGTAGGGAAGGCCCAAACGGCGGTCGAGGCGGTTAGGATGCCGATACCGATGCCTTTCAAGAGCTTCATCATGGTCCTCCAAGGAATTTCAGTTAAAAGTCGGCCGTCGCGCCTGCTGCGGCGCTAAGCTGTCGTGGATGAGATCTTGTAACGAGCGCATGCGTTGGCTGAAGGGCCACTCGGGGGAAAAATAATTGGGCCACCCAGGTTCTCGGCGCAGGCGGACGGTCGAGCCCCTTTTTGAGCTGAAGCTAGATCTCAAGCCGCGCGGTTCGCGTGAGGCGTCTCGAACCCTGCATCATGAGCTCCGCGCCGCCATTTTGGACGGTCGTCTCGCGGCCGGTGCGAAGTTGCCTGCTACCCGAAAGTCCGCTGCCTTCTTCGGCGTATCGCGCAATACCGCCGCCGAGGTGTATGAAAGACTGGTGACCGAAGGTCATGCCGTGACTCGTCATGGCGCCGGCACCTATGTGGCAGAGAGAACGTTGGCTGCGGCATCCTCGCGCCGAAGCGGCGAGCCAGGTGCGGTGCATCGGTTGAACCCGTTTTGGTTGCATGCCGATGTCGCGGCGGCGATGGAGTTTTGGCAGGACTCGAGCGAAGCAAATTCACCGGTGCGCAAAGGCACACTCGCTGATTTTAGACCCGCCATGGTTGACTCGCGGCTCTTTCCCTTGGACGTGTTTCGCCGCGTCAGCGCCAAACAACTGCGCGGACTGGAGCGCAAACCGGCCAGCTACAAAAGTCCGCAAGGAAATCAGGGTAACTACCACCTGCGCAAGGCGATCATCAAGCACATCGCGATCACGCGAGCGGTGGCTTGTCAGGCGGAAGACATACTCGTCACCTCCGGAGCGCAGCAGGCATTCGATCTGCTCGCCAGGGCGCTGGTCACGCCCGATGAAACCACGGTCGCGCTGGAGGATCCGGGGTATCCGCCGATGCGCGTGGCGTTCGCCGCGGCCGGCGCGAAACTCGCTCCCGTGGGGATCGATGAGGAAGGCCTGATTATCGAGCAGTTACCGCCGGACGTCAGGGTGATTTGCGTCACTCCGTCGCACCAATTTCCGCTTGGCGTGACGATGTCTCTGCGCAGGCGGCAGGCGTTGATAAAATTTGCCCGCGAACGCGGCGCCGTCATCGTTGAAGACGATTACGACGGCGAGTTTCGCTATGAAGGCAGCCCGTTGCCCGCGCTGCGGACCTCCGAAGCCGCGGATGTGGTGTTCTACGTCGGCACCTTCTCGAAATGCATGCTCTCAGCGCTGCGCTTGGGCTTCATCGTTGCACCCGGTTGGGCGATGCGCACGCTGACTGCCGCGAAGAATTGCTTGGATTGGCATTGCCCGACGCCGACTCAAAACGCGGTTGCCGGATTTATCGCCGAGGGTCATTTGACGCGCCATGTGCGTAAAATGCGTGACATCTACGGGCAGCGCCGGCAATTGTTGTTAGAGCTGCTCCAGGACAAGCTCAGCTACTGGCTGCGTCCCATTCCGTCGTTTTATGGCATGCACATTGCGGCATTGGCCAACCCGGGCGTCGACCTTGAAGCGGCGGCGCACGATCTGCTGCAGCAACAGGTCAAGATTCACACCTTAAGCCGGTACTTTCTCGGCCGGCAATCGCAGGCGGGACTGGTGTTTGGCTACGGCACGGTCGATCTGCCGGAAATTCGACGCGGGCTATCGATGCTGCGCAAAGCCCTGGAGTGACGCCGGTATGCGCCGCCGTCAGCGTGTAGGAATTACAGGCGGGGGACGCGACGGCGCGTCGCGCAACCGTGTACAGTCCTATCGGAAGGGGCGCTGAGCACGTGACAGAACCCGCAACCAAAAATACGCGCACCGCAGCGGACGCCAAGACGGTCCAACTAGGCTTCTTGCGGCAACTATCCCTGATGATCCGGGCGATCTCAAGTTCGCCCGTGGGCAGCAAGATCGTCGCCTTGTTGATCGTGCTGGTCGTTGTCATCGTGGCAACGGCTTACGGCCAGATCCGTCTCAACAGCTGGAACAAGCCGTTCTACGACGCCTTGTCGCGCCGTGACTTCCGCGACTTTCTATTTGAGCTCGGCGTGTTTTTCGTTATTGCAGGCTGCATCCTCGCGCTCAACGTGCTGCAGCGATGGCTTGGGGAGATGCTGCAGGTCAGGTTGCGCGAGGGCCTGGTACGCAGTCTTCTGCGGGATTGGATGTTGCCGCGCCGGGCATTTTGGCTTGCCAACACCGGCACCATGGGCGTCAACCCGGATCAGCGCATCCATGAGGATGCGCGAAAGCTCTGTGAGTTGTCGGGCAGTTTAGGGGTGGGACTGTTTCAAGCCTCCATCCTGTTCGGTACGTTCGCCGGCATTCTCTGGCGGCTATCGAGCAACTTCAGCATTCATTTCGAAGATCGGGATTACGCCATTCCCGGCTTCATGCTGTGGGCCGCAATCATTTACGCGAGCGCCGGTTCGCTGCTGAGCTACACGGTCGGTCGCGGCCTGATCAATCGCAACGCCGATCGTTACGCGCGTGAAGCCGACTTGCGCTTCTCGCTGGTGCGCGTCAATGAGCACGTCGATGCGATTTCTCTAGCCGCCGGAGAGCAGGACGAGAGACGCCGCATCGAACGGCGCCTTGGGGATGCACTTCGCGCGACGCGCCGCATCGTTTGGGGCCATACAAATCTTGAATGGGTCACGGCCGGCTTTGGCTGGATCACCATCGTCGCGCCGATACTGGTGGCTGCACCCTTGTATTTCACGGGGAAGGTCTCGTTCGGCGGCATGATGATGGCCGCGGCCGCGTTCACCCAGGCGCAATCATCGCTGCGCTGGTTCATCGACAATTTCAGCGTCATCGCCGATTGGCGCGCGACCTTGCTGCGGGTCGCGAATTTCCGTCAAGCCGTGATCACCACGGATGAGCCGCGCGGCTTCGAAAGCCGCATCGTGTACGAGGAAGGCGATCCCGGCAGGATCAGGATAGAAAACCTGCAGAGCGTCTCGTCCGCGCATGCCGACATGCTCAAGGAACCCAAGGTGGTCATCGAGGCCGGCGCGCGCGTGTTGGTGCTCGGCGCACCTGGCACCGGCAAGACGCAGCTTTTCCGCGCGCTGGCGGGCTTATGGCCCTGGGGCTCCGGCCGCATTTTGCATCCCCGTGGCGAACAGATTTTCTATCTGCCGCGCGGCACGCCCTACCTGCCCCGCGGGAGCTTGCGAGAGGTTCTGGCTTATCCCTTGAAGGCGGATAGCTTCGGCGCCGAGGCCTATTCCCGGGCGTTGTTTCGCCTGGGCCTCGAACGTTTGGCGCCGCTGATCGACGAGACCCGTCGTTGGGATCGCGAACTCAGCCAAGACGAGCAGCTATGCCTGGTATTTGCGCGAATGTTGATCCAGACGCCGCCTTGGGTGCTTATCGACGGGACCCTGGGTGTGCTCGACGACGATGTGCTCGAACTGGTCATCGACGTCTTTACCAAGGAGCTCAAGGCGACCGGAATCATCCATATCGGCGGCCCCGGTGAAGCCCACGAGCTATTTTCCGCGGTTCTACATCTGATCAAGGCGCCCAGGCAATCTCCTGCGGCAGACGCACAGGTAGGGGACGTCGAGCGGGCGGCATCGCGTGTTGAGCGCGGAAAAGCCCCATGAGCCGGATTGGCGCGCTTGGTGCTTGGTTTGCCGAGGCATTTCTGACGCGCGCGGTTCTCTTGCTCGCCGTGGCTTTTCCAGCATGGGGCGCGCAGAATTTTTATTTCAAGGCGCCGGCTTCGCCTGCAAACGCCGCGGCCTCCATGAGCGATCTGGCGTCCCGGCTGATTCCGGTTTATCAAGACCCCGACCCGGAACGCTACCTTGCCAATCTATCCGCCTTGCAGATGGCCGTCGGCGAGTATGGTGCTGCGGACATTTCCCGCCAGTCGCTGCGCGATAGAAAGCGAAAGTCGGACTTTGGACAACCGGTAAGCCCGGCGGTGGTCTTTGACATCTACGCGCACGCGAAGGCGCTCGAGACCGACAACAAGATCACCTTTGCGGATGCGTTCAGCAGTTCCTATCGGGAAACCATGCAACGCCTCGATGAGCACGATGCATTGGTTGTCGCACGCTGGCTGGGGACGCCCGCAGCAGGCTATCGGGAAACCCTGCAAAGGGCGCTTGATCAATTCCGTGCCACGGACAGCATCGACGAATCCGAAGCCATCGAATTGATCTGGAAATACCTGGCTTTTGATGCGCATCGAAGCTTCGGCGCCTTGGTGGTTTTATTGAACGCCGAGGATGATCACCGGCGCTACACCACCGATGGCGGCATCGTCATCAAAACCCCCGGCGGCGTGCCCATCTCGCTCACCGTGATCCGACCCACCAGCCTGAAAAAGCCGATGCCGGCGCTGCTTGAATTCGCGCCGAGCGACCCACAGGGCAATGCCAAGGAGTCCGCCGCCCACGGCTACGCGGGCATCGTCGCCTACCCCACGGCAAAACGTGAATCCGCGGCGGGAATCGATCCCTTTGAATCCGTCGGCGCCGAAGTGCGTGAAGTGATCGATTGGATCGCGAAGCAGCCGTGGAGCGATGGCCGCGTCGGGATGTATGGGGATGCCTACAGCAGTTATGCGCCTTGGGCGGCCGCCAAGCGCCTGCCCAAGGCGCTCAAAGCCATTGCCACGTCGGTCGCGGTGCTTCCGGGAGTCAACTTCCCCATGTTGGGAGGCGTCTATCGAAACTCCGCTTACGGATGGTCATTGCAAATGACCGACGCCGCCCGGGCGGCAGAGCCCGATCCCGCGGATGCGCCTGAATGGCGGGCGCTCGATGAGAAATGGTATGGCAGCGGGCGACGCTACCGCGACCTGGGCCGGCTCTACGGAAAACCCAATTCTGTTTTCATCCGCTGGCTGAATCATCCGAGCTATGACGAGTACTGGCAAAACTTCCTGCCCTACGGCAAGCAGCAGCTTGGCCGTATCGACATCCCCGTTCTCACCATAAGCGGTTACTACGCCGACGGCGAGCCCGGGGATCTATACCTGTTCGCGCAACATCATCGCTACAACCCGCGCGCCAACCACACGCTTTTTATCGGGCCCTATGACGAAAGCATGATGCGGGATGGATCATCGGCCGACCTGCACGGCTATCAACTGGACGCCGCGGCGCTGGTCGATTTTCGGGAGCTGCGCTATCAATGGTTCGACCATATCTTCAAGGATGCCGCGTTGCCGGCGCTGTTGTCCGACCGCGTCAATTATGAGGTGATGGGTGCGAATGAATGGCGCCATGCCCGGTCGCTCGATGCGATGGCCGACGGCTCGCTCAGGTTTTATCTGGACTCGGCGGTATCCGGCGGAAATCATCGCTTGAGCTCGCAAAAAAAGACCGGCGATGCGTTTGTGGAGCAGAGCGTAAACCTACTGGAGCGGCGCGACGCGGCATGGACCCCGCCCACCGATCTCATCAGCAAGAGCCTTGCCCCGCGTTACGCCACGATATTCGTGAGCGACCCGCTGACCCAGGCGAGCGCTTTCAGCGGCTTGTTTTCCGGCCGCCTTGATTTTGCCGTCAACAAGATGGATATGGACTTGAACATCACCTTGTACGAGCTGCTGCCAAGCGGCGACTACGTGCGGCTTTTCAGCCCCACCTACGAGGTGCGTGCGAGCTACGCTCAGGATCGGGTGCATCGGCGCCTTCTCAAGGGCGGCGAGCGCCAAAAACTGGCCTTCAAGAGCGAGCGTATGACGAGCCGGCTGCTTCAGCCCGGCAGCCGCGTCGCGATGGTGCTCAGCATCGGCAAGCGGCCGGACCGGGAGATCAACTACGGCACGGGCGGCGATGTGAGCGAAGAGTCCATTGCTGACGGTAAAATACCGATCAAGATCCGCTGGTACAACGACAGCTACATCGACATTCCGATACACAAATAATATGAAAAATACTTCAGAGCACGCGCTTCATCAGCGACATAGCGGCGGCCGGGTTGTGCACTTTGTGGCCGCTGATCACATAGAGGAATACGTCTCGTGGTTCATCGTTGCCGGTGCGCGGCTCGACGTACTCGAGGTCATCCGGTGCCGCGCCTGATGCCCATGCACGCACGCGCGCCGTCCAACGATTCAGCGACGCGTCGGAATAGCCCGACGTTTCGGCCGCTTTTGTGCCCATGATGCGGGCATAGACGAAGGGGGCAGTCAGGTCGGCGATTTGCAGGTAGTTGGAGTCGCCCGCGATGACCACGGCAACGCCGTACTTGCGCGCGAGCGCAACAAATTCGGGCGTGCGAAAGCTCTCGTGTCTGACCTCAACGGCGTGACGCAACGGGCGCCCCGCGCTCTCGCGCGGTAAAAGCTTCAAAAAGGCTTCGAAGTCGACGGCGTCGAACTCCTTGGTCGGCAAGAATTGCCAATTGATCGGCCCCAGCTTCTCCCCGAGCTCCGTGACGCCGCTGTTGAAAAATCTTGCGATGCTGCCGCCTGCTTCGGCCAACACCGTCCGATTCATTGCGAAGCGGGGCGCCTTGAGCGAAAACACGAAATCGTCCGGCGTCTCGTCGTGCCACTTGGCGTAGCTCGCCGGCTTCTGCGATCCGTAGTAGGTTCCGTTGATCTCAATCGAAGTGAGTTGACGGCTGGCGTGCTCGAGTTCGCGCTTTTGCGGCAGGTTCTCAGGATAGAACGTGCCGCGCCAGGGCTCGTAGGTCCAGCCGCCGACGCCTATCCGGATGTTCGCCGCCGCGGCAGTGCGCTTGGGCATGGCGATTACGCCACCAGCGCGTTGAGGTAGTCAAAGCTGATGCCGACAGACTCAAGCCTCGGCTTGCTAAACGGCGGCTCTTGCTCGACATAGAATTGACGCACGTCGGCCTGATAGGCCTTCGCCAGCAAGGTCTTCCAATCGATGATGCCTTGTCCGACTTCGCACGGATCCTGCTGCAAGCTGAAATTCGGCCGCGTGGTGGCTTTGACGTCTTTGACATGCATCGCCGAAAATCGGCGCGGATGAGCGGCCAATAGGGCCACAGGATCCGCGCCGGCCGCGACCACCCAGCCTGCATCCATCTCGAATGTGACGAGCGCGGGATCGGTTTCGGTTATCAATTGGGCCAGTCCCGTGCTGCTGCCGACGGGTGCGAGTTCGACATTGTGATTGTGGTATGCGAAGCGAAGCCCGTATGGTTTCAGTGCCGCGCCCTTCTTATTGAGGTACTCGGCATTCCACTTCCAATCATCCAGTGTCATCGAGGCACCGAGCCGCGCAAACATGTTGCCGGTCCCCTCGCCGGCCTGCGGTTGCAGAGTGAGGCGCTCAGGAAGGTTGAACATCGGACAAACGATGCTGGTGGTCCCCAATGCATGCGCAGTCTCCGCAAGCGTTCCGAGTTCGTCGAGGTTGACACTGGTCTTGGAGTGCGGCGGTACATGCATCGAAGGACACTTCAGGTTCGTGCGATCGAGCGCCTGACGCCAATCGGCAACCGAATGATC
Source organism: Steroidobacteraceae bacterium (assembly GCA_036495805.1). Classification (GTDB taxonomy): domain Bacteria; phylum Pseudomonadota; class Gammaproteobacteria; order Steroidobacterales; family Steroidobacteraceae; genus Bog-1198. The sequence continues at coordinate 20,642 of DASXMG010000063.1, read as the reverse complement.
TGCAAGGCCGGCCAGTTCGACGGTTCGATAACCGATCTTCGAAACCGCAACCAAGGTGCCCGCAAAATCGCGCTTGAGATCATCGCCCACGGTGTAAAGCTGCAGCCCTATGGGTAAACCTGTGCGCCGGAAGAAAGGCCGGGCGCTGCCGGCGCCCATGGCTTGCACGCCGAGTAGTGTTCCAGCTACGAGAAAACCCCGTCGCGATATGGTGATCATTGCGCCCTCCCGATTGCGTGTAACAGGATGTTAATGCAATTTAACGGTTCGCCGTAACTTCTTGAGAAACAGCGCATCGGAGCGCGTACAGTTGCGCCCATGCCAATCGGTGCACAGGACCATCTCGATGTTCTTTACGGTCGACAACGGCTGTTGACCGAAGAAGCGACGCGCCTCGAGACGGAGCGAGACCTGAGCGAGAAGAATCCCGACCGGCGCTATATCCTCGAACTTGAAATCGTGGCCCTGCGCGAAGAGGCGAGCCGCATCAGTGCTCGAATTGCCGACGTCCTCGAGCGGGATTTGCAGCGTTAGGCGCACAGGCTCGCTGCCACACTCCGCCACAGTTGCCCCACGGCCTCGCCACAAAGGATTGCGAGACTCTACCCGTCGAGCCGGTGCGGCTCCGCAACGGGAGTGTGGCAACAATGTCTGGTCGCTTGGATGCCTTTTTCGAGTTCGTGCGGCGAGCGCTCATTGAACCGCTGGGCCGACTCGGCCGATTGGCGTTCTTAGCCCTCGGATCCCTCATCGCCGGATTGTGGCGTTTTCGTTGGCGGGTGGTGACGATCGCGGCGCTGGTCGTGGTTGTCTGTGGGCTCTGCATCCACCCGCCGTTTTATTCCGTGCGCCGCGGCGAGGTCCTGACCCGCACCAGCGCGCTCGACGGATCGGTGAGTGTCTACAACGCAGGAACGGTTCTCGTCTTGCCCGGAATTCACCAGGTCCGGCGCTACTCGGTTCGCGACCAGGTGTATCGGCCGACTGAAAGTGCGTCCGCGACTGGCTCGGCCCCGTTCCAGTCAGTAGAGGGACTATCGATCGGCGTCGATCTCGCCGTTCGCTGGACGGTGGACCTTGCTCGTCTCCCCCAGACGACCAGGGAATTTCCGGACGACATCAGCGCCGATCTGGTCGCGCCGGCCGTTCAGGGAATCGTCTATCCCACATTTGCCCGCTACTCGGTACGGGAAATTTTTTCTCAACGACGCACGGAGATAAAGCAGGAACTCATCGCGGAACTCAAGCCGAAATTCACTGCCATGGGGCTCGTGCTACGCGAAGTCGACATTGGGAAGGTCGATCTGCCCCCCGATTATCGAGCCGGAATGGAGAAGCTCCTCGCCGAGGAACTCGAGACCGAAAAAATTCATTACACCCTGCAGCTCAAGGAGGCGCAGGTCAAACAGCAGCAACTCGAGGCCGAGGCCGACAAGGTGCGCCGCCAAACAGCTGCTGAAGCCGCCGGCCAGGAGCAAGTCATCGCCGCCCGGGCGCAGGAAGAGACCATGAAGCACATCTTGCCCTTCAAACATAAGCAGATCGAGCAGCGGCAGCTCGAGGCCGAAGCCGACAAAGTCGCGCGTATTCGCACCGCGGAGGGCGCCGCCGAGGCACGCCGCATCGAGGCCAAGGGTGAGGCCGATTCGCGGCAAAAACTCGCCGATGCCGAGGCCTATCGGCTTGATCTTGTCGGCAAGGCAAGTGCCGGTCAGATGGAACGCGAGGGCGCGTTGGTGGCGCGGTATCCGCTTTTGATCCAGAAGGCGCTGGCGGACAAGTTATCCGATAAGGTGCAGGTCATCATCGCACCGCTCCCAGCGGCGGGTAAGTTCATCGGCTCGAGCCTCATCGGCGACCAGAGTTCGGTGAACAGCGACGACGCCAAATGATTCTCGCCCTTGCGGCGACGCTGGCCATCGTGGTCCAAGACCACGCCGCGTTGCGCGCCGCGCCGCGCTCGGGCGCAGCCGAGCTTACGCGGCTATGGCAGGGAGATGTGCTCGAGGTCCGCGGCGAACATGCCGGCTACTTGAAGGTCTATGATTACCGGCGCGAGCGTGGCGGGTACTTACGAGGCGATGCGGCCCGGCCGGTCGAGCTCTCCGCGACCGCCGCGCCCGAACTGCTTGCGGTGCTGCGCTTTCTGCGCGAGACCCCGGGATCCGAGGCGCTCGGCATCAGTTACGGTGCAGCGTATCTCAAGGCGGTATCCCCGCAAGCCGTTACGGCCGAACCGTTTGCCGCCATCGCTGAAATGGCCGAGAGGCTTGCCGATCGGGCCTCAGGCGGTACGGAACATGTTGCCGATGTCGCGTCGCACTTGGAAGTCGTAGAACAGTTCGGCGTCCACATGCGCAGTTTCGAACGCAACAGCAGGATGCGAGTCTGCTATGACGGCGAATTGTTTCATCGGGTTTTGACGCTCCCCGAAGCACAGCCGGAGGAGCGCGCGCAGGCGATCCTGGGCCTCACCCGGCCGGATTGCATCGATCCGGATTTGGGCCCTGTTGCGCGCGCGTCCCTGGACACCGAGCGCGCCCGACTGCTCGAGCAGGTCAAAGACGGCGGATTGAGCGCAATGACGAGAAGCCGCCTGCATGCGCGGAGTGCCGGGGTTTGGGCCGCGCTTGCCTACGCTCACGAGCGCCGCGGCGAGCCCGCCGGCGCCCCGGCAGAGCGCGCACTCGCGGAACTCATCGCGGTGCGCCCCGATGATCTGGGTGATGACCGGCGGCCAGAATACGTGGACGCCGTGCTGCGGGTCGGCGCCATCCGCTGGGCGGGAGCGTTGCCTGCTCGACAGTCGGGACCCCTGACGCTTAGCGCGGCCCCCGGGGAACCGGGCCAAACGTGCATGACTCTCGAGGACGCACATCGGCCGCGCGCCGGCCGGATCATCCGACGCTGCACATACGGGCTGGTGCGGATGGCGTCGATACAGGCCTTTTCGCAGGGCTCGGCGTTGGTGCTTGCCGTGCAGCCGCTCGAGGGCTGGCGTGAACTCTGGGTATTTCACGAAAGGGCCGGAGCGTGGGTCATCGATGTGATTCCGCCGGGGCTCGACAATCCCGAGGAAGGGTACGTTGATTTTGCGGGTTACGCGCCGAGCACCCGGCGCCTGCTGATCGCGAGAGAGGTGAAGGAGCGCGGGCGATTCAGGCGCAGTTTCGAGGAGCTGCGGCTCGATGATCTCGTCCTGGTGCGGCAGGCCAGCAGCCCGGAGCTCTTGCGGGACTTCGGCCGATGGCAGGACATTGCGTGGCGGCGCGATACGCTGGCTCTCCATTAGGGGGCGTTTCTTGGTGTAAATTCAAGATTATTCGCCTAAATAGGCGACTAAACATCGAAAATTAGTATAATTCGTCAATACAGGCGATTTGAATGTATCTATATTGCATGTTAATATTCGCCCTAAGAGACGAACATGCCTCCGAACCTCCTTTAAATCGCCTTTATAAACGAGTTATGAAAATCACCACTGAACTGACAGATGACGCGGTTCTGCATGAAATCGGCGATCGCCTGGAGCGCCGCCGAATCAATATGGAATTGACGCAAGCCCAGCTGGCCGAGGAAGCCGGGATCTCCAAGCGCACGGTGGAGCGAATCGAGGCTGGCCGCAGTACTGACTTTGTCATGCTCCTACGCGTTCTGCGGGTGCTGAATCTCTTGGAGGCGCTGGATCAATTGCTGCCCGATCAGCCGCAAAGTCCGCTCATGCTCCTCAAGGGGCGAGGCCGTACCCGCAAGCGCGTGGGACATTCGCGACAGAGGCCGGACGGCGCGCCGGCGCGCGCGCCGACTACAGCCTGGAAGTGGCGCGACTAGCGAATGGCCACCGTGGCGCAAGTGCGGCTGTGGGGCCGATCGATCGGAGCGGTCTCCCTGGAGGAGGGATCCCGTACCTGCGCTTTCCAATATGACCCCCGCTTTCTCGCCAGCCGCATCGAGCTCTCGCCGATCAGCATGCCCCTGTCGCCGCGGATTTATCAGTTTCCCGCCCTGGCCGACATTTCCTTCCACGGCCTGCCGGGACTGCTCGCCGATTCCCTGCCGGATAAATTCGGCAATGCGCTGATCGACGCATGGCTCGCGACTCAGGGTAGGCGGCCCGAGAGTTTCAATGCCGTCGAGCGGCTGTGCTACATCGGAGTGCGCGGAATGGGTGCGCTCGAGTTCGCGCCGGCGAAGGGACCACCGCTGCGGCGATCGGCCAAGATACAGGTGCATGAACTGGTCAAACTCGCCTCGCAGGTGCTCACGCATCGCGCCTCACTGCAGATCTCCTTTGCTCCGGGTCGGCGTCACGCGGGATTGCAGGAAATGCTCCGTGTGGGCACCTCCGCAGGCGGCGCGCGGGCGAAGGCCATCATTGCGTGGAACCGAAAAACGAACGAAGTGCGCTCGGGGCAAGTGAAAGCCCCGCCTGGCTTCGAATACTGGCTGTTAAAGTTCGACGGGGTCAGCGCCAACCAGGACAAGGAACTCGAGGATCCCAAAGGCTACACGGTCATCGAGTATGCATACGCGCTGATGGCCGCTGACGCCGGCATCGAAATGTCCGAATGCAGATTGATGGAAGAGGGCGGCCGGCGCCATTTTATGACGCGACGCTTCGATCGTCTAAGCGATGGAAGCAAGCTGCATATGCAGTCCCTCGCGGCGCTCGCCCACTTCGATTTCAACTCCGCCGGCGCGTATTCCTACGAGCAGGCGTTCGGCGCGATCAAACGTCTGGGACTTTCGATGCATGCCCGCGAACAACAATTTCGCCGGATGATCTTCAACGTCGTCGCCCGCAACCAAGATGATCATGTGAAAAACATTGCATTCCTGATGGACAAGGCGGGTGTCTGGTCACTGTCACCCGCGTTCGATGTCACTTACGCGTATAACCCGGCAGGCGCATGGACAAGCCGTCACCAAATGACGATCAATGGCAAAACTGATGACTTCAGGCGCGAGGATTTCAAGGCGGTCGCGCAGGTCGCAGGACTCAAACGCGGGAGGTCTGAGGCCATCCTCACTCAAGTGATGGGAACAGTTAAAGAGTGGCCGCGCTACGCAAAGACGGCAGGTGTGCTCGGCGTCCAGCGCGAAAACATCACCCGAGCATTGAGGTTGAAATTCGATCGCCGTTAGAGCGCGGCGAGCGCCGGCGAGGGCTTTGGATAGGAAGTGTCCGCTTACTGCGCGTTCAAGCAGGGATGAGTGCGCTGGTCGAGAAGACCGCGAGCCGAGGGCGGGGTGGGGGCGCGCGGCAGCCAAAGATCAACGCGGGTCACAGAGTTCGCAGCGCTGTCGATCGCGAGCAGGCCGCCGAACCGAATTGCCATCGCCTGGGCTATCGAGAACCCAAGGCTCGTTCCGCCGGAGGAAGTCTCGGCGAGCGTTGCGCTATTGTGAGGCGTTGCAACCATCTTGATACGTACATAGCCGCCGGGCGGCAGCGGCGTCGCAGGGTCAGCCCCATCTTGGGACGCTTCCGCCGCGCTGAGCGAGACTCCGCCGCCGCAAGGCATCGCGTCGCGCGCTACGATGGCCATGTTGAGCACGGCCAACTGTAGCTGATTGGCGTCTACAAGTGCGGTTGCGGGCGTCGCGGTGAAATGGCAGCTGAGATCGATGTCAAATCCGAGCGCGTGCTCGAGCAAGTTCCGCATGCCGCTCAACGCATCGCCAATATCAACCGGCGTCGGATTGATTTCGCGACGGCGTGAAAACGCCAGCAGATCCTGGGTCAGCGAGGCACCCCGGCGCGCCGCTTGCGACGCATTCTTCAATAGACCAAGCGCCTCCCGGTCCTCCGGGACTTTCCTTTCCAAGAGGCTGAGGCTCCCCAATACCGCCATCAGCAGATTATTGAAATCGTGAACGACGCCGCCCACCTGACTGACCGTATCCAGCTGTTGCGCTACGTAGCGTTGTGCAATAAGCGCTTCGCTTTCGCGCGTGCGCTCCTCGATCCGCTTTTCCAGATCCTCATTGCGGCGGCGCAGGTCAGCGGTCCGCCTGGCAACCTTGCACTCGAGTTCGGCATTGAGCGCCGCCAGCTGACGGGTCTTTCGGTGCAGCTCGACGAACACTCTGACCTTCGCACGCAAAAGGTCCGGCTCAATGGGGACCGGGATATAGTCAAGAGCGCCAAGCGCATAGCCGCGCAGTCTCTGTAGGTCGGTATGCATGAGGGCGGAGACGAAAATGATGGCGATCCGCTGGAAACGCGGGTGCTCGCGAATCAGCGCCGCGAGCTCGAACCCATCGATCTGCGGCATGCATACGTCGATGAGGATCAATGCCACATCGCTCTTGAGCAAGCGCTCGAACGCCTCGCAAGCCGATGATGCCTTGATCAGCGTTGCGCCGATGTCCCTCAGCACGACCTCGTAGCTCAAGAGCTTGGCCGGCTGGTCGTCCACGACGAGAATGTTGATCGGCTCGGACTCGATCTGAGGCGAAAAGCTTGGATACTGTTCCATGCGTCCCTCCATGCCGCCGCCATGCGGAGTTGCTGCACCGGGGTGAACTCGGGCAAAGCGGAATCATGCCAGCTAAATGCGAAAGATGCGGAATGTCGCTAAGATCAGACAGGCTCGGCGCCGTGCCGGCGGGGCCGGGTACTCGAATGCTCGAGAAGGGCGATGCTTGACGCGAGCACAGTCGTGCAGCGCGTGCTCGCCAACTATCAGTGGTGACGAGCCCAAGAGTCCTACAGTTGCTAAAAGCAACGGTCTGCGGCGTTTGCATGATCGTGAGTTTGGCTTATACTTTGCGTTACAAAGTGTAGCGGTTCGGTCAACTTGCCCTTAGGGCAACAGCGCGGGGGGGAATCCATCATTAGCTTATCGATCATCTGTGGATATCTGTTGCTGGCTGGGGCGACGGTGTACTGCTTTCTGGCTTTTGCCGCAGTACTTTCGCCGCCGCATTTGTCCGACCGCCCGCTCGAGCGCCTGCCGAAGGTGACCGTATTGAAGCCCTTATGTGGATCGGAGGCGGAAACGTACGCATGCCTTCGATCGTTCTGCGATCAACAATATCCTGAATTCCAGGTTATCTTTGGCGTCGCCGCTGCCGATGATCCGGTGCTGAGCGTGGTGCGGCGCCTGCAGCAGGAGTTTCCGCAACGCGACCTGCGAATTTTGATTGACCGCAGGCAGCATGGCAGCAGTCGAAAAATCAGCAACCTCATCAATATGATGTCCCAGGCCAGCCACGATTACTTGGTGATCGCGGACAGCGACGTGCGTGTCGACAAGCATTACCTCGCCAAAGTCGTCGCCCCTCTATTGGATTCCGGCGTCGGTGTCGTTACCTGCGCCTATCGTGGCGTTTCGCGGCGCGGATTATGGTCCTTGATGGGATCTTTATTCATAAACGAATGGTTTACGCCATCGGTATACGTCGCCGCAAAAGCGGGTTCTCGCAGTTTCGCGTTTGGCGCAACGATTGCGCTGACGCGCGAGGTGCTGTCACAAATCGGGGGATTCGGCGCGATTGCCAATCATCTTGCGGATGATTATCGGCTCGGCGAATTGACGCGCGGCTTGGGTCTGAGAACGGTGTTATCCGATGTGGAAGTCGACGTGATCGTGGCGGAAAGCAGTCTGGGCTCACTGGTGCAGCACGAGCTTCGCTGGCTGCGCACGATTCGCGCGGTAAGACCGCTGGCCTACAGCTTTTGTTTCATTACGTTTGGGATTCCGGTGGCACTGCTCGGTGCGCTGTTGTCTCGAGGCGACTCAATCGCATTGAGCCTGCTGGCCGCCGCCGCCGCTGCGCGGTTGTTCCTGCATCTCATCAGGCGCCAGGCGCATGCATCTGCCGCGCAAATTGCCCTGGTCCCGCTGCGGGATTGTTTAAGCTTCGCTCTGTGGGCGTGGAGCTTTACAAACAGACGCGTGAAATGGAGAGATGAGCACTATCAGGTGACTCGCGACGGATCGGCTCTACCTCTGGGCGAGAACGCAACTCTATGAAGACATTATTTTTGCATCCACCGTCCTTCGATGGCTACGACGGCGGAGCCGGCGCTCGTTATCAGATGAAACGGGAGGTGCGTTCCTTTTGGTATCCCACATGGCTGGCACAACCGGCTGCGCTTGTGGAGGGTTCGAAGCTGATCGATGCGCCACCCCATGATCTGGCGTTCCATGACATCGCTGGGGAATTCAAAAGCCGTGACTTGGTGGTCATGCACACGTCGACGCCGTCTTTCAAGTCGGATGTAAAGACTGCCGAATTGATCAAGGCGATCAACCCCGACATCAAGATTGGCTTCATCGGCGCAAAAGTCGCCGTAGAGCCTGAGAAGAGCCTCATTGCCGGCGGGGCAATCGACTTCGTCGCGCGCAACGAGTTTGATTTTACGGTTAAAGAGGTGGCCGACGGACGCGACTGGAGTCAGATCAAGGGACTCTCATATCGGAACGCCGAGGGACGCATCCTTCATAACGAAAATCGCGAAGTGCTCGAAAATATGGATGCGCTGCCCTGGGTCACTCCGGTATACAAGCGCGACCTGACGATCGAGAATTATTTCGGCGGCTATCTTAAGCATCCTTATATCTCTTTCTACACCGGCCGCGGCTGCAAATCGCGCTGCACCTTTTGCCTATGGCCGCAAACCGTGGGCGGACATCGCTATCGAGTGCGCTCGGTGGAAAACGTCGTTGACGAAATGAAATGGGCGAAAGCGGCTTTTCCGCAAGTCAAGGAATTCTTCTTTGACGATGATACGTTGACGGACAATCTGCCAAGGGTAGAGGCGTTGGCCAAGGAGCTGGGAAAGATAGGGGTCACTTGGTCCTGCAACGCGAAGGCCAATGTGCCGCGCAAGACCCTCGAGGTAATGAGAGCCAACGGCCTGCGATTGCTGCTGGTCGGCTATGAATCCGGCAATCAGCAGATCTTGATCAACATCAAGAAAGGCATGCACGTCGACTTCGCCCGCCGCTTCACGAAGGACTGCCACGAACTGGGCATCGTCATTCACGGCACATTCATTCTAGGACTGCCGGGCGAGACCAGGGAGACGATCCAGCAGACTCTTGATTTTGCGAAGGAGATCAATCCGCACACGATCCAAGTCTCGCTCGCGGCGCCTTATCCGGGTACCTTTCTCTACCGGCAAGCGAAGGAAAATGGCTGGCTCTTCAATGAAGAAATCGATCTCCTGACGCAGGAGGGCACGCAGATTGCACCGTTGAATTACCCTCATTTGAGCCATGGGGAAATATTCCATTCGGTTGAGGACTTCTACAAGAAATTCTATTTTCGCCCCTCCAAAATCGCCTCGATCCTCGCCGAAATGATCGCAAGTCCGGAAATGATGAAACGCCGTTTGCGCGAAGGCGTAGAGTTTTTTAATTTTTTACGGACCCGGAAAGACGCGGCTTGAAAGGGCTGATTGTCACGGCCGATGATTTCGGTGCTGCCCTCGAAGTCAATGAGGCCGTAGAGACAGCCCACCGGCAAGGAATACTCTCGGCGGCGAGCCTCATGGTTTCCGCGCCGGCCAGTGCAGATGCCGTGACGCGCGCCCGCAGGATGCCTTCACTGCGGGTTGGTCTGCATGTCGTGTTGCTCGAAGGGCGGCCGACACTGTCTTCCGGCGCCGTACCCCTTCTCGTCGACAAACACGGCGCGTTTCGATCCGATATGGTGTCCTTAGGGTGTCTCTTAGCCTGCAGCGCGCGGGCGCGCCGTCAACTGGCCGCCGAGATAACCGCGCAATTTGAGGCGTTTCACGCCACTGGCCTGTTACTCGATCATTGCAATGCCCATAAGCATTTTCATTTGCATCCCGTGGTCGCAGCGATTTTGGTCACCATTGGCGCGCGCTTCGGACTAAGGGCAGCCCGCGTGCCACTTGAAGGTCGGCGTTTACTGTCACAAATAGAACCCAAATCTCGCCTGCTCAGCCCGTCGCTGATCGCGCCCTTTGCCGTTTTGTTGCGCAGGCGCGTCCGCGCCGCCAAGCTACACGTGACTGACCGGGTCTTCGGACTGGAATGGTCGGGTCAGATGACGAAATATCGGCTGCTGAGTTTGATCCGCGGCTTGCCATCGGGATTGAGCGAGATTTATCTTCACCCCGCCACCGGCCCCTATGCCGGGGACGCGCCGGGCTATCGATATCGCGAAGAGCTGGATGCGCTCATCGACCCTGAAGTGATCGCAGCATGCCGGGATTGCGGCATTCGACTCGGAGGGTTTGTTGATTTCATGCCTGAAGAGGCGCCATTTATGCGCGCTGCCCTCGGCGCCTTGAGATCAGGGAACCGCAACGCGGCCTAGCGGTGTTTCGTACAGCGAAGTTCCGCTTAGCTGTCATTGCCGTAGTCGGCGGCGCACTCGCGTTTTATATCCTAAAGAGCATTGGGTTCAAGCCCATTGTGTCGGCGGCCCTGGCCGTCGGATGGCGTGGGTTTACGCTCCTGTGCCTCTATCAACTGGGCCTATTCGTTCTCCTGGGCGCTGCCTGGCGAGTTTTGATCCCCGCCTCATGCCGCGCGCGCGGACGCGTTTTCGTCTGGGCGCGCATGGTCCGCGATGCGACGACGGAGCTGCTGCCTTTTTCTCATCTGGGCGGAATCGTGCTGGGCGCGCGGGCCGCAGTCTCGCAGGGTGTCCCGCAGCCGGTCGCGTTTGCATCGATCGTCACTGACATCACGACAGAAATGTTGGCGCAAATCGCGTTCACCGCCGCCGGCGTACTCATTCTGACGACCTCAGTTCAACACAATTCGATGACATTCTCGGTAACGAGTGCGGCCGTGTTCGGTTTGCTGACCATTGCTTTCAGCTGCGCGGCGGTCGTCGCCTTCCAGCGCTACGGTCGGGCCTGGACACTCAAGCTCATTTCGCGGCTGTTCCCCAAGGCGGTCCCCATCACCGAGTCGGCTGTCAGTTGTATTCAAGAGATATACGCCCGACCCGCCAAAGTCGGACTGTCCATTTTATTTCATTGCGGCGGGTGGGTGGCCAGCGCGCTTAGCACGTGGATCGCGGTTTATCTCATGGGAGTGCGCGCCGATGTTTGGCCGGTCCTCGCGATTGAAAGTCTTGTCTGCGCGGTGCGCAGCATGGCCTTTTGGGTGCCAAACGGCCTCGGCGTACAAGAAGCCGCTTACGCAGGCATAGCACCCTTGTTCGGCATCGGCCCGGAAATAGGTCTTGCGATATCCGTACTCAAGCGGGCGCGTGAAATTGCCGTCGGCATCCCGATTCTGCTTCTCTGGCAGTGGTCGGAAAGCCGTAATTTCTTGGCCTACGATTCAACGGCTTGCCAGCGCACAGACGGGAGATGAGAATGGATAGATGCTAGACAACACACGTTCCTGTCCAATTCTTTGCGCCATCCTGTTGATAATCACCGGTTCCGGCGCGTCTTCGGCCCAAACCAATACTTCACCCAATACTCGAGATGCACGGATCACTCAAGATCTGCAGTGGCGCTTGGTTGGCCCTTTTCGCGGTGGCCGCACGCGCGCAATCACCGGCGTGCCGGGCGCGCCGCACACGTTTTTGGCCGGCGCGGTGAATGGCGGGGTGTGGAAAACCGACGACGACGGGCGCACCTGGCTGCCGATTTTTGATTCCGAGCCCACCCAATCGATCGGTGCGATCGCCGTGTCGCCTTCGAATCCAAACATCATTTACGTCGCCTCGGGCGAAGGGCTGCATCGACCGGATCTGTCGGTGGGCAACGGGGTCTACCGCTCGACGGACGGCGGCAAGTCCTGGACCCATCTGTCGCTCGATGATTCGCAGCAGATCCCGAGCATCGCGGTCGATCCGCGTGACGCCAATCGCGTCTACGCCGCGGTGCTGGGCCATCCCTACGGCCCGAGCGCACAGCGCGGCCTGTACCGATCCTTGGATGGCGGTGCCACGTGGTCCAGAGTGCTGGATCAAGGGGAGAATACGGGCGCCTCCTTCATCAGGATCGACCCTTTCGATGCCAAGGTTTTGTACGCGGGATTCTGGAATGCGCGTTCCGGGCCGTGGGAGGACAAGACCATGTTCAACGGTCCGCACGGCGGCCTGTTCAAATCAACGGACGGTGGCGATCATTGGCGGCCCCTGACCGACGGATTGCCGCAGGGCCTGTCGCAAATCGATGTCGCGGTCGCGCCGAGCGCGCGCGGCCGATTGTATGCCACGGTCGCTACCAGCTCGAATCCTGCCGCGCAAGGCGGCGCAGCTCCGGGTACGGGCGTTTACCGCTCTGATGATGGCGGCGAGCACTGGCGCATCGCCACGACCGATCCGCGGCCGGGACTGCGCATCGGCGGCGGTGATTTGTCCATTCTCGCGGTCGACCCCAAGAATGCGGATGTGCTCTACAGCGCCTCGATCGTGACCATGAAATCAACCGACGGCGGTTCGCATTGGATTTCCTTTAAAGGCGCTCCCGGCGGCGACGACTATCAGGGGATTTGGATCAGCCCGGACGATTCGCAGCACATCGCGTTGGTCGGAGATCAAGGCAGTCTGATCACGGTCAATGGCGGCAGAACTTGGAGCACCTGGTACAACCAACCAACCGCACAGCTCTATCACGTCAGCGTCACACCGACGTATCCGTATCGGCTCTGCTCGGGGCAGCAGGAAAGCGGCTCGGTGTGCATCTCGAATCGCGGCAACGACGGCATCATCACCTATCGCGACTGGCATCCTGTGGGGGTGATCGAGTACGGCTATGTGGCGCCCGATCCGCTCGATCCCGATGTGATTTATGGCGCCGGCCGCAACGTGGTGACCAAAACACATCTGTCCACCGGTCAGGTGCAAAACATCTCGCCAATTCCGGTGCCATCGCCCGATGTTCGCACCGATCGCACCGAGCCGATCCTTTTTTCGCCGCAGGATCCACATCGGTTGTATTACGCCGCCAACCGCCTGTACGCGAGCAGCGACGGCGGCCAGTCTTGGCAGGCGATCAGCGAGGATCTGGCGCGGCCGAGCAGCGGATCACCGCCCAGTGTCGGGGATATGCATGCGGACAAGGCTGAATTGCAGCGCGGCGTGATTTATTCGGTCGCGGCTTCTCCGGTGGCCAAGGGGCTGCTGTGGGCGGGCACGGATGATGGTTTGATTTGGGTGACGCACAACGAAGGCGGCGAGTGGAGCAACGTCACGCCACCCGAGCTTGGCCCCTGGAGCAAGGTCACCCAGATCGACGCTTCGCATTTCGATGCCAATGTCGCCTATGCGTCGGTCAGCCGGTTTCGATTGGACGATCTTAAGCCATATGCTTACCGCACGCGCGACGGCGGGAAAAGCTGGCAGTCGATCGCCGCAGGATTGCCCCCGGATGCGCCCGTCAATGCCGTGCGTGAGGATCCGATCCGGCGCGGACTATTGTTCGCTGCCACCGAACGCGCTGTTTGGATGTCCTTCGATGACGGTGAGCACTGGCGGTCGCTGCAGCTCAATCTGCCGCACACCTCGATGCGCGACCTGCTCATTCACAATCAGGACTTGATTGTTGCCACACACGGCCGTTCCTTGTGGGTGCTCGATGATATCGGTCCGTTACGCGAGGTCGTGGGGGCCGCCACTTCCGTGACGCTGCTGAAACCTTCAGCGGCGGTACGGGCGCGCCGCAGTACAGGCACCGACACGCCGATTCCCCCGGACGAGCCATCGGGGCGCAATCCGCCGGACGGCGCGGTCATTGACTACTATCTGCCGCAAGCGGCCAAGGGCACGGTAGCCATCGAGATACTGGATTCGAGCGGTGTCGTCGTGCGGCGTGTGTCGAGCGCCGACCCAGTCGGGTTCAGCGCGGCGGAGCGCGACAAGGAATTGATCCCCGAGTATTGGATTCGCCAGCCCCAGGCGCTCGCCACAGCGGCAGGAATGCATCGCTTCATCTGGGATCTGCACTGCACGTCGCCGCGCGCCGTCAGGCGCAACTTTCCGATTTCCGCGGTTCCCCGGGACACGCCGCAGGAACCCTTGGGTCCGCGGGTGGTTCCTGGGGTCTATCGCGTACAACTCGAAATTGGCAACCGCAAATGGGAGCAGCCGCTCAACGTGATGCCCGATCCTCGCGTGAGCATCCCTCAGCAGGACTACGCGGCGCAGTTTGCCCTTGCGAAAGGCTTGGCCGAGGCGCTGGATGCCAGCACCGCGAAGTCGCAGGAAGTGAAGTCGTTGCGATCTCAGCTCAAAAAACTCGGCACTGCGCAAGGAACGGCGATTGCGGCGCAGGCAAAAGAGATGGACGAGCACTTCGAGTCGCTCATGGAGCAAGGCGCCCACGCGCAACCGGGCGGTGCGCACCGCGGGCTCGAGCGCGTCAATGCCGATATCTCGAGTTTGTACGCTCAGGTGGTCAATCCGGATGCCGCGCCCAGCCGGGCGCAGCAATCAGCGGCCGACTCCCTGTTCCAAGAGTGGCAGTCGATCGCCGCCGCGTCGGCGAAGCTTTGGCAAGACGACCTCGCGCCTCTCAACCAGGCGCTCAAGCGGGCGCGATTGCCGGAGCTACGCAGCGATGCGGCCGCCCCGGAAGAAGGCGCGTCGACCGATGAGGAGTAGGTTTAGGCTATTTCCGGCTTAGGCCTCGCCACAGCGCGAGTTGCGCCTCCAGCTTCTCGTGCAGGGAGGTATACAGCGCCTGCTGCTGACTCGTGGGAGGCGTATCAGCGTCCTCGAGCGTGCCCGCGAATGCAGCAAGCTGCTCATTCAGCATGCCCGGAAACGCGAGGTTGGCTTCCGATCCGTTCATGTTCACCTGCATGAGCGCTTCCTCAATGTGCGCGAGTTCCACGTCGAGGCCGGCGGAGCCGGTTTTCAGCGCTTTGCGCCTGGCGCGGATGTCGTTCACGGCGCGATGCAGGGTGTCGATGTCATGGTAGGTTGCCAGTGCAAGCGCGGTCTTCGCCGCGATTGCCGCGGCGCTGTCGGCTACCCGAGGATCGGCGGCGACGGTGAGCGGCGCCGTGCGATCTTGGTCGCCCAACTTAAGATGCAATCGATACTGCCCCGGCGGCACAATGGGCCCGCGCGGCGCTTCACCCTCATAAAATGCGCCAGGGATTTGCACGGGATCGTCGTAGCGCAGATCCCAAACCAAGCGATTCATGCCGGCATGCGCAGGGATCAGATCGCTCGGTACGATTTGATCGGGCCATTCCGGCGGCTGCACTTGTTTGTTGGTCTTGGTGTTGGAGAGATGTCGAATCGACTCGCCCTTCGCATTGACGATATCCATCGTAAGTTCCGTCGAGGCGTCGGCGGGCAGCACATAGTCGATAATGGCGCCGGCCGGCGGGTTCGCGCCCACGGGACGGCGAGTATTCACCGCGTCCGGATAATACCGGCGCCGTGTGGTCGCGGGTGTGTACAGGACGAGCCCATCGGCCGTTGCCTGTGCTTGGCGCAGCGGCGTCAGGTCATCCAAGATCCAAAATCCACGGCCATGCGTCGCCGCAACGAGGTCATCGCCGTGAACAGCCAAGTCATGGATGGGTGTCACCGGTAGACCGTGTTGCAGCGGCGACCAATGAGCGCCGTCATCGAACGACAGGAACATGCCCAACTCCGTGCCGGCGTACAGCAGGCCACGACGCACCGGGTCCTCGCGCACCACGTGCACGACGGCGCCGATGGGGAGGCCTGCGGCAATGGAGACCCACGATTTACCCGTGTCGGAGGTCTTCCAGGCATACGGCGCGATATCATCCAGCCGATGCCGGTCCACGGCGATGTAGGCCACCGCCGGGTCGAAATGCGACGGCTCGGTCATGCTGACGGTGCTCCACGCCGGCATTGCCGCCGGCGTCACGTTGCGCCAATGCGCGCCGTCGTCCTCCGTCATTTGCACCAGGCCATCATCCGTTCCAATCCAGAGATTGCCTTTCCGAAGGGGTGACTCGGCCAGCGCAAAGATCGTGTCATAGTACTCGACGCTGGTGATGTCCTTGGTCAGCGGTCCTCCCGAGGCGGTCTGCTTGGTTTTGTCATTGCGGGTCAGATCCGGGCTGATGATTTTCCAGCTCATGCCATGATCGGTGGATTTCCAAAGAACTTCGGAAGCCGCGTACAGAGCGTCAGGATCGTGCGCTGAGAGCATGAGCGGCGAAGTCCAGTTGAAGCGGTGCTTGAGCTCGCTCGCGGGATGGCCTGAATTATCGATCGGATCCGGGCTGATGTTCTGAGACTGTTGCGAGCGAACATCGAAGCGCGCGAATTGATTCTCGGCGTCGCTGTAGATGATGTCGGGATTGCGCGGGTCGGGGACCACGAAACCCGATTCGCCGCCACCGGCGGGGAACCAGTCACGCGGACCGATCACGCCCTCATCGTCGAAACTCGCGACGGCAAGATTGGAATTGTCCTGCTGCGCGCCGTAAATGTAATACGGGAAGCGATCATCCGTCGCGACGTGATAGAACTGGCCGGTGGGTTGATTGTCCTGGGTCGACCAGGTGTTGCCGCCATCGAGCGAAATGCTCGCGCCGCCATCGTTGGCGTTGATCAAGCTCTTGGAATTATCGGGATCGATCCACAGCGCATGATGATCGCCATGGGTCGCGGATACCAGATTGAAGGTCTTGCCGCCATCAACTGATCGCAGCATTCCTGTATTGAGGGCATAGAGCGTGTCGATGGCATTGGGATCCGCATAGATCTTCGAGAAGTACCACGCGCGCTGGCGTACGCGCCCATCATCGCTGACCCGGCGCCACTGTGTGCCGCCATCGTCCGAGCGATACAGGCCGCCTTCTTTCGCTTCGATCATGGCGTAGATACGCCGCGAATCGACCGCGGATATCGAGATGTCGATGCGGCCGAGAATCCCTTCAGGCAGCCCATGCCCGGTGAGTTGCGACCAGGTGAGGCCGCCATCCATCGATCGATACAGGCCGCTGCCGGGTCCGCCGCTGGAAAAATTCCACGGCTGGCGGCGCACCTGCCAAAGCGCGGCATAAATGATCTTCGGATTGCGAGGGTCGGCAGCCAAGTCGATGGCGCCGGTCAACTCATTTTTGTAAAGCACCCGATTCCAGCTTTTGCCGCCGTCGGTACTGCGAAAAACACCGCGCTGCGTATTGGGGCCGAAGGCGTGACCAACTGCCGCGACCAAAACGATATTGGGATCCATTGGATCCACGATGACCGCGCCGATTTGCCGCGAGTCGGTCAAACCGAGGTCGGTCCAAGTCTTGCCGCCATCGCTCGATTTGAACACCCCGCCGCCCCAAGTCACATCGCCGCGCAGATTGGCTTCACCCGTGCCGACATAGATGATGTCGGGATTGCTGCGGGCTACTGCGATGGCGCCGATGGATGAGACCTTCTCGGCGTCGAATATGGGCTTCCAGGTTGCGCCGGCATCGATGGTCTTCCAGACCCCGCCTGCGGCCGCGCCGAAATAGAAAACATTCGGTGAGCCGGGGACGCCCGCCACGGCGACCGCCCGGCCGCCGCGAAACGGACCGATGCCGCGCCATTGCAGCGCGCTGTAAGCACTTTCATGCGGTGCTGGGCTTGATCCTTGATCCGCGGCCCACAGGCTGGGGGCGCAGATGAGCGAGAAGAGGGGCAACAAAGCTTTGAAGATTTTTTCGATCACCATGGAAACTCCTTAGAAATCATACGCAGCGCCGGCATAGATGCTTCGATCGTTGGCCGGTTCGAGCATTCCGCCGAATAAGAATACCCGCGAGTAGTAGTGGCGATTGGTGAGATTCGACACGCCGCCAAGAATCCGGAAATGCCCGGCGATGACGTAGTCTCCCGCCAGATCGCCCACCGTATAGGTCGGAATATGCGCAGGCGTCGAGCCGATGGATTGATCGCTGTCCTGGAAATATTGAGACCCGACGGTGTTTACCACCAGGCTGACCTTGTAGCGATCATCCTCTCGAGCGGTGATACCGGCTTTGAATACGCCGTGCGGCGCATACGCCGGAATCTTGCCGGTCTGGCCGGGGACAATGCTGCTGGTAAAGCGAGCATCCAGCAGGCTCGCATTGGCAAAGGCATCCAGGTGTACATTCGATGCCATAGCCGGAAATAAGCGAAACAGGTCGTAGTGGCCTTCCAACTCCACCCCGCGACTGCGGGTGTTGCCGGTGTTCACATCGATGGTCTCGACCTGCGTGAGGTGTTCGGACTCGATGCGATCCTTGACATTGACCTGAAACACGCTCACGTCGTAGTAAAGCCCGAGTCTTGGCCACCCGTGCACGCCCGCTTCATAGGTCAGGTATTTGGTGGGATCGGGATTGTTGGCGGAGGAAAAATTACCGAACGGGCTCGCTATATCGAGATAGCGCAGGGGACGGAATCCTTGCGAGACATTCAGGTAAGTTTCGTTGCCATGACCGAAATCATTGCCGAGGCCGAGGCCGAATAGCGGAATGCTCTTGCTATAGGTTTCATTGACGAGGGCGGGATGCGGCGCGAGAGACTCCTGTGTATCGAGGACTTCGTGATCGAACCGGGCCGAGGTGACCAAGTGAAAGTACTTGAAGCGGAACACGTTCTCCGCGAAAAGCGCGCCATACCTGGTCTTGCGCTCATCGTCGTAAAAAGGCACCCCCGACTCATCGTCCTTGTCGACAACCGGATTCGTTGTATTCCATTCGTTATAAGGGCTGCGAGAGGTATACAGCGTATAGCCGAGGGTCAATGCATTGCCGGCGCCCCAGCGATGCAACCAGCGTCCGTCGAGGCCGGTGTAGTTGAAGCGCTGACCGCTGAGCGTGGCGCCGGTACCTACGGGAGGTGCGCCGGCGGCGTAAGTATCCGAGCGTGTCCACAGGTCCTGATAGCCCGACCAGAGCTTCTGGATATACGAGTCTTTGTCGCTGAATTTGTTCTCGTAAGTCAACACAGTCGTATAGCGATCCGCCCATAAATGATCGTCGGGCGTCGTGGTCTGGTTGCGATCGGCGAGAAATTGCGCGCCGGTCATCAGGCCCGCCAATCCGCTGTCGAGCGAGTAGGCGTGAAAATCAAGGGTGAGCTTCTGCGAGTCGAACAGGTAACCCAGATGCAAATCGCCCGCGTTCAGGGCATAGCCGCCGTTTTGCCGTTGTCCGTCTGATTGGCGGCGCGAATAGTCCGCCAGATAATTCCAATTGCCGTTGGTGCCGGAGATTTCGTTGAAGCTGGAAAACAGCGAGTTGTTGCCGCCGACCTGCTCGGTCGTCCCGGCAAGCGGGCGCGGGGAGGGCAGCTGTGAGATAAAATTGATGACGGGTTGCGGTTCGGGGCCGTACAGCAATCCAGACCCCGCGCGGATCATCTGCACCGAACCGATGGCCTGCGGCACCGGAATGTAATAAATCGTGGGGTAGCCGATCCAATCCATCTCCAACGGAATTCCATCCTGCATGAGCAGGACGTACTCGCTTTCCTGCGGATTGCCAAGACCGCGATAGCTTAAATTCAACTCGGTCGGATTTTGCTGTTCTGCCAGCACAATGCCCGGCAGCCGGTCGAACAGCTCGCGTTGATTGTTGTCAATGATGGTCGGCACGTCGTTAAGTTGCACGACGCTGGTTTTCTTGGTGACCGTAATCGTTGGCCCGTCGACCTCGGGTAAGGAGTGGGCGTAACGGGTTCGCCGATTGAAAAGCCAGCGCTTGCCTTCGACGTACACCGAGTCGAGGGAAGCTTCTGGGCCAGACCCCTTATCCTTATCCTTCACGGCAACAGGTTTTGTGGTGGAGGCCGAATCGGGCGTTGCGACAGGATCCGTAGACTCGGCCAGCGCCAACGAGGATGACGCCAGCATCAGAACGAGTAAACGGTTGAATATCATTAATTTGCCCCGCGAGGTATGCGACTTGTCTGGTCAAGGTCAACAAGGATACTGGGTCTTCGCTATCATCGTGCATTGCAGTCTGCGAGAGGACAGCTGATGAAACCACGCCGCGCGCTGCGCAATCGAAAAGCGCCCATGCGTGCCGCCGGTTCGTCAAAGGTCACCGGCCGACCGCGCGACGCACGCATCGACACCGAGGTTATCGGCGCGGTGATAGCCGTGCTGCGCAAGGGTGGATACGACGCGGTGACTATCGACGGCATTGCGAGGCGCTTGGGCCGGGCCCGCAGCAGCCTCTACCGACGGTGGCCGAGCAAGCGCAATCTGGTTGCCTATGCCGTGGTCAATGAATTAGGGGAACACCCGGCAGAGAATTCCGGAACTCTGCGCGGCGATCTATTGTCCGCTGTGACGACTCTGTGGCGTGCCTTTCGTGGACCGCTGGGACACGCCTTGGCAGGCCTGATGGCCGACATGGCGCAGGATGCGGCGCTCGCCGCCGTCATTCGCCAGGAAGTTCTCGTTCCCCGGCGCCGTTCCATGCGCAAGGCAATCGAGCGCGCCCGCGCGCGCGGCGAGGCACGCCATGACATGAACACGGAATTGCTGCTGGACATGCTGACCGGTCCTTTCTACTTTCGGACGCTTTTCAGCCACGCCTCAATGAGTTTCAAAGACACGGAGCAAATTGTCGACTACGTCGTGCGATTGGTCAGGCCGCCCGATATGGCCGGGCGCTGAATCCAAAGCGCCCGGCGGTTATGGTCTGTGCCGGCGCTCAGCTCAAATTCAGCTTCAACGCTGCCGCAGCTGCCGCAACTTTGCCTTGTGCGTCCTTTCCGGC
>DASXMG010000062.1:0-22915 GCA_036495805.1 Steroidobacteraceae bacterium | reverse complement strand
TGCCGCGCTCGGGTTAGGTGAGCTGGTGGCATCAACACCGGCGCAGTACGTTGACGTTGCGGTTGCTCTCGGAAACGACTTATCGCGGCTCGAGCAACTGCGGGCATCGCTGCGTGCGCGTTTTGAGCAGTCATCGCTGCGCGCCGAAAAGCGCCTTGCGGCAAATTTCGAGCAACTTTTGCATACAGCCTGGCACCAGCATCGCGAGCATATGTAGAGTTGAGTGTCGCGAGCGTCGCGCTGATAGCCATTTCCTATATCGAGCTCCGATCCTCCCAGCGTTGAGGATCGCTAAAAACGATCCTGAAAGTGCTGCCGCCACCGCCACGGCCTTCGTACAACAAGATCGCTCGGTTTAGCTGACACAGCTCGCGTGCGATGAACAACCCCAGTCCAGTACCGCCTTTTCGCCCCGTAAAGAATGGCTCAAAAATACGATCCACAGAATTTGGCTCGATGCCCGGTCCGCGATTGGATACTTCCAGGTAGGGTCGATTGCTGGGATTGAGGCGGCCGAGATTGATGTCGAAGCTTATGGCGTCGAGAGACTCACCGTACTTCATGGCATTGTCGCACAAATTCCAAACCACTTGATGCAGGTGGCTGGGATCAATGCGTACTTCCAAGTCATCCTCGCTCTCATGCACGCCGATTTGGGCTTCGCGAACCTGCATGGTTGCGCAGAATTCCTCCAAAAAGTCTTCGAGCCAGTCGCCCAACAGCAGTCGTGTCAGCTTGGTCGGCTCGCGCTTCGACAGCTGCAATACGTTGTTGATGATGGTGCTGACGCGCTCGGAATTGCTTTGAATGATGTCCGTCAATCTGCGCTCATCCGTCCCGATCCGGGAGCTTTCGGCCAGAAGCTGGCCGGCGTGGCTCATCGCCCCAACCGGATTTCTGATTTCGTGAGCGATGCTGGCTGAGAGCCGCCCGAGCGCTGCGAGCTTGCTCTGCTGCACGCGCTCCGCCATCAGGCTGGTATCTTCGAGAAAAATCAGCGTAGGCCCAGGTTCCGCGCCGAGCGGAGCAAAATGAGGTTGGATCACGCGTGCGCCGTCCGCAGCGACGAAACTCGATGGTGACTCATTGCCTTGATCGCGCTGTCGCCAGGTCGACAGTGAATAGAGCAGGCGGGGCGAGACTTCGCCCACCAAGGCGCCGGGGACAGCATGATCATCGCCCAAAATTTCCGCTGCGGATTCGTTAATGAGCCGGATCTTATCTGCGGCGTCGACTACCAGCAGGCTTTCACGCAAATGCTGCACGATGTATTGGGAAAGCTCCGCGAGATTAGCAAGATCGAGTTCCTTTTGACGAACCAGTGCTTCGCTTTCGCGCATGCGACCTGCCGCGAAAGAGGCAGCGCCGGCAGTTGCGAAGAGCACGGCGCCAAGTAATCCCGCGGTCGCGTACGAGTTGACGTCGGCTTTGCCACCAAGCTGCTGCGATACCGTGTCCGCGAGAACTGCGATTGCTGCAACCGCTGCCAAGAACAGTGCACTGCGAGGCGGCAGCAAGAATGCCAATGCGCCGACGGGAACTAAGAACAGGACTCCTAGACCGCTGGCAACGCCGCCGCAAGTGTGCAACAGCAGAACCAGCACAAACATGTCAACCGACGCCTGCAGGATGGTCTGCACTCGCGCGCTGGCCAGGCGCTGGCGAACGAACAAGACGCTAACCAGTCCGAAGCAAAAATAAAATACCGTGGCGCCAAAAAAGAGTTGCGAGGAGTAGACCGCGAAGCCGCGCGCGCCACCCAACGAATAAAGCCCCAAAAGCACCAAGGGCACCAAGACCCGGTACAAATTGAGGACGGCGAGTACGCGCCACACCATCTCGGGGTCACGGCCGACGTTGTAATCAATGCGGCGATCGAATTGGCGATTCAATTGCGTTATATCCCGCTGCTTTGCGCTGGCCCCAAGCTTAATTCAGAATAGCGCGCCTTACGCGACGCGATCGGCAGTTAGGGACAATTCATGAATTTGCACGAGTATCAGTCGAAGGAATTGTTCGCTGAGTACGCGATTCCTATCCCCATGGGGCAGGTTGCCGACTCACCGGAGGCGGCCGAGGCTGCGGCCAGAGTTCTTGGGGGGTCTTTATGGGTGGTCAAGGCCCAGGTTCACGCCGGCGGTCGGGGCAAGGCGGGCTGCGTCAAAGTCGTGAAAGATCTCGAGGCCGTGCGAGATGCCGCCAAGTCCATGCTCGGAACCAGCCTGGTAACGCATCAAACCGGTCCCGCAGGATTGCCGGTGCACCGGGTGTACGTCGAGGCGGGTTCGAAAATCGGCCGCGAGATATACCTCAGCTTGGTGCTGAATCGCGACGCGGGCCGCTTGGCGTTCGTTGCTTCCGCCGCGGGCGGCATGGATATCGAGGAAGTCGCAGAGCACTCACCCGAAAAAATCATTCGCGTCAACGTGAACCCGACTGCCGGGTTACAGGATTTTCAATGTCGCCAACTGGCATTCGGCTTAGGATTCAAAGGCGGCCAGATAGCGCAGTTTGGGAAGATTGCGCAGGCGATTTACAAATTGTATCTGGAACGGGACGCCAGCTTGGTGGAGGTCAATCCGCTGATCGTCACCGCGGAGGGTAATCTTTTGGCCTTGGATGCCAAGATCAACATCGAGGATAACGCGCTATTTCGACACAAGGATTTGGCCGCGTGGCGCGATGCCTCGCAAGAAGATCCCATGGAGCGAAAGGCCGCCGCGCATGACTTAAACTATGTATCGCTCGATGGCAATATTGCCTGCATGGTCAACGGCGCCGGCCTTGCCATGGCGACCATGGACTTGATCCAGCTGCATGGCGGCAAGCCGGCGAATTTCCTGGACGTCGGCGGCGGGGCGACCAAAGAACGCGTCGCTGCGGCGTTTAAATTGATTCTCTCGAATCCCAAGGTCAGTGCAATTCTGATCAATATTTTCGGCGGCATCGTCCGCTGCGACATTATCGCCGAGGGCATCATCGCGGCTGTCAAAGAGGTGGGCGTAGGCATACCGGTCATCGTGCGGCTCGAAGGGACGAACGCACCGCTCGCGCGCCAGATGCTGGCGAGTAGCGGTCTGGCCATCACGCCGGCGAGCGATCTGACCGATGCGGCGGTAAAAGCCGTGCGCATGGCGGGAACCCCATCATGAGCATTCTCGTGAATCGGGAGACCAAGGTCATTTGCCAGGGCTTCACCGGTAAACAGGGCACTTTCCACTCAGAGCAATGCCTGGCGTACGGCACCAAGCTGGTCGGTGGAGTCACCCCCGGACGAGGCGGTGAGAAACATCTCGGGTTGGCGGTGTTTGACACCGCACAGGAAGCCATCGCGAGCACGGACGCCACGGTCAGCATGATCTATGTGCCGGCCCCCTTTGCGGCGGATGCCATCCTGGAGGCAGCCGATGCCGGTGTCGAATTGATCGTTTGCATCACCGAGGGCATCCCCGTGAATGACATGGTGCGTGTCAGGGCCACGCTGGCCGGATATAAGAGCCGGCTCATCGGTCCGAATTGTCCCGGGATCATCACGGCCGAGGAATGCAAGATCGGCATCATGCCGGGATTCATCCATCAGAAGGGGCGGGTGGGCATTGTTTCTCGTTCCGGAACCCTCACCTATGAAGCCGTGTTCCAGACCACCAATGTTGGCTTGGGCCAAAGCACCTGCGTGGGCATAGGCGGCGATCCGGTGCGCGGCATGAATTTTATCGATGTCTTGGGACTGTTCGAAAAGGATCCCCAGACCGAGGGCATCGTCATGGTGGGCGAGATCGGCGGCAGCGATGAGGAGGCGGCGGCGAAGTTCATCCGCGAGCATGTCAGCAAACCGGTCGTGGCATACATTGCCGGCGTGGCCGCGCCGCCCGGTAAGCGAATGGGCCATGCCGGTGCCATAGTGGCCGGCGGCAAGGGCACGGCGGCAGCAAAATTCGAGGTCCTCGAAGCGGCCGGCATCACGACGGTGCATTCGCCCGCTGACATGGGTGCCGCGATCGCCAAGCGGCTCAAATGAGGGGCGGGTCTTGAAGGCGCAGCAAGTCCGCTGTGTGATGGCTCAGCTTAACCTGGTGGTCGGCGACGTCGACGGCAACACCTCGCGCATTGTGGCTGCCGCCAATGAAGCGAGGGATCGGTATCGCGCGGATCTGGTGATGCTGCCCGAACTCGCGGTATCGGGCTACCCGCCCGAGGACCTGTTATTCCACTCAGGGATGCGTTTGCAAGTGGCACACTCGCTCGAGCGCCTCAAAGAAGAAGTGCGCGGCATCACCCTCATCGCCGGCTATCCGGAATACTCCGGCGCAAAGATTTTCAATTCGGCCATCGTGATTCGCGACGGCAGGGTGCTGGCCAATCATCGCAAGGCCTGCCTGCCCAACTATCGGGTATTCGACGAAAAGCGCTATTTCACGCCGGGCACCGACCCGACGCTCATCGAGATCAACGGAGTGCGAGCGGGAGTCTTGGTGTGTGAGGATGCCTGGGATTCGGCGCCCGCGCGCCAGGCGCGCGAGGCAGGGGCGCAAGTGCTGCTGATCATCAACGCCTCGCCCTATGAGGTGGGTAAGCAGGCCATGCGCGAGCAACAGGTCGTGCACGAGCGGATTCAGGAAACCAGCCTGCCGGTGGTGTTTTGCAATTTGATCGGCGGACAGGATGAGCTGGTGTTTGACGGCAATTCCTTCGTCATGAATGCCGCGGGAACGGTAACGCAGCGCGCGCCTGCCTTCGCCGAGGGCCTGTTCGTCGCGGATTTGGCAGTCGATGCATCCGGTAATGTCCGTCCCATTCCTTCCGACATTGCGCCGCTGCAGGGCCAGGAGGAGAGCGTGTACGGCGCGCTGGTGCAGGGCACCCGCGACTACGTCACCAAGCACCGCTTTCCCGGAGTGGTGATGGGCCTGTCGGGCGGTATCGACTCGGCCCTCACTCTGGTGATTGCAGTGGATGCGCTGGGGGCTGACCGGGTGCATTCCGTGGCCATGCCCTCGCGTTACACCTCGCAAATGAGCAAGGACGACGCCGCTCTGCAGGCGAGGAATTTGCACGTGAAGCACAGCGAAATTTCGATTGAAGGCATGTTCGAGGCGACCTTAGCCGCCTTGAAAGACGAATTCGCGGGTCGCGCGCCGGATACCGCGGAAGAAAACATTCAATCGCGCTGCCGGGGCGTGCTGCTCATGGGTATTTCCAACAAGACCGGGAAAATGCTGCTCACCACCGGCAACAAGAGCGAAATGGCGGTGGGCTATGCCACTCTGTACGGCGACATGGCCGGCGGATTCGCGCCCATCAAGGACTGCAGCAAGCTCTTGGTGTATCGCCTGTGCCGCTGGCGAAACGCTCAGTCGGAGGTGATCCCCGTGAGAGTCATCGATCGGCCGCCCTCGGCCGAGCTACGATTCGAGCAGAGAGACACCGACAGCCTGCCGCCGTACGAAATTCTCGACCCGATACTCGAGGCCTTCATTGAAGAGGACCTATCAGTCGATCAAATCTCCGCGCGCGGCTTCGATCGAGCCACCGTCGGGCGCATTTTGGACTTGGTGAAGCGCAATGAATACAAGCGCCGCCAAGCGCCGCCGGGCGTACGCGTCAGCCGCCGGGCCTTCGGCCGCGATTGGCGCTATCCGATTACCAGCGGCTACAAATCGCACTAAGTCTTAAGAACCCGGATCAAAAGACGCGCTGATACCAGCGTTTCTTCGGCTCCAGATCTTTCAAAGGACCGGGGTAGTTATCCGCGTACACGCGTTCGGCGTCTTTCGCCAGATCCACCATATTGAGATCGTAGTAAGCGGCGACGATGACGCGCATCGAGCCTTTGACCGCGGGCGCCCCGTCGTAGTTTTCCACGCAGTACTTGGCGCGATTGAGCGCGCCGACATAGGCGCCGCGGCGCATGTAGTACAGCGCCACGTGTAACTCGAAGTCGGCCAGGCGGTTGCGCAGATAGACCATGCGCTGCTGCGCGTCGCCGACATATTGGCTGTGCGGATATTTCTCGAGCAGCTGCTGGAAGGCATCGAAGGATTTCTTTGCATTGACCGGCGGGCGCTGTGACAGGTCCACGCGGAAGCGCCGTTCCAGCCAATTCGACTGGCGCTCGAAGTAAACCAAGCCCTTCATGTAGTAGGCGTAGTCGACGCGGGGATTGGTCGGATTCTCGCGAATGAAGGTATCGGCGGCATCGACCGCCGGGTCAACCTGATGACTTTTGTAATAGGCGTAAATCAAGTCCAGCTGCGCCTGACGGGCGGGCTCGCTGAAGGGAAAGCGCGACTGCAGCGCCTCCAGCTGTTTGACTGCCTCGCCGAAATTTGAGCCTCGTATCGCTTTCTGGGCCTTGGCATAAATCTGCTCCGGCCCCGATTTGGCATCATTGGCACGATGGCTGCGGCAGCCCGTGGCCAAGAGCATTAAACCGAGGGCAACGACGAGAACACGGCCCGGTTGGACAAGATCACGCAGTCTCACAAGCGATTCCTTACAATAGACGGCCCCGGTTGGCTGGGCCCGAACGCGCGGCAGTATACCCGATGCCCCGACGGTAGCTTCGAGTGCCCCTATGAGTGCAGAGTTCCAAGTGATCGATCTCGAAATTCCGCCGGAATTGGCAGGTCAGCGCCTGGATAGCGCCCTGGCGCGCCTCTTGCCGCAGCACTCGCGCACCCGAATCAAGGGTTGGATCGAGGAAGGCGCGGTGTTGGTGGGCCGACAGCGCCTCAAACCCCGCGACCTGGTTGAGGCCGGCAGCCGAGTTCGGCTGCAGGTGAGGGCTGAGAAACCGCAGTCCTCAATACAGCCGGAAGCGATCGCGCTGCGTCTCGCCTACGAAGATGCCGACCTGCTGGTGATCGACAAGCCGGCGGGACTGGTCGTGCACCCGGGGGCCGGTAATCCCAGTCATACCCTGCAAAATGCCCTGCTGGGTTTGGACCCCTCGCTGGGGAAATTGCCGCGCGCCGGCCTCATCCATCGGCTGGATAAGGACACCAGCGGACTGCTGGTCGTGGCCCGCACCCCCGAAGCTCAAACGTCGCTGTCTAGGCAGCTCATGGCGCGCACGATCTCGCGAAATTACTTGGCGGTGAGCGTCGGCGTCATGACGGGCGGCGGGACTATCGATGCCCCCATTGGTCGCAATCGCCGCGATCGCTTGAGAATGGCGGTGCGCGAGAGCGGGCGCCCCGCTGTGACGCACTATCGGGTCATCGAACGCTTTCGAGCGCATACCTACTTGTCAGTGCAACTCGAGACCGGTCGAACCCATCAGATCCGCCTGCATTTGTCGCATCTGAGATACCCGATTATCGGCGATCCGGTGTACGGCGGCCGATTGGCGCAGCCGCGCGGCGCATCTGAAGGCCTCCTCACCACCTTGCGTGCCTTCAAACGCCAGGCGTTGCACGCGGCGACGCTGGGCTTTGATCACCCTCGAACCGGCAAGCGACTTGGATTGCATAGTCCCGCGCCGGAGGATTTCCACAAGCTGCTGCTGGCTCTGCGCGAAGACGCGCAAGTGGCTGCGGAACTCGAGCGCGCGCGATGACAGTACCCTGGTTCGAGCCGGACTGGCCGGCACCCCGCGGTGTGCGCGTGTTGTCGACCCTGCGCGGCGATGCCCGAAGCGGCGCCAGCAAGGCTCCCTATGGGTACTTCAACTTGGGCGATCACGTCGGCGATGATCCGGCCGCGGTCGCCGAGAATCGTCGCCGCTTGAGGCTGGCGACCGGATTGCCCGGCGAGCCTGCTTGGCTGTCTCAGGTGCACGGAAGTGAGGTCGCGGAGCTGGATTTGCCTGCCTCGTGGGGCCCTGCGGACGCCGCAATCACGCGCCGACCGAGCACGGTGTGCGCGATCCTGACGGCCGACTGTCTTCCCATTATTTTCGCAACTGACTCAGGCGATACCGTGGCCGCGGCTCACGCCGGTTGGCGTGGATTGGCGGCTGGAGTGATCGAGGCCACGATGCGCGCCATGCGTGCGCCCCCAGGGAGCCTGGTGGCGTGGCTGGGGCCGGCCATCGGTCCCAAGCATTTCGAGGTCGGCGCGGAAGTCCGCGACGCTTTCCTGGCGGCTGATGCACAGGCCGGCGAGGCCTTTCAGCCGAATGCGCGGGGACGATTCATGGCGGATCTGGGACTGCTCGCTCGCCGGCGATTGCAGGGGTTGGGCGTCAACCGCATCTACGGCGGGGGTGAATGCACCTTTACTCAGGCGAACCGCTACTTCTCGCACCGGCGCGACGGGATCACCGGGCGGCAGGCCACGCTGGTCTGGCGAGAAGGCTGAAAATGCCGTTGAATTAAGAGCTTTCCATCCCCATCTGGGTACCTGTTCCGAGCGATTTCTCGAGGGATAATTCATGCGAATGGACAAGCTGACGACCAAATTTCAGCAGGCGCTGGCGGATGCCCAGTCCTTGGCTGTTGGCCGCGACAATCAGTACATCGAACCGGTGCACCTCATGGTGGCGCTGCTCGACCAACAAGGCGGCACTGCAAGGCCGTTGCTGGAGAAGGCGGCCGTGCAGGTGCCCAAGCTTCGCTCGGATCTGGCGGGGGCGCTCGAGCGGATTGCCGAAGTCGACGGCGCGGGAGGCGAGGTCCTGCTCGGCAATGATTTGAACAAGCTCCTGAATGTCACCGACAAGCTGGCGCAGCAGCGCGGCGATCAGTTCATATCGAGCGAATTGTTCGTGCTGGCAGCTTGCGATGATCGGGGCGAGCTGGGCCGGCTGCTCAAGGCCAACGGCGCGACGCGCGCCAATCTGGAAAAGGCCATCGAGGAAGTGCGCGGCGGCGCCAAGGTGGACAATGCAGGCGCGGAAGAAAATCGCCAGGCGTTGGAAAAATACAGCATCGATCTGACGGAGCGTGCGACCCAAGGCAAGCTGGATCCCGTGATCGGGCGCGATGACGAGATTCGCCGCACGATTCAAGTTCTGCAGCGGCGTACCAAGAACAATCCCGTGCTGATCGGTGAGCCCGGGGTGGGCAAGACCGCAATTGTCGAAGGATTGGCCCAGCGCATCATCAACGACGAGGTGCCGGAGGGCCTGCGAAACAAGCGCATTCTCTCGCTCGACATGGGCGCACTCATCGCCGGGGCGAAATTTCGCGGCGAATTCGAGGAGCGCCTGAAAGCGGTTCTCAACGACCTGGCCAAGCAGGAAGGCCAGGTGATTCTGTTCATCGACGAATTGCACACCATGGTGGGGGCGGGCAAGGCCGAGGGTGCCATGGACGCGGGCAATATGCTGAAGCCCGCGCTGGCGCGCGGCGAGTTGCATTGCGTCGGCGCCACGACGCTCGATGAATATCGCAAATATATCGAGAAAGACGCGGCGCTCGAACGACGCTTCCAAAAGGTCATGGTGGATGAGCCGTCAGTCGAAGACACCATCGCGATTTTACGCGGCCTCAAGGAGCGCTACGAAGTACATCATGGCGTGGAAATTACGGATCCGGCGATCGTGGCCGCGGCGACTCTGTCGCATCGCTACATTGCGGATCGTCAGTTGCCCGACAAGGCCATCGACCTGATCGATGAGGCCGGTTCCTTGATCCGCATGGAAATCGATTCCAAGCCCGAGGCACTCGATAAATTGGACCGGCGCATCATTCAGCTGAAGATCGAGCGCGAGGCGCTCAAGAAAGAAAGCGATGAGGCCTCGCGCAAGCGCTTGAGCACGCTGAATGACACCCTGGCGGCGTTGGAAAAGGAATATTCCGACCTGGAGGAGATCTGGAAGGCGGAGAAGGCCACTGTCCAAGGTGCCGCCCACATCAAGGAGGAACTGGAGCGCGCGCGCCAAGACCTCGACACCGCGCGGCGCGCGCAGGATTTGGCCCGCATGTCCGAGCTACAATACGGACGTATTCCTGCGTTGGAGCAGAAATTAGCCAAGGCGCTGGAAGTCGAACAAAAGCCCAATCAGCTGGTGCGCAATTCGGTGACTGAAACCGAGGTCGCTGAAATCGTCTCGAAATGGACCGGCATTCCGGTATCGCGGATGCTCGAGGGCGAGCGCGATAAACTGCTGCGCATGGAAGAAGTGCTCGGCAAGCGAGTCGTCGGCCAGGAGGAAGCCGTCAAGGCGGTGGCGGACGCCATTCGCCGTACGCGCGCGGGTTTGTCGGATCCGAATCGGCCCAGCGGCTCGTTCATGTTCTTAGGCCCCACAGGTGTCGGTAAAACCGAGCTGTGCAAGGCGTTGGCCGAGTTCATGTTCGATACTGAAGATGCCTTGATACGGATCGACATGTCGGAATTCATGGAGAAGCACTCGGTCGCTCGTTTGATCGGCGCGCCGCCGGGCTACGTGGGCTACGAAGAGGGCGGCTATTTGACCGAAGCGGTGCGTCGCCGGCCCTACTGCGTCATCCTGCTGGACGAGATTGAGAAAGCGCACCCCGATGTGTTCAACGTCCTGTTGCAAGTACTGGACGATGGGCGCCTCACCGATGGCCAGGGCCGCACCGTGGATTTCCGCAACTGCGTGATCATCATGACGTCGAATTTAGGATCCCAGGTCATTCAGGAACTGTCCGGCGAGGCCAATTACGCCAAGATGAAAGAGGCGGTGATGCAAGTGGTGACGCAGCATTTCCGGCCCGAATTCATCAATCGCGTCGATGAAATCGTGGTGTTCCATTCGTTGGGCCGCGAACAGATCCGCTCCATTGTCGATATTCAGTTGGGACGTCTACGGCAGCGGCTGGCGGAGCGCGATATCACCCTGCGGCTTGACGATGATGCGCGCGACAAGATCGGCGAGGCGGGCTTCGATACGGTCTATGGCGCGCGGCCACTCAAACGCGCCATCCAGTCGCAGATCGAAAATCCGTTGGCGCAGCGAATCCTGAAGGGCGACTTCATTGCGGGCGATCGCGTCATTGCCAAAATCAAGCGCGATGCGCTGGTGTTCGAAAAGGAACGCCTGCACTAAGTTCAGCGCCGCGGGTAATGCGACTTAAGTTCGCTATACTTCGCGGCGCGAGTCCCTTCAAGAGGAATTTCATGCCGTTTTACGAGTATCAGTGCACAGGCTGCGGCCATGAGCTTGAGGCCATGCAAAAGGTCAGCGATGCCCCGCTCAAAAAATGCCCGCATTGCGGTAAGTCGCGGCTGACCCGGTTGATGTCGGCACCGGTCTTCCGGCTTAAGGGCGGCGGCTGGTACGAAACCGATTTCAAGGGCGACAAGGACAAGCAACGCAATTTGGCAGAGCGTCCCGACGATGCGCCCAAGGATGCCAAGGACGAGACGAAGGCTAAGGATGAGAAGGGCAAGGATGGCAAGGATGCGAAGTCCGGTGAGACCAAGGCCGATACACCGTCCGCGAAGGAGGCGCCTGCGGGCAAGGAGAAGGCAGCCGACAAGCCTGCCGACAAGTCCTCGCGCAGCGACGCTCAGAAACCGGCTTCGGCAAGGGGCGGAGGGAGACGAGTTGCGCCCTCCAAGCGCAAACCCCTTAAGGTCAAGCGCCGGCGCTAAAGCACTTGCTCGAGCGGGCCTCAGGCCTTAGCATCCCGCGCTTCCCCTTTTTGGTTGTTCTTGCTTATGCGCACTCATTATTGCGGCCGAGTCGATGAGTCATTGATCGGAAAGGCCGTCACCGTGGCCGGCTGGGCCCATCGTCGTCGCGATCATGGCGGCGTCATTTTCGTCGACTTGCGCGATCGCGAAGGACTGCTGCAAATCGTATTCAACCCGGACAACGCGGATGTGTTTTCGTTGGCGGAGCGCGTACGCAATGAATTCGTACTAAAGGTGACCGGAGTGGTGCGCGCCCGGCCGCCCGGGACCGCGAACGCCAATCTCAAGTCCGGCCAAGTCGAAGTCTTGTGTCAGGAGCTGGAGATTCTCAATCGTTCCGAGCCGCTGCCTTTCCAGCTCGACGAGACGGTCAGCGAGGAAGTTCGGTTGCGCTTCCGGTACCTGGATCTACGTCGCGAAGAGATGCGCGAACGAATGCTGCTGCGCCATCGGATTACGCGCGCGATGCGCCACTATCTGGACGACGCGGGATTCATCGACATCGAAACGCCCATGTTATCGAAGGCCACCCCGGAGGGCGCCCGCGACTATTTGGTGCCGAGCCGCACACACGCCGGAAAATTCTTTGCCTTGCCGCAGTCTCCGCAAATCTACAAGCAATTGCTGATGATTTCTGGATTCGACCGGTACTACCAGATCGTGCGCTGCTTCCGCGACGAGGATTTGCGTGCCGATCGCCAGCCCGAATTTACGCAGCTCGATATCGAGACCTCGTTTTTGGACCAGGCAGACATTCAACGCTTGATGGAGGGTCTGGTCCATCATTTATTCAAGCAGGTCTTGGGCGTTGAGCTGCCAAGTCCGATGCCGCGGATGAGCTACGCCGAGGCGATGCGCCGCTATGGGTCCGACAAGCCGGATTTGCGCGTGCCATTGGAGTTGGTGGACGTCGCGGATTTGGTCAAGGGCTGCGACTTCAAAGTGTTTGCCGGCCCTGCGGCCGATCCTCGCGGTCGGGTGACGGCGCTGTGCGTGCCGCGAGGCGGCAAGCTGTCGCGTAAAGAAATTGATGACTACACCGCGTATGTGGCGCGCTATGGCGCGAAGGGTCTGGCCTACGTCAAGGTCAACGAGCTTGCCAAAGGACGCGAGGGGTTGCAGTCGCCGATTTTGAAGTTCTTGAGCGATTCGGCCATCAACGGAATCATGCAACGAGTGGCCGCTCGCGATGGCGATTTGATTTTCTTTGGTGCGGATACCGGCAAGGTGGTGAGCGATGCGCTGGGTGCGCTGCGCTTAAAGGTGGGCCAGGATTTAAAGCTGGTCGGCACCGGCTGGCGGCCGCTGTGGGTGGTGGATTTTCCGATGTTCGAGTGGGATGAGGACGCCAAACGTTGGCAGGCAATGCATCATCCTTTTACCAGTCCGGCCAATCTCGACAGTGCCGTCTTGACGGCAAGCCCGGGAGAAGCGATTGCCAAAGCGTACGACATGGTCCTGAACGGCTCAGAGATTGGCGGAGGTTCGGTGAGAATCCACAATCAGGAACTGCAATCCGCCGTGTTCGACCTGTTGGGGATATCCGCGGAAGAGGCGCGCGTGAAGTTCGGGTTCCTGCTCGATGCCCTCAAGCTGGGTGCGCCGCCGCACGGCGGCATTGCTTTTGGCCTTGACCGGCTGGCGATGCTCATGGCCGGTGCCGACAGCATCCGCGACGTGATCGCCTTTCCGAAGACTCAAACGGCTGCGGACCTGCTGATGGATGCCCCGACAGAGGTAGGCGAAGCTCAGCTTCGCGAGCTGCA
Organism: Steroidobacteraceae bacterium; assembly: GCA_036495805.1. Lineage (GTDB taxonomy): Bacteria > Pseudomonadota > Gammaproteobacteria > Steroidobacterales > Steroidobacteraceae > Bog-1198. The sequence continues at coordinate 9,599 of DASXMG010000062.1, read as the reverse complement.
CATTCGCGTGCGAACGCCGCCGAAGATCGACTGACGCTTGCAGCAATTTCGCCGCCCCGAGTCCGTCTTGATCGTGATCTATACCGAGGGCGGAGAATATTTGCTGCTCGAGCGGCGCCGCCCGCCGGGATATTGGCAGTCCGTGACGGGCAGTCTCGAATGGGGCGAACTTGCTGACGCCGCGGCCAGACGCGAAGTGATCGAGGAAACCGGCATCACTCAGGGCGTGCTGGTGAATCTGCAATGGACGCAGGTGTACGAAATCATGCCGGCTTTCGGCAAGGTGTATGCGCCCGGCATCACGCAGAATCTTGAACACGCATTTTCGCTGCGATTGCCGCAGCGCGTGCCCGTGACCTTGAGCGACAGTGAGCATGTGCAGTTCCGCTGGGCGCCGGCGCTCGATGCGTTGGAAACGGTCTCGTCGAGCACCAACCGCAATGTGATCGCCGAGTTGCGTCTGTAACGTGCCGCAATGAGCACGGTAGTCGTGTATGTGCACGGCCTTTGGCTCACGGGTATCGAGGGCGGCTCGTTGCGCCGGCGATTGGCGCAGGAGCTGAATGCCGAAACGCGTGCCTTTGGTTACGCATCCGTGAGGTCCAGTGTCAGCACCAATGCGCAAGCGTTGGGGAAATTCTTGAGTGAATTGCGCGCGGATACTCTGCACTTGGTGGGCCATAGTTTGGGTGGCCTGGTGATTTTGAATTTGTTCGAGACGAGCGCCGCAGAGCGCTTGCCGCCCGGACGAATCGTGTTCTTAGGGTCGCCGCTCACCGGCAGCCGCGCGGCGCTCAATCTAGCCCGTGTGCCGCTTGGAAAAATGCTCTTAGGACGCGGTGTTCACGAGGAATTGCTGAATCCGCGTGAGCGCCGTTGGCGAGGGCAGCGCGACCTGGGCGTGATCGCCGGCAGCTTGAGTGTCGGTCTCGGGAAACTGGTGGGCGCACGCGGCGCACCCAACGACGGCACCATTTTTGTCGATGAGACGCGCCTCCCGGGAATTTCACAGCACTTGGTGCTGCCGGTCAGCCACACCGGGCTGCCATTTTCCAAGTCGGTCGCGCGCCAGGCGGGGGCTTTCCTGCGCTCCGGAAAGTTCATTGACTAAGGCGAGTCGTCGCGGTCGAGATCTTTCAACTGAAATACGAGATCCAGAGCGTCCTTGGGGCTCAAAGCATTCGGGTCCGCCGCGCGCAGAGCGAGGAGTGCCGCCGACTCGCGATTAGGCGCCGGCGGCGGTGAGAACAGCGGCAATTCCCCTTGGGGCGAGTTGTAACTGCGCAGCGCGTCGCGTTCGCGCTCGAGCTCGGTCAAATACCGCCGCGCCTGCATCGTCACGGCCTTGGGGATGCCGGCCAGCGCTGCGACTTGCAGCCCATAACTTTGATTGGCGGGTCCCTCCTTGACGCTGTGCAGGAATACCAGCCGGTCGCCGTGCTCAACGGCTTCGACATGAACATTGACCACGCCCGGGGCTTCGCTTGCGAGGCTGGTCAATTCGAAATAGTGCGTGGCGAACAAGGTGAAGGCATGGATTTTCGTGGCGATAAATGCCGCGCAAGCCCAAGCGAGCGACAGACCGTCGAAGGTGCTGGTGCCTCGGCCGACCTCATCCATGAGCACCAGACTTTTGTCCGTGGCATTGTTTAAAATGTTTGCGGTTTCGGTCATTTCCAGCATGAAGGTGGAGCGCCCGCCCGCCAGGTCGTCGGAGGCGCCGATGCGCGTGAAGATCCGATCCATGGGCCCCAAGATCGCACGCCGCGCGGGCACGAAGCAGCCGATATGCGCGAGGATCACGATCAGCGCTGTCTGGCGCATATAGGTGCTTTTCCCGCCCATGTTGGGGCCGGTGATGATCAGCATCCGGCGCGAAGTGTCGAAGCGCAAATCATTCGGTATGAAGGGTTCGCGATTGGCACGTTCAACCACCGGATGGCGCCCGCCATCAATGCGCAGCATGGGCTCATCGACCAGCTCCGGCTGTGTACACTGCAGCGTCGCCGCACGCTCGGCGAAACAGCTCAGGACATCGATTTCCGCGATGGCCGAAGCGCTGGCTTGCAGCGCGGGCAGCGTTGCCGTCAGCTGCTCAAGCACGCTCTCATAGAGCAGCCGCTCTCGCGCCTGCGCGCGCTCACGAGCCCCGAGGACTTTGTCTTCGAAGGATTTTAATTCCGGCGTGATGAATCGCTCAGCCGACTTTACCGTTTGCCGCCGCAGGTACTCGGGCGGGACTTTGTCGGCTTGGTTGCGGTTCACCTCGATGAAGAAGCCCTGTATGCGGTTGAAACCGAGTTTCAAACTGGAGAGACCGCTACGCTCTCGTTCTCGCTGCTCGAGGTCGATCAAAAATTGCTCGGTGTTGCTGCCGAGTGCGCGCAGCTCATCCAATTCCGCGTCGAACCCCGGAGCAATCACTCCGCCTTCTCGAAGGTAATGTGGCGGGGTCTCGTCGATCGCGCGCTGAAGCAGCGAATGCTCTTCGCGATGATCGCTGATGCCGGCGGCGAGCTGCAGCAGCAGGGGTGACGGTGCGCCGGCGAGCATGCGCCGCAGTGACGGCAACGCGCCGAGCGCGGCGCGCAGTTGCACCAGATCGCGCGGACGTGCCGAGCGTAGCGCGATTCTCGCCAAGATCCTTTCCAGATCACCGACCGCTGCCAACCCTTCGGCCATCGTGGCGTGTTGATCCTGCTCGATCAGTGTCGCGACCGCGTGATAGCGCGCGCGCAAGACCTCGCGATCCCGTAGCGGTCGATGCAGCCAGCGACGCAGCAGTCGACCGCCCATTGCGGTGGTCGTGCGATCGAAAACCCCCGCGAGCGTGAGGTCGTCGGCGCCGGCAATGCTCTCATCGAGCTCGAGATTGCGGCGCGTAGCCGGGTCCATGATGAGTGCGGCATCCCGCTCTTCCGTCGTGATCGATAGTAGATGCGGCAGCGCGGATTTTTGTGTTTCGCGCACGTAGGCCAGCAAGGCACCGGCCGCCGCGATGGCAAGTGGCTTGTCCGCACAGCCGTAGCCGGCCAGATCGCGGGTGCGAAACTGTTCGGTGAGAGCCCGCGTGGCTGAATCGATCTCGAAGTGCCAGGGCGCCCGAGCCCGCCAGGGCCGCTCCTCGGCCGAGCGGACCAAAGCGGGTTGTGCGCCATCCGGGGCCAATATCTCCGCGGGGCGCAGCCGCTCAACTTCCGCCTCGAGAGCGGTGAGACTCGCGAGTTCCATCACACTGAAGCGCCCCGCCGATAGGTCGAGCCAGGCGAGCCCATAGCGGCCGTCGCGCCCGCAGGCACTGGCCAAGACGGTGTCGCGCCGCTCTTCCAACAGCGCCTCGTCAGTGACCGTACCAGGCGTGACGATGCGGACCACCTCGCGGTCCATCGGCCCTTTGGCCTTCCCCGGATCGCCGCGCTGTTCGCAAATCGCCACCGATTGACCCTTACGCACCAGTTTGGCCAGGTAGCCATCCAGCGTCACGACCGGCACGCCGGCCATGGGAATCGGAGCGCCGCCGGAAGCACCGCGTTGAGTCAACGCAATGTCGAGAAGTTCCGCGGCGCGGCGCGCGTCGTCGTAAAACATCTCGTAGAAATCACCCATGCGATAGAACAGCAGCACGTCGGGATGCTGCGCCTTGATGCGCAGATACTGCTGCATCATCGGCGTGTGAATTTTCTCTTCAGGATCAATCATGACGAACCATACGGAATTCTAAACCAGTACACTGCTTTCCATGACAGCCAACGACGTTGAATTGAAGCGTCTTGCCGAGCGGGTTGGCCGGCACTTGCTCGACGCGCAGCGTTACGCCGTCACGGCGGAGTCTTGTACCGGCGGCTGGATCGCCAAGGCGATGACCGATATTGCCGGCAGTTCGCAGTGGTTCTGCGATGGATTTGTCACCTACAGCGACGAGTCCAAGGTGCGGCGGCTCGGCGTGCCACGGGCCGTGTTGCGGCGGCACGGTGCGGTTAGCGAAGCGACCGTCCGAGCCATGGCGGCGGGCGCGCTTCGCCGGAGCACTGCACAGATCGCGGTGGCGGTCACCGGCATCGCGGGCCCGGGGGGTGCCGTTCCAGGAAAGCCCGTGGGCACTGTTTGGCTGGGTTGGGCCATACGCCGCAATGGTGCGATTCGTGTAGCCACCGATTTAAGGCGATTTCGGGGCGATCGTGAGGCGGTGCGGCGCAAGACGGTGCTCGCGGCCCTGATAGGCTTGCTCAAACGTTGATCACGTCTGTTGTGTCCTCGAGATGGTATGAGATTATTTTTTGCGCTCTGGCCGGACGATGAAATCAGACGGCAACTCGCGCCAACGTCACGCCGTCTGAGCCTCGAAAGTCAAAGCCGGGTCGATCCGAAGAACTATCATGTGACCCTGGCCTTTGTCGGTGAGGTACCTGCTGCCAAGCTCGCGGTGCTGCAGCAGCTCGGCGGATCTTTGCGCGTTCCGCGATTCACGGTTACATGCGATTCGCTCGAGTTCTGGCGGGAGTCCAAGGTCGTGGTGGCCACAGCGGGCGCAGCGCCGGCGGCACTGCTCGATCTGTGGGAAAAGTTGCACGATGCGGTGGGATTGCCCCGGGAGCGGCTGCGTGCGCATGTAACGCTGGCGAGGAAGGTTGCGCAAGCCCCTGTGCTGCAAGCAATGTCGCCAGTTCTGTGGCATGCAACAAACTTCAGTTTGATTCGCTCCGACACCGGCGGGGTCGAGTCCGCATATACAGTGCTCGACACCTGGCCACTACTGTATGAAATGGGAAATCCTTGAAGAAATCTCTGCGAATTCGTTGCATATGAGATGAGCGTAGCGCCCTGAATATGAAATAATAGCGCCACACTTTGTTGAGGACTGTCCATGGAAGAGAATCGTAAAAAAGCTCTCGCGGCCGCGCTGAGCCAGATCGAAAAACAATTTGGCAAAGGCTCCGTGATGCGTCTGGGCGACGCCGGTGCCACCTATGAGGTGGATTCGATCCCCACCGGATCGTTGGGCCTTGATATCGCACTTGGCGTCGGCGGCATTCCGCGCGGACGCGTGATCGAAATATTCGGGCCGGAATCCTCGGGCAAGACCACGCTCACCCTGGCCATCATCGCCTCGGCGCAGGCCAATGGCGGCACCGCGGCATTCGTGGATGCGGAACACGCGCTCGATCCGGTGTACGCGGAAAAGCTGGGCGTCAAGGTCAACGACTTGCTGGTCTCGCAACCCGACACCGGCGAACAGGCGCTCGAGATCACTGACATGCTGGTGCGATCCGGCGCCGTAGACGTGGTCGTCGTCGACTCCGTCGCCGCGCTCACGCCGAAAGCTGAAATCGAAGGCGAAATGGGCGACCAACACATGGGGTTGCAGGCACGCCTTATGTCGCAAGCGCTACGCAAACTCACCGGCAATATCAAGCGCTCCAACACCATCGTCATCTTCATCAATCAGATTCGCATGAAGATCGGCGTGATGTTCGGTAATCCCGAGACCACGACGGGCGGAAACGCGCTGAAGTTCTATTCGTCGGTGCGCATGGATATCCGGCGCATCGGGGCGATTAAAAATGGCGAGGAAGTCGTGGGTTCAATGACCCGCGTCAAGGTCGTCAAGAACAAAGTTGCGCCCCCGTTTCGCGAGACTGAATTTGAAATCATGTACGGCACCGGGATTTCGAAGGAGGGCGAACTCATCGAATTGGGCGTCCTGCATAACATGGTGGAGAAATCCGGCTCCTGGTACAGCTACAAGGGCGAACGGATAGGGCAGGGCAAGGACAATGCGCGGGTGTTTCTGCAACAGCACCCTGAAATCGCCAAGGATATCGAGGCGCAGGTTCGCGCCAAGCTGATTCCGGAAAAGGCGACCATGAATCGGGGCGGCGACGTCAAAGAGGCGTAATGCCCCGGTCTGCCGGGCCCATCCAGCCCCTGGACGCGCGCGCGGCCCGGGTTGCGGCACTCGATGCATTGGCTCGGCGCGACTATTCCTCCGAGGACTTACGCCTTAAACTGCTGGAGAAGGGTTACGATGCATCCGTCGTGCTGCCGGTGCTCGATGCGTTGCGCGGCGAAAAATTACTCGACGATCGGCGCTACCTAGAGAATTTCGTGGCCTATCACGTTGCGAGGGGCCAAGGGCCGCTTCGTATCCGGGTCGATCTGCGTCGACACGGTTTGCAGGGACCGCTGGTTGAGGAATACCTCGACGCCTACCCTGACTGGATCATGCTGACAAACAAGGCGCGCCTGAAGAAATTTGGCGCGAAACCGGTAAAGAACTACGCCGACAGGCAGCGACAGGCGCGATTCTTAAGTTACCGAGGTTTCACGAGCGCTCAGATACGATTGGCTTTAGGCTTTGACGTTGAACTTGATTCAGGCATTGAAGAGACATGAAACGCGACGCGAAAATTAAATCGATGACCACCTCGGAGATCCGCGCCAGTTTTCTGGAGTTCTTCCGCAAGAATGGCCACACGGTGCTGCCATCGAGTTCGCTGGTGCCGCACAATGATCCGACCCTTCTGTTCACCAATGCCGGGATGGTGCAGTTCAAGGATGTATTTCTCGGCAAGGAAGTGCGCGATTATTCGCGTGCGGCCACGGCGCAGCGTTGCGTTCGCGCCGGCGGCAAACACAATGACTTGGAAAACGTCGGCTACACGGCGCGCCACCACACATTTTTTGAAATGCTGGGTAATTTCAGCTTTGGCGATTATTTTAAGCGGGAAGGGATCCATTTCGCTTGGAATTACATCACGGGAACCTTGGAGATTCCGAAGGAGCGGTTATGGGTGACCGTGTACACGGAAGATGACGAGGCTGAGCGTATTTGGGTCGAAGAAATCGGCGTGGACCCGACGCGCTGCACGCGCTTGGGCGAGAAGTCGAATTTTTGGGCGATGGGGGATACCGGGCCGTGCGGCCCCTGCTCGGAAATTTTCTATGATCATGGCCCGGAGATCGCCGGCGGACCGCCGGGTACGCCTGAGGAAGACGGCGATCGCTATGTCGAAATTTGGAATCTCGTGTTCATGCAGTACGACCGCTCAACCGACGGCGTGCTCGTGCCCCTGCCCAAACCCTCGGTCGACACCGGCATGGGACTCGAGCGGGTGGCAGCGGTGATGCAGGGGGTCCACAGCAACTACGACATCGACTTGTTCAAGTCATTGATTCGAGCAGCTGCGGATGTCACGGGAACTGAGGATTTGCAATCGGCGAGTCTGCGGGTCATCGCGGACCATATTCGCGCTTGCACGTTCCTAATCATCGATGGCGTTGTGCCGTCGAACGAAGGCCGCGGCTATGTATTGCGACGCATCATCCGCCGCGCGATTCGCCATGGTTATAAGCTCGGTCAAACGCAGCCATTTTTCCACAAGCTCGTATCGCCCTTGGTACGCGAAATGGGCTCCTACTATGCGGAACTGGGGCATGGCGAGGCGCGCGCCGCCCAAGTCCTCGAGCAGGAGGAAATCCGCTTCGCCGAAACGCTGGCGACCGGCATGGCATTGCTGGACGCGGAAACGGCGAAGCTAAAGTCATCGGAGATTCCGGGCGAAACGGTGTTCAAGCTCTACGATACCTATGGATTTCCCGCGGATCTGACCGCCGATATCGCGCGAGAGCGAGGCCTCACCATCGATCAGGCCGCGTTTGATGTTGCCATGGAAGCGCAGCGCGGCCGGGCGCGCGCGGCCAGTAAGTTTGGTGCGGATCTGCGCGATTCGATCAAGCTTGCCGGTAAGACCGATTTTTCCGGCTATGATCGAGTCGCAGACTCGGCGCGCATCACGACGCTGATATTCGACGGCGCGGTGGTCGATGTGCTGCGGCCGGGCCAAGAGGGCCAAGTCGTTCTCGACCACACCCCCTTCTATGCGGAAAGCGGCGGTCAAATTGGCGACACAGGCGTCCTCCAGGGCGCGAATGCCCGCTTCACCGTACGCGACACCCAAAAAATCGGCGCCTCCTTTGCCCATGTGGGCGTTCTCGAAAAGGGGGAGCTGCGCGTCGGCGATGCCGTGGATGCACGGGTCGATCAAGAACGCCGCAAAGCAATTGCACTCAATCATTCCGCCACGCACTTGCTGCACGCGGCGCTTCGAAAAATTCTTGGCAAGCATGTGGAGCAAAAAGGGTCGCTGGTCGCGCCCGACCGTCTGCGCTTCGACTTCTCGCACACTCAGGCCGTGACGCCGGACGAATTGCGCCAGGTGCAAGACCTGGTTAATTCCGAAATTCGCGAAAACGCAGCCGTGGAGACACGCGTGATGGCATTGGATCAGGCGAAAGCCGCCGGTGCGATGTCGCTGTTCGGAGAGAAATACGACACCGACGTACGGGTTTTGTCGATCGGCGATTTTTCGATGGAACTCTGCGGTGGAACACACGTCCAACGGGCGGGCGATATTGGTCTGTTCAAGATTACCGGCGAATCCGGCGTTGCCGCTGGGATCCGTCGAGTGGAAGCCTTAACGGGCCGTGGGGCTTATGAGTGGGTTGTGCACACCGATCAGGTGCTGCGCGACGTTGCTGCAATGCTTCGGGGCAGCCGAGAGGATGTCGATGAAAAGGTCCGCGAGCTCGTCGAGCGCTCGCGGAAGCTAGAAAAGGAGGTTCAGCAGCTAAAATCAAAATTAGCGAGCGGCCACGGAGCTGATTTATCAGCCGGCGCAAAGGATATCGGCGGCATTAAGGTTTTGGCTGCGCAAATCGACGGCGCCGATGTAAGGTCGCTGCGGGATGCCCTGGACCGGCTCAAAGACAAGCTTGGTTCTTCGGTTATCGTCCTAGGCAGTGTGCAGGAAGGCAAGGTTGTGCTGGTCGCAGGCGTGTCAGACGATCTGGTGGACCGAATGAAAGCGGGCGAGATCGTGGGCCTCGTGGCTGCAAAAGTTGGAGGACGCGGCGGTGGTCGAGCAGATTTCGCTCAGGCGGGCGGCACGCAGCCCGAAAATTTGGGCGCGGCGCTGGCTGGGGTCGAGTCGCTGGTGCGAAGCCGGCTGTCTAATTGAACGAATGTATTATTCTGACGAGAAGTTGTAACAAATGGCTTTGGTTATCTTGTATTCTTGTCCGATCGACTGAAGAATTTCTTGTGGAATAGCAACCACCGTTCGGTTCACGAACGAACGCTTGACGCGAAGCGGCATGCCGCGCGGTAAATCTCGGCTGCTGCGAGTGCCAAGTTAGCAAGGAGCTGGATTATGTTGATATTGACTAGGCGAGTCGGCGAGACCGTAATGATCGGCAACGAGGTTACGGTGACCGTATTGGGCGTCAAGGGCAATCAAGTCCGAATTGGCGTGAACGCGCCAAAAGATGTCGCGGTTCATCGCGAAGAGATCTACGAGCGCATCAAGCGCGAACAAGACCATGATGGCAACGTGAGTGCCGCCAAGATGGTCGACGACGCCTGAAACAGCTACTTAGACCCCTAGCTTTACCTGGACTGCTCCGGGCGGGTATCATCCCGCGCTCCGCGAAGGCCGCTTAAGGCTAATCCGGAGAGGTGGCCGAGTGGTCGAAGGCGCGCCCCTGCTAAGGGCGTAAGGGTCAAAAGCCCTTCGAGGGTTCGAATCCCTCCCTCTCCGCCA
>DASXMG010000061.1:0-21524 GCA_036495805.1 Steroidobacteraceae bacterium | reverse complement strand
ACGATCGCGAGCAGCAGATGCTCGACGGTCATGAATTCATGCCGCGCCTCGCGCGCGCCGGCAAACGCATCATTCAGACAAAATTCCAATTCTTGACTTAGCACATTACGCCTCTTCTAGCGTTGCCATCAGCGGATGCTGATGTTGTCGCGCGTACGCGATTACTTGGGCCACCTTGGTCTCGGCGATTTCATAAGTGAAGACCCCGCAGACACCTTTGCCTTTGGTATGCACCTCCAGCATAACCCGAGTGGCTTTGGTGCGGTCCATCGCGAAGAACCGCTGCAGGATGTCGACCACGAACTCCATAGGGGTGTAGTCGTCATTTATCAGAACTACTTGATAAAGGGGCGGTCTCTTGAGCTTCGGCGCCGCTTCCTCGACGATTAGGCTCGTTCCGTCCCGCCCGCGTTCAATGTCACTCATGAGTCATCAGTTTATAGGGCGCGATTGGACCGTTTACAAGATACAGGGCTGAAAGCCGCCAACTGGATCAATCCAAAATGCCTTCATACACCCTAATGCCACCGATTGTCGCCAATCGATGTCACTTTACTTTAACAAGTAAAAACAATTGCTTGAGGGTCCAAGTACCTAGCCCGTATGATTGCCGCTGATGCTCGACACACACACAAACGATTGGTGGTCCAAGCTGCAAGCGAACGGGCCAAAATTAGTGTCGTTCGTGTTCGGCGCGTTAATTTTGCTGCAGCTGCTGTTGATCGGCTATCCGCTCATAACCAAGCCCCTGAAAGTGCCCGAACCGATTCCCGCGGCGGCGGCGCCGCACGCACCGCGTTCCGGCGTGGACATTCAAACCGTGGTATCGGCGCACTTGTTCGGGGTCCCGGCGGCTGACCTGGCATCGCAGGACCCGGCAAATGCGCCGCAAAGCTCCGCCAACCTGTTGTTGGCCGGAACCATCGCCACCCAGGACCCCAAGCGCGGAGTCGCGATCATCAGCGACGGCGGGGCCCCCTCGAAGGTGTATTCGGTCGGTGAGCGCATCGGCGGCGCCTCCCTGCATTCGGTATACCTGGATCACGTCATTCTGGATCGTGGCGGCGCCCTCGAGACGCTGCTGTTGCCGCGTCAATTGCCTCCTTCCGGCCGTGGGCCGGCGGTTGCCCGGCGCGTTCCGGGCGACCCACGTACCGTGGCGGCGGTCGACAACATTCGGCGAATGGTGCAGCAAGACCCCGCCATCCTGGATCAGGTGATGCGCACGGTGGCCTCTTATGACAACGCGGCGGGCAAACTGAGAGGCTTTCGTGCTTATCCGGGACGAAATCGCGCGATATTCAGCAAATTGGGTCTAAAGGCCGGAGACTTGGTCACCGCCATCAACGGGACACCGTTGGATGACCCGCAGCGCAGTCAGGATGTCTTCAATACCATCCAGACTTCCGATCACGTCACCGTTACCATCGAACGCGGTGGCCAGAGGCAGGACATCACGTTGAACATCGCGCAGGTGGCAGCCCAGGCAACTCGAGAGCTCGAGAGCGACCAGAATACCGCTCCTGCACCGAACGGCACGGCGCCGCCCAACACGCCGCCAAATACTCCCAATGAAAATTCAAACGAATAGCGCCGGGGGCGGTCGAAGCCGTTCAATATGCGAGAAGCCATGATCCTTAAGCCGATTGAATATCTTTCCAGGCGCAGAGTTGCCGCAACGTTGGTGTTCACCTGTCTGCTCGTCTCGGTCACGTTGACTGCCTCCTCGCAGCCGAAAGCGCAGGAAGGCGAGACGATTACGCCCAACTACAAGGATGCAGACTTAAGCCAGATCATCCAGGCGGTGAGTGAAGTGACCCACAAGAACTTCATCATCGACCCGCGCGTCAATGCCAAAGTCACCATGTTGTCCGCGACGCCCATGTCCCCGCAGGCGTTTTACGAAGCGTTCTTGGCCGTTTTGCAAGTCTACGGCTATGTGGCGGTGCCGGCCGGCAAGGTCATCAAGATCGTCCCGAATACCGACCTGCGGCAGTTGCCCGCCAATGACCTGCCCAGCAATGTGAGTTCCACGTCGGATGAAATCGTGACGCAAATCGTCACCTTGAAGAACGTCAGTGCCGCGGCGCTGGTGCCGATGTTGCGTCCGTTGATTCCGACCTATGGCCATCTGGCCGCCTACCCCGGCGGCAACATGCTGATCATTTCGGATCGCGCCAGCAATGTGAGCCGCGTGGTGCACATCATCGAGCGCATGGATGAGGCCGGCGATGAACCCATCGAGGTCATCCCGCTGCACAATGCCGGCGCCGCCGATGTGGTGCGAACCGTCAATTCGCTCAATTCCGGTGCCGGTGCCGAAGGCGGCGCCCCGGCGAAAATCGTCGCCGATGATCGCACCAACAGCATTTTGTTGACGGGCGAGAAATCCGCGCGCTTACGCCTGAAGGCCTTGATCTTCAACATGGACACCCCGATGGCCTCGGGCGGGGATATCCAAGTACGTTATTTACGCTATGCGGACGCCGAAAAGATTGCCGACAAGCTCAAAGGGCAAGCCACCGCTTCAGCGAAAGCGCAGGGCGGGCCACCGACCGGACAGCCGGCCGCCGCGGGCGGCGGCGGGTCCAATGTGGATGCCAGCGTCACGATTTGGGCCGATGTCGCAACCAATGCGCTGATCATTACCGCGCCCCCGAAGATCATGAAGTCCTTGATGGGTGTCATCGACAAGCTCGACATCCGGCGCGCCCAGGTTCAGGTGGAAGCCATCATCGTTGAAGTGGATGTCAACAAAAGCTCGAACCTCGGCGTGCAGTGGCTGCTCTTCGGCCAAGGAAACAGCACCGTACCCGCGGGCGTGATCAACCTGCCGGGAACCGGCACCAGCATCGTCGACCTGGCGGCCGCGGCCTTGGGCTTTACCCAGGGCACCACCACCACGACGACCGTTCCTGGGGTCGTGGGGACGCCCACCATCAGCAGTTCGACGGTCGGCACGGGCGCCACGGTCGCGGTCGGCCGGGTGGTGAACAACGGCGTAAGTTTCGCAGCCCTGATTCAAGCGCTGCGCAGCGACGGCAGCAGCAACATCATTTCCACGCCGTCGTTGATCACGATGAACAATGAAGAGGCCGAAGTGAAGGTCACGCAGGAGATTCCGCTGATCACCGGCTCCTTCTCCAACACCACTGCCAGCGTCTCGGGCACCACGAGCCCCTTCCAAACCATTCAGCGCGAAGAGGTGGGCACGATTTTGAAGGTCACGCCGCACATCAACGAGGGCAATTCGGTTCAATTGAAGATTGAGCAGGAAGACTCCTCGCCCGGCGCGAAACTGACCGATTCGGCCGACATCTCCACCAACAAGCGCTCCATCAAGACGACGGTGCTGATTGAAGACGGCGGCATCATCGTCCTGGGCGGGTTGATGTCGGATACGGTGACGGAGAGCGAGGATCGCGTGCCGGGACTGGGCGCCATCCCCCTCATCGGCAATCTGTTCAAGTCGCGCAGCGGATCGCGGCAAAAGAAGAATCTGGTGGTGTTCATTCGCCCGCGCATCATGCGCGATGCGGACTCGACCGAAAGCACCAGCGAGCAGAAGTACAACGACGTGCGGCGCATGCAGCAGGGCATCACGAACGGCCATATCACGCTGTTGCCCGGCGAGCATCAGCCCGTCGTGCCCTCGATTCCCGCCGGAATTGCGCTTCCTCCGCCCCCGCCGCCGGCGGACACGAACCCGCAAGGTGCCACGCCTAACCCGCCGACGCCGTTCACCGCGCCCTTGCCCGAGGGTTCGCGGCCGGCGCCGACCACGCCGCCACCCACCCCGCCGCCGCCATGAACGCGGAACTTCAGGACCCCGATCAGCCGCGCAAACTGTCGTTTCCGTTTGCCAAGCGCCACGGTGTCTTGGTGCGGGGCATCAACGACGGCGTGGCTGACACGGTTTGCCGGCCCGGCGTCACGCCGCAGAGCCTGGCGGAGGTGCGCCGCTTCATCGGTGTTCCCTTGAAACTGCAGCGCGTCTCGATCGAGACGTTCGATTCCCTGCTGCGCACCGCCTACGAAGCGGGCTCAGGCGCGGCGATGCAGATGCTCGAAGGCCTGGATGACAACACGGACCTGGCCCATCTCGCCGAGGACATTCCCGAATCCTCCGACCTGCTGGAAAGCGACGACGAAGCGCCGATTATTCGCTTGATCAATGCGCTGTTGACGCAGGCCGTCAAGGAAAACGCCTCGGACATTCACATCGAGCCCTACGAGAACCGGCTCGTCATTCGCTTTCGCGTCGATGGCGTGCTGCGCGAGGTGCTGCAAACCAAGCGCGCCGTGGCACCGCTGGTCGTTTCGCGCATCAAAGTCATGTCGAAGCTGGACATTGCCGAGCGCCGGCTGCCGCAAGACGGGCGAATTTCGCTGCGCATCGCCGGTCGCGCCGTGGACGTACGCGTTTCCACCCTGCCCTCCGGGCACGGCGAACGCGTGGTGCTGCGCCTGCTCGATAAACAAGCCGGCCGAATCGAGCTCACCTCGCTCGGCATGGACCCGCGCACCCAGGATACGATGGATGAAATCATCCACAAGCCGCACGGCATCATTTTGGTGACCGGTCCGACCGGTTCCGGCAAGACCACCACCCTGTACGCCAGTCTCGAGCGCATCAACGACAACACGCGCAATATCATGACGGTCGAGGATCCCATCGAGTACTACATCGATGGCATCGGCCAGACCCAGGTGAACACCAAGGTCGAAATGACTTTTGCGCGCGGTTTGCGGGCAATCTTGCGCCAGGACCCCGACGTGGTGATGGTCGGTGAAATCCGCGACCTGGAAACCGCGCAAATCGCAGTGCAGGCGAGCTTGACCGGACACCTGGTGCTCTCAACCTTGCACACCAATACGGCCGTCGGCGCCGTGACTCGCTTGCGCGACATGGGCATTGAGCCGTTCCTGCTGTCCTCGAGCTTGATCGGCGTGCTCGCGCAGCGCCTGGTCCGGGTCTTGAACCCATCGACGCGTGAGCAATTCACGGCCGGCGAGTACGAACGCCGCCTGCTGAATCTGGATCCGAAAACCGGGCCGGTGGATTTGTACCGGCCGAGCAAAGATCCGGGTACCGGCTATCGCGGACGCACGGGAATATATGAGCTCATTGCCGTCGACGATCACATGCGCACGATGATTCACGACGGATCCTCCGAACAGGAACTGGAGCGCTATGCGCGCTCCGCGAGCCCCGGCATCCGCGACGACGGCCGCCGCAAGGTGATGGCGGGCGAAACGACCCTAGAAGAAGTCCTGCGCGTTACGCGCGAGGACTAGGCGGTCAAAAACTCCTGATGGGTGCCTTCGAATACACCGCATTGGATACCCAAGGCCGCGAGCGCAAGGGCCTCATCGAGGGCGACACGCCCAAGCACGTCAGACAGCTGTTGCGCGACAAGCAATTGCTGCCGATGGATATCCAAGAGACGGCCGCACAAGAACTGAAGCAAGGCCGGCGCCGCCGCTTCCTGCGGCGCGGCCTATCCAGCTTGGATTTGGCAATGTTGACCCGCCAATTGGCCACGCTGCTGCGATCCGGCCTACCCCTCGAGGAAACCTTGCAGGCGGTCGCCGAACAAACCGAGAAACCCCGTGTGCAGCGCATTATCCTCGGCGTGCGCAGCAAGGTCGTCGAAGGCCACCCCCTGGCCGACGGCCTGCGGGATTTTCCGCAGGCGTTTCCGGAGATATACCGCGCCACCGTTTCAGCGGGCGAGCAGTCCGGCAAGCTGGATCAGGTCCTCGAGCGGCTCTCGGATTACACCGAATCGCGTCAAGTCATGGGCCAGCAAGTCAGCAATGCCTTGATCTATCCCATTGTTCTGTTGGTGCTCTCCTTCGGCATCGTGTCTTTCTTGCTGGCATACGTCGTTCCTCAGGTGGTGGCGGTATTTCAGTCGAGCAATCAGGAATTGCCGGTGGCGACCCGCATCCTCATCGGCATGAGCGATCTGATTCGCCACTATTGGGTTTACGGGTTGATCGTCATGGGCGCCGTGGTCTGGGGCTTTCTGCGCTGGCTCAAGAACCCGGAAGCGCGCCTTCGGTTCGATCGGTTCCTGCTGCGGCTGCCGGTCGCCGGACGGCTGATTCGCGGCCTCAATACCGGCAGATTTTCGCGGACTTTCAGCATTTTGACCGCCAGCGCCGTGCCGGTGCTCGAGGCGTTGCGCATTTCCGCCGAGGTCGTGACCAACCTGCCGATGAAACGTGCGGTGGAAGAGGCGGCTCTGCGGGTTCGTGAAGGCGCGCCCATCGGGCGCTCCTTGGCCGCCCGCAAGCTCTTCCCGCCCATGATGATTCACCTGATCAGCAGCGGCGAAAGCAGCGGCGAGTTGGAAAAAATGCTCGAGCGGGCCGCCACCAACCAGGAACGAGAAATGGACGGCTTGCTGTCCAACATGACCAACCTCCTGGGGCCGCTCATGGTGGTATTCATGGGCGGCATCGTCATGTTCATTGTAATTGCGCTCCTGTTGCCGATATTCCAGCTCAACGACCTGGTCAAATAGTGAGGCGGGGTATTGCACGGGAACCGCGTTTCCGTTTATAACGCGCGCGTGTCAAGTGAGAAACCCGAATCCGAAGAGTTCGAGGAAGAGGACGCCGAAGACGCGGCGCCCGGCGGCGATGATGTCGACGTCGATCACATTATGCGCGACGTCGATTCGCAGCGGCGGCGCGCGCCGAAGGGCGCGGAGCCTGCTTGGCGGCGCCTGGAGCGCGTCATGGAAGAACGGCGCACCGCGGAGCTGATGAGCGATTTCGATGACTACGAAATTGGCGGCAAGGACCCCGCGGAATCAGACTACGACGACGGCGGCGAAACCGACGAATCGAGCAAAGGCTCGCGAAAGAAAAAGAAAACCCGCCAGTGAGCCGCTAAGCCCGAGGGCACGAAGCCCCAGGTAGCGCGCGCCGTTATCGCCGAGTCGCGGCGGGAAATGTGCCACACTCGTTTTTGTGCCGCCCACCGAAGAATATTCAATCCGATTGACGGATCGCAGTGCGCGTGTCGCGCGCTTCGATGCGCTCAATGCACGCATCGAGAACTTTCGTCTTGGCATCGGCGCCGCATTTTTAGCCGTTGCATGGCTGTGCTTCGGCCCTGTCCGGGCTTCCGCGCTGTGGCTGGCGATCCCTGTTTTCGGATTCATCGCCTTGCTGGTTTACCACCAGCGAGTCCGCAATCGACGCACCCAGGGGCGACGGGCTGCGGACTTTTATCAAGCAGGGCTCGACAGGCTTAACGATCGATGGAGCGGGAAAGGCACGAGCGGCGCGCGCTTCGATGTCCAGCATCATATTTACGGGGACGACTTGGATTTGTTCGGCAGGGACAGCCTGTACGAGCTGCTCTGTGCGGCCCGAACCCAGATGGGCGAGAACGTCCTGGCGCAATGGCTGCTCGCCCCCGCGGACTTGACGGCGATACGCGATCGCCACGCGAGCATCGTCGATCTGCGCGCCCGCTTCGATTTCCGGGAATCCATGGCGATCGACGGCGAATCTTTGAAGATCGACCTGCATCCTGACGTGCTGGACGCGTGGGCGCGCGCGCCGAACCGCCTCGAAAATCGCTGGGTACGCTGGACGGCACCGCTGCTGGCCGGGATCGCGGTCGGCGCCATCGCGATTTGGGCCGTTTGGGACCTATTGTTTCCGTTGCTCGCGGTCATCCTCATCGAGGCGGCGGTCGGCTATTTTTTGCGCAAGCCCATTCGCGAGGCCATCACGACGGTCGAAAATGCGTTCGACGACTTGAAGGGTTTGTCGGTCCTGTTGAATCTCATCGAAAGGCAGCGCTTTGCGGCAGCGCCGCTGGTCGACCTGCAAGCAAAGCTGTCATCCCACAGCTTGAACGCCTCGGCCGCCCTCGCCAAGCTCGCCACCATCGTCAACTTCGTCGAAGCGCGCCGCAATCCGATTCTGGCACCGTTCCTGTTGCTGCTGATGTACCCGCTGCAGACGGCGCTGGCGGCCGAGCGATGGCGCAGCGTTCACGGCGCTGTCATTCATTCGTGGCTCGCAGTGCTCGGCGAGTTCGAAGCCTTGCTGTCTCTCGCTCAGTATTCGTATGAGCAGTCCGCGGACCCGTTTCCCGAGTTCCTCGACGGCGCGCCGGCATTCAAGGCGGCGGGACTGTGCCATCCTTTGATCCCCGCCGCGGTACGCGTTTGCAACGACGTCGCGATCGAGGGTGCGACGCGCGTGTTGCTGGTGAGCGGCTCGAATATGTCGGGCAAGAGCACTTTGTTGCGCACGATCGGCATCAACACCGTGTTGGCGATGGCCGGGGCGCCGGTGCGCGCGACTTCGCTGCAGCTGACGCCCCTGCAGGTCGGCGCCAGCATTCGCATCAATGACTCGCTGCATGAGGGCAGTTCGCGCTTTTATGCCGAGATTACGCGCCTGCGCCGGCTGTTCGAGCCCAACCCATTGCCGCTGCTATTTTTGTTGGACGAATTATTGCAAGGTACGAATTCGGCGGATCGACGCGTGGGAGCACAGGGGCTCATTCGCTCCCTGCTTCGCCGCGGCTCGATCGGATTGATCAGCACGCACGATCTTGCGCTCACGGAAATTGCCGCACTCGAACCGGGCGCCATCGAGAATGTGCATTTCCAGGACGAATTGATGGACGGCAAGCTGAAGTTCGACTTCAAGTTGCGGCCGGGCATCGTCACCAAGAGCAACGGCATTGAGCTGATGCGCTCCATCGGGCTGGACGTGTAGGCAAGAGAGCCGGCTCGTCAATGGAAGTTACGCGATGCCACCACCAGATCGCCGAGCATCGAGGATAAATTCGTGAGGCGTTGCGCAATGACATGCTGCACATCGCCTTCACGTTGCAATTTGCCATGTACTTCGAGCAGACGCGACTCCAGCAGGGCTGCACGCTGCTCGATGGCAACACGGTTCCATACAATCAGATTCACATAGCCGGTTTCATCTTCCATCGTGACGAAAGTCACGCCCCCTGCGCTGCCGGGCCGTTGCCGTGTAATGACAAGCCCCGCGGTGATCACCAGTTTGCCGTTGGGCCACTCCCACAATTCCTGTGTGGGCACAACGCCCCGGCGTTGCAGCTTTTCGCGCAACAGGGCGAGCGGATGACGGCGCAGGGTCAGTCCCAAGCTGGCGTAGTCGGCGACGATGTCCTGGCCCTCGCGCGGTGCGCGCAGCAGCGGAATGCCTTCATCGATCGCCGTTGCCGCAGGCAGCAAAGGCAGCGCGCGTTCCACGCCCGTGACCTGCCAGACCGCGCGATGCCGATGGCCACTCAAGTGCGCCAAGGCGTCCGCGGCGGCCAGCGCTTCAAGATCGCGTCGATCGAGCGCGGCGCGTTCGGCCAGATCCGCAATATTGCCGAAGGGACGCACGGCGCGTGCGGCCAGAAGCCGCGCGACGCCTTCTTGCGAAAGATGTTTCACCAGGCGCAATCCTAAGCGCAACGCGGGCCGGCCATCCTCACGCCGCTCCAGCGTGCAATCCGAGTTGCTGATCATCACGTCCACGGCGCGCACTTCCACACCGTGGGCGCGCGCATCGCGCACCAATTGCGCCGGCGCATAGAATCCCATCGGCTGGCTGTTGACGAGCGCCGCACAAAACGCCGCCGGGTGGTAATGCTTGAGCCAGGCAGAGGTGTACACCAGCAGGGCGAAGCTGGCGGAGTGAGAATTGTGAACGACAAAATGATTGGCCAAGAAATTGTGATTGCCCTCGATCTGTAAGTCATAGGTTTCTCGATGGCCTATGGACTCTATCTTCACGATCGGGTCCCAGTAAGTATCACAACCGCATAGTTCCGTCACCGGCAAAGCCGGCGCTGCGGCAACATGATCGCCCACCTTCAGCTTCCCCAGCTCACGCCATCCGCTCATGGTCATGAAGGGATGCTCTGCGGTCGCCATGATTTCATGACCGAGAGCCGTGCGTAGACGCCATACAGGTTTCACGCCGCTTTGAATGACGCGCAATACCTTGCGCTTTCGCAAACGCAGGTCATCGTCGCATGCCAAGGTATTCTTTAGATGCGCGCGCCCGCCGACGATTTCATCGATGGTCAACCATCTTCCGGAATCGGCATCGACCACCCGCGTCTCGCCCACCACACACTCCGGGAATCCATATTCGCCGAATCCCAAAATTTGCTTGAAGATCTGCTGCGCAAAACTATCCTCATAGCCGCGCTCGCGCATACCGTCGATCAACTGCTTTTGGAACGGCTCCAGTCCGCCCTTGCGCTTCCAAGCGGCCATTGCGCGACGCAGCCGATCGGCCTCTCCGGGTGAGAAGCCGGCCGCGACAATTGCCAGTTGCATGACTTGCTCTTGAAAAATCGGCACGCCCAACGTGCGCTTGAGCACCGCCTCGACCTCTTTGCTGGGATAGCTCACCGGCTCCTCCCCGCTGCGGCGGCGCAAATAAGGGTGCACCATTTCACCTTGAATGGGCCCGGGACGCACGATGGCCACTTCAATCACCAGATCGTAGAAATTTCGCGGCCTTAAGCGCGGCAACATGGACATTTGCGCGCGCGATTCGATTTGAAACACGCCGGTGGTGTCGGCGCGGCAAATCATGTCGTATACCGCGCTATCTTCGCTCGGCACGCTCGCCAGTCCGAGTTTGCTTGGGCTGGGCGAAGCGCCGCCAAACGCATTGACCAGGTCAAACGCGCGCCGTATCGCGGTCAGCATCCCCAGGGCCAGCACATCCACTTTCAAGAGCCCCAGCGCATCGAGATCGTCCTTGTCCCACTGGATCACGGTGCGCTCAGGCATCGTCGCATTCTCGATGGGCACGAGTTCATCCAATCGGCCGCGGGCGATGACGAAGCCGCCCACGTGCTGCGACAGATGGCGGGGGAAACCTAAAATTTCCGCGGTGAGCGCAATGAGCCGGGCAATCAGCGGATCCTCGGGATCGAATCCCGATGCACGAATGCGTTGCGGATCGATGCGCTGGCCATCCCACCATTGCATGCCCCGGGCAAGCCGGTCGACTTGCGCCAGATCTAAACCTAAGGCCTTGCCGACGTCTCGCAATGCACTGCGCGGCCGGTAACAAATCACGGTGGCGGCCAATGCCGCCCGCTCGCGTCCATATTTTCCGTAAATGTACTGGATGACCTCTTCGCGCCGCTCGTGCTCGAAATCCACATCGATATCGGGCGGCTCGTTGCGTTCTTTGGAGATGAAACGCTCGAACAACATGGACATGCGCGAAGGGTCGACCTCCGTGATGCGCAGGCAGTAGCAGACCGTCGAGTTGGCCGCGGAACCTCGTCCCTGGCAGAGAATATGTTGCGAACGTGCGTATTCGACCACATCGTGCACGGTCAGAAAAAACGGCTCGAATTTAAGCTCCGCGATCAGGCGCAATTCATGTTCGATGTTCTCGCGCACGGCAGCGGGCGTCCCTCCCGGCCACCGGTAGGCGCAGCCTTGCATCGTCAGCGCCCGCAAATGACTCGCGGGCGTTTCTCCGGGGGGCACGATCTCTTCCGGATACTCGTAACGCAGCTCATCGAGCTTGAAAGTGCAGCGCTCCGCGATCGCCAAAGTTTGCGCCAACAGCGGCGCAGGGTACAGTTCGCGCAGACGCTGCAGGGAGCGCAAGCAGCGCTCGCCATTGGGATACAAGGCGTAGCCTGCGGCATGCAGCGGCACCCTCAAGCGAATTGCCGTCAGCACATCCTGCAAGGCGCGGCGGCTGCGCCGGTGCATGTGGACATCGCCCGCCGCCACGCAGGGCAGCTGCAGCGTTTTGCCCAGTGTTTCCAGCAATTCCAAGCGCCGCGCGTCATGGCCTGCGCTCAAGAGCTCCACGCCAATCCAGAGTCGCGCAGTGAACCGCTCGCGCAACCAACCGCCGTCTTGCTCTTGGCGCAGCAGCCCCGCCTTGTCGACGCGCGGCAACCAGATGATCAAGCACTCCGGCAGCGCGTCCTCGAGATCGGCGCGCAGCAGCGAGTAGCAGCCTTTGCGGGTGGCACGGCGCGCTTTGCTGATCAGGCGGCTTAACGCGCCGTAGCTCGCCCGATTGGTGGCCAGCACGATGACCTTGAGGTCATCGCGACAGTTGAACTCGGCGCCGATGATCAAGGGCAGCTCAAGCTCTTTCGCGGCCAGGTGGGCCCGCACAACGCCCGCCAGAGAGCATTCATCGGTGAGCGCCAATCCTGTGTAATTTAATGCCTTGGCCTGGGCGACCAACTCTTCGGGCAGCGAGGCGCCGCGCAAAAAGGAAAAGTTGCTTAAGGCATGCAGCTCAACGTACACGTCAATCCTTGGCGACTAAGCAAATACGCCGTGCACGAACCAGCGCTTGGACTGACGTTCCTGAAAAACCCACAGCCGCACGCCATGGGAATGGCGCGCTATGTAGTAATCGCGCGCCACGCCCTTGCCATCCCACCAACCGCTCTCGATACGTTCGGGGCCTTGGAGTATTTCCGGCTTCGGCAAGCACAACGGTTCGTTCAATAACCACACCGGACGCGGCAGCTTCTGATCGATGATTTCCTCATCCATTCCGGCTGCGGCGCTCAAACGCAATTCATGCACCCGCTTCCATGCCGCTTCCGGCCTATGTTCCGGAATGAGGCAAACCCCATACACCGCCTCCTCGCCCAAACGTGCGCGCAAGCGTTCCACCAATTGCGGCGCACTGTCGTGGCTGCCCGCGCCCGTGAACCCGGCAAAGACATCGACAGAACTCGCCGGCAGCCCCCGCAAGGAGCCGGAAATGAGCTCCAGGCCTCGAACCGGCGCTCGCAGCTCGAGCCGCGCCAGTTTTTGGCAAACCACATCCGTCAAGCGTCGCCGTTCGCTCGTGACGCTGGCCAGACCCAATTGCACACACGTCGCCGGCCCTTCCCGATGCCGCAGTTTCAGCCGCAATGCCTGAATACCGGCCTGGCGCCGGCGCAAAAATCGCGCGCAACGCTCGATCAAGGGCTCGAGCGCTTTTTCCAAGTAGGCGACATGCTCGATTTCCGTTTCGAAATCGCAGCGCTCCAGAAAACGCTCACGCCGCACGAATGCTCTGCGAGGCGCCGCCTGCCGCGCCAAGGCAATGTCCAGATCCTGGACCAGGGCAGGACCCAGTCGACGCGCCAGGCCCGCGCGCGGCAAACGCAGCAGTTCACCCACGTTCGTTACACCCATGGCGCGCAACGTTTGCAGCCGCTCGGCATCCCAAGCCGTGCAGGCAATGGGCACCTTTGCCAGATGACTCGGCAGCAGCTCGATATCTTCGATTTGCGACGGATCGCCGGCGCGCGCCAGCCATAACGCTGCCAGTGTCGACGGCGCTGTAGCACTGCGAGCTTGCAGCGCAAGGCGTCGCCAACAATCATCCAGACCTGAGCGCAGTTGCGGCAAGGAACCGAATAATTTCACGCTGCCCTTGATCTCCAGCAATAACGCATTGGGCGGCTCGATGCTGACGAAAGAAGTGAAGGCGTGCGCGTGCAGGCAGAGCTTCCGTAGCGGAGCGGCAAAGGGTTCCGGTTGCGCCATTGCCGGGAATACGGCGGCGTACCACAGCTGTTTTGCGCGTTGCCGATTAACAGACGGCGGTGCGAGCGCCTGCGGCGCCAGAGCGACCGGTGAGGAAACCTTAGTAGGAAGGGGCTCGAGGGCCGCGGCAAATAAGTCTGCCGTTCGCGATTTCGTTGCGCGCAATTTCACGGGCCACCAAGATCTACCGGACCGGGTCGGCCGCCCTGCACTTTGAGCAAATCGATGCGCGCGCACGGCGAGCCCTGACTCATGACAATGCGCAAGTTGGCCGGTGAGGATTCGAAACGATGCCTCTCGGGACGAAATAGCACGCCGAGCGAACCGCCGGCTTCGGCGGCGAGCTTCAAACGCCGCAGCCAGCGATCGTCGGTGCCTTTCAACCAAAGCAAAACAGCAGCGCAAACACCCGAACTCAATGCCTGCTCAGCCGCCCATAGAGCCTCGGTGGCCGTGGTTGGGCGAACCACCAATAAACGCCCCAGATCGATGCCCTGCTGCGCCAAGGCAGGCGCATAAGGTTCATGCGGAGGGGCAATCCACACCAGCCATGGCGCATCACCGCTGTCATGGGTGGCGCTGCGTTGGCAGGCAACCAGTGCCGGCAAAAAGAGTTGGACTTCGCCGAGGCCGGTATCGTCCAACAATACCTCGATGAGCGACGCCGTCGGCCACCCACCCCCCGGCAAGCGGGCATCCAGCGAGCTCTTACCGGTGGACCAAACCGGACGAGCGGGGGCAGCCGAGGCGTCTTTTAACTTCCAAACGCGTGCATCGGCCAAGACATCCGCGAGTAACGATAGCTCACGCGGCATCCACGTCTTTACCACGACGCAGGACACCGACGACCACCCCTTCAATAATCATGGGTTGTTCTTTGAGATCGACGCGAATGGGTTCGAAATCGGCGTTTTCGGGCAACAGCCAAACGATCGCGCCTTCTTGCCGGTAACGTTTGACCGTGACCTCGTTTTCCAAACGCGCGACCACGATTTGGCGGTTGCGAACTTCAGGCGTGCGATGCACGGCAACCAAATCTCCATCGAGAATGCCGGCATTCTTCATGCTCATGCCCTGCACTTTCAAAAGATAATGCGGTTGCGGTTGAAATAGCTGCGGATCGATTTGATAACGCTTTTCGATGTGCTCTTCAGCCAAAATTGGCCGGCCTGCAGCGACACGGCCGATGAGCGGCAGACCTAATTGTTCACGCAAAATATCCTTGAGCTGAATGCCGCGAGAGGCACCGGGGATAAGGTCGATCACGCCTTTGCGCTGCAAGGCGCGCAAGTGCTCCTCGGCCGCATTCGGAGACTTGAAACCGAGCGTACGGGCTATTTCCGCACGGGTGGGTGGCATGCCGCTCTCTGAAATGGCGTTTTGAATCAGCCTGAGGATTTGGGTCTGACGGGGTGTAAGGTCCGACATGCGTCACCTGTATATGTAGACAGTTGCTGTTATTATATACAGTCTATAGAGGTTGGCAAGCCGGTAACGAAAAATACGAAAATCGCCTTTTCGACATGGATCATCGGCCCGAAGTGTCGAGAATTTTCACGCCGCTCAAGCTCGCGCCCAGCCACTGCTGAATCACTTTGGCGCTCATGCCGACTCTTGCATCGGCGGCGACTGCCGCCGTGAGTTTCCGCACTCTAAATTTGCCCGGATCCACAGCCGGAAAATTTTCTGCCAGCAGCGCCGCCGAATCATCAGTGAGAGAGCGAACGTTTCGCATCAGAAAATTTTTCTACGCATGGTGCGTGAAACTTGATTCGCAACTCGCTATGGGCCTTTGAACCTGTAAAAATTGCACCTTAGATGGCGCATTCTTAATGATAGAGTCGCCTGTCAGAAATGAACTACGCATAAAAGCGTCTTGTTATACCGACATTTCGTTATTTTCAGTTGCAATCGAGGCGCGAATTTGGCTTTATGTAGGACTGTGCTGCGACGCGGGCGGGCTCGATAGCGTGACTGTACCTGCTGTGGCAACACATCGGAGTTTTCCGACACAAATGAATTAACCCTAGGGGAATATTTTTATGAATCTGACAACCACACTAAAGGCCTCTCTCGCCGCGGCTTGCGTCATCGCATTCGCGGGGTGCACTGACCTGAAGCCGATCCAGGCGCAGATCGATGACCTGAAGTCACAGGTCAGCAAGCTGCAAGGCGACACGGCGCGAGCCTCCAGCGATGCGGCTGCTGCGCACGCGGCGGCCAATAGTGCCCAGTCGGCGGCCTCAGGCGCACAGAGCACGGCGAATCAAGCCCTGTCGACGGCACAGGCCAATTCGACCGCCATTGAAGCGATCAACGAGAAGATCGATCGCATGTTCAAGAAGTCTGTGTCGAAGTAAACGAGCGGTAATTTTTGACTTTAAGCGCCGCGGCAACCCCGCGGCGTTTTTCTTTGCAAAGGATTTTTCGTGGACGGCCCGCTGCGGCGTCGCAGCCGAGTGAGGATTTGACGCTTCGGCACGCCGGGCGTAGAAATGCACCACGTCAAAAGGAGTTGGCCATGAAATTACGAGTTCTGGGCACGGCCGTGTCTTTCTCGATAGCCCTCGCCGCATGCGGCGGCGGGAACACCGGCAACATGCCCATGCCCGGCCCGGGATCCAGCGAGTACAACATGCAAGCGGGCATCAACAATATGGTTGCCATGGGCCTGACATCCAACGTGAACTTGAGCGGTACGGTCAACGTCAGCGGCGTCTCGACGCCGTTCACGGGTTCGGGAACCTATGTGCGGCAGATCGCGGCCGCCGGGAGTTTCGACGGCGCCGCTGCCATGTCGCAAGTGGCAACCATCACGGGAACGATAACTGCGGCAGGCCAGACATCGCCGTATTCCACGAGCGTCGTCGACTATTTTTCCAGCGGCAATAGCGAACTACTCGGCGAGGACCAGGGCGGCGAGTATGACGTGGCGCAAGCTCCGTTAGTGTATCCGGGCATGATTGTCGGCGGATCCACCGGAACTTTGGGCACGCTCAGCCGCTATACCGACAAAACCATGAGTGTTTCACTCGGAACGGTGCAGGTCAGTTATTCGGTAATGTCGCCCGTCGATCCGGGTAGCCCGATAGCATTTTCGTTCACTTACCAGATCTACGACACGCACAACACGCTCACGGAAACCGATGTCATGACGTACGGCATGTCGCCGGTGCCCAGCAGCGAAATCAACTTTATATCAGCGAGCGCGCAGCGGCCGTCCGGCACCCTCATGGTGAGCTCGACCGGGCCGTCTTAGTAGCGGATCAGCGCCGATCCCCATGTGAATCCGCCGCCGAATGCTTCGAGCAGCAAGAGCTGGCCGCGCTGCACCCGCCCGTCGCGAATTCCGGTATCCAGAGCCAGCGGCACGGACGCGGCTGAGGTATTGCCCTGCGTGTCGATCGTCACGATGACCCGCTCCATCGGCAGGTCGAGTCGTTTCGCAATCGCCTCGATGATTCGGATGTTGGCCTGATGCGGAATCAGCCAGTCCAGCTGAGTCTTGGCAATATTGTTGGCGCTCAAAGTTTCGGTGACCAGGGCCCCCAGGGTATTGACCGCCACTTTATAGACCTCGTTACACTTCATCTGCACGCTCGCATTGCCTTCACGAACCAGATTGAAGCCCTTGGATACGCCGTCAGGATAAGCGAGCAGATCCTTATACTTGCCGTCGGAATGCAGCCGCGTGCTGATAATCCCCGGTTCGCTCGATGGCTGCAAAATCACCGCGCCGGCGCCATCGGCGAACAGCACACAGGTGCCGCGATCGTTCCAGTCAATGATTCGCGTAAGCGTTTCCGCGCCCACCACCAGTGCGCATTTAGCCTCGCCCAGACGCACGAATTTGTCGGCAACGCTCAGCGCGTACACGAATCCGGTACAAGCGGCCTCCATACTGAACGCAGGACAGCCGTGGATCCCCAATCGATCCTGCAGCAGCGTACCCACGTTGGGAAACACCAGATCCGGCGTCGTTGTGCCGACGCAGATCAGATCGATGTCCGAAGGCAGGACTCCCGCGGCATCCATGGCACGGTGCGCCGCATGCTCGGCAAGGTCCGTCGTAGTTTCGCCCTCTGCGGCCACATGGCGCTGCGAAATGCCCGTGCGCGTGCGGATCCATTCGTCGCTGGTATCGACCAGTTTCTCGAGATCGTGGTTGGTGAGAATTTTTTCCGGCAGATAACTGCCGGTGCCTGCGATTCTTGAGTACATCAAAATCCTTCAAGCCCCGGGAGGAAGGCCCAAGCGCTGCGCGATGCGCGCCGGCACGCCATTGCGCGCCTCCAAGACCGCGACTTCGATGGCCCGTTGAAAGCCGAACAGATCGGTGCCTCCATGGCTCTTGATGACGATGCCGTTCAAGCCGACCATGGCCGCGCCATTATAACGGCGCGGGTCTATTCTCGCGCGCAGTGCATTCAACGTCGGACGCGCGGCCAGGTAACCGAGCTTGCGCAGCGGCGAGCGCTCGAACTCTTCGCGCATGGCGTTGGTAATGTGGCGTGCCGTACCCTCCATGACCTTCAACGCAATGTTGCCCGTGAATCCGTCCGTGACGACGACATCGACCTTGTCGGAGAAAATGTCGTGGCCTTCGACGAAGCCCACGTAATTGATGTCGGCCGCCGACAGCAAATTATGCGCGGCCTGCACCGCCTCGTTGCCCTTGACCTCTTCCTCACCGATGTTGAGGAGGCCCACGCGCGGCCGCTCGTGGGCGCCGTCGAAATCGGCGGCCACCACCGATCCCATCACGGCGAACTGGCAGAGCTGTGCCGGCGTGCAAGAGGCATTCGCACCGAGATCCAGCATGTAAGTATGGCCGCCGCGCGACGGGATGACCGAAGCGATTGCCGGCCGCTCGACGCCCGGCAGCATTTTTAAAACGAAGTGCGCGGTCGCCATGAGCGCGCCGGTATTGCCGGCGCTCACGCAGGCGTGCGCATCCCCAGCCTTGACCAGATCGATGGCGCGGCGCATCGAAGAATCTTTTTTGCGACGCAGCGCCTCGCGCGGATGGTCGGTCATCTCGACCACTTCCGTGGCGAACAGGCAGTGCACATTCGGCGGCGTCGCGCCGGAGATTTCGCGTTGCAGATCCGCTTGCCTGCCGGTCAAGGTAAAGCGCACGTCGCTGAACTCGCGCGCCGCCGCAAGCGCCGCCGGAACTGAAACCGACGGTCCGCGATCGCCGCTCATGGCGTCGATGGCAATATGCAGCGGCGCAGACATGGTGCGCGGTTCGCCGAGGCTTAAGTTGACGACTTATTCTTCGGCTGCGGCCGCATCCGCCTTGGTCTGCAAGACTTTCTTGCCGCGATAAAAGCCATCGCGCGAAATGCGGTGTCGCGAATGGGTTTCGCCGCTCTTCGGCTCGATCGACACCGCGGGTGCCGCCAGTGCCGAATGGGAGCGATGCATGCCGCGCTTCGACGGGGTCTTTCTACTTCTTTGAACTGCCATGGGTTGTCTGTCCTATCAAGTTTTCTTCAATAAATCCTGCAATACCGCAAACGGCCTTTGCCGCACCTCTGCTGTCGGCGCCCGACCGCAGGTATCCGGGGTGCTGCAAGAGGCAATGGCCGGCAAGGCCAACAATAATTCTTCCTCGGCCAATTCGCGCAACGACACGGAACCTGCGTCCATCAGATAAATCTCTCGAGGCGACTCCGTTGGCGCCTCGGCTTCGCTCACCGCAAACTCAATCTCGCTATCGCCGCTCACGGGCAATTCAAATGCCTGCAGACAACGCTGGCAAACCAGCCGTGGAGTCGCCCGCACGGCGACCGTCGCCCCGATACGACCCGCCTCTAATTTCGAAAAAGCGAACCGTGCTCTGACCGACCCGCGCACATCCGCCAATAAATCCTTCAAGCGAGACATTTCGCCCAAGGGATAGACGCGCTCCAACACAGCCGCATCCGCCGCCAGGCGCGCGCAATCTACTCGGTCGGACGGGCCCGATGCCATGGGCCGCGTATAATAGGGCGCAGGTACCCCCCTGTCAAAACGAATCCGGTGCAAGTCTTTGTTTTTGAAGTCTCCACCCCCGCTCATTTTGGCCTCGACATCCCGCTACCGGAAAGAACTCTTAGGCAGACTTGGATTGAGCTTTGTTTCCTTCCCGCCGGGGGTCGATGAAGCCCCGCACCCCGGCGAAGCGCCCATAGGCCTGGTTGGGCGCTTGGCGCGGGCAAAAGCTTCTGCCGTGTCGGCGCAGCAGCCCAACGCCTGGGTGATCGGCTCCGATCAGGTTGCGGTCCTCGAGGGAAGCCAGCTGACCCTCGGAAAGCCAGGCACCGAGGCACGCTGCCAAGAACAGCTGCGAAGTTGCTCCGGCCGCACGGTCGAATTTCTCACCGCGGTGGCCGTGATGCGTCAGGAAGGCAACGCGCTGATTGAATTCACCGACAGCACGCGAGTAACTTTTCGCGCGCTGGATCAGGCCACCATCGAGCGCTACATCGCCCAGGAGCGGCCGTTGGACTGCGCGGGTGGCTTCAAAAGCGAAGGCCTCGGCATCAGCTTGTGCGAATCGATCGATAGCGCCGATCCCAGCGCACTGATTGGGCTGCCGCTCATACGCTTGAGCGCGGCGTTGCGCGCCGCCGGCTACGAAGTCCCTTAGCGTTTTGCCGGCTTGCCGCGCCGGCCGCCCTTTGCGCCGGCACGCTTCACGGGCGTGATCGCATCGAGCACGGCGGCCAATTCCTCCGGCAGCGGCGCGCTGACGTGGAATGGAACACCCGAGCCGGGCCAGTCGAAAGCCACGGACTGCGCGTGCAAAAATGTGCGCTTCAACCCGTGGGATTTCAGATCCGCATTGCGTGCGCGATCGCCATATTTGTCATCGCCCAGCAGCGGATGCCCGGCGAAAGACGCGTGCACGCGTATCTGATGCGTGCGCCCGGTTGGAATGTCGACCTCCATGAGCGTCGCCAGCGAACCGAAAAACTGCACCGGCTTGAAAACACTGACGGAATCCTTGCCGGCGGCGGCCACCCTGACATGGCGTTCACCGTGCTGACGGTTGTCCGTCGCAAGCGGTGCATCGATGCGCTTGGTGCCCAATTGCCAGCTGCCGGCTACCAGCGCGAGGTAGGTCTTGTGCATCCCGCCGTTGCGAATCAAGGCATGCAGCGCGGTGAGCGTGCTGCGATCGCGCGCAACGAGCAAACAGCCGCTGGTGTCGCGATCCAAGCGATGTACCAATTCCAGCGTTTCACGCGGCCTCGATGCGCGTAGTGCCTCAATCACGCCAAAACTCATGCCGCTGCCGCCGTGGACCGCGACGCCGGCCGGCTTGTCGATGACCAGCAAGTGGCGGTCTTGGAAAATGACCGCCCGCTCGATCAATTCAAGCAGGCTGCTCGAGGGCCGGCCAGGTTGGGCATCGGTGTCCACGCGCACCGGCGGCAAGCGTACCTCGTCGCCTGCCTGGATCCGGTACTCCGCGTCGACGCGCTTGCGATTGACGCGCACTTCGCCTTTGCGCAGCAGGCGATAGACGCGGCTGCGCGGCACGGTTTTAAAGTGCCGCATCAGAAAATTGTCAATGCGTTGGCCGGACTCATCGGCGGTCACGGTGCGCATTGTCAGGGGACTTTTCGGCCCGCGCGTGGGCGGCAGGTCGGTGGCTGGGCTGTTCATCGTTGCGCTTAGATTATACCGGCGTTGCCTAAGGTATTGATTACATTGACCCTTACATTGACCCTGGCACGCTGTCGTGATATTGTCTTAAAACCGTGTCAGGCGCGATAACCTTAAGAAGGCAACGCCTAAACTAGGTGACGCATATAGACACAGGTTTCCAGTGGTCCCCCATCCGTTGGGGAGCCGCATATTAGTTGGTTCTGGAACTCCAGACCATCGCTCGGCCGATGAGACAGACGCGCGAACGCTCAAATGAGCTTAGGCGGCTGATAAGCGGTTAACCGAGAACAAGGCCCCGGGCTTGCCGTA
>DASXMG010000060.1:0-58638 GCA_036495805.1 Steroidobacteraceae bacterium | reverse complement strand
AGCGAGATATCTGGCGCGTCTCGCCGCTGCCCCGGACGCTGTCAGGCCGAGAGCGAAGTTCGTACAAATGCACGCCGTCGGCAAGCAGGGGACTGCGAAGTTTGCTGTAGCCGGATTGGGCCGCCAGGTCAGGCGCCGATTCGAGCGAATTACTGAGCGCGCGCACCTCCGCACCCTTCTGCCGAAGCTCATGAAGTTGCGCTATTTCGCGTTCTGAAGGAACGAAGTACGGCGTGACCATGACGACATCCGACTGGGCTGCAGCGAACTGCTTCTCCAGTGTCTGGCTCATCAATCGGCCTCGCAATTCGTGATGAACTACTTTGTCCTTGTCAGGGGCGTCATACACGACTTGCGCAGCTGCCCACGTAAGTTGTGCAGGCTGACTCACCAAGCTCGCGTAAGGCTGGCCCGATGCAATACGCGCGAGGAGGTCGATGCCCGCGCCGTCCGCAAGCTTGGTGGGCGGTTCGAAATGTTCGGCAGTTTCGTGTTTCGACAGCACAGTCCCTGCCACGACTCTATCGCTGTTCCAAAAATCATCAAAAGCGTGCGATAGAGTCTGGACCGTGGGCCCACCCACAAAAACGTCGTCATCGGCAAATTGCGAAGCAGGGTCCAGCTGAAAATATTGATTGCCGACATTCCGCCCACCGATCAGCGCCACCGCATTATCCGCCACCAACAATTTGTTGTGCATGCGGTAATCCAAACGGGACTTATGAAGCACAAAATCGATGTTTCTCAACAGCAGATTGTGGTTTCTATAGTCGAAAGGATTGAACACCCGCACGTGCGCATCGCGATAGCCGTCGAGCGCGAGAATGCGCTCATCACCCTTGACTGTATCGCCGTCATCCACGAGCACCCGAACGCGGACTCCGCGGTCGGCCGCATTACGCAGTTCCTGAGCGAATACACTCCCGGTTTCATCGCCGCGGAATATGAAGTATTGGACGTCCAGCGTTCGCTGCGCATTTCGGACCATCTGTACGCGTAGCGCCAATCCATCGACGCCGGCTTCAATGATGTGGAAGCCCGACATGTTTTGATGGGCCTGCGATTCGATCAGCAACCGATGCGCCAAGTCCGTGCTATCTGCATTTGACAGAGCAAAGGAACGCGGCAGTGCCGGGTTATTGCGACTAAGCGAGACGCAGCCCGCACATGTGGCCGCCGTCAGCAGCAATACGGCCAGGGTGGGGAACACATGGGGCAACTCGTCAGATTTCATGTGAGCCGCATGGATCGATGCTTTGAATTTGCCATACGTTTTTAGTTAGTTATGAACGGCCATCCGGGGGGAATTGTTATCGGTATTTGTGCCCGCCACCGTCAGCGGCAGCTCAATCCGGCTAGAGATTTGTCCTACACGAGTCGTGCGGACGCGAGGTACGAGAGTCTCCGCAACGCCACCGCTATCGGTAACGCTCTGTAATACAAAGTGTTTTCCGGAAAGCAAGCCTGATTACCGAAACGCCTACTCGCGGTAGCGCAGCAGCGCATGCCCCAGCATGTTCTCGAGCGGTTGCAGCCAGGACCGGTAGTGTTGCCACTGATCGAGGCCCTCGCGATTGATCGATTGGCGGACCTGCTCTGAGCTCGCCGTGCCGATGTTGCGCTCGGTGTTGTGAAACTCGATGCAGGCCGGTTCGTATTGCAGGCCGCAGAAATCGAGCAGCCGGCCCACATTTCCTGGAAGATCCTCAATCAAGTCTTCATGGAAGACGCGATGCACGCGGCCGGGCAACACCTCGTCCCAGTGGCGCATCAGTTCAATATAAGTGCGGTAGTAGCGCGCCATGAATTCCATGTCGTAGCTGAACTCCTGCCCGGCGGCGAAGAGTTGCTTAAAGTTTGAGAAGCAGCAGGCCATGGGCGAGCGCCGCACATCGATGATCTTGGCGTTCGGCAGCATCACGTGGATGAGACCGATGTGGCGGAAGTTGTTGGGCAACTTGTCGATGAACAACGGCCGTGCCGGTGCGGACCTGCGAAA
This sequence comes from Steroidobacteraceae bacterium, assembly GCA_036495805.1. GTDB lineage: Bacteria > Pseudomonadota > Gammaproteobacteria > Steroidobacterales > Steroidobacteraceae > Bog-1198. The sequence continues at coordinate 56,639 of DASXMG010000060.1, read as the reverse complement.
GACGCGGGTCTCGGCGAGGTAGCGCTGCCCAAGGTCGCGCAACTCTTCGGGAGAAAGGTTCAGCAGCGCGCCGGGATACCGAGGGTCATGGGGATCGGATCGCCCTTGAAGTTCCTGGACGATGCGCGGAATGACGCTGAGTTCCTGCGTCCCCTCAACGCGTGAGTGCGAAGCGAGGATTTGCTCGACGAGCGTGGAGCCGGAGCGCGGCACACCCACAATGAAAATCGGGTCGGAATCGTGCGCGCCGAGGCCGCGGCGCTCGGCGAAGAACTGCGGCGTGCAGGCCGCGATTTGCCGTTGCGTGTTGAGCTCGGCGAATTCCGGCCGATAGCGGCTCTCGGCTCGCTTCAGCGCGTTGCCTTGCTCGTAGTGTGACCAGGATTGCTCGAAGCGGCCCGCGGACTCGAGCGCCTTCCCCAGCGCGAAGTGCAAATGTAGGCGATCGGCTGTGGCGGTGGCGGGAGAAACGAGCGCGGCTTGCATATGCGCGATTTCGGCAGCGGAGAAGCGATAGGTTTTTAAATTAGCGAGGCTCCAGTAGGCATCGCCGAAATTGGGGCGCGCTTCGAGCGCGGCGCGATAGGCCTCGATGGCCTGCTGCCGACGACCTTGCGCTCTAAGGGAATGGCCGAGCAGCAGGTTGAGGTGCGGCTTGCTGTTCGGTTCGGCCAGCAGCTCGCGATACACCTCGACGGCGGCGTCGTGATCGCCTAAGCCCGCGCAGGCGGTGGCGTACAGCGAGCGGTAGTCGGTGTTGCCGGCATCGAGTTGCAGCAGGCCGGCGAGCTCATCGCGGGCCTCGGCGTATTTTTGCCGTGCGATGAGAACGTGCAGGAGATCCACGCGCGCGGCGCGATAGCCGGGGGCAAGGTTAAGCACCTCACCGAATAGGCGTTCTGCCGCATCGAGCGCCTCGCGTTGCTGCTCGATCCTGCCCAAAAGCCGCAGCGCTTCGACTTGGGCTGCGTCGTTGGCTGCGTCCGTGAGCAAATACTCGCGGATCAACGCCTCGGCGGCGCCGAATTCACCGTCGGAGAAAAGGCTTCCCGCCTGCACCACTTCGGGCGGCAGGCGCTGTAGGTTGGCGATCTGCTCGCCGGCTGCCTGGGCGCTCTGCTGATCGCCGATCAATAGATACAGGTTTTCGAGCGCGCTCCAGCTCGCCATGAGCGCCGGGTTTAGGGCTACTCCTTGTTGGAACGCTGCGATGGCGCGCACCGGGTCGCGCAAGGCCAGCAGGCAATAGCCGCGCTCTTGATACAGGCGGCAGAGCCGCGGGTGCTCGCGCTCCAGTCGGGCGAGCGTCTCGAGGGCTTCGGGAATCAGGTTGAGACAGCGCTGATTGGCGGCAAGCAGGTACAGCGCATCTCGATGGGTTGGTTGCTGCGCTGTCATGGCAGCGGCCGCGGCGAGCGCATCGCTATGGCGGCGTTGACGCGTGAGCTTGCGGATGCGCATCACTTCGTCCATTGCGCGGACACCGTCAGGTGAATGCATTCGAAACCTTTGCGAAAAGGAGATGGGACATTGCCGCTGTACTACATCTTATGCGCATGTGAGCGGCGATCGATCGCGGCGATACAAAATGTTCACGCAAGTGCAACAAGGCAATCAGACGGCTTCGTTATGTTGCGTTCCGCTGCCCTGTTGCCCTGCATCGGGGAAAAAATCCAAATCCTGCAATCAATCGGAGAAGCGCCGCCGTGAAAAACACCGATCGCCGAGAATTCTTGAAGTTGATGGGCATGACGACATTGGCAACCGCGCTGGACGCGAATATTGCCAAGGCCATGGGAATTCCGGCGAATCATCGCACTGGCACCATACGCGATGTGGAACACATCGTGATCCTCATGCAGGAGAACAACTCCTTCGACAAGTACTTCGGCTCGATGCGCGGTGTGCGCGGCTTTTCCGATCCGCGTGCGGTAAACATCAATCTGCCGCTGGCGAGCGGCACGGGCACGACGCCGGTGCCGGTATTTTTGCAGCCCGCGGGCGCGCAGAACATTTCGCTGGGCTATGCGGTGCCGCCGAATTTCGGCAACTTGGGCGGCCCCGCGGATGGCGTATCGGTGCTGCCGCCGTTCCGCGTCAATCCAGCAGATGTCAGCCCGGGCCTGAAGAGCTTAGGCCTCACCTACCTGCCGGGAACCGATCACTCCTGGCCGACGCAGCACGAGGCTTGGAATCAAGGGCACCACGATGCTTGGCCGGCTTCCAAGGGCCCTATCACCATGGGCTACTTGAATCGCGAAGACATTCCCTATCACTACGCCTTGGCCGATGCTTTCACGGTCGGCGACGGCTATCACTGCTCGATCCTAGGACCCACCAATCCGAATCGCATGTACATGTGGACGGGGTGCATCGGCAACCTCAGTGACTTAGGACCTGGCGGTACGGATGGCCAAGGCAGCGGTCCGGTGACGGGCAATGGCTTCGGCAAGAACAACGCCGCCTATGTCTGGCCGACCTACCCGGAAGCGCTGCAGACGGCGGGCGTGAGCTGGAAGATTTACCAGGACCTGGTGGGAACGACGTTCTTCCCGGATGTGGGCGATGGCACGGGCAACTCCTTCGCCGGCAACTTTGGCGACAACTCGATACTGTACTTCAATCAGTACGCGACCTCGGCGACCAATTCGCCGCTGTTCCAGAACGCGTGCACCGGCACCGACATCAGCAGCATTGCGCCGGTGACGGGCGCGCCCGAAGCGCAGTGGCAGGCGTGGGCCGAGCATCTGTTCGATCAATTCCGCAGCGACGTGAACGGCGGCAAGCTGCCGCAGGTGTCGTGGATCGTGGCGCCGGCGGGCTACACCGAGCACCCGGACTGGCCGTCGAACTACGGTGCGTGGTACATCTCACAGATTTTCGACATCTTGGTCTCGAACCCGGAGGTCTTCAGCAAGACGGTGTTCTTGATCAATTACGATGAAAACGATGGCGCCTTCGATCACATCGTGCCGCCCACCCCGCCCCAGACCAGCGCCAACGGCGCCTCGACGGTGAGCATCGAGAACGAACTGGTGACGACCACGCAACCGAATGGCCCCATCGGACTTGGCATCCGCGTGCCGCTGATTGCGATCTCGCCCTGGAGCAAGGGGGGCTTCGTCAATTCACAGTTATTCGATCACACCTCGCTGATCCGATTCATCGAGAAGCGTTTCGGAGTGCATGAGTCGAATATCTCGCCATGGCGCCGGGCAGTGGTCGGCGATCTGACCACGATGTTCAATTTCGCAAACCCGAACGAAATTCGCGCGAATTTGCCGAGCACCGATGGCTTCTTGCCGCCGCCGAACGAACTCGCGGGCGGGAACGTCACCACGTTTGTGCCCACCATCAACGGCGTCATGATCGGGGTGCCGCAGCAGGAGCGTGGCATCAAGCCGGCGCGCGCGTTGCCGTACGAGCTCAATGTTCATGGCACCGTCGATACCGTGCACAGCACGCTGCGTCTGGATTTCATCAATACCGGGGATGCCACCGTCGTATTTCAGGTGCGCTCCGTCGATCCCACCGCGCAGGTGCGCAACTATACCGTCGAACCGCACAAGCGCCTCAACGACACCTGGGCCATCGTCTCCACGTACGATGTGTCGGTGTATGGCCCCAACGGCTTCGTGCGCTTTTTCAAGGGTAGCATCGGGGCGAAGGCCGCGCTGCTCGACGTTCACTCGAGCTACCGCACGGAGGAGGGTGGATCGCTCGCCTGGCGCATCCGGAATTTCGGCGAGCACAAGGCCTCGGTGGTGGTGCTCGATGCGTACACGGGTAACAATGTCGTGCGATTGCTGCATCCCGACGAGGAGCTCAAGGACGACTGGACCTGCGCCAAGATTTTCGGATGGTACGACTTGGTCGTCACAGTGGTCGAAGACCCAACGTTCAGCTATCGGCTGGCGGGTCACGTCGAGACCGGGCGCGACAGCTTTTCGGATCCGGCCATGGGCGGCATCATCAACCTAAAGGCGTAAGAGCGTGATGGAAGAAAAGTTCGCCGACTACACCTTATGGATGCAGTTGGCCAATGATCCGAGTCAAACGGAAGAGGCGCGGCAGTACTACCGCGCCCGGCTGGAAAGCACCGTGCACACACAGATGCGCGATGCCTTCCAGTCGGCAGCGGCCCAGGCACCGCTGGCGGTAGCCAAGAAAGACACGCCGAACTCCCGTCGGTAACCCACCAACGGCATCGCGCTTCAGAGCCTCTCTACGCGGAAGCTCTTGGCCGGCTATTGTTAGCGCCGAGCGGCCGGGCTGATGAAGGCTGCGATGCGTGGACCAGAATGCCGCGTCGCGCCTGACCGCGAATGGGCCGCGGGCCTTCATCGATCACCGTTAGAGTCCATGTGTACCGTATACTTGCGGACCAAAGAAATCCTCGTTCGAAGGAATCATCCATGAGACTAAGTGCACTGCTCCTCCTCATACCGGCGATGGTCGCGACCCTCTCCGGCACGGCCACCGCGCAGGCCGGGAAATTCGACCTCGAAAAGACCAAAACCGTGATGACGGGTCTCATCGAGCAAAAAATGAAGGAACGCGGCGTGCCATCGGTGTCGATCGCGCTGGTCCGTGAAGATGCGATCGTCTGGAAGGCGGCCTTCGGCTACGCGAATGTTCGCATGAAGACCCCCGCGACAACGGACACGCTCTATAGCACCGGATCGACCTTCAAGTCGGCCACCGCCACCGCTCTGATGCAGTTGCAGGAGCAGGGTAAGTTCAAGCTCGACGAGCCGGTCAACAAATACCTGGGCGATGTCCAAGTGCAGGATCGCCTCCAAGCCGAAAAGCCAGTCACCTTCCGGCATATCCTTTCGCATTGGTCGGGCCTCACCGCGGGGGCCATGACCAAGCCGATATGGGGCCGGGAACTTCCCAAAACCCTGGAAAAGATGGTAGCCGGGCTCTATTCGATTCGCCCGCCGGAGACGAAGTGGGAGTACAACAACTTCGCCTACGGGCTGGCGGGACTGCTGGTCGAGAAGATCTCCGGCCAGGAGTACGAGAAGTACATGCTGGAGCATGTGCTCGTTCCTCTGGGCGTCACGACCCCTCATCCCCTGTATCCGTCGCCGGAAATGGTGGAGGTCATGGCGCTGCCGTATTCACCCGGTGGAGCGAAGGGTAAGCCGCAGCCGGTCGAACAGGTTCATTTCGACGTTTACCCCGCCGGCGACATCTACCTCACCGCCGAGGACATGGCGCGATTCCTGGCGATGCAATTGAACGGCGGAATGTTCCACGGCAAGCGGATTCTATCGGAAGCGTCGGTTAAGGCGATGCACGAACCGCAGTTCGGCGGCACTTATGCCTTCGGTTTCTCGGTGCGCAAAGACTCGAACGGCCACACGATCATCAGCCATAGCGGCGGCATCCCGGGGCAGAGCTCCTATATGGTCGGCGATCTGGACGCGAAGGTGGGCGTGTACTTCATGTCGAACTCAGGGGCCCCGCCGGTTATCGGCGAGGCAGCGCTCAAACTCCTTCGCGGCGAGGACTATACGCCACCGGCGGAGCCGAAGATTGTCTCAGTGGATCCGAGTGTGCTCGACACCTACGTCGGGATATACGAGTTGAGTTCTGACGTGGCGTTCACTGTCAGCCGCGACGGAAACAAGCTGACAATCCAACAGGGGGACGCGCCCAAGAAGAGCGAACTCGCGGCGACGTCGCGGACGTCATTCATTGTCAAGGGACAGGATTTTACCGTCACTTTCGTCGTTGATCCGTCGGGTGCAGTCACCAAGCTCGTGCTGGATTCGGGGACCGACAAGGTCGATCTAACCAGGCGAAAGTAGACCAATAGCTTTCGAGCAATCAAAATGGCCCCGTGCTAAGAGCGCTCTGGCAGGGGCAAGCACGAGAGTGGTCCCTTCCCCTGTTCGCGCGAGGCATCATTCCCTTGGTCGTGTCGGCCGGCATCGGGCAATCCCGGGTGTGCTGGACGGCAACGGCACGCTGAAAGCGCGCTCAAAAACCCTGAAACTCGGCGACTGATATGAAACGTTCATACAGGGCCAACAAATCGGGGCTTATTCTATTTCACATAGTCGGCATAGGAGTGCAACCATTTGGCTACACGCAAAGCGCCTTCTCAACCCGCGAATCCGAGAATCCTCAACGCTCCGGTATTCGGGCAGCCGGTACCGACAGCCGATCCCACGATTTTCTCGATCAAGCACCCGTCAGATGGCGATGCGTACAAAATTATCGACCAACTGAACGCGGAGCATAAGCTTCATGCGATGCCCTTCCCGCCGCCGCGAGGCGGCACTGAACCAAGCTTGACGCTGCTGGAAGTGTTCAACGGCAACCAACCCGCGATCGATGCGATCGAAAAGCTCGGGCAGATCGTCTTCCATGCCACGGGCGACTGCGGCAGCACGCGGGGGCCGAAGACGCAGAATGAAGTAACGGACAAGATGGTCGGCGACTTCAACGAGGTACGCTCCGAAGAGGCGCCGATATTCGGCTTGCTGTTAGGAGATATTGTCTACAATTTCGGTGAGACGGAATACTACTACGATCAATTCTACGAGCCCTATCGCAACTATCACGCGCCGGTGCTCGCGGTCGCGGGCAACCACGACGGCATGATTTCCCCGCTAGCGCATGCGACAAGCCTGGCAGCTTATCTTAGAAATTTCTGCTCGGACCCGAAGGCCGGATTTACGGTCACGCCGGAGGCCGGTGGCCTGTCGCGCACCGCGCAAATTCAGCCTGGTGTGTTCTTCACCTTTGATGCGCCATTTGTACGGATACTTTGCTTCTACAGCAATACGTTGGAAGACCCCGGCATCATCGCCGATCCCACCATCGGCAGCTCGCAGCTCGAATATCTGACCGCGGCACTCTCACGCGTGCGGAAGGAGAACTACAAGGGCGCCCTCTTGTTCGCCCACCACCACCCGCCGTACGCAATCGGAGGTCAGCACTCGTCCAGCACCGACATGCGAAAACAAATGGATGCCATCTGTGCCAAGGCCGGTGTGTGGCCTCATGCTGTGCTCGCTGGGCATGCGCACTCGTATCAGCGCTTCACGCGGCTTCGAGTAGACGGAACGGAGATCCCTTATATCATTTGCGGCAATGGCGGACACAATGTCACCAAGCTGCATGCTCAGAAAGGCGTACCCCTTCGTGCACCGCAGACTCTCGTGAAAAAGTCGGCAAGCGACGATGGCGTGACGTTCGAAAACTATGACGACACCAACTATGGTTATTTGCGCTTGATCGTTAACCCGCGGCAATTGCGGATTGAATATCATCCGGCAAGCGACACGATTCATGCTAAGGCGCCGGACGACAGCGTTACCATCGATCTCGCGACACGCAAGCGGACTGTATATTCCCCGAACGATTTAGGGTATCCCGGTGATGCGCAAAAGATGCGTAGCTTGCACGCTGCGCAAACGACCCGTGCCAAGGCGCATGGTCGTTCCCCTAGATCCAAGTGAGGTCCGCATTCTTTTACTTGACCGAGCGCGGACTTTCAAATTCAAACCACGTTATTTAGCTGCGCGGCGAGGTTTTTCATGGCCGCATTTTCGCGGGTAACTACACCAGCCTCTCGACTATGCAAAGCGATCTCTGCGGCGATTGAGCGACCGAGAATTCGCTGATCAATATTGCCATACGGGCCAGGTACGAGGCTTCCCAACCAACCGGCCCAGGCCGGGGTATGAGCGTTGCCGACAATGATGCCGGGGCGAAAGATCGCAAGGCGGGTAAAACCGATGCTGAGCACGGCGTCCTCCTTCATACCCATTACGCGGACATAGCGAAACCGGCTGCGGGCCGTGCTTCCTACCGCAGACAGCAGGCAAAACTGGGCGATTCCGGCGTCATGGCAGCCACGCGCAAAGGCCCCGACGACGCCGAGTTCAAGTCGTCGCAATTCTTCCTCGCTCCAGCGCGCCGATCCAGAACCGACACCCACACAGCTCACGGCGCTGGCGGGACCCTGGCTTAAGACTTCGCGGGCAACGGCGGCCGTGCGCTCGGCAAAGTCAGCTGCACCGGTATCAAGAACGACGTTGCGCACACGCGATCGCGTCGCAATGGGCTTTCGGGTGACCATCATCACTTCCCGGCATTCCGGAATGGCCAGCAGCTCCGCCAGGGCTGCACCCCCGACTTGCCCGGTACCACCGAGGATAATTGCGGCGAAATTCTGCTTCATAAATGGGACCTCCATCTGGATGACCACTCGGCATTGCGGTTTGGATTGTGGCGCTAACGCATTTCATAGCTTTCTGCATCGATACGAGACTTCCATTCGGTCGGTTCGCTTCTTAGTCTGCCACGTACGAGATCGCGGAATGCGGGTAAGGCTGTGACGGACCCTTGCTTACGTTCGGCGGCGGAGTTCGAATATCAGTCGTGAGTGGAATCGCGAAAATAATTATCCCGTGTTTCGACCACGGCTGGCGGCGGGCATGGTTCGCAGCATAGAGTTCAATGCCGCTGCCTATTTTTTCGGTTATACCGACGAATGGCCGGATTCCGAAGCCGCCGCGGCAGTCGGACGTGCAAGAGAAGTCCTTGCGATAGGTATGGCGCAGCGCGCCATCGACAAAGCCCGTAATAACGATTGAGGTATGCGGATTGGTAGGAGCGCGGCACAACTGGGAGCGCAGATTGGCAATTTAAATTCAGGCGATCATGTGTTTGCTATCATTGCATTGAGTCCTTACAATAGTCTGGAAGGTAAGATTGAAAGGAGACTTTTGTGGCTTTTGCAACGCTGACCAGCAAAGGACAAACTACTATTCCGCTTGAGGTGCGCACTGCTGCAAATCTCAAAGCCGGCGATCGCATTCACTTCACCGTGTTGCCCGATGGCACGATCATCTTGCGTGTCAAAAATCGCAGTATCCGAGACATTTCTATCAAACCGCCCAATCGCAAGCGCGTTTCGGTGGAGGAGATGAGCCGCTGATGCTCGGACTCGATACCAACGTTTTCGTGCGGCTGCTCATTGAGGATGACGCCGCGCAAACTAGGCGAGCTCGCACGTTGGTTGACTCGGCAGTCGCCAGGCAAGAAGCAGTGCTGGTTTCACTGCCTGTTTTGCTGGAGACAGAATGGGTCCTGCGAAGTCGGTACGACATACCACCAGAAACTATTCTGGGGCTGTTCCGTGATGCGCTGGAAGCTCAGGAACTGGCGTTTGAGGACGAGGCGGCCGTGGAGGCAGCGCTCTTCAGTTGGCAGGACAGCAGGTGTGGATTCTCCGATTGCTTGATCATGGCTCACAACAGGCAACTTGGATGCCTCTCGACGGTAACTTTTGACGCCCGCGCCGCACGGCTGCCAGGCGCGAGTAAGGCTTAGCCGCCTTGCACGTTCCTCGAATGGTTTCATGATGAATTGGTAGATGGTGGGAAAGTATCGATTTGCGCCGCGCTGCCGGGCCAAGGAGGGAACTGCGTCGGGCTTGCCGGCAACGGTGGCGTGATCTCCCTGCCACCGCAGGTACCTGGGTCCGTTAAGCAATACGGGCTTGTCCGGGGGTAACGCGCCCCAGAGCCCGGGTCGGACGAAGCGAACTTAACGCGACATCAATGCATCCATTTCTTCTTGCATGCGGTGCTTAAGTTCGTCCGACCATGCAGCACCTGGCTTTTGGCTCAGTTTGCTTTGCGGTCGAGGCGGTGACGTTTTGGCTTCGCGCGGAGATTTTCGCGCACCGGGTTTGAGTTTCAGAGTGAATCGTGAGACGGAAGGGATCGAAGAAGAATTATGGCTCATAGGTTTGGTGAGGAACTCCCGAGTTAGTTTGACGGCTCAATATTAGCTGAATGGGTGGGAAAGCCAAGCGGATCGTGCGGGGCGCATTCTGTCGAGAGCGGTCGGGCAGCACATCTAGGGCTTGGTCACCGGTCTCGCCGGCGGAACAACGGGGCCAGGATTGTTGCGATACCTCTCTGCCTCTTCCACGCGCCGCGCCTCTTCGAGTGCCTCGCGCGCGATTGCATCAATGTCGTCATCGACGCTCACGAGTTCGCTGGGCTCCGTGGAGGTGGGACTGCCATTCATTTGCGGTCTGCCATGTTGGCGCCGATTTGTTCGTCAAGCGTCTTGCCCTTTTTGAGCGTATCGCCCTGGATGCCGTCGCCTGCGGCTTGAGTTGCCGCGTATCTCTCGAAGCGAGAGGGGCTCTCGTGCTGGGGTGTAATATCTCGGTCATTTTCTGGTCGCGGCCCCAGGCGATCGGAAGCGGCAACACGCTCGGCCGCTTCGACGTGAGTGCGCGCCTTAACTTTGGGCTGGCTCTGAGTCGTATCTTTCATTGGCGCCTCGATAGGTGAACTCACGTGCCGTATCCGCTGCTCAGCCAAACGAGCCCGGCTGTGAAGTAAAGAGTCATCGTAAAATTCTCTACGCTTAAGGTGCTAGGGCGTTGTCAGGCAGATAGCGTGAGTGCATGTCGGACTTCGTTGTCTTTGTTGTGAGAACCAGCGGATGCATCAAAAAGCTGCGCGCAGGGCACGCGCAGCTCCGAGGGGTTATTAAAGATTTCTAGAGGTGCGATGCAGTGCAGCAGGAACTCAACGCTTCTCGATGCCCATATCCAAAATGATCCCGGTGACGCCTTCCACGCGGCGGGCGTGAAGCGCAGCGCGCTTTTTGGTCTCAGCGTCATTCGTGCGACCGGCAAGTTTAACCACGCCGTGATGCACTTCGACACCGATCGAGCCAGCCGGCAAGGCTTCGTCATGCTCGAGCTCAGCAAGAACTTCTTGTTGAATTTGCGCGTCATTCTTCATTCTGTGTCTCCATGTTGCGTATATCCAGAATGGGGACCGCGAAGCGAGATTTGTAGCGGCAGAGGCGCATGGTTGTGTAGGACAAAGTCGATATTTGAAAAACCCGCGCTGGGACACTTCTTGGCTGCGGTGGCATCCGCGGAGGCGAAACAGTCGGTGAGAGGCATGGGAACTACCGCTCGATAAGAAACGGCCTCGCGCTCCGCGGCGCCAGTGCGTAGTGTATTCCCTTATGATCGCGCTAGACGATGGCTTGACACAATTTGTCGTTTTTTTTGCGCTAGGGAGCCCGCGTCTATTCCGGCGCCATGCCTTTATCGGCAAGCTCCTTGATGGCATTCGGACTCTTTGACAGGTGCGCCAAACCCATGCCTCGAAGCACGTTCGGCGCCTTCGAGAATTGTATGCCCTGGTAGCCCACGATCTCGACTCGGTTGCCCCAGGGATCGTAGAAATCGAGGAATGGGCCGGGCAAGATCTTAACGCCTGCCTCGTCGAGTGCGCGGCGCACCGCTTCCTTGTCATCGACGACCAGTCCGAAGTGACGACCGCTGCCGGCCGGCTGGCTTTGCCCCTTTTGCAGCGCGAGGAACTGGTCGCCTAAATCGATGAAGGCCATGTCCTCGCTTTTACCGCGCAGTGTGAAATCGACAAAACGCTCGTAGAAGGAGAGCGCCTCATCAACATCGCCAACCTCGAGTGCGATGTGATTGAATCCCAAGGCGCGCGCTTTTTTTGACTGAGCCATGGCAGTTCTCCTGAAATATCAGAGCCGTCAGCATAAGGCGGCCAAAGTGCTGTTTCTATTGAGAGTGCTGGTCGAGCAGCCAGTTCCCGGGAACTTATGCGATTTCGGCCGGTTGGATGAGGCGGGAATCGTCCGGCGCGGTGGAATTGACGCGGGGACTGACCGGGTAGGCCTGCATGCCGCTCTTATTATAGGGGCGTAACGCTGACATGGCCGCGGCCGGGGTTCCGTGCAACCACGTCTGATAGTCCTTGCGTCGCAGGATGGCAGGCATGTGACCATCGGTGTTGGCGATGCGGACCATCAACTCATTCGGTGCGACGCAAACGATCGAGCAGCTTTCAATCACATCATCGTCCTCGGTGACCGATCGGTCCCAAACGGCCGCGACACCAAAGACAGAGCGGTCAAGTAAGCGAATAAAGTGCGGTTGCCGATAGCGCCGATTGGTCAGTTGCCAGGCATAGAATCCGGACATCGGCAGAATGCAGCGTTGACCTTCGAGCCACGGCCCGCGGAATACCGCTGATGCCATGATCGCGTCGGCGTCGATCGCCAAAGGCGATTCGCTGGCGCGGCCTTCGGCCGATGCCGGTATCAGTCCCCAACGCATCATGACCGCTTCAGATTGCCGCTCGTGCCAGCGGATCGCGGGTACGTATTGATGGGCAGCCACATTGTATTTGGCGGCGAAATTCCACCATGTACGCGTCGGCAGGAACTCTCGCTCGACGGCGGCCTGGTCCGGTATGGCGTAGCGCTGGCACATGAACCGACATTACGGCAGCGACGCCGCTAAAAATGTGACGCGACTTCGATTTGACATCGCCGCAGTGCCGCATGGGCATGCTCATAACCTTTGCGACCGACAATCGAGCGGCGCGCCAATCGGCCACTTGACGACATCCAACGGAAGAAAGCACGCATAGATACGCGAGCGCGCGGCATCCATCGCCGCGCGCCAGCAGAGACTCGCCAGCTCCGCTCGTTGGGCGGAATTGACGAACGCTTCCAGAGTGCAATTCGCAAGATCCTTGAGGTCGTAACGCTTCGTGACCGCGTGCGGGTGGAGTGGGCTCAATAGGGCAGCCGCGCAGAATACCGCGATCAATGCGGCGATTCTTGTCCCTTGATACTGCGGCGCCGTCATTTTACGACTCGAACTTTCGCGCCGTCCGTTAAGCGCGAGAGATCTCCGACGGCCACGACGCTGCCCGTTTGAAGTCCCGCCAAGACGGTCTGGCCGGCGTCGCTTTTGGCGCCGAGTTGCACGGCGCATCGCTCCACGACGGAGCCGTGCACGACGTAGACAATGGAAATTCCGCCGCTGGTCGCGATCGCCTCAGCCGGAATCGTCAAACCGGACGCTTGAGGTGGCGTGGCGGCGCGAGTCGTCTCGGGCAGCGCGGTACTCAGGAAAGACACGCGAGCGCCCATATCGGGCAGGATGCGTGGGTCTTTCGCCAGGATGGCAATGCGCACTTTTACCGTTGCCTTGGCGCGATCGGCGGTCGGAATGGTTGCGATCACGGAGCCGGGAATGTCCCAATCCGCATAGGCGTTGAGCTTGATGCGAACCGGCTGTTGCGGCAGTACCCGGCCGATGAAGTTTTCGCTGACATCGACTTCCACCTCGAGCGAATTCATGTCGACGATGGTGCCGATGCCGGTGCGCGTAAAGCCGCTGCCTGCCGAGATCGGCGACACCATCTCGCCGGCTTGCGCGGCCTTTTCCGTGACGACCCCGGAGAACGGCGCCCGGATGATGGTGTCGTCAAGATTGCGCTGCGCGATCTCGCGCCCGGCCCGAGCTGCGTTCAGCGCCCGCTGCTCGACAAGCAGTTCTGATTTGGCGGCATCGATTTGCGTCTGTGCTTGATCGAAGCTTTGTGCGCTGATTACCGCGGCGGCCTTTTCCCGTTGGTTGCGCCGGAAAATGGGCAATGCGTCTTCGTAGGCCGTTTGCGCCGAGGTGACCACGGCCTCGGCTTGCTTCACCTGCGCCTCGCTTTGCGCCAAAGCTGCCCGGGCGTTGGAATCATCCAGCCGGGCGATGATTTGGCCGCCCTCGACGCGCTGGCCTTCCTGCAAGGACACCTCGGTCACTTTGCCCGTGATCTTGGACGCCACCGTGGCGCGGCGTCGCGCGACAATGTAGCCGGAGGCATCCAGAAGCGACGCTGCAGCCAGCGGTGCCGATTCTTTCCCGAATGAAATCGCCGCTGCTGTTCGGATCGGGACCGCGGCGCTGCGCGAGAAATACCAGGTAGTGAGTGCCGCGCCGCCGATCGCGGCAGCGACGGCGAGTGCCCACCAAAAGCCGGCAGAGCGGCGCACGGCGGCAGGCTCGCTGCGATCGATTCGTAGTTGGCTCAGCAGCGATGACTTATCAGGGCTGCGGGATTCGGTGTTCATCGTCGGAAGACTAAGGGCAGTCGGTCCCGTGATTTGAAAGTCCTGACGGACGGTCGAATCGTCATGCCGAGCGGCCACTCAGGCTGGTCGGCCAAAGCTCAAAGGATCCGGCACTTCGCCGGTCGAACAGTGCCGGCCGCACAGCTGATATTACCGGCTCGCGAACAGCGGATGAGCGGCGGCGGCGAGGCCCCGGATTGGTCGTGGTTGATGATCGGATTCGACCGCTCATCACCCCAGATCGACCGTTCGACATGAAATGCCGGTCCGCCGTTGCGCCCGCCCTATATTTCTACCCGGCAAGAGCAGGCTGCATTGACCAGCGATTGAGAGGCAACCCATGACGGCACTCGTTTCCCTGAAAGGCATTGTTAAGCGCTATGTTCGCGGCAAACAGCGCGTACAGGTTCTGCACGGCATCGATCTTGAGATCCGCGCCGGTGAGTTTCTGGCGCTCATGGGTCCGTCGGGGTCGGGCAAAACGACCTTGCTCAATTTGATCGGCGGCATCGACCGCGCGGACGAAGGTGACCTGCTCGTGGCGGGCGAACGCATCAATGCGCTCTCTGCGCGAGAGCTGGCGCGATGGCGCGCGCACAGTGTGGGCTTCGTGTTCCAGTTCTACAATCTGATGCCGTTGCTGTCGGCGCAGCAAAACGTTGAGCTGCCGCTGCTCATGACGAATCTCTCCAAGGCGCAGCGCAGCGCCAATGTCAAAGCGGCGCTTGAACTCGTTGGGCTCGCCGACCGTGCCTCGCACAAACCCGCGGAGCTTTCCGGCGGGCAACAGCAACGCGTCGCCATTGCGCGGGCGTTGGTTGCGGATCCCAAGCTGCTGGTGTGCGATGAGCCCACGGGCGATCTCGATCGGGAAATGGCGGCGCAGATTCTCGATTTGCTGCAAATCGTGAATCGCGAACAGCGCAAGACCATCATTATGGTCACGCACGATCCGAAGGCGGCGGAGCGCGCAACCCGGCAACTGCACCTCGACAAGGGTCGTCTGCTCGGTGCCGAGTCGAGTTTGGCGGCATGAAGTTTCTTCCCTTGGTGTGGAGCAGCTTGTGGCGCAAGAAAGCGCGCACCATTTTCACGCTGTTGTCCGTCATGATTGCCTTCCTGCTGTTCGGATTGCTGCAGGGCGTGAATGCCTGGCTGAACGCCTTTGGCAGCGGTTCCAACGCCAATCGCCTGTATGTCGTGAGTCGCGTGAGCCAGGTTCAGCCCCTGCCCAGCGCCTACTTGGCCCAAATCGCAGCGGTTCCTGGGGTTCGGCAGGCAACGTACGTCGTCGGCATGCCGGGCTTTTATCAGGAAAAGAGCAATGCCGTGCTGGCCTTTGCCACGGACGCGAAGGCATTTTTCGAGCTTTATCCGGAATGGCAGGTCGATCCGAAGCAGCTCGAGGCCATGAGCCGCAACCGGGAGGGTGCCATCGTCGCGGCGCCGATCATGCGGGCGTTCGGCTGGAAGATCGGCGATCGCATACCGCTGCGGACCTCCGTGATGAAGCAGGATGGCAGTGCCGATTGGAATTTTGAAATTGTCGGCACTTACGATGTTCCCTCCACGCCGGCAGAGTCGAACCGCATTCTCATCAACTTCGCCTACTTCGACGAAGCCCGCCGTCTGGAACGCGGAACCGTTTGGGCCTTCATATTGGCGGTCGAGGATCCGGCTCGATCGGCGCAAGTTTGCGCTGCCGTCGATGCGCTGTTTGTCAATTCAGCCCATGAGACCGTGACGCAAGACGAGAAGGCGTATGTGCAAGGGCAGCTGAGACAGTTGGGCGATGTGAGTCTGATGGCCAATGCCATCGTGGCGGCCGTGCTTTTCGCGCTGTTGTTTCTCACCGGCAATACCATGATGCAGTCCGTGCGCGAAAGGACGCCGGAACTGGCCATCCTAAAAACCGTCGGTTTTTCGGATCGCTCGGTGACAGTCTTGGTTCTGATCGAGTCGCTGCTGCTGTGTGTGTTGGCCGCCTCCCTCGGGCTCGCGGCTGCCGCGGCCGTTTTCCCGGTGGCAGCGGCACTCGGAATCGGGGCCACGGCGCTGCCGCTGAACGTCGTGGCCATGGGGCTGGCGATGGCAGTGCTTCTCGCGCTGGTGAGCGGCCTGCCTCCGGCTTGGCGCGCCCAGCGGCTGGTCATTGTCGACGCCTTGGCCGGCCGCTGAAGGAGTGCCTCGATGAGCGCATTGAAGCAGATCGCCTCCGTCACTCTGATGAACATCAAGAGCGTGCCGCAACGTCTCGGCGCCTCATCGGTGATCGTCATCGGCATTGCCGGCGTCGTGGGCGTGCTGGTGAGCATCCTAGCCATGGTCGGCGGTTTGTCGCAGATGATGAGCAGTACTGAGCGCGCGGATCGCGCCATTGTGGTGAGCACGGGCGCGGGCTTCGAGACTTTGAGCAACGTCACGCGCGAAGCGGCTCAAATCATTTCGGACGCGCCCGGAATCAAGCATGGATCGGACGGCAAGCCGTTGAGCTCGCCCGATGCGCTGGCGATCGTCAGGTTGCCGTTGAAACGCGGCGGCAACAGCGGCAATGTGTCGCTGCGCGGCGTGAGCGGAGCCGGCTTGGCGGTTCGCCCGGAAATTCGACTGGTCGAGGGCCGCCTGTTCGGATCCGCGGTGCGCGAAGTCATCGTCGGCCGCACCTTGCAACGCCAGTTTCGAGATCTCGAGCTTGGCCAGCATGTTTTGATGCGCGGCGCCGACTGGACGGTGGTCGGGGTCTTCGAAAGCCACGGCGACCCCCACGAGGCGGAAATGATAACGGGCGCGGAAACGCTGCAATCGGCGTTCGAGAGAAATACATTTCAATCGGTTGCCGTATTGCTCGAGTCGGCGGATTCCTTTGCGGAGCTCAAGACCGCCTTGGCCGGCAACCCGGCGCTTGGCGTCGATGTCATGCGCGAGGCGGACTACTATCGGGCGCAATCGCAGGCGTTCTCACGGCTCTTGTCCATCGTGGCTTATCTGATCGGCGGCATTATGGCGGTCGGCGCGGTTTTCGGCGCATTGAATGCCATGTATTCTGCGGTCAGTACGCGCACGGTCGAAATCGCGACATTGCGGGTGTTGGGATTTGGCGCCTCGGCAGTCATCGTGTCGGTGTTCGCCGAAGCACTGTTGCTGGCGATACTGGGCGGGGCCGCAGGAGGGTCTATCGCGTGGCTGATGTTCAATGGACATGCCGTCAGCACCAACGGCGGGGGACTGACGCAATTGTCCGTTCCACTCGTCGTTGACTCTAGTTTGATTGCGTTTGGGGTGCTATGGGCCTGCATCATTGGGATGGTCGGGGCGGCTTGTCCCGCTATCCGGGCCGCGCGCGCGCCCTTGGCCGCAGCGTTGCGTGGAATCTAGATCACTGAATTGGCATTGGGACGCATGAACGACGCTGAACGACCGATCGCCCAACCCAAGTCGCAGCTCGCCTATTGGATCTTTCAGCTGACGGGGTGGGGACTACTTACGGTGAGCCGCTTCGTTGGCGGCGTCGCGATTTTCAACCTTCCGTGGCTGCGCTTCGCGCTGGAGATGCTGTTCGTCTACGGCGTCGCATTCGCGCTTTCCCATTGGCTGCGAGATTTCGTCCGGCGCCATCATTGGAGCGTGCTGCCTTTTCGCAAGCTGAGCCTGCGGATCATCGCCGCCGCATTTATATTGGGCACTCCGCTCGGGATCGTATCCCAATTTACTGACCTGTCGCTGCTGCAGAATCCTGCGCCGCTGCTTGACAAGTATGCTCCGGCGCTGAGCTTTCAACTGGCACTTCCGGTCTCGATTGCGGCGGAAATCGTCAATTGGGCCTGTGTCTACATCCTCTGGCTGGCGCTTTACTTTACTGCCATCTCCGTGCGGGAGCACCGCTCGGCGCAACTAAGACAGTCGGAACTGGCGCGCGCGCTGCAGCTGGCTGAACTGCGTCTGCTAAAATCCCAGCTCAATCCGCACTTCCTGTTCAACGCGCTCAATACCGTGCGCTCACTCATTGCCGATAATCCTGCGCGCGCGCAAAGCGCCGTCACGCGGCTCGCGAACACGCTGCGTTATTCCTTAAGCTCGCGGCAGGATGAGCTGGTCACGCTTTCACAGGAATTGGACATCGTCGCGGATTACCTCGAGCTGGAGTCGATGCGTTTCGAGGATCGGCTGCGCATCGAAAAGCAGGTTCCGGACGACGCTGCCGAGGTGCGCATCCCGGTGATGCTGCTGCAGACCCTCGTAGAGAATGCCATCAAGCATGGCATCGCGGAACTGCCCGCGGGTGGGCTGCTGCGCATCTCCGCGCAGCTGCAGGACGAGCTGCTCACCGTGGAGGTCGAAAATCCGCGGCCGCCGGCGCCGCTACGGCCGGCGCACGAAGGCGTCGGTTTACGCAATGCCCATGACCGATTGAGACTGTTGTTCGGTGCGCGCGCGAGTCTGGAATTGGATCTCTCCAAACCGGCTGTCGCCACCGCGCGATTGCGCATCCCTAAGCAACCATGAAGGCGATGATCATTGATGATGAGCCGCCCGCGCGCCGTGAATTACGGCGCCTGCTGACCGGTTTTTCGTGGGTGGAAATCGTCGGCGAGGCCGGCAACATTCACCAGGCAGCGGAAATGATCGAATCGCTGACGCCGGAGCTGCTCTTCCTCGATATTCAAATGCCCGGGGGTTCCGGCTTCGATCTGCTGACCCGCCTGGAGGACCTGCCCCAGGTTATTTTCACGACGGCCTACGATGAGCATGCAGTGCAGGCATTCAAAGTCGACGCCCTTGACTATCTGCTCAAGCCGATCGAGCCGGCGCGCCTTGCCGAGGCGCTGGCCCGAGTCAAAAGCGCTGAAGCCGCCCGCACGTCGCCGCCGACTGCCGTGCTGGAGCAGATCTTTGTGCGCGACGGCAGCCGGTGCTGGTTTGTGCCGCTTCGAGAGGTGCGCTTGCTGAGTTCGGAGGGCAATTACATCCGGTTATCGTGGGGTAAGTCCCAGCCTCTGCTGGGGCGCGCACTGGCAGCGCTCGAGCAACGTCTCGACCCGAACCGCTTCTTCCGTGCCAACCGCCGACAAATCATCAATCTGGAATTTATTGAAAGCGTCGAACTTGGCGTGAATGGGCGTCTGCACGCCCAGCTTCGCGACGGTCCCGAGGTGGAGATTTCTCGCCGTCAGGCGCGCTTGTTCAAGACCAAAATGAGCATTTGAAGGCCGCACCTGCGCCGTTGCGCCAATCAAAAAATCAGCAGGCGCGTGCCGATCAGGAGCAGGACCGCGATCAATAGGGCGCGCAAAATCCTGTCCGGGATATGCCCGACCAGATGGCTGCCGATATAAATGCCGGGCAATGAGCCCAATAGCAGCGAGAGCAATAGATTCCAATCGACATCGCCGAAAAGCCAATGGCCCACGCCGGCAATCAGCGTCAGAGGGACTGCGTGCGCCAAATCCGATGCGACTATGCGCTGCGCCGCGAGCCTCGGGTAGAGGAAAATCAACGCCGTGATCCCCAACGCGCCGGCTCCCACCGAGGAGAGCGACACGAGAATACCCAGCACCACGCCGGTCAAGATCGTAAAACCTGGATGGCGCGGCAGGTCCACATGACCGTACGCAACTGAAAGGCGCTTCATTCGGGCACGCAGCAGCAGGGCCAAGCCGCTGAGGATCAGCGCAACGCCGAGCGTCGTGGTGATGATTTTGGAGCTGCCGAGGGCGCCGGTGAAGGCATGCAGGCTGAGGAGCGTGATGACGGCGGCAGGCAGACTGCCGGCAGCCAACAGCGCGGTGATTCGCCACTCCACCCGATTCTTTTTTGCATGGACGTAGGTCCCGCCCGATTTGGTGATCGCTGCATGCAGCAGATCGGTGCCCACCGCGGTGACCGGGTGAACGCCGAAGAACAACACCAGAATCGGCGTCATGAGTGATCCGCCGCCAACGCCGGTGAGTCCGACAATGACTCCCACGAGGAAACCGGACAGCGTTTGGGCAAAATCGATCACCCGCCCACTATAGAGGGAGTTCGATTCTAAAGTCGCGCTAGCTCAGTGCTGCGCCTGCCACGTCGTTATTTCGGCATCAAGCACATCCAAGATGTTGCCTTGGACCAGTGAAAGGTCGAGCGGATGCACGCCCCATCCCGGCGCTACTTCGGCGGCCTGAAGAATGTGGGTGTTTTGCGCGGAAAACTGTCCCGGTAGAATGGTGACGACCAATATGTTGGCGCCGGCACTCGCCTGGCATGTGGCGGTGAACTGTCCTAGTGCCTCCACCCACGCCGGCGGATTTGCCCCCGCATAGTAGAATTTGAGAGCGCCGGAACCCCCCGCGGGAGCGGCGGGATTGACGCAGGCGCTGAGCAGACCATCGTCTCGGGTACCGCCGAATATGGGCGGCGCAGACGTGTCGCCGGCGAGATAGCTCGCCCACACGTAAACGCATCCTGTCTGTGCAGCGGCGGCACAGGTCGGGATATGGGCGAAGGTGCCGCCGACCACGCCCCCGGCAGGCACGCCCAGCGAGGGATCACCGGCAAGAAACGCGGACACCAATAGCGCTTGGGTCGCGGTTCCGTCGATGCTGCCGGCAATCAGCTGTTGCAGCAATATCGTCCCTTGGCTATGCCCAATGATCACGACGCCACGACCTTGGTTGTCATTCTGCAGGTAGTAACTCCACGCGGCCTGCACATCGAGCATGGGATCGTTCGAATAGGGTGCGCCGTGGTTCAGACCGTACGTGGTTTCTTGGCGATAGATGGGTGCGAAGACCCGGCAGCGCAAGGAAAGCCGGCCCACTTGTTGCCGCGTGACCGCCTGGATTTCCGGACTGTCGGTTAGATCCGCGTACGGCGTCTGCTCTTTAGAAACGGTGGGATAGACATAGAAGCAATCGATCGGAGGATCGGCCGCCGGCGTAAAGGGTTGCGCTTCGGTTGTTCCATTCGCATTGATGACCTGCGCATCCAATGCCGTCGTGCAGGGAACATTTGATCCAGGGCGACAGACCCAGTGCGCAGCGATTGAATAATCCGTGGCGTCGCCGGCGGGTGTACCGCTCGGGCCTGCCGTGCCGGTCGAAGCGCTTTGACCACCGCCGCCGCCGCCACAAGCGCTCAGCATGAGCGCTAGCGATATGGCAATCGATCGCGGGAGCGAATGCAACATGAGCATATTGGACCACAGTGTTGCCTATAAATTCGGCTTTGTGCGGCACCGTTCGCGACGCGGTGAACGAGCGGGGGACTGTAAAAATTACACGGCTTGTTCCAAGCAAGATCGGCCATCGGATGCCGTTCGTTCGGCACATTATGTAACCTAGGCGTCGGTACCGGAAACCGCCGGCGACGTGCTTAACGCGTCCAAGTCACAGTTTCGCCAGATGAACGCCCAAAAGCGGCTGATCTGTGGCGCAATGTCGCAATAGCTAGGGAGGGTCAATCCGTGTTCGACAAGATCTCTCGCAGTTGGTCGCTGGCCGGGCAATGCTGGAATGTGCTCAAGGAAGATCCTGCGTTGCTGGTGTTTCCCCTGTTGTCCTCGGTGGTCTTGTTGGTTCTGATGGGATCGTTTGCGCTGCCGGTATTTGCGATGTACCACAGCTTGCAACCCGCGCTGGCGGACGGCAGCACAACGCACACCAGCCGGTTATTGTTCTACATCGCGATGTATGCGTTCTACTTCGTCAGCTACACGGTGATGATGTTCTTCAATTGCGCGCTGATCAGCGTGGCGCTCAAGCGACTCGACGGCGACACCGCCAGCGTCGGCGAAGGCTTGCAGATGGCCCTCGCGCGCCTACCCGCTATTTTGGGCTACGCCTTCATCGCCGCCACGGTCGGCACGATCCTGCGCGCCATCGAGGAACGGGTGGGGTTCATTGGCCGCATTGTCATCGGCATCATCGGGGCGGGATGGACCATCGCGACGGCGATGACGCTGCCCGTGCTAATCGAAGAAGACGTGGGCCCGGTCGAAGCCATCTCGCGCAGCCTCGCGCTGTTGCGCCGCAATTGGGGAGAGAATGTCATCGGCAACGGCGGCATCAGTCTGGGCGTGGCCGTGGTGGCGATTCCCATCGTCGGTCTTGCCTTGCTGATCGTTCTTGCCGCGATCTCGTCGCACGCCGGTGCGACCATCTTCCTGGCCATGGCGCTGTTTGTATTGACGCTGATCGTGCTCGGCCTGGTGAGTACGACCTTGCACACGATTTACACCGCGGCGCTGTATCGCTTTGCGACCGGCAGCAAGGAAAATGCCGGAATCGATGGCGACCTGCTGGCGGCGGCGTACCGGCCTAAGTAAGGCGTGCAGAGACCCGCTAATCGGGTAAGACGTCCGTAAAAACGAACCCATCGCGCTCGACTGTTTCGCCGATCGCGATGCCGATAGGCGCCGAGAACATCGGACCCTCGGTCACCACGGTGTGGAACTCGCCATTTTCTCCGCAGGGATCGATGTGGGCCGGAAGCTCCTCGAGCAGCGCCGCGTCGAAGCGGCGTCCCGCAAAGCTCGGCGGGGTTTGCTTCGGATCCAGACACACGATCCGTGCGGCGAGACCGCATGCGATCATTTCCGTGGCCAGCCGACGCGTGTCGCGGCCCCATAGAGGAAAGATCGGAGTCATGCCGATCGCGGCGAGGGTTCGTTCGCGATAGGCGCGAATGTCTTGGAGAAAAAGATCGCCAAAGACGATGTGGTGAGCGCCGGAAGCCTTGATCGTTGCGCAGGCCTCGGCCATGCGTGCTTCGTAGATCTCGTTGGTACACGGGCTCGGTATCAGCACCTTGATGGCGGGCAATTGCAACGCGGCAATCTGACGGTCGAGCAACTCGGAACGCACACCGTGCATCGCGACCCGCTCGAAGCGTTCGTTGACGGTGGTCACGATGCCGATGATGTCGGCGAGCCCGAGTCGCCGGGCCTCAAAAAGCGCGAATGCGCTGTCCTTGCCGGAGCTCCACGATACGAACGCCTTGGGTGGCGGGGCGGTCGGCATGCGCAAATCAGCGCGACAGCAGCGGCAAAGCGCCCTTCGGTCCCTCGATAATCGCAGCCAAGCGTAATTCGCTCGACTCACGAATCTGTACATCCAGGCGTAATTCGGCCGCCAATGCTTGCAAATCAGCCGCCGCGGGTGCCGTTAGCCAAACATCGGTCAGGCGGCAGCCTGCGGCCGCATCCACGGACGGATGCAGCGAACCGGCACCCCACTCGATGAAGAACGGCAGTACCCCGTCCTTGTCGTCCTTTAGGGCCAAAGACTCCCAGGTCAGTGTCGTGCCGTCCGGACGAGCTCGCGAGCCTGGCTTCGGCCCCACATATTCGACGCCGTCCTGTTGCAGTACCGCCGCGAATTTTTTCACATCGTGTCGATGGATGGCCCAACCGACCAACACCGGTTTTTTCAGGCTTGCCACCTGGCGAGCATCGGTCGATGTGGATTGCAGGGGATCGGGCGCGATGATTTCCAGGTATCGCAACTTGCCAAGAGACAATAATGCGTTTTTCGTGCCTGCTCCGGGATGCACCCCGCCGGCTGAAGCTCGAACGCCGGTGCGTTGGTAGACATACTCAACGCCCGCATCCAAGTCATTGCAACCCAAGATGATATGGTCAAGAGACTTGGGCACCTTGCCCAAGGCGGGCCACGCCCATCGAGGCGCTGCCATCAAACTGGTGGCCGCCAAGCTGAACACGCGCCGCGAGAGTCGTTTCATGGGGTATATGCTAGCGCAAAATGTTCGGATCAGAGCGGTGACTTGTTTGTACATTGCCGATACCAACCGCCGTGCGCATCGGCCCTTCACGATGCGACGACGCGCCGCTCGATTTTGGTTGCGAGGCATGGCGCTGTATCTGACGCTGTCTGCGGCACAGGCCGGAGCGCAGGCTTCCTTCAACGTCAAGGCAGAACAAGATCTGCTCGGCCGATTGCTCGGCGCCAGGGCCGCACAGTTCGAATTGAGCGCGATGCAGAGCGCGGGTGACCATGAGCGATTTCGCATTTCGAGCGCGAACGGGCGCATCAAAGTCGAAGGCTCGACGCCGAGTTCGCTGCTCTACGGGGTGAATTGGTACCTCAAGTACATTGCGCACATTGAGATTTCAACCAACGGCGCGCGTCTTGGGTCTTTGCGCCCGTGGCCATTGCCTGCCGGCGCGATCGAAGGGGAAACGCCCTATGCCTACCGCTACGCGCTCAACGAGAACATCGACGGTTATGCGGCACCCTATTGGAGTTGGGTCCGCTGGGAGCATGAGATCGATATCCTGGCACTATCCGGGATCAACGCGATGATCGTGGAGCGCGGCATGGAGACCGTGCTCTATAAGACCTTTCGGGATGCCGGGTATTCGGACGCAAAGATCCGCGGCTGGATCACGCAACCGGCGCACCAGAATTGGCAATTAATGGGCAACCTCTGCTGCTTCGTCGGTCCCATCAGCGCGCGGTTGATGGAGAGACGCGCAGCGTCGGCCCGGCAAATCATTGCGCGCTTGCGCGAGCTCGGCATCACCCCGGTGCTGCCCGGCTTCTACGGCATTGTGCCCGCGGATTTTCAGAGCAAATTTCCGCACACTCACGTGATTGCGCAAGGAGAGTGGGCGGGGTTCGTGCGACCCGGCTGGTTGGATCCGCGCGACCCGATGTTTGCCAAGCTGGCGGCGGCATTCTACCGCCACCAGCATGAGTTGTTCGGCGACAGCCGTGTCTATGACATGGAGGTGTTTCAGGAGGGCGGCGACTCCGGCGATATCCCCGTCCCGGAGGCCGCGCGCGCGGTGCAGAATGCGCTTGCCGCGGCACACCCCGATGCCCGTTGGATGATGCTCGCGTGGCAGGGGAATCCGCGTCAGGACTTATTGAGCGGCGTCGATCGTGGGCACCTGCTCATCATCGATATCGATCACGATCGGGTGCCGCGCGATGATCGCATGAAGGATTTTCACGGTGCACCTTTTTTATTCGGCGGCATTTGGGAGTTCGGCGGGCGCACGACCTTGGGCGCGAATGTCCAGAGCATCACTGAGCGATTGCAGCGACTGGGAAGCGCCAACGGCAACATGAACGGGACCGCGGTGTTTACCGAGGGCCTGGATACCAACCCCTTTGCGTTCGAGCTATTCACCGAGATGGCATGGCGACGCGCGCCGCTCGACATCGCCGACTGGACCGCGGCCTATGTGCGGCGTCGCTACGGCACTGCCGATCCGCATGCCCTGGCGGCGTGGAAGATGCTGCTGAACACCGCCTACGGGATCCGCGTCAATCAGGTCGAGTTCAATAGTGAGCGCGACGCCGCTCAGGAGTCGTTGTTCGACGCGCAACCCAGCCTCACCGTAAACCGCGCGTCGCATTGGTCGCCGGAAGCGATGCGCTACGATGCGCAAGAATTCAAGCGGGCACTGCCGGAAATGCTGCGCGTGGCGCCGGAACTGCGTGGGAGCGAAACCTATCGGTACGATCTGGTGGACATCGCACGCCAGACGCTGGCGAACGAGAGCCGGCTGCTGTTGCCCGAAATCAAAGCGGCGGCTGACGCCAAGGAGCGTTCGCAATTCCGCACCTTGACTCAACGCTGGCTGCATCTCATGGATTTGCAGGATGAGCTGCTCGCCTCCAACCGTTTCTTTTTGGTCGGCACCTGGCTCAAGTTTGTAGCCCCGTGGGCCTCGACACCCGAGGAAGCGGCGCGTCTCAACTATGACGCGCGCTCCATCCTCACGACCTGGGGCGACCGAAAAGCCAGCGAAGGAGCGGATCTGCACGACTATGGGAATAAGGACTGGGCCGGACTGACGCGGGACTACTACCGCGTCCGGTGGCAGACTTTCTTCGAGCGGCTCGACGCGGAACTGCGCACCGGCATTGCGGCGAAGCCCATCGACTGGTTCGCGTTGGGCGATGCCTGGAATCACGATTCTCGCCCGTATCCCAGCCGGCCGCACGGCGACACCTATGCGATCGCCACACGCATCGCCGCCGCCCTATGACTAAGCATATTGGCATCGTGGCGTGCAGCGCCGAGGGCGCGGCGCTCTGTTTCCGCGAAATCGCCGCCTACTCGCTGAATTTCATGGGCGCGCATCTGCACCCACAGGTGACCTTAAGCTGCATTGCCATGGGCGAGTGGATGCCGGCATTCAATCGCGGCGACTATGAGGGTGTGGCCGAATTCATGCTGCGCGAGACCGAGATCGTCGCGCGGGCCGGCGCCCAGCTCGCGATTTGTCCGGACAACTCCGCGCACCTCGCCTTCAAACAGGTCGCCGCGAGATCACCCATTCCGTGGTTGCACATCGGCGAGGAAGTCGCGAAGGCGGCGGTGCGCAAAAACTACCGGCATGCCGCACTGCTCGGCACCCGATTCACGATGAGCGGTCCGGTTTATCCCGAAATGTTCGCGAAGTACTCCCTGAAGATCAGCTCGCCCGCCGCAGCGGATCAGAAGCTGGTCGATGACATCATTTTCCAGGAACTCGTCAACGGAATATTTACTGAAGCCTCGCGCGTGGCCTATAACGGCGTCATCGACCGGATGAAGGCGCTCGGCTGCGACTGCGTGATTTTGGGTTGCACGGAGATTCCCTTGCTCGTGCGCCAGGACGATTGTCCGCTGCCCGCGCTGGATTCGACCCGACTGCTGGCGCGGGCTGCGGTCGATGCAGCGTTGCAATCAAGCTGATCCGCAGCGCATACATCAGGATTTGCGCAGGCTCGCCGCCAATGCGACTTCGCCCGTTTCCAACAGGGACTTAAGATTGGTTGGAACACCAGTTGCCACGGAAAATCAGCGCGGTCCGCCCGGGCTTGCGCCAGATGCCGGACCAAAACAGCGGCAGAAATTTCACGGCAAGTCAGGGTCGAGCGCAACGTGCACGGCATGGGAAAAACTAGTCACATTCCAGTCCTCCAACAACTCGCACTGTGCGGCGATCATCTCGGCCTCGTCGATGGTCACGCCCTCCACGGTATAACACGCGACGGTAGCGCCGTTGCTGCGCACGAACCGGGCGATCATTGCGTCATCATCGAACGTGCGCGTAGAAACGACGCGTCGCTCGTGCAAGAGTGCCGCCAGGCCATCGGCATCGGGAATGGACGCCAGAAATATCGCCATTTGGCTGGGGTCGTCGAAATTCGCGTGCGATTCCGTGATCTTACGATCCGTTGGGAGCTGCATGGGAGCGAAACCTCTTCGAGTTATCTATTCGCCATCCAGCGTACTCTAGTTCACTCCCGGGGCGGCGGGGCGGCCGGGTTCCGACAGATTGTTCGCGGTGAGATCGGGCCGCCGGCCGGAGCGTCCGAATGCCAAGCAGCGATTTGATAGCAGTTGGCGTTGATCCAGACGATCCAATCACCGCTGGCGGTCTTCATTTGATCGCCGGCATGGTGTTCCTTCCAACCTAGCTCGTCCAACGGGGATGATACTGACAGGGCCTTGTTCGAAGTCTGACGCCCGCGGATCTCGAATGCGCGCACGGCGCGGTGCGCCTCCGCGGCCCAATTCACGCCGGGGCCCTGACCATCCGGTGCGGAACCCGGACCTGCTTCCGTCGAATTGTTGAGCGTCTGCGGTGCGAGGGCGGCGGCAATATTCGTGCTCCAGTGCTGAGGCCGGGCATTCTCGAGCCGCACTTTCGGCGGAGCCACGGGTGGCAGGACCACCAGCTCGATGGAGTCAGCGGGGCCGGCAATGTGCAGCGTTCGCGAGTGCGCCAGCAGCAGCGCCAGCGTCGCCAGATGCAGGGCGCACACGATGAAAAGGACGGTAGGTCGTAATGGTTTCGCCCACATTCGTTCGAGTATCCAGCATTCGGATCAAGGGTGCGTTTGATGTTGACTGCCGAAAGTGGCGTGAGGTTCCGGCGCGACTCAGGCAAGCAGGGGCTTGACCATAACGTTAGGGTTATATAACCTGTAAGCTATGCTAGATCTGGATAGGACGTTCTCCGCGCTTTCCGATCCCACACGTCGGGCCATCCTCGGGCGTCTCGCCTTGGGCGAGCAGACGGTCATGGAACTCGCGCAACCTTTTGACATGTCTCAGCCCGCCATCTCGAAGCACCTGAGGGTGCTCGAAAGTGCCGGGCTCATCGCGCGGCGGGTTGAGGGCGCCAAAAGGCCCTGTCGCTTGGCGAAGGACGGTGTGGAGGCGATTGATCAATGGCTTGCGATGCTCCGCAAGGCGCTGACAACCAATTACGAACGACTGGACGCCTTGCTGGCGGACATGAAACCCCCGAAGGGAAGGAGAAAACGATGAGCAAGCTCATCCTGAAGACCGAAGGCGATAAGCATGTTGTCGTGACCCGGCGCCTCGCAGCGCCGCTCGAGGCCGTCTATCGGGCGCACACCGAACCGGACGGCGCGGGCACCTTGCTGACCATGCGCATGACGCTGCCCGATGTTGAAACACGAACTCGCATGCTCTCGAGCGGCATGGAGCACGGCATGGAAGCGAGTTACCTGCGGCTGGAGCGCATGTTGTGAAGAAGAAATCTGCAAACGCGGCACCGGCGCGGCGAATTCGACGCGTGGCTTCCGACATGCGTGCTCAAGCGCTGGCTGCCGCGCGACGGCTGATCGTGGAGGGGAGCGACGAGATCCTCACCATGCGCGCGGTGGCGGATGCGGCGGGAGTCACCTATCCGAACTTGAGCCATCACTTCGGCTCGGCCGCCGGGCTGCACGCCGCGATTGCCGAGGACTTGGTGCGCGAGTTGCTGGCGGGATTGCAGACAGTTGACGTGGAGATGGATAACCTCGAACACGACTACCGCGCCGTAGTGGTCCGCGTCTTCGATCTCTTCAGCCAGAATGGGCTTGGGCGGGTCTTGGGCTGGCTGGTCCGCTCGGGAGAGACCTCGCGGCTGGAGCCCGTGAATCGCATGCTGGCCGATTTCATTTCGAGCCGCGCGCGCCCACGCTCCAAAACCGATGCCAAACGCATCTCGCGCGTGGCGCTGATCGTGGCCTTCGCAGCCTACGCGGAGTCCTCGGTGGGGCCGCTGCTGGGCGACATTTTGGGCGCGGGCGCCTCCAAACGCCGGGATTACTTCGCCCAGGCTCTTGCTGCGTTGCGCTAAACATGATTTATGGTTTCATCAATAGCATATTGACGGATACATAAATAGCGAATAGGGTAGGGGCTTCTGGCTTGAATCGAGCGTGCCGTGCATCATCCTTCGCCCACCCCCGCGGATTTGCAGATTCAACCCCGCAATGTGATGTTCGCGCGCGGCCGAAGCGCGCAGCGTTGGTGGAACGGCGGCGATGCCGTCGCGACGGCGTTTTACAACAGCCTGTCACTCACCTTTCCGAAGGGCGAAGCGTTCTTCATCGACAGCGTGAGATATTTCCGAGACTGCGTGCCGGCGGCGCAGCAGGGGCAGATTGAAGCTTTCATCAAGCAAGAGGCTGCCCACAGCCGCGAGCACAACCACTTGAACAACCAAGTCGAGCAGGCCGGCTACGATGTGCGGCCGATGCACTTGGATCTGGATTCCCGTTTGGCCGAATTGAAGGAGCAGCCGCCCATCTTCGGCCTGGTGACCACCGTTGCGTTGGAGCACTTCACCGCCATCATTGCCCACGCCTGCTTGAAGAGCGACCGTCACTTCAAGAAAGCATCGGCGGATGCTGCGCGACTGTGGAAATGGCACGCCATCGAGGAGATCGAGCACAAAGGGGTGGCGTTCGACACCTTTCTTGCCGCGACGCAGAAACTGTCGGGCTACAAGCGCTGGAAGTTTCGTTCACTCGTGATGCTGCACATCAGCTCTACGTTCCTGCGGGGTCGCGTGCGCGCCATGTTGCAATTCCTGCAGCAGGACGGCATGACCGGGCCGCGCACCTGGCTGCGCATCTTCTCGTTTCTATTGATCTACCCCGGCCTACTGCGGCAGGTCTTGCCGGCGTGGCTGTCATTTTTCCGGCCGGGCTTTCATCCTTGGCAGCACGATGATCGGGCTCTGGCGGCCGAACACGAAGCGCGCTTGGGCCTGCCGGTTTTGAACAAGGACGCGCTGGTCAGGCTGAGCTAGCGCTGTTTCTTCTCCTCGTTCAAATACATTCCTTCCAGCGAACCCATCGTGCTTTGCAGCGTGCCGATGCCCAGATCGATCTCATGGCTGAACATCCATGGGTTATCGACCTCTATTTTTTTGCCTGAGCGAGCCGAAGCGGCGACGATGAACTGAGTTTCGCGCTTAATCAACCCTCTCTGGGGCGACGGTCCATGTACTGGCGCGTCAAACCAACTCGGTGGCATAGTCGGTGGCTCTCACCGCTTTGCCGAGGAGTCAGCCATGATCGATATAAGCAGCACCGCTACGTTTGCGCTGGGGTCTCGCCGCGTGAAGCGGGTGGGGTATGGCGCCATGCAGCTTGCCGGGAAAGGGGTGTTCGGGCCGCCGAAAGACCGGCAGCACGCACTCGCAGTGCTGCGCGAGGCGCTGGCAAGCGGCGTCGATCACATCGATACCAGCGATTATTACGGTCCGCACGTCACCAATCAGATCATCCGCGAAGCGCTGCACCCCTATCCTGAAAATCTGGTGATCGTCACCAAAATCGGCGCGCGCCGCGGCGCGGACGGATCCTGGAATGCAGCCTTCTCAGCGGAGAACCTAACGAGCGCCGTGCATGACAATCTGCGCAACTTGCAGGTGGACGCGCTCGAGGCCGTCAACCTGCGCCTGATGTTCGGTGTCCACGGTCCCGCCGAGGGTTCCCTCGAGGCGCCGCTGGCCGTCCTGGCGGATCTGAAGCGCCAAGGTCTGGTGCGTCACATCGGCCTCAGCAATGTGACGCGGCGGCAGGTCGAAGAAGGGCGCGCGATGACGGATATCGTCTGTGTACAGAACCACTACAATCTGGCGCATCGAGAAGACGATGCCCTCATCGATGAGCTGGCCCGCGCGGGCATCGCCTATGTGCCGTTCTTCCCGCTCGGCGGCTTCACGCCGTTACAGTCGACCGAGCTCTCGGATGTCGCCCAATCCCTCGGTGCGACACCCATGCAGGTGGCGCTCGCCTGGCTGCTGCAACGCGCGCCCAACATCCTGCTGATTCCGGGCACTTCGTCGGTGGGTCATTTGCGCGAAAACCTGGCGGCGGTGCACCTTAAGCTGCCGAGCGCCGCCGTCACGTCGCTGAATCGGATCGGGCAAGCCGCCGGATGAGGCCGAATGTGACATCTGTAAGACTGTGCCCCAAGCCTTGCGGGATTCACAAAATCCCAATGTGCTTGGAGTAACTTCGCAGATACCGGGGACTTCGCCAACAGGAGGCTAAGGATCACCATGATTAACGAGCAGCCTAAAACAATCGCACCAGCCGGCCAATCCAAGCCTTTTGCGGCGAGCTTGGAGGATCAGAACGGCGAATCCCACAGCAGCGCGCGGGTCAACAAGGCGCTGTACGAAAAGCACTTGCTGATGGACAAGGTGGTCGGGCTGGCCAGCGCCACCCCGCGTGAGCGTTTTGAGGCGTTTGCGCTCTGCGTGCGCGAGGTTTTGGCAAAACGTTGGGTGGATACCGAGAGCACCTATGAGCGTGAAAACCCCAAACGAGTGTATTACCTGTCAATGGAATTTCTCATTGGCCGATCGCTCGCCAACAACGTCGAAAATTTTCTGTTGGATGTCGACGCCCGTCGCGTCATCAAAGAGAGCGGCCTGGATTGGCTCGCGATGTTGGAGCAGGAGCCGGACGCGGGCCTGGGCAATGGCGGACTTGGGCGGCTGGCGGCCTGTTTTTTGGACTCCATGGCCACCATGCAGATCCCCGCCATGGGTTATGGGCTTAGGTACGAGTACGGTATGTTCAAGCAAGACATCCATGACGGATGGCAGGTCGAACGTCCGGACAACTGGCTGGCGCGCCACGATCCCTGGGAAATACGCCGGGTGCGCGACCAGGTCGAGATTCAGCTCAATTGCTCGTACGTGGTGCGCGAGGGCACCCTGCGTGCGGTCGCCGGCAAACCATCACGCCTGATCGGGGTCCCCTACGATCGCCCGATCGTGGGTTATCGCGGCGACACCATCAATACGCTGCGCTTGTGGGCCGCCGCGGCACCCGAATTCTTCGACTTCCAGGCATTCAGCCACGGCGAGTTCGTCGGCGCGGTCGCCGAGGCGCTTGAAGCGGAATCTTTGACCCGCGTGCTGTATCCCGATGACTCGACCAGCCTGGGGCAGGGGCTGCGTTTCGTACAAGAATACTTTCTGGTGGCCTGCTCATTGGCAGATGTGATTCGCCGCTTTCGCATGCACAACACGGACTGGAGCTTGCTCCCCGAGAAAACGGCGCTGCAGCTCAACGATACTCATCCGAGTTTCGCGGTCCCGGAATTGATGCGCATCCTGCTGGACGATGCCCACTTGGATTGGGATACGGCGTGGGATCTTTGCTGTCGAACCTTGGGCTATACCAATCACACGCTGCTGCCCGAAGCCCTGGAAAAATGGCCGGTGCGGTGGTTTCAAATGCTGGTGCCGCGTCAACTTGCAATCATCTTCGAGATCAACCGCCGCCTGCTGGAAGCGGTGCGCAAGCGATATCCGGGCGACGAAGCACGCGTGCAACGAATCAGCCTGATCGAGGAAGGAGCCGTCCAGCATGTGCGCATGGCAAATTTGGCCATCGTCGGCTCGCACAGCACCAACGGCGTCGCCAAGATACATTCCGAGCTGCTGCGCACGACCACCGTCAAGGATCTTGCGGAGATGTTTCCGGAGAGATTCAACAACAAGACCAATGGCGTCACGCCGCGCCGCTGGCTTTTGCTGGCGAATCCGCCGCTCGCCGAATTGATCAGCGATGCGATCGGCAGCGCGTGGATCACGGATCTCGACCAGCTGGCCCGGCTGAAGCCGTTCGCCAACAACGCGGATTTTCTCGACAAGTTCATGCAGGTGAAGCGCGAGAACAAACGGCTCTGTGCGGAATGGATCAGGATGAAATTCGGCTTCAGCGTCGATCCCGGAACGATATTCGACTGCCACATCAAGCGTATCCACGAATACAAGCGACAGCTCCTCAATGCGCTGCGCATCGTCGTGCTGTATAACCGGCTGCGACGCGATTCTCGGGCGATTCTCGCGCCACGGACGTTTTTTTTCGCCGGCAAGGCCGCGCCGGCCTACGCGCTGGCGAAGCTCATCATCAAATTCATCGAGAACCTGGCGCGCACCATTGCCGCCGATCCGGCCGCGAATGCACAATTGCGCGTCGTTTTCCTGCCCGACTACGATGTTTCGCTGGCGCAAAGATTGATTCCGGCCAGCGACGTTTCGAACCAGATCTCCACTGCCGGCTATGAGGCCAGCGGCACCAGCAATATGAAGTTCATGATGAACGGCGCCTTGACGATGGGGACGCGCGATGGCGCCACGATCGAGATGGCGGCGGAAGCCGGAGAGGAAAATTTTCTGCTGTTCGGGCTCACGGCGCAGCAGGTCGTCGACAGCCGTGGTTGGTACGATCCGCGCTGGCACTACGATCATGACCCGGAAACTCGTGCGGCGCTCGACCTGATCGGCGCCGGGCATTTCAGCAGCTCTGATCCGAAGCTTTTTCAGCCGCTGTACGACTTGCTGATGCATGGAGATCACTACATGCACCTGGGGGATTTGCAGTCGTATCTGAAGGCGGACCAAAAGATGCGCGATTGGTATGCGGATCCGCGCGACTGGGCGCGCAAGGCCATCTTGAACGTTGCCTCCTCGGGAACGTTTTCCAGTGACCGATCGATCGGCGAGTATGCGAAAGATATTTGGGGTGCCAAGCCGTGCCCGGTCTCATCGAAGGGTTTCGAACATGAATGACGCGCCGAAGCTGGATCACGGGCAAGTGGATCACGGGCAGCTGATTCGCCAGATCACCCGCGATCTCGTCGATAGCTACGATGAAGAATTGGAAATGGAAATCGAGGATCGGCCGAAAGTGCCCGGCTTACCGGCCGACGCGGATCCGGAGGCTGAAAAAGCCTATCGTCTGCGCTATTTCAACGACCTGTTTCGCCTTCAGGCTGAGTTGGTGAAACTGCAGGATTGGGTGGTCGAAGCCCGTGAAAAGGTGGTGATCGTTTTCGAAGGACGCGACGCCGCGGGGAAGGGCGGCATCATCAAGCGGATTACCCAACGCCTAAATCCCCGGGTCTGCCGGGCAGTGGCGCTCCCGGCACCCAACGATCGAGAGCGCACGCAGTGGTACTTCCAACGCTACGTCCCGCACCTGCCGGCGGCCGGGGAGATCGTGCTGTTCGACCGCAGTTGGTACAACCGCGCCGGCGTCGAGCGGGTCATGGGATTCTGCACGGCGGAGGAATACGAGGAGTTTTTTCGATCGGTGCCTGAATTTGAGCGCATGCTCGTGCGCTCCGGAATCCGGTTGCTGAAGTATTGGTTCTCGATCACGGACGAGGAGCAGTACGCCCATTTTCTGGGTCGAATCCACGACCCGCTCAAGCAATGAAAGCTGAGCCCCATGGATCTCGAATCGCGCCGTCGCTGGGAGGACTATACGAGGGCGAAGGAGGTCATGCTGGAGCGCTCGCACATCCCTGAGGCCAAGTGGTGGGTCGTGCACGCCGTTGACAAGAAGCGCGCGCGGCTCAATTGCATCCATCACCTCCTGCAACAGTTTCCCTATAAGGAAGTGGTCAAGCCGGCCATCGTGCTGCCCGCGCGTGAGCATCACGAGCACTATTCCCGCCAGGCGGTGTCCGCGGAAATGGTGGTACCGGAGGTGTATTGAGGTCCGCGATGGCGTTTGCCGTCGGACGCGATAAGCCTGGCTAATAATGGGTGCCCGCGAGCGCGGATAGATGCCGGCAGATTGAACTTTGGCTGACAACTTGAGTCCCCCCTATGTCCGAACGGGAGTAATTCAATGAAGACTCGGCTTGCGATCAAACTCGGCGCGGTCGCTCTCGCGCTGTTGGTGAACAGCCTGATCCTCGGCGGTACGACTTTCATGGCTGGTTCCCACAGCCAGGCACAACCCGACGACCCCTCCGTTGCCTGTACACATACGAGGATGCTGCATCTGACCGTGTAAGGCTCAAAGTTTGCTGGGATCGGCCCCGACGCGACCGCCGGCCGCATCCACCCTGCCTGCGCGGGCCAGCGTGAAATCGAAATGCACACTGGGCAACCCTTTTGCCGGCGCCTCCGGATCGCCGGCCTTCTCATTGGCCACCAGTTCCGGTGACGCACCGAACACCACATCCGTTTCGAGATATTGGCCGGGAAAGTACAGCGCGGTGACCAATTCGCGAAATCCCGGTGCACTGATCAAAAAATGAATGTGCGCCGGCCGGCAGCCCTCGCGCCTCTGGGCGCGCACCAGATCCCCCACCGGGCCGTCCATCGGAATG
The DNA here is from genome assembly GCA_036495805.1 of Steroidobacteraceae bacterium. GTDB lineage: Bacteria > Pseudomonadota > Gammaproteobacteria > Steroidobacterales > Steroidobacteraceae > Bog-1198. Next base: position 21,290 of record DASXMG010000060.1, on the reverse strand, counting down.
AAATAGCCGAGCGGCCGCACGGTGCGAAGATGATATTTACCTTCCGCATCGGCGCGAAATGTGCCGCGGTAGTCGATCGCGCTGCCGTCGCCCTCCTGCAGGTCATAGACCCCGGCGCTCGAGGTTTGCCACACCATCAGCCTGGCATTCGCGATCGGCTGTCCCGCCGCGGAGCTCACCGTCCCCCACAAAAGGATTTCCTCGGATTTATCGGCATGCGAAATCTGTTTGCCGAGTGCCAACTGCGGCGCATCCTCGCGGAAGAACGGTCCCAGCAAGCTCGTGGCGGTCGCCTGTTCCAGTGCCGTGGCATCATGCAGCGTATTCACCAGGGTGCTCAAGCCCACCACGTCGGAGAGCAGGATAAATTCCTGCCGTGTCGCGGTGCAGGTTTTGCCGACACGCGTGAAGTACTCGATGGCCTGCAGCCATTCGGCCGGCGTCAGGTTCACCTCTCTGGCAAAGGCGTGCAGGTGGCGGATCGCGCTCTCAATGACGGTCTTGAGGCGCTCGTCCGGCGTGCCCTGCATCTGCTCGAGCACCGCCTCCGTGACCGACTCTGGCGTGTAGCTTTTCATGTAACCCGTCCGCTCAGGCGCGCCGGCGCGCGACCACGAAGGCCTCGTCGTTGAACCACAGGCCGCTGTGTTTCTGCAGCACGTTTTGCGTGGCCGCGAGGTAGGCGCCATTCGGCACGACTTCATCCAGCCGTTCGTCTTCGATCTGATTCACGTAGATGGCGGCATTCCAGGCGGCGAACAAGGTTGAGGTGCCGATGCGATCGCCGATTTCCGACGGCAGCGTGTGCATCTCGTAACGAAACACCGCCTTGTCGTCCGGCGGTGCCGTGAGGCTGAAGTCGCGGGCATCGCTCCCCAACTCGCGCCGCAGGCCCGCCAGAAGCTCATGGCGGTCGACTCGAAACGGCTGCTCCTGCGGCCACAGCTGTTGGATGATCTCAAGGCCCGGATCGTGCCCATACGACTGGATCGCAAGCAGGCGGCCGCCCGGGGCAAGACTGCGTGCCAAGGGCGCGAGCACCTTCTTCACCTTGAATTCCGCGCCCATCCGCGCCCGCCACGGCTGCGAGGCGATCACCAAGTCGTAGTGCTCGAAGATGCTGCCGGGCTTTGGGATCACGGTGTCGAGCAGAAATTTATGATCCTCGCGATATATCACCAGCACGGAGGGTCGCACCACCTGCGGGTTGCCGGTCTTGGGACTGGGCGTGGTCTGCCAGCCGTTGGCGAGCGCGGGCGCGAGATCTTCGATCTGCTCGGCGTACTCATGGGCGGTCGAGCCGGTCAGGCGTACTTCCTGCCAATTGAGCGCGGCTGCCACATGCGCATCGCGCGGCATCAGCCGCGGCGCTTCGGCGTAGTTGAGATTGGTCACGACGAAAACCGTCGCGGGATGTTCGAACAGCCGATCCGGCAGCTTCTCCAGGCCTAAGCGAACATCCTCGAGGCTGATTTCCTTGGCGACGACAAACAAAGGTACGGTCGGAAACAGGCGATGGGTGCTGCGCATGACGCGCGTGAGCACCGTGCCATCGCCCATGCCCGCATCGAATATCCGCAATGCCGGCGGGGTCGGCCGCAACAAGCTCATCTCGTGGGCGGCGCGGCGCGCAATGGCGGATTTCTCGTTGCAGGTCGTGATGAAGGCCAAATATTTCTGGCGATTGTCGTAGAAGCGAAACGGCACGGATGCCGACGAACGCGCCGCTGATGCTGAAAAGCCGAGAGGCGCGTTCATCGTCAGCGCCACAGCCGGCGGGAGGCAATCTGCGCCCCTTGGGCCAGGGATTGCAGCTTCAAGTACGCGATGTCCGGCTCGACCGGGCCGAATCCTGCGAAGGTGCCAAAGCCGCAGTCGGTTCCTGCCATGACGCGCTCGCGGCCGACGATGTTCGCGAAGCGCTCGATGCGCTCGGCCACCAGCAAAGGATGCTCAATGTAGTTGGTCGTGGTCGCCAACAGACCCGGAATCAAAATCTTGTCGTCCGGGACCTGGGCGCTCTCGAACACCGTCCATTCATGGGCGTGGCGCGGATTGGCGGCCTCAAACAGCAATCCCTGCGGCTTTGCCTTGAGCACCACCGGCAGCAGGCGCGCCATCGGCACATCGTGATGGTGAGGGCCTTCATAATTGCCCCAGCACACGTGCATCCGCACACGGTCCGCCGGCACGTTTCTCAAGGCATGATTCAAGACCTCGATGTGCCGCGCCGCGAGCACTTCGAACTCTTCGAGCGAGCGCTCGCGGTACATGGTGTGGCGACCCATCGCAAGATCCGGCGCATCGATCTGCAGAATGATCCCGGCTTGCACGATCGCCTCGTACTCGGCGCGCAGTGCCTCCGCGAGCGCGCTCAGATAGTCGTCCTGCGAGGAATAGAAGTCATTCGGCTGGAACAACGCCACCACGCCCGGGGAGGCAGCATTCATGAAAGCCTCGGTCGGGGCCGCCGCGGCAATCGCCGCCTGGATGTTTTTCAGGTCTTCTTGCAGGGGCGCGAGATTCTTGACGCGGATCTCTGCGATGTAGCGCGGCCGGCGGTACTTGGCGGTCGAGCCGCGATCCGCGAGCTTCTTCAGGAGGCCTGGAAACTCCACCAGGTCCTGGCCCGGCTCTCGAGGCGTATCGCCGCCAAAGCCGGAGAGGCGCTCGGCAACATAAGTGGCGTAGCTGATCTTGCTCATCTCACCATCGCTGACCACATCGATGCCGACCGCAACCTGCCGCCGCACCACCTCCGCCACGGCGTTGGTAATCACGGCGGCGGCTGCGTGCGCATCGTTCGCCTCGCTGCGCTCGCGCGCGAACAGCACATCGGTCACCGCCTGACTGCGCGGCAGGCTGCCGACATGGGTCGTCAATATGCGATCAGTGCTGCGCTTCATGGGTCGTTGCCGGCTGCTATCGATAGGTATTGTTGGAGGTGTGATCTCCGGCCATCCAACGCTTCAGATCGGCGTGTGCATTGGCGAGGCGAGCCTGGTTGATTTGTGCCGCCTTGGGACTGTCGAGCGTGAATTCCAAGATCAATCCGTTCGGATCGGTGACGTACACCGAGCGGCAGTAGCCGTGTTCAAGAACGAAGGATTGCGGTTCCTTGTAGCCCGCCGCGGCGAGGCGCTTCTCGATCGCCTGCTGTGTTTCCTGGTCGACGTTGAGCGCGATGTGATGGAAAGGCGTGGCCGGCATTTTCGGCCCAAACAGCTCCTCATCTTCCGGCTTGGCAAACTTGAAAAAGGCGAGGGCACCGCCGTCGCCTAAGCCAAAGAAGAGATGGCAGTAGACGCGCTCGGCACCGAACAACTCATCCACCTCGCACCAGGTCGCCAATAACGGCAGCCCGATCAGATCCTCGTAGAACTTGCGAGTCCCCTCCAGATCACGCGTCACGTAGGCGGTGTGATGCAAGCGGGAAGGCAACTTGGATGTACTGGCCATGGAATACCTCCGAATCAAAATTTGTAGTCGAGATCCACGCCATAGCGGCGCGGCAGTGCGCGCCAGAGGAATCCCGCGCCGCCGACATTGCCCGGCGAGAATTCGGCGTTGTAGATCTTATTGGTCAGGTTCTTTGACCATGCCGTCACGGTCCAGTTCTTGCCCTGCAGCCCCATGCGCAGGTCCACCAGCGAGACCGGGTCGCGCGAGGTGATATTGTACGGCTCCCACCATGTACGCCCGATCTCGTTGTAATCCAGGCGCACCGTGCCGAGCAGGCCATCGCCCAGGGGTTGCTTGTATTGCGCGCCGGCATTGACGGTGTTGCGCGACACGAGCGGTGCCTGGTTGCCGATCACGGTCGGGTCCGCCATGGCGGTGATACGGCTATCGGTGAAACCCACGCCGGCATACAAGTCGAGCCGGTCGGTCGGGTGAGCCGTGACGGAGGACTCGAGGCCCTTGTAGGTCGCGCTCAAATTGCCCAAATTTTGCGTCGAGTCCGCGGCGATGAAGACGAAGAAGTAGCCGTTCTTGGATTGGGTGTGGAATACATCAAAATCCCAGGTCAGGCGGCGATCCAGGAACTGGCTCTTGAATCCGACTTCGTAAGTATCGGCAATTTCCGCCTGGAATAGATCATTGACGCCGAGCACGCCGCTGGCGCGCGCCACATCGCCTACGCCGGTTTGGTTGAAGCCGCCGCTGCGAAATCCGCGGCTCCAGCCGCCGTAGAAAGTCCAGTCATCGGTGGGCTTGAAGCGCAGGGTAGCCTTGGGTTGCGTCGCGCTGAAAGTCGCCTTGCGGACTTCTCCGGTGACCGCCGATGTGCTCGGCAAGAAAAACGCCGGCGTATCGGTGGTGTTCTGGCGCTGATCCTGGTCATAGCGCAGCGCGACATCGAGTTCCCATTGCTTGGTGAACTCGTAAATTGCATCGCCAAATACCGCCCAGGCGTTGTTGTCCTGGCTATCCGAGAGGAAGGTCTGGTTGGTATTGGTTGCGTAGGGATTGGCCGCATCGACGATGGGTGTGTAAAACACCGCCGGCACACCGTCGCCGCGATCCGCCAGGTTGCCCGTGGAGATGAAACGCTTGGTATGGACGAAGTAAGCGCCCGCGATCCACGAGAAGCCATTGACCACCGGGGAGGTGAAGCGCAATTCCTGGCTGATGGTCTTCACGTCGATGAACTGGCTTTGGCTTTCGTCGAACGGGCCGCCTTGCGCCGGCGTCGGTATCGGGCCCACGAATGAGGTCAGCGCGTAATTGTCGGACGCCGTAACGGGGCGAAAATCGTAGGCATCGCCCGTGTCGATTTCCTTGGTGTGGTTGAAGTCGGTGATCGACGTGACCGTTCCGTACGCCAGGTTGTAGTCGAGCTTGAGCGCCACATCCAGGATGTCGCGATCATCCGTGCCCAGATTGTTGTTCTGGATCGGTGAGGTGGTGTCGTTGGCATTGCCGGGCGTGCTGAAGTCGCTGAACGGATTCGACTCATCGCTGCGCGGAATGATGAAGTAGTACGCGGTGGTTTCCGCCTTGTCATACATGAAGCGCAGGTCCGCGCTGAAATTGTCGGCCGGCGTCCACAACAGCCGCAGCCGGCCCGAGTAGTCGCGATAGGGATCGGCCTTGCGGTCAAGATAGGCGTTTTGCAGATAGCCGTCGGTGTTGTAATAGTTGAACGACGCGCGGTACTTCAGGGTCCCTTCGGAATCGAGCGGCCCGCTCAAGTTGAGGGCGGCCTTCTCCGCCAGGCCGTTGCCGATGCCGAGCCGGGTGCTCGCTTCGAAATGATCCGATGGGTCCGCGGTGCGGATGATGATTGCGCCGCCGATCGCATCGCGCCCGTAGAGCGCGCCCTGCGGACCCTTCAGTACTTCGATCTGCTTGATATCGTAGAGCCCCTGGGTGAACTCGTACGGATTGGTCTCCAGGACGCCGTCGACCAGCACCGCGACCGACGGCTCGCTGTTGCGTGCCTGCGAGATGCCGCGGATCGTGATGAAGGAATTGCCGATGTTTTGCGTCTCGATCAAGGTCATGTTCGGCACCATCGCAATGAAGTCGCGCGGGCTTTCGATTCCCGCCGCCGCAATTTCCTGCGCGGTGAACACATTCATGGAGACCGGCACGTCCTCGAAATTCTCATTGCGCTTGCGTGCCGTGACCACGATCTCCTCCAGCGCGGGCGTCGGCGCGGTTTGCGCCCAGGCCGGCTCGGCGATGACGATGATGCCGAACGCGGCCGCCAGAATTGACAGAATTCGGCGCATAACAGTGAACATGTGCGATCCCCCTCTTCGTTATTTGAGGCTCAAGCCCTGGCCTTTTTCGTTTGTCAGTTGCGTGCGCACCATTTGTGCACCCGCGACCATCGCTTGCAGCTTTCCGAACGCTGCTTCGCGTGGCAGGTACTTCATGCCGCAGTCCGGCGCGATCAAAAGATTCTCCGGAGCCACGAAGGGCAGGGCGCGGCGAATGCGATTTGCCACGACTTCCGCAGACTCGACCGTCGGGTCGGACAGGTCGATCACGCCCAGGATGATTTTCTTGCCGGGCAGCTGCTCGAGCACGGCACAGTCCAGGTTCGACTGAGCCGTCTCGATGGAAACTTGCGCGCAGCGGCACTGCGCCAACTCCGGCAGGAAGGAGTAGCCGGATGGCCGCACGTGAATGATGGCGGCGTAGCCAAAGCAAATGTGCACGGCCGTGGTACCGACGACGTTTTCCAGCGCGCGATTGAGCGCTGCCAGGCCGAAGGCTCGTGCCTCCTCGGGCCGGGCTTGCATGTAGGGCTCGTCGATTTGCACCACATCCGCGCCGGCATTGAAGAGATCGCGAATTTCTTCGTTCAAAGCAGCCGCGTAGTCCATGGCGGCGAGCTCGCGAGTGCCGCCGTAGTGATCGATTTGCGCCTGCTGCGCCATCGTGAAGGGGCCTGGCACGGTGACCTTCACTTTTCGCTGCGTATGGCGACGCAGGAACTCCAGATCTCTCACGCCGACTGCGTGGCGCCGGCGGATTTTTCCCACCACGCGGGGAACCGGATTGGGATGCCCGCTGCGATCGAGCGCGGTGCCCGGATTGTCGAGGTCGATGCCCTCGAGAGCCGTCGCAAAGCGGTTCGAATAGCTCTCGCGGCGAATTTCGCCGTCGGAAATGATGTCGAGGCCGGCTTCCTCTTGTGCCTTGATGGCCATGAGCGTCGCGTCATCCTGGGCCTCGGCCAGAAAGGGCTCGGGGATGCGCCACAGCTCGAGGGCGCGAACGCGCGGCGGAAAGCGGCCGGCCAGGCGCTGGCGGTCAATCAGCCAGTCCGGCTGCGGGTAGCTGCCGACCAGTGTCGTGGGCAGCAGCATCAAGCCCACCCTGCCGCGGGCCGTACAGATTCCGGCCAGGAGGTCGCGGCCTTCAGCGCCGCGCGAATGGATTCGCCGTGTTGATTCAGCAGCGGCGCCGCGCTTACCGAACGGGCACGCGATCCGTCAAATTGCGCCGCCGGTCGCACGGCGCGCGTCGCCGCATGAGGCGAGGCAACCGGCACCACGATGCCCAAATGCTCAACCTGCGGATCACGCACCACATCGTCGATGAGGTTGACCGGCGCGTGGGGGACGTCTTCGGCCTGCAGGCGCTGCACCCAGTGTGCCAGCGGCTGGCGCGCGAAACGCGCATCGAGCTCGACGCGCAGCGTTTCATATTCGGCAATGCGCCGTTCGCGCGGATTGAAGCGCGGGTCCTCTTTCAGCTCCGGCGCGTCCAGCGCCGCCACCAATCCTTGCCAGAATTTTTCCAGCGAAGAGAGGTGAATCGCGATGAGGCGAGCATCCGCCGTGCGCAGGATGTAGGCCTGCGCGAGGCGCGGTCGATCCGCCGACGTCGGAGTTTCGCCCAGGGCAAAGAAGGCGGCGAACGGCTCGACGGCAAAGTGCGCCATCGCCTCCAGCATCGAGATTTCGACATGCGAGCCGCGGCCGCTGCGGCCGCGCTGCACCAGTGCTGCGAGAATGCCCTGCGAGGCGTACATGCCGGTGATGGCGTCGGCCAGCGCAGGACCGAGGAACTGGGGCCGCCGGTTGTCGACCACCACGCTCAAGAAGCCGCTCAGGGCCTGCGCCACCGAGTCATAGCTCGGCCGGTCGGAATAGGGGCCGCTCGATCCAAAGCCGCTGATCGAGCAGTACACCAGGCGCGGGTTTAATTTCTGCAGGCGCGCAACCCCGGCGCCCAGCCGTTCGGCCGTGCCCGGCCGAAAATTTTGAATGTACACGTCCGCTTCGGCCGCGAGCCGCTCGAACAGAGCGCAATCGCTCTTCAGCTTCATGTCCAGTGCCAGGCTGCGCTTGTTGCGGTTGTAGGCCTGGAAATGCGGAGAATACTGTCCGCCCTGATAGGCCCGGTACGGATCGCCATCGGGGCTTTCGATCTTGATCACGTCGGCGCCGAGATCGGCCAGCATCATCCCGGCACAAGGACCGGTGATGAACGTTCCCTGCTCCAAGATGCGAATTCCCGCCAAGGTCGGTTGCGTGTTCATATCGTCTTCACGTGTCCTTGCTCGGCTCGAATCCCGCGGGCAGCTCGCCGTCGTAATGGATCGCCTGCGCGGCGGCATGCGACATGACGAAACCGATGGGGTGTAGTTGCTCTTCGAGCAGATGTGCGATCAACCCGGCGGTGCGCGCCAGGATGGGAACGCCTTTGAGCGCCGCCAGCGGGTAGCCCACATCGAGCAGCACCGCCGGAATCGCGCCCGAGACGTTCAAGGCCAGCCGCTTGCCCAGCAGATCCGGCAGCAGGGTCTGGACTTCGCGCGCGATTTGCACGTGTCTACCGCTCCCGCCGGCCTCGCCCGCGATCTCAAATAGCCGCTGCACGCGCGGATCCATCTGCTTGTGCAGCGGATGTCCGAATCCGGGGATCGGCCGCTTTGCGCTGCGGTATTCGAGGATGACCGGGCGGGCTGCCTCCGCGGGACTCGCGCCGGCGTCGATGCGTTGCGCGATCGTCGCAAAGAAATGACCGGCCGCTTCGGACGAGCCGAGAATCACAGAGCCGCAGCCGAGGATTCCCGCCGCCACGGCGCCCTGCAGGGCTTCGGGGGCGGCGGCGAAGGTCATTCGCGATGCCTGCACACTGGGCACCATCCCATGCTCCGCAATGGCGACCAAGGTCGCATCGAGCATCCGGCGCTGCGCGGCGGAAGGCATCGCGCCGGTGACGAGCAGCCAGAAATGCTCGGTAAAGCTGAGTGAGCCAATCAGATCGCGGGCGAGATCGTGCCCGCGGACCAGGATGGTTTCCTCATTCGAGCTCGATATCGCCGAGCTGTGCCGGTCTTGAGGCCCGATCTTCAAGCGCTCCCCTCCGCTGTTATTTTCGTATATCGAAAATAACGTCGATATACGAAACCATACTGAACTCAAGGTCGAGCGAACGTCAAGCAAGCCGCTTGGCCCTTTCGCGATTTCGGATATCGAAATAGACTGAGGCCGTGCCATCCCGCAAAACAACGCCGCCGCGCCGCGAGGCCATGGGCGGGCTCGCCAAGGGCCTGGCGGTGATCCGCGCCTTTTCGCGCGAGCACGCGGCGTTGAGCCTCAGTGAAGTTGCCCGCAGCGCACGGATTCCCGCGGCGACCGCGCGGCGCTGTCTGCTCACACTGGAGGAACTGGGCTACATCACCCGCAGCGGCCGGGATTTTCTGCTGAGGCCAAAGGTGCTGGAACTCGGCGCGGCGTACCTTGAATCGATGAATATCGAACAGCTCACCAAAACCCATCTGGAGGAGCTGGCCCGCAACACCTCGGATTCCGCAGCGCTTTGCGTGTTGGACGGCGTGGAGGTCGTGTATGTGGCGCGCACCTCGGTTCGCACCTTGCTGCGCCTGGAAGCGCATGTCGGCAGCCGCTTCCCGGCGCACGCGACATCGACCGGGCGCGTCTTGTTGGCCGGGGTCAGCGGGGAGCGGCTGCAGCGCTACTTCGAGAATGCGAATCTCGAAGCGCTCACCGAACGCACCGTGACGGATCCCGCGAAATTGCGTGCACTGATCGAGGAGTGCCGGCGCTGCGGATATTCCGCGGTTGAAGATGAACTGGCGTTCGGCGTGATTGCACTCGCCGTGCCGGTATTCGATCAGAAAGGGCGGGTGGTCGCCGCGTTGAACTCATCCAGCCACTCGCGGCGCACCACCAAGACCAAAATGATTCGCGAGCGGCTGACCATGCTGCAGCAAGTCAGCCGGCAGATTTCCAGCGATCTGACGGTCGTTCCCTGGCTCTCGCTCAGCGCGCAAACTTAAAGCTGGCATCGGCGGCTTGACGCTGCTGCGGGCAAGACGTAGCCTGAAAGCGAAAACTATTTCGCTATGCGAATAAACGGGAGCTTAAAGCCAATGCCTAAAGTTCTGATTGTTTACTACAGCAGCTACGGACACATCGAAGCGATGTCGTATGCGCAAGCCGAAGGAGTGTCGCGCGTAGCGGGCGCGGAGGTCAGCGTGAAGCGCGTGGCGGAATTGTGCCCGCTCGATGTCGCGAAGGCCTCAGGTTTCAAGCTCGATCAGCGCGCACCGCTGGCCGCACCGGATGAGCTCGAGCGGTATGACGCGGTCATCTTCGGCACGCCGACGCGCTTTGGAAACATGGCGGCGCAAATGCGGAATTTCATGGATCAAACCGGGCCTCTGTGGGGGCGCGGCGCGCTGGTCGGCAAGGTGGGGAGTGTCTTTTGCAGCACCGCCAGCCAGCATGGCGGCCAAGAGACCACGATCACTTCGTTTCATAGCACCTTGCTCCATCACGGCATGATCATTGTCGGCCTGCCCTACACGTTCAAGGATCTTGCGACGATGCGCGAGATCACGGGCGGCACCCCCTACGGTGCAAGCTGCGTTGCCGGATCCGGCAGCGAATCGCGCATGCCCACGCCGCTCGAATTGGAAATGTGCCGCTATCAGGGCGAACACGTGGCGCGCATTACCGCGCAGTTGGTGGCGGGCGCACGCCATCCCGTTTGAAGGAGCGTATCGTCACCTTCATGCGGGCGGCCTCCCTCGAGATCACGCCGTCGGAGGAAAAGCATCTGCCCGCCTTACGGAATTTTCTGCCGGCGGACTGCGCCATTTATATCTCGCACGTACCCAGCGCCACACTGGCGCAGGTCGTAAAAACGGCGCTCGCCGTGCAGGCCGCCGGCTTTCAGGCGACGCCGCATCTGGTCGCACGGCGCATAACCTATCCCGAGACGCTGCGCACGACGCTGGCCGAGCTGGTCGCTCATGGGGTGGGGCAAGTCCTGCTGGTCGCAGGGGATACCGAACACGCGGCGGGAGAATACGAGAACACGCTGGATGTCTTGGCGTCGGGGCTCATCGAAAAGTCGGGCATCAAGAGCATCGGCGTGGCGGGTTATCCGGAAGGACAGCGGGGCATCGGACACGCCATGCTGGTGAATGCGCTCAAGGCCAAGCAGGCATTTGCGGATCGCACCGGTTTACCGATGTTCATCGTCACGCAATTTGGATTCAACGGCAATGCATTGCGAGACTGGGAACCCGAGCTCGCCCGAATCGACGTGCGCCTGCCGATTCTCGCCGGAATTGCCGGTCCTACACCCCTCCCGAAGCTGATCAAGTTCGCCATGCGCTGCGGCATCGGCGCCTCGCTGCGCACGGTGATGCGCAATTTGAGCGGATTGAGCGGGATCGCGGAACTTGCCACGACGCCTGGGCAGCACGTCATGCGCTTGATGCAGCTGCCCAGTTCGACTCGCATCATCGCGCCGCACTTCTTCTGTTTTGGCGGCGTGCTGGAGACGGCTGAATGGATTCATCAGATCGTCTCCGGGCGTTTCGCGATTCAGGTCGGCAGCATCAATACGAAACCGTCATTCTCGTAGGCATACATGCGCCAGTCAGCGGTTTTCGGCGTGCCGATGATCACGAGTTGTTGTCTCAAGGTCGCGACGTCATGGAACACGTCGGAGGCGCGGATGATGTTCTCATATTTGCGCAGCAGCGAATCGGTGGCGTTGCCGGGCGGGGCGTAAGTGATCAGCACTTTGAGCGGCGCATTGAACAGCTGCAACTTGTTCATGGTTTCTTGGGCGCCGGCCGCGTCGTTTTCATGCTCTATGGCAACGGATACCCAATTGGCATACGAAGCGAACTTGCCCGTGGCGTCAACGCCGCGCTCTTCGTAAAACATTCCGTCGAGGGTGTAGTACTCCTTGTTCCACGACGATAGGCCGAGATGCCGGGCGACCTTGGGATAAATGGTCGATCGCATGAAGTACTTATAAGACTTGGGCTCAAAACTGAGCGCCGTGCGAAAGCCATCCTGCTCGGACTTCATGGCCGCGATGAAGGCGTTGTGAAAGTCTCGGGGGGTAATTTTATTCATTCGTTCCAGGCCGTCACGGTGCTCATGGCTTCCGCGAAGTCCTCTTTAAAATCCTGCACGACCCGGGCGGCGGACTTCGCGCCGTCGATCAATCCGACACCCTGACCCACGAAATAGGTTGTGAGTTCCCGCGCCTGCGGGTTGCCCTGCGCCCACCAGGTGGGTCATTTCGAACGCCATGGCTTTCACTCCTGCCGATCGATCGCATCATAGCAATGCGCGCTCCGCTTGCGCAGTCGAATCATTTACCATCGGTCAAGTAAATCAATTTTGGGGGAAATGCGATGAAACCTAAGGGACTCGCGCCGGCGTCTGATTCGAAGGGCGTTCCAGCAGTGCAGCGCCGGGCGCTGCTTCAGGGAGCGGCGGCGCTCGCGTGCGGTGCGGCCGCCCCAGCCGTGGTTCCCGGCGCCCTGTCCGCACCCATTCCGGACTCGCGAAGCGCGGCGCCGCTGATCGCGCGGGATGGCGATGCGATCGCAACGACGCGCGCGGGCCGCGTGGCCGGTTACATCCGTCGCGGAATCTTGACCTTCAAGGGCATTCCCTATGCCGACAATACTGCCGGCGCGAATCGCTTCATGCCGCCCGCCAAGCCGAAGTCCTGGGAGGGCGTGCGCAGTTCACGCCAATATGGATATGTAGCGCCGCAAGGTCCGCGCGCCGGCTGGGCCAATGACGAAGAAGCTTTCATGTTTGCCTGGGACGATGGCGTGCAAAATGAGGATTGCCTGCGCCTCAATGTCTGGACGCCCGCAGTTGCGGACCATAAAAAACGCGCCGTCATGGTTTGGCTGCATGGCGGCGGCTACACGGCAGGCTCGGGCCAGGAACTGCGCTCTTACGATGGCGAGAATACGGCGCGCCGCGGCGACGTGGTGGTCGTGTCGCTGAACCACCGCTTGAATGTCCTCGGTTATCTGGACCTGTCGAAATTCGGCGAGCAGTACGCGTCGTCGGGCAATGCCGGCATGCTGGACATCGTGGCCGCACTCGAGTGGGTGCGCGACAACATCGAAAACTTCGGCGGCAATCCGCAGATGGTCACGATCTTCGGCCAGTCCGGCGGGGGCGCAAAGGTTTCCACCCTCATGGCGATGCCGGCGGCCAAGGGACTGTTTCACCGCGCGATCGTCCAAAGCGGCTCCGTATTGCAGGGGGTTCCTCGGGAAAATGCGCAGAAGGTGGCCGATGCCATCGTCGGCGAATTGGGGTTGACCGCGGCGACTCTCGCACAAATCCAGACATTGCCCTATCAGCAACTCCTCACGGCTGCGGACAAGGTGCTGCGGGAACGTCTTCCAAAGGATGCCGACCGGATACCGATTTTTCGGCGGATTGCGTACGTGCCGGGCTTCGCGCCGGTTGTCGACGGCAAGATACTTCCGCAGCATCCGTTTGATCCCGGGGCGCCGGCCCTGTCGGCCGATATCCCCATGATCATCGGCACGACGTTGAACGAATTCGTGACCGCGATCAATCACCCCGAATCTGAAGCCATGAGCGAGGCGGAGCTTCAGACGCGCGTGCGTGCGATCCATGACGATAAGACGATGAGCATCATCCGAGCTTTTCGGGAGCGTACGCCGCGAGCCAAGCCGTTCGATATCTGGTCGCGCATTGCCGCTTCCGGGGTAAGAGGCAGCGCCATCCTGCAGGCGAAATTAAAGGCAGAGCAGGGACGCGCACCGGCCTATTTGTACTGGTTCACCTGGCAGACTCCCATTCTGAGCGGACGGCCGCGCGCGTTTCATTGCGCGGAAATTGCCTTTGTGTTCGACAACACGGAACGCTGCGAGACGATGACCGGCGGCGGCGCGGAGGCGCGCACGCTGGCGGGGAAGATGTGCGACGCTTGGATCCAATTCGCCAAGACAGGCAACCCCAATCATCGCACGCTGCCCCACTGGCCGGCATTCTCCGCGGAGACGATTCCAACGATGATTCTCGACAGTCCGCCGAGAGTCGAAATGAATCCGGATGGTGCCGAGCAAAAGAGTGTAGGAAACGGCTGACAGCAAAAACATGCCGATGCGTGTATTGCGTTACGCATCGCTCTGCACCAGAGTGCGCCCATGGCACAACTAAAGACACCGGTCACGGTGCGCCTAAATCCTGATCTTCTCGCCGAGGTGCGGCAATCCGCCGCCAGGGACAATCGGTCACTCACCAATTTCATCGAAACCGCGCTGCGCGAGCGCATCAACGGCGCCGCCCGCGGCCTAAGCTCACTTTCCGGATCCGCACAGGAATTCAAGGACAATAAGAACCAATGAGCATCACGGCATCAATCGTTGCCGCAGAGGCGGCGCAGTCGCTCGCGAAAACGCGAACTGGTATCAGCGGACTCGATGAGGTGACCTTGGGCGGATTGCCCGCCGGGCGCCCAACGCTCATCTGCGGCGGCCCCGGCTGCGGTAAGACCCTTCTCGCGACGACGTTCCTGGTCAACGGCGCCGTTATGTTTAATGAGCCGGGCGTATTCATCAGCTTCGAGGAAACAAGCGATGACCTCATCCAGAATGTTGCCTCGCTGGGCTACGACCTGGGCACTCTCGTCGCGCAGAAGAAAATCGCAATCGACTTCGTGCGACTGGAGCGCAGCGAAATCGAAGAATCAGGCGAATACGATCTTGAGGGCCTGTTCGTACGCCTGGATTACGCGATCAAATCGGTCGGCGCCACGCGGGTCGTACTGGACACCATCGAAGTGCTGTTTGCCGGCCTCGGCGACACGCAGATTTTGCGCGCGGAGATCCGCCGGCTTTTCGCATGGCTCAAACAACGCAATGTGACGGCAATCATCACCGCGGAGCAGGGCGCGGGCACCCTGACGCGATTCGGCATTGAGGAGTACGTATCGGACTGCGTGCTGCTGCTCGATAATCGGGTGAGCAACCAGATTACGACCCGGCGGCTGCGAATCGTCAAGTATCGCGGCTCCGCGCATGGCACCAATGAGTATCCTTTTCTAATCGATGCGCAAGGCGTGTCGGTGCTGCCGGTAACCTCGGCGGGTCTGTCGCATGCGGCGTCCGATGCGGTGATTTCGACCGGGATTCCCGGGTTGAACCAGATGCTGGGAGCGGGCGGCTTTTATAGCGGTACCAGCATCCTCGTCTCGGGGACGGCTGGAACCGGAAAAACCAGCCTGGCAGCTCACTTTGTCGACTCGGTTTGTGCACGCGGCGAGCGCTGTCTGTATTTCGCCTTCGAGGAGTCGCCGGCACAGATTATTCGCAACATGCGCTCCATCGGCCTGGATTTGCAGCCGCGTATCGATGCAGGGCTGTTGCGTTTCGAGGCGGCGCGCCCGAGCCTGTTCGGGCTCGAGATGCACCTGGCGCGAATGTATCGGGAGATCGACGCGTTCGGGCCGGCCGCCGCAGTGCTGGATCCCATCTCCGCGTTGAGGGGCGAAACCGGTGACGTGCACTCAATGCTGCTGCGGATCATAGACTTGCTGAAGAGCCGCGGGATCACGGCATTTCTCACGGACCTGCTGTCCCTGGATGGAATGGATAAGGCGGACGTCGGCATGTCATCGCTCATGGACACCTGGTTGTCGCTCGTTCAGCTCGAGAGCAACGGCGAGCGCAATCGCGGAATCTACGTGCTCAAGTCGCGCGGCATGAACCATTCCAATCAGATCCGCGAGTACCAGTTGACCTCCGAAGGCGTAAAGCTGGTCAACGCCTACCTGGGAAGCGGCGGCGTCTTGACCGGGTCGGCGCGCGTCGCGCAAGAAATGGTCGATGCCGCTTCCAAAGTTCGGCGTTCTCAAGACAATGAGCGCAAGCAACGCGACATCCAACGCAAGCGCGCAGCGCTCGAACGGCGAATTGCTGAGCTGCGCGTGGAGCTCGAATTCGAGGAAGAAGAGGCTCGAAAATCTCAGCAACACGATGAAGAACTCGAACGGCGTCTGCACGCCGAGAGACGGACGATGGCTGTTCAGCGGGGAGGGACCGGGTCATGAATCAACTGATGAGCCCGAAGACTGAGCAAGCGCCGCTTCCCGATGGCCACTACAACCTGCGGCTGTATGTGGCAGGTCAGACCCAAAAATCAATCACCGCGCTCGCCAACTTGAAAAATATTTGCGAGAAGCATTTGGCCGGAAGATATCAAATCGAGGTGATCGATCTTCTCGAGCATCCGCAACTCGCGGCGGGCGACCAGATCTTGGCGGTGCCGACCCTCGTGCGCCGGCTGCCGGAGCCGCTGAAGCGAATCATCGGAAATCTGTCGAACATGGAACGGGTGTTGGTGGGGCTCGACTTGCGCCCGGTCTCGGCGCCATGAGTGAAAAGTCGCTGCCAGCGGCTGATAAGGGCACGCACTACGTGTTGCGGCTTTTTATCACCGGCACGACATCGCGCTCATCGAGGGCGATCGCCAATCTTCGGCGCTTATGCGAGGAGCGGCTGCATGGCGAATACGATCTTGAGGTCGTGGATATCTACCAACATCCCGAAGCGGCGAAACAGCACCAGATCCTGGCCGCACCGACCCTGGTTAAAATGCTGCCGCTGCCGCTGCGGCGAATCATCGGCGATCTTGCAAATGAAGAGCGCGTTCTGGCCGGCCTTGGCCTAAGCCCCAAAGAAACCATCGCAGCTGCCAAATGAGCCCTGCCGTCGAGCAAGAAGCTTGCGATGCCCCTTCCGATGCGAAGGCGCAGCAGCTTCTGCGCCTGGAGAATACGGCGCTTCGAGAGAAACTGCGTGAGGCTGAAGAGACGCTGGATGCAATCCGCAATGGAGACGTGGACGCGGTGGTGGTCTCGGGTGCCGACAACTTACCTCGTGTTTACACCCTGGAGACTGCGGACCAAACCTACCGGCTGCTGGTCGAGGCAATGCGCGAGGGCGCATTGACCCTGACACGCAGCGGCGACATTCTCTACTGCAATAGGCGTCTCGCGGAACTGGTGGAGAGCGAGCCGCAGCGGGTGATCGGCGGTTCGCTGGCCCGCTTCATCGCTGCGTCCGATTGGGCCAACGTCCTCGACTTGATCGCTTGCGGATCGAAAGGCGAACTGGGAATCAAAACGGAGCAGGGGCACATCATCCCGACTCATGTGTCCTTCAGCGCATTGCGGACCGACGGCTTGAGCGGCGAAGAGATCCATTGCTGCATCGTCACCGACTTGACGGAGCAACATCGTACGGCCGATCAGCTTCGCGGCGCGCATGCGGCCTTGGTGGCTCAGGTCGCGGAGCGCGAGCGCACCGAACGGCTGCTGCGCCAAAGCCAGAAAATGGAGGCGGTCGGCCAGTTGACCGGCGGTATTGCGCATGATTTCAACAATCTTCTGATGGTGATCAGTGGCGGCCTGAGCATATTGGACCGCGAGTTGAGCGACGAGCGACGCCGGGCGGTGCGGGAAGGAATGCGTCAAGCGGCGGCGCGCGGCGCCGCCCTGACACGGCAGCTCCTGGGGTTCTCGCGGCAGCAGGAACTATATGCGAAACCGATCGCAATACCGCGACACGTCGAAGGAATGCGAGAGCTTCTCGATGGGTCGCTCGGTGGATCGGTAACGGTGAAAACTTTTTTTGAGCCCGGCGTGTGGCCGGTACGCGTGGATGAGGGCGAGCTGGGTATCGCGTTGCTCAATCTTTGCGTGAATGCCCGTGATGCCATGCCTCAGGGCGGCACGATCACGATCGCGGCGGTGAATCGTACCGACGTCCGCGAATACGGTCTCACGGGTGATTTTGTCGAGCTGTCGGTCAGCGATTCCGGTGTCGGTATGGACGCGGAGACGATTGCCCGTTGCCTGGAGCCGTTCTATACCACCAAGGAGGTCGGCAAGGGCTCAGGGCTGGGACTCGCGCAGGTGTACGGCTTTGTGCATGGTTCCGGCGGTTCGGTGCAAATTGAAAGTAGAAGCAATGAGGGGACCAAAGTTCTGCTGCTGTTGCCGCGCTCCAGTGAGTCGCCCAGCGGCGCAATACGGCGGATGGAGCCTCGCGATGAAGGCTCGCCATCTCGCTTTGCGCCGTGCCGGGTGCTTCTGGTCGAAGACGATGTTCAAGTGGCATCACTGACGAGCGCGATGTTGGCCGAACTGGGCTACGAGGTAACACCGGTCACGACCGGACAGGCCGCCTTGAACGAGCTCACGGCAAGCCCCGGCATCGGACTGGTGCTGTCGGATGTCATGATGCCGGGCGGCATGGACGGAATAGCGTTGGTGCGTGAGATGCGCCAACGCAACATCTCATTGCCCGTGGTTTTGGTCAGCGGCTTCTCTGCAGCGGCCAAACGCGACGCCGAAGTCGAAGGCATTCCGCTGCTGCCGAAGCCTTACACCTTGGGCGATCTTTCAGCGCAACTGACTTCTGCGCTATCGGGGTCTCGCGGCTGATCCCGTCAAGTTACGCGCTTGGCTTGATCCTTGATGGGCAAACTGCGAACTCGCTTGCCGGTTGCCGCATACACCGCGTTGCACAGCGCCGGCGCAATGGGGGGCACGCCGGGCTCACCGACGCCGCCCAAGGGCACGCTCCAATCCGTCGCCGGGATCAAGTGGATGCGGATGTCGGCGGGCGCCTCATTCATCCTCAAGACGCGATACTGGTGAAAGTTATCCTGCTGCGATCGGCCCCTCTTGAAGGTGATCTCGCCGAACATCGCGAGGCCTAAGCCCATGATGACGGCGCCTTCGAGTTGCGAGCGGATACGTTCGGGATTGACTTGCGGGCCGCAGTCAAATGCGACATCGACGCGCGGCACCACGATTCGGCCCTGCGCATCGATGTCCACTTCCACCACGGCTGCGGCATAACTCACGAAGCTGTAGTGCGCGGCCAGCCCTAACCCTCGGCCCGGAGCGAATTTCTTGCCCCAGCCGGCTTCCTGCGTGACGGTTTCGACCACACGGCGCAAGCGGCCGGTGTCCACCGGGTAGCGCTGCGGCGACTCACCGTGATTCCAATGGTCTTGCAGGCTGTCAGGATCGATTTTGCGCGCCGGCCCGATGAGTTCGAGCAGGTAGTCGCGGTGATCCTTGCTGACACTCGCCGCCAGCTCCGAAACAAAGGACTGCACGGCAAAGGCGTGCGGAATGTTGGATACGGAGCGGAACCACCCGATGCGGCAGTGCGCGCCGGCTTCCGGATTTTCCATGCGCAGGTTGGGAATATCGTAGGGCATGTTGATAAATCCCATCCCGAGCTCGCCGGCGGTTTCGTGATTGACGTCGGGAACGAAGCTCATCGCCAGCGAGGGCGCCACGCTGCGATGCAGCCACGCCGACACCTTGCCGTCGGCGCCCAGCCCCGCTTTCAGTTATTCCACCGATACGGTGTGCAGAAAATCATGATGCAGGTCATCCTCGCGGGTCCAGGTCACCTTGACCGGGCGCCCGTCCATGGCCTGCGACAACAGCGCGGCCTCGATGGCAAAATCCGGCATTGATTTGCGGCCGAATCCGCCGCCGAGCAGCGTCACGTGGACGGTGACATTTTCCGTTCCCATGCCGAGGTGCTTCGCGACATCCTCGCGCGTGACCTGCGGCGCTTGAGTGGGCGCCCAGACTTCGACCTTGCCGGCGATGATGCGTGCCACTGCGCACGGCGGCTCCATGGTCGCGTGCGCGATGTGCGGAATGTAGTACTGCACCTCGATCGTTTTAGCCGAGGACTTGAATGCTGCGTCCACATCGCCCGACTGACGCACCACTTTGCCGGGTTTGTGGGCGGATTCCTGCATCGCGGCGCGATAGTCATCGGAATCGTAATTGCCGTTGGCGCCGTCATCCCACTCTATTTTCAGCAATTTGCGCGCGGCGATCGCCGCGCCGGTGGAATTGGCGATAACCGCGACACCCGCGAGCGGGTGAAAGGTAGCCTTGGGAACGGGCGCAGGCATCAGCAGCACTTTCTGCACGCCTCGCGCCGCCGCGGCGGCGTTGCCGTCGAACTGCTTGACGCTGCCGCCCAACACCGGTGAGCGTGCGATGACGGCGAAGCTCATCTCTTTGAACCAGGGGTCGATGCCGTACTGAGCGCGGCCGGTGACCATATCGTGGCCGTCGACGATCGGAACGCCGCCCTTGCCGACGTAGCGAAACTCCGCGGAGGTTTTTAAGCGCAGCGCACCGGTGCCCGGCACCGGCAGTTTCGCGGCCCGCTTCGCGAGGGTGCCGTAGGAAAGCTTGCGGCCGGTTTTCTGATGCAGCACTTCATGATTGAGGGCGTGAACTTCGCTCACCGGCACGTTCCAGGACAAGGCAGCGGCTTGTTCCAGCATCATTCTAGCGGCCGCGCCGCAGCGGCGCATCGGATCGAGAAAATGCCGGGTGCTGCGCGACCCGTCGGTGTCCTGGTTGCCATACTTCTCTTCATCGGCCGGCGCTTGCTGAACGCGGACCTTGCCCCAATCCGCTTCCAGTTCGTCAGCGACAATGAGCGGCATCCCGGTGCGCACACCTTGGCCCATTTCCGAGCGATGCACGACGATGGTGACCCAGCCGTCATCACCCACGGCCAGGAACACCAGCGGATTGTCGACGGTGCCGTGCTCCATGCCCTCGGCGCCGTACTTGGGGGCATCCGCCGCCTTGGCGATGTGCAGGCCGTCCGCAACCAGCAGCAGGCCGCCCATCGCCTGAAGTCGCCGCAGGAATTCCCGACGGCTCAAGCCATTCGGCGCGGCAAACTCGTCGGCAACGGCGCTCACTTCGCGCGCCCCTCGTGATTCGCCGCCTGTTTGATGGCTGTGCGTATGCGCGGGTAGGTGCCGCAGCGGCAGATGTTGCCGGACATGGCCGCATCGATATCGGCATCGCTCGGATTCGGTCGCGCTTGCAGCAGCGCGGCCGCGGACATGATCTGTCCGGCCTGGCAATAGCCGCACTGCGGGACATTGATCTGTTGCCAGGCGGTCTGCAGCGCCGCGCCCACCGCGCTCGTGCCGACCCCTTCAATTGTGGTGATCTTTTTCCCCGCCGCTTGCGCGACCGGAAGCACGCATGAGCGCAGCGCCTGGCCGTCGATCAACACGGTGCATGCGCCGCAGAGGGCCATGCCGCAGCCGAATTTCGTGCCCGTCATCCCCAGCAAATCGCGCAGCACCCACAAGAGCGGTAGATCCGGTTCGGCGGCGACCGTGACTTTCTGATCGTTGATCTGCAGTTCCATCCCCATCTCCTTATTTATGCGGGTATAAGGCTGCGCAGCGCGTCCATCACAGCAAATTGTTCGGCCAAATCATCGTTCGCCACATGTGCGCAACCGGCGAGCCATCGAACCCCAAGCCCTCCGCGGGCTGCTTGAAGTTCCTACCGATAATATCGGTGAATTGCTCCGGCTCCACGGTGACACTCGGATCGAACGAATACAGGTCATTCAGAGTGATGAGGCGCGAAGTCATGTACCAGCGATGTTGCCGCGCTTGCTCATAGGCCCG
>DASXMG010000059.1:0-1562 GCA_036495805.1 Steroidobacteraceae bacterium | reverse complement strand
GCTTGCGGCCATTGCCAATCGGGATCGTAGGCTGGGTGGGTTTCGTTGAATGAAAACGCGTGCAGAATATCGGTGAGCAATAATTCCTGGTGCTGCTGCTCGTGATTGAGGCCGATCTCGATGATCGGGATCAATACCGCGAAATTCTCCGCCGATTCGATCAGCGCACCCACCGCGGCATCGACATGAGCGCGGTATTCGGCGACTTCGGCGGCGTTGGGCCGGGTGATGAGTCCGCGTTGCGGACGCGCTTGCCGCGGCCCCACCGCGACGTAATAAGAGTTGAACAGATAGGCGAAACGCTCATCGAACGGCTTGTAGTTTGGCGCGAACGACCGCAGCAGAAATTGCTCGAAGAACCACGTCGTGTGCGCCCGATGCCATTTGGTCGGGCTGGTGTCGGGCATCGACTGGATGACCTGGTCCTCGGGCGACAGCAGCTCAGCGCGCCGCTCGGTCTCGCGGCGCACGGTCTGGAAGGCATTCAGCCAAAAATGGCGCGGATCGTCCGACGGCTGCGCCGCCGCAACGGAATCGTTCGCCGGATCGGCTATCCGAACATGCTTGGCAGCGGCGGCACGGGGCATTGCAAGGGTCCGCAAAGGGCGGGGATTAATGACAGATTCGCAAAGGCTGGGAAGATAATCGGCCCCCGGAAGGTTGGTTCCATACATGATCTATTCGCCGCAGACTGCAATGCCATTCGGCAGCCGCTAACAAGGATGTGATCGCCCGACGCCGATTGCGTAAAATGACGGCAGAGTTGGCGTAAATGCCGCTAACGACGTATGATTCTGCACCTGACACGGCGCCGGCCGGGGGAGAACGCGCCCAATGAAAAAACGCATGACCAGTAAGCGCGGAAAGCCGATGCTGCCGCGCGAGCGCGCCGCGTTTTCGGCGATCGTCGACCGGCCGCCGCTGAAACTGCCCGGCCGCAGCCGGCTGGTATTGTGGACCATCGTCAATCTCGAAGTCTGGGACATCGGCAAGCCGATGGCGCGCCAGGTGCTGGCCCCGCCCACCGGGCAGACGCTCATTCCCGACGTGCCGAACTGGAGCTGGCATGAATACGGCATGCGGGTCGGCGTGTGGCGCTTCTTCGATCTGTTCAAGCGCTTGAAAATTCGCCCGACGCTCGCGATCAATGCCCGGGTTTGCGAGGATTATGCCCGTGTCGCCCAGGAAGCGAAGAGCGACGCCTGGGAATTCATGGGCCACTCCTATCAGCAAGGCCCGATCCACGGCGAACCCGACCAAAGAAAAATGATTTCGCGCTCGCTCGACGTGCTCGAGCGCTTTTGCGGCAAGCGGCCGGTCGGCTGGCTTGGGCCGGGCCTGACGCAAACCCTGGAGACGCCGGATTTTCTGACGCAGGCCGGAATCAAATATATCGGCGACTGGGTCTATGACGACGAGCCGACCACGATCCGCACCACGCACGGCCCGCTGGTGACGCTGCCGTACACCATGGAGCTCAACGACATCCCGATGATGGCGGTGCAGCACCATGAAAGCGATTATCTGCTCAAGCGCACCATCGATCAGTTCGACCGGCTCTA
>DASXMG010000058.1:0-47944 GCA_036495805.1 Steroidobacteraceae bacterium | reverse complement strand
ACCTATCGCATATTGGAGACGCTGCGCCTCGCCGGCTATGTCGATCGCGATGCGCACGACGACTGCTACCGGCCGACCATCATGGTGCGCGCGCTGTCGGACGGCTTTGACGACGAGGCATTGGTCGCGCACATCGCCAAGCCGCTGCTCGCCGCCTTGGGTTCGCAGATTGTTTGGCCGGTGGCGATTGCCACGCCGTCGGGTTCGACCATGATGATCCGCGAGACCACCGATCGTCAGAGTCCTCTGGCGCTGGAGCAGTACAGCGCCGGCGTTCGGGTACCGATGCTGGGCTCGGCCGCGGGTCGCGCCTACCTCGCGTACTGCTCGGCGCAGCAGCGCGATGCGATGCTGGAGCTATTGGCGCGATCATCGATGCCGGAGGACCGCTTGGCGCGCAACCGAATTGAGGTTGAGCGGCTTTTGAACGAAACACGCACTCAAGGATTCGGCATGGCGCATCGCGCGCGGCGCGTCTCGGAAGAAACCAGCCTGGCCATTCCGGTGCGCGCCAAGGATCGTATCCTCGCCAGCGTCACGGTTCGTTACGCGGCAACCGCGGTGCCGTTGCGGACGGCGGTGGAACAATTTCTGCCCAAGATGCGCGAGGTCGCGCAGAAGATCGAGGCGCAGTTCCTCTAGCCGATGCAGTTCCTCCAACCGGTCAAGGGTGCGTCGATCACTTGCGCAGCACGTTGCGCACCCCGCCGGAAATCAGCGCCGTGACATCCAGCAACGCGCCCGCCATCGCCAGACCATCCGGCGCCGCCAAATAGCGCGGCCGCCACACCGGATTGAATTTTTCCTTGAATTTGCGCAAGCCCTCGAAGTTATAGAATGTTTCGCCGTAGCGTTGCACGATGCGCCCGAGCTTGTGCCAGGTGGGCGCCAACGCGTGCTCCTCGAGGCCCGAGAGCGGCGCCATGCCGAGATTGAACCAGCGAAATCCCTGCGCCCGGCCCCATAACAGGCATTCGATCAGCATGTAGTCGACGACGCCTTTGGGCGCGGCCTCGTTGTAGCGCATGAGATCGACCGACAGCTCCGTCGATCCGCCGCGCCACAGGTTGGCGAACGCGACCACCGCGCCTTGGTGGCGAACCACGCCCACGTCAAAATGCGAGATGTAGCGCTCATCGAAGAATCCCAAGGAAAAGCGCTTTTCGGTGGCATTCTTGGCGTCAAGCCAGGCGTCCGAGACCGCACGCAAATCCGCCAGAATGGCGGGCACGCTCGTGCGCGCGACCATTTCGAAGGTTGCGCCATCGCGGCCGGCGCGGCGGTGCGCCTGGCGCAAATCCGCGCGTGCCGGGCCTTCGAGCGAGAAGGATTCGAGCGGCACTCTCGCCTCTTCGCCCAGCTTGCTCAGGTTGAGCCCCAGGTCCACATACAACGGCAGGCGCTCCGGCGTCACTTGATAGAACACCGGCGAGACGGCCATGCCGTCGCAGTGCTCCAGAAACTCCCAAGCGAGATCTTCGCCAAGATGCGGCGGCCCGATGGGATCGCCCATGGCCACCCAGCTGTTGCCGGAGGTCTGGAACATGATGCAGGCGGTGCGATCTTTGTTGAACATCAAATTTTTATCGGCCAGCAGCGCCAGATTGGCCGTCGTGTCCTGGCCTTTCTCGATCAAGCTCGCCACGCATTCCAAGTCCGCACTCTTGGGGGCGGAAAATCGCGGCGGCGCAGGCCGCAACACGCGCCACAAGCCGTAAATCGCGCCGATCATCACGGCGAGCAACGAGGCGCGCAGGCTGCGCGGCGCCGACGCCTGGAAGGCAAATTGCCACCAGAGCTCGTTTTCGTACGGCAAATGCCGGTACGCGAACAGCACCAGCCATCCTGCCAACAACAGCACCAGAGCAAAGGCGATGATCCACGCGGCGGAAAAGTGCTGCTCGAGGAGCGGCGCCCGGCGCCGGAAGCGCGATCGCGCCGATACCAGCATGATCACCACCACCGTCAAAATGGTGGCTTCCTCATAGTCGAAGCCCTTGAGCAGCGACGCCAAGATGCCGGCGCACAGCAGCCAGATCGTAATCCACCACGCCGTGTGCAAGCGCCGATATAGGCCATGCGCGATGATCAGCAATCCC
The DNA here is from genome assembly GCA_036495805.1 of Steroidobacteraceae bacterium. GTDB lineage: Bacteria > Pseudomonadota > Gammaproteobacteria > Steroidobacterales > Steroidobacteraceae > Bog-1198. The sequence goes on along the minus strand of DASXMG010000058.1, from coordinate 45,845 downwards.
ACGCCTACCACACTGCCGAGCAGATGCGACAGCTCGAGCACCGACAGGGGCACAACCTTGCGCAGCAGCGTCAGGCGATAGTTCAGACCCGGCGTGGCGCCGGAGAACAGCAGCACGGCACCGCCGAGAAACACGGCGATCGCGATCGCCTGCGGCGTGACGGCGGTCAGGAACGCCCGCACGACGCGCCCCAGGCGCACGACCGGCGCGCGGTGTATCCAGACTTCGTGTGCCCCCAGCAACACCAGCGCGATGGCGAAGGGTGCGAAGTAATAAATGGCGCGATAGGCGATGAGCGCACCGATCAGACGATCCTTCGGCACCGCCGGCATCAGCAGCAGCAGCACGAATTCGAATACGCCGATGCCGCCGGGAACGTTGCTGACGGCGCCCGCCGCCAGTGCCAGCAGGTAGACGCCCGCAAACGCGAAAAACCCGATTGCGGCTTCGCGCGGCAGCAATACGTACAAAACGCTGGTGGCGCACAGCATGTCGACGCAACTGACGCCGATCTGCGCGAACGCGACGCGCGGTTTCGGCACGGGAATCTCGAATTGTCGGAACTTTATGGGGGCGTGACGCGTGCAGACCAGCCACAGATATGCGCCTACCGCCACCAGCAACAAGCCGCCGACGACCAGCGCCAACCAGGCGTGAACATGCAGCACGGATCCGGACATTCCGGCATTCGACAAAAGCGACAGCCCGAGCAGCACGCCGGCGCCCAGGAAAAAGGTCAGCGTGCCGAAGGCGATAATGGTGGCGATCTGCTTGGCCGTGAGGCCGAGCGCCCCATAGGCGCGATAGCGCACGGCGCCGCCGCTGATGGAATTCAAGCCGACGTTATGGCCGATGGCATAGCCCATGAAGGAAATGAGCGCGATGCGCGGATAAGGCACGCGCGCGCCGGCAAAGCGAACCGCAAGCGCATCGTACAGCGTCAGGGAGCCGTAGCCCGCGCAAGTAAAGAATGCCGCACGCAACAGTTTCGTGTTCGAGATGGCTTCTACGCGCTCCAGGATGTCGCGCCAGTGGTACTTGCCGAGCAAGTGATGCAGCACGAACACTGCCACCCCCAACAGGGCGACTCCCAACAGAGTGCTCCATATGGAAACCTTCGGTGCTGTGCTCGAGTGTGTCAAGCCGGTATCGTAGCAGGCCTCCATGGCAACGCTGAAAACTGCTAGGGTTGCATCTTTCGAATCGATTTTAAGGGGTATCCACCGATGAGTTCCGCCAACGAGGGCCGACAGGCAACCATGGACGCGACGCAGGTCTATCGCGAGGAAATATTTACCGATCGTAAAGTCGGCACCATCCGCAGAATGACGCCCGTGACGGCGGACGGCGCGACGGATACCACACGGCCCGTCATATTTGTAGGACAGGCGCAGGTCATGACGCCGATGGGCGCGGTACCCATCAGTTTCGAACTGGAGGCGACGACATTGGCAGCGGCGGTGGAAAAATTTGGCGCAAGCGCGGAGCAAGCGGTCCAGCAAACCATGCGCGAACTGCAGGAGCTGCGCCGTGAGCAAGCATCATCCCTCGTGATCCCCGATGCCGCCGGCTCGGGGCTGCCGAATCCCAGCGATCTGCTTAGGGGAGGACGGCCGCGCCGTTAGCCGCGGCTCGCGCGGCTAGCCGCTGCTCGCGCCGCGCGCGCCGCTTGCCTGTTCGAGCGTCTCCCAGCGCGCATAGGCGCTGTCGAGCTCCCCGGCGAGCACTTGCAAGCGCTGCAGCGCCTGACTGCCTCGATCCAGATTGTGTTGGAATACTTGAGGATCGCTGATCAATGCGGTCAGCTGCATTTGTTCGGCTTCCAGGGTTTGAATCTTCCCCGGCAGCTGCGCCAATTCCCGCTTCTCGTTGTATGACAGACGCCGCCCCTTGGACGCGGCAGCAGGCGCATCCGCCGCGCCGGCCGGGCTCATCGCAACGGTGCGCGCGGGTCTTGCGGCCGCGGCGGCTTCGTCAACGGCGGGTTTTCGCTGATGCAGCCAGTCGGTGTAGCCGCCCACATACTCATTGATTTCATCCGCACCTTCGAACACCAGCGTGCTGGTGACGACGTTGTCGAGAAACGCCCGGTCGTGACTGACCAGCAACAGCGTGCCGGCGTAGTCTGCGACCAACTCCTCGAGCAGTTCCAAGGTCTCGGCATCCAAATCGTTGGTCGGCTCGTCCATGATCAAAAGGTTGCTCGGCTTGGCGAACAGGCGCGCCAGCAGCAAGCGATTACGTTCACCGCCCGACAACATGCTCACGGGCGCATTCAGGCGCTCGGCGGGAAACAAGAAATCACGCAGGTAGCCCGATACATGCCGCGGCTGGCCATCGATGATCACCGTATCGCCGCTGCCGCCGGTCACATTGTCAGCGATGGATGCGGACGGATTGAGCTGCTCACGCTGTTGATCGAAATAGGCCGGCAAAAGATTGGTGCCGCGCCGGATGGTTCCTGAGGACGGCTCGAGCTCGCCTACGAGCAGCCTGATCAGCGTGGTCTTGCCGCAGCCGTTGGGGCCGATGATGCCGATCCTATCTTTTCGCAGGATGCGCGTTGAGAAATCGCGGATGATCGGGGCGGCGCCGAAGCTGAGCGTTGCGTTCTGCGCCTCGAACACCAGCTTGCCGGAGGGAGCCGCATCCTGCGCGCGCAGCTCCACGCTGCCGATTCGCTCGCGGCGCTCACGCCGTTCGATTCTCAGCTGCTCCAATGCGCGCACCCGGCCCTCGTTGCGTGTGCGGCGCGCTTCGACGCCCCGCCGGATCCAGACCTCCTCTTGCGCCAGCTTCTTGTCGAACAGCGCCGCGTGCTTGGCTTCGACTTCGAGCGCAGCGCGCTTTTGCAGGACATAGTCGTCGTAGCCGCCGGGCCAGACGCGCAACTGGCCGCGATCGAGCTCGACGATTTTTGTCGCCAGGCGCCGTACGAAGGCGCGGTCGTGGCTCACGAAAAACAAGGCGCCGGCATAGTCCAACATCATGTCTTCGAGCCAGGTGATGGCCTCGACATCCAAGTGATTCGTCGGCTCATCCAGCAACAGCACATCGGGCGCGGCGATGAGGGCCCGTCCCAGCATAACGCGCCGGCGCCAGCCGCCGGACAGCGCGCTCATCGGCGCATCCCCCTTGAGCTCCAGGCGTGCGATCACCTGATCGGCCTGAAGCTCGGCCTGCCATTCGTCATCAGGCGTTGTCCGCTGCACGCCGCCCAGCACCACGTCGCGGACCAACGTCTCGCTGCCGGTCGATACTTCCTGGGCGAGACTCGCGATCCGCGCGCCGGGTCGAATCCAGACCTCGCCGCCATCCGGCACGAGACTTCTGGAGATCACTTGCAAAAGCGAGGATTTCCCTTCGCCGTTGCGCCCGAGCAGGCAGACGCGCTCGCCCCTGCGCAGCTGCAGATTGACGTTGTCCAGCAAGGGCTTCAGGCCGAAACTGAGAGAGACTTTGTCGAGCCGGACGATGGGCATGGCTTTAGTGTATGCGATGTGAGACAACGCACAGCTCCGATTTCGCCGGCCGCTTAACCTAAGCTCTGTAGCCTACAGCCGTGGGAGCGAAAGGCGTTGGCGCTGCGAACCCGAATTGCCGTGACATTCCTGCTGCTGCTGGCAGCAGTGCTGGCGGCTGCGCTGGGCGCGGTGCTCGCAACCAATCGCGACAGCGCGGGCCGGGAGGTCCAGCGGCAACTCGACGTCGGCACGTTGGTGTTCTCGCGCTTGCTCGAGAGCAATCGCCGGCAGCTGACGCAGGCGGCGCAAGCGGTCTCCGCGGACTATGGATTTCGTGAAGCGGTCGCCGCGCGCGATACCGATACTCTTGCCTCGGCGCTCGAGAACAGCGGCGAGCGCATCGGCGCAGCCATGGTCGTACTCACCTCGCTCAGCGGCAATGTGATCGCCGCCTCGGGCACGCATCTTTCCGCCGGTGCGCCGTTCCCGATCGCGGCACTCCAGGAGACCGCAGGCTTAGGCGACAGTGCGGCGGGAATGATGGTGGATAAGGGGCGCATTTACCAGTTGGTGACGGTGGCGGTTCGCAGCCCACTGCCGGTGGCCTGGATCGCCATGGGATTCGAGTTCGACGCCAAGGCTGCGCACGAATTGGCGAGCATCACGGGCCTTGCGGTCACGTTGTCCGTGCGCGCGAACGGCCGCTGGAACGACGTCATCAGCACGTTGCCCGACGGCGGCCAGCGCAGTGCCGATGTGGTCACGCGGCGAATCGAGCTGTCGAAAACCGGCAACGCCGAAATCGTCGCGGTGCTGTCGCGATCGCTCGCCGACGCGCGCGCGCCGTTCGAGCGCCTCACCAAGGTTCTGTACGTGATCGCGGCCATCAGTCTGGTCGCCTTCGCGCTGGCTGCGTTCTGGCTCGCGCGCAACATCACCCGCCCTTTGCGGGATTTGACCCAGGTGGTCGATCGCATGCGCGCGGGTACCTACGACGCGCAGCGCAACGTGCAGCGCGACGATGAGCTCGGCGTGCTCGCCGAAGGGCTGCATCTCATGCAGACCGCAGTCCAAACCCGGGATCAATCCATCCGGCGTTTGGCCTACGAGGATGCGCTGACGGGGCTGATGAATCGGACGGCATTCGGCTCGGCGTTGGCCGAGGCGTTGCGCGAGGCCCCGGGCGCACCCATCGGGGTTGCCGTCATCAACCTGCACCGCTTCCGGCGCATCAACGAACATCTCGGATACTCGGTCGGCGATGCCGTGCTCACCGAAATCGCGGCGCGCATCGCAGCCGTTCCTACTGTTCGCTCTGCGGTTGCGCGCCTGGCCGCCGATCACTTTGCCGCATTCACGAAACTCGCCGACCAAGAAGGCCTGCACGCATGGGGAACTTCGCTGCTCCTGGCGCTCGCCGAGCCGGTGATCGTCGAGGCTCAACCCATCGACATCAGTGCGACGCTCGGACTGGTCCTCGCCGTGGAGGGCACCGTTTCGCACGATGAGCTGATGCGTTGCGCGGATTTGGCGCTGGACTGCGCGCGCCGCGAGAAGCGCGCGCTGGCGATCTACAAAGAGGCGTTGCAGCCCGCCGCGCGCGACCAGCTGTCGCTGTTGGGAGAGTTGCGCCATGCGGTGGAGCACGAAGAACTGCGCTTGTACTTCCAGCCCAAGCTTGAATTGCGCACCGGCCGCGTGGCGGGCGCCGAGGTTCTGCTTCGCTGGCAGCATCCGACGCGCGGTTTGCTGACCCCGGTGGATTTCATCCCCTTTGCGGAACAAACCGGCTTCATCCGTTGGTTGACGCGCTGGACCCTCGATCATTCCATGGCGCAGGCGGCGCAGTGGCATCGCGCCGGCGTGGCGCTGAATGTCGCCGTCAACATCAGCGCGGAGGATATCGGCGATGCGCGCTTCGATTCCCGGGTCGCCTCGCTGCTGAGCCGCCACCAGTTGCCCCCGTCGCTGCTCACCTTGGAATTGACCGAGACCGGGTTCATCGAGGATCCGACGCGCGCCTTGCGGATGCTCGAAGCCATCGCAGCGCTCGGCGTGGGTCTGTCGATCGATGATTTCGGCACCGGCTATTCGTCGCTGAGTCACCTGGCTCGCATGCCCGTCGATGAAATGAAAATCGATCGTAGCTTCATCCACAGCCTCGAGTCCGATCCTGAATTCGCCACGGTGGTGCGTTCCGCCATCGAGATGGGCCACGCCTTGGGCCTGAAGGTGGTGGCCGAGGGCATCGAAAGCGCAGCCGCGGCCGAGCGCCTGCGCCAGTTCGGTTGCGATATCGCGCAGGGCTATTTCTACGCCAAACCCATGCCGATGGAAGACTTCGCTGCGTGGATGAAAGGCAGGACCCGCGTGCCCATCGTGGCTGTCCCGGTTGCCTTTGCCGTGGACGATGTCAGCGACACCGTCACGCTCGGAACATTCTAAACCGGTAAGCCAACCGGTAAACCTTACACTCGCCTCACGGCGCCTCTTCCCTGTCGCGCCATGCATCGAACGCCGCGCTCTGCATAACTTGCGGGCCGTATTGATATTTTCTTGCAGGCCAGCGCGTCTTCGCGGCGCGTGCGATCATATGCAATTAGTTGGCACGCGCATTGCAGCAAATTTCTGGCGGCAATAAACAGTGAATGCTTTGGTTGACAACATGAATCGCGTGAACTTCTTGAGCGATGCCTTGGACGGCTTGGGACGCTGGTACGTCGCTGTGCCGCCGTTTCTCATCATCAGTTTCCTGGCCGCCTTGTTCTTCGTAACGGGCGAAGGACAGGCTCGCCTGCAGGAGGCCGGCGAACGCCTGCAAAAATCCGCGGCGCGCGAGCACGGCGTCGACGAGCTGCAAAGTGCACTCGCAAGATCCGTCAGCGCGCAGCGCACATTCCTGCTCACGGGCGACACGCGCTACCTCGAGACCTACACGCGTGTGGTGACGGAGATAGAACCGCGGCTCGAGACCTTGAGCCGGGCTTACGCCACCTCGGATGCGAGTCTTGGCAGCGTGCGCGACCTGCAGGTCTTGATCGGCAAAAGGCTCGCGGACCTCTCGATGATCATGACCATCCAGAAAACTCAGGGGGTGCCCGCGGCGATCGCGCTCGTGAAAACCAGCGTGGGTGCGGATACCGGGGCGATCATCGCGGACCGCTTGGATCGGCTGCGCGATCGCGAAGGCGTCGAACATCTCGAGGCGACGGCGCATTGGGAAAGCTCGTTGGCCTTGAGCCGCTGGATCACCCTCTTGGGGACGATCATCAATATGCTGCTGGTGGCCGTTGCCACGCGGTTGGTGTATCTGGACATTCGGCGTCGGGCCGGGTTGAACGCGGAGCTGCGCGATCAGAAGCTCAAGCTGGAGCACGAGGTGGGAGAGCGGACCCGCGAGTTGGTCGAACTGTCGACGCATTTGCAAAATGTGTCGGAACGCGAAAAGGCCAGCTTGGCGCGCGAACTGCACGATGAGCTCGGCGGACTGCTGGTCGGCGCGCGTATGGATATTTCCTGGGCTGAGCAACACCTGACGAAGGACAACGCCGATTTGAAGACGCGCTTGAATCGCGTCCAGCAGAACCTGGCCGCGGGCGTCGATTTGAAGCGCCGCATCATCGAGGAGTTGCGCCCCACGCTGCTGGATAATGTGGGCCTGTTTGCAGCGCTGCGTTGGCAGATGAAAGAGACCTGCGGCGGGGCCGGCCTGCAATGCATCGAGTCCTATCCGGATGAGGAGCCGCGCTTCAGATCCGAGGCGTCCATCGCGCTGTTTCGCATCGCTCAGGAAGCGTTCAGCAACATCCTGAAACATTCCCGGGCAAAAACGGCGGATATCAGCCTGGATATGGATGAGGAAACCCTGCTGATGCGCATTGCCGATGACGGCATCGGCATGCCGGCGGACCGTTTTACGGCGATCGGCTCGCACGGCCTGGCTTCGATGCGCCATCGGGTCCGTGCGCTGGGCGGCCGCTTGGACGTTCGCAAGCCGGCATCGGGCGGTACCATGCTCATCGTCCAAGTTCCGATCTCGAGCGCCGTCGCGCAGGTCAGCGAGCCCGCGCCGACATAAAATGCGGCGCCTCGCAGCAGCGCTGATGGCACTTGCTGTTTCGAGCCCGTCCCTTGCGGCACCGCGCCCCGAATGGGCTTTTTTTGTCCCGACCCATTCGGTTGCGCCCCACGCCGCCCTGCCTAAGGCGCTAGCGCTCGATGTGCTCAATCCGCCGGACTGGTATCCGGCTGAACATCCTGCGATGCCCGCCGTGGTCGCGCACGGCTCGCCGCCGCACGGTGCGGCGACTGCGCCCCTGTTGCCCTGTGCGCTCTGTCATTTGCCGAACGGCGCCGGACATGTTGAGTCAGCCTCGTTGGCGGGACTTCCGGCGGACTACATCGTCAGGCAGTTTGCGGAGTTTCGCAGCGGCGAGCGGCGCATCGCCGTCGGCAACGCCCGCGCCCAGCAGTTTCTGTCGGCTCTCAAGTCGAACTACACCGATGAACAAGTGCAAGCGGCTGCCGTGTATTTTTCCGCGCTTGCACCGCGGCCGTGGGTTCAAGTGCGCGAAGCGAAACGGGTTCCTGTTTCCGCCGTCGATCCGGATTCGCTGATGCGCACCGCGATTGCCGGCGAGCACACCGAACTGCTCGGCAGACGAATCATCGAGCTGCCGGTAAGTGAATCCGGTCTGCGCAAACGTGACGCGCATTCGGGCTTCATTGCCTACGTCCCGGAGGGCAGCCTCGCCGAAGGAAAGATCCTGACGACGTCCAATGCACACGGAGCGGCCTGCACCGCCTGCCACGGCGAGTCCTTGAAAGGGCTCGGCGGCATACCGCCGCTCGCGGGACGGCCGCCGAGCTATTTGGTGCGCCAACTTTGGGGTTATCAAAGCGGCGGGCGGCACGGCAGCATGGCTGCCCCGATGCGAATGGCCGTAGCGGGGCTCCGGATGGATGAGATGTTGGCGATGGCGGCTTATCTGGCGTCGCTGCCGCCTTAGCGCTGCGATTAAATTCTGATCGTGCCGTTCGAAATCGCGGCATACAGCGCCGCATCCACCCGCACGTAGCGCTGCGTTCGGGCATCATCGAAATACAAGGGATCCGCCACCCGGCTTGGATCGAATCCAGCCTGCATGAGTTCCTGCTTGCGTGGCTTGAAAGTGCCGGTGGACTCCAGCGTCGAGACTATTCGCAAAAACACCGGCCGCGCATAGGACGGCAGGCGCGAAGCCACATCGGCGCGGAATGCCGCGAGGTCAAAATCCGCATTGACCACGAGCGCCGCGGTACCCGCGCGCCCATCCGCGCCCGGCACACTGACACCGTAAACCACCCCTTCGACGACGCCGCGGCTCGCCGTCAGAACCGACAGCACTTCCGCGGTCGAGACGTTTTCGCCCTTCCATCGATAGGTTTCTCCCACCCGATCGACGAAGTAATAAAAACCGCGCTCATCGCGGCGCATCAGATCGCCGGTGCGATACCATGCATCGCCCGCTTTGAAAACCTCGCGCAACACTTTCCGATTCGACGCTTCCTGATCCGCATAACCTTCGAATCGACCGGCGCGCTCGCCGCCCGAATCAGGCATCAGTCCCACGGCCTCGCCAATTTCATTGGCGGCGCAACGCTCGCAGAACCCTTGCGGGTTGCGCCACGGCTCCGACTTTTCAACATCGAATCGCAGCAGCGCCACGGGCAGGCGATTTGCCAGGAACGGCGGTATGCGGCCGACGGCGCCCGGCTGTCCCTCGCAGTTGTAAAGCGAAAAATTTCCCTCGGTGGACGCGTAATACTCCAGGATTCTGGGGATTTTGAAACGGGTTTGAAACGGCACCCAGACCTCGGGCCGCAACCCATTGCCGCAGGCAATCCTCAAGGAATGCTCGGTTTCGATCGGCTGGTGCGGAGTGTTGACCAGGTAGCGGCACAACTCGCCGATGTACTGAAACAGCGTGCAACGCTCATCGCGCACATCGCGCCAAAAATCCGACGCCGAAAACCGCGGGCGAATCACCACGGCGCCGCCATTCACCAGCGTCGCAAAGGTAGCTACCACGCCGCCGACGCTGTGGTACAGCGGCAGGCAATTGAACATCCGATCCTGAGGCCCGGTATCCATCAGGCCCGCAAACCAATGGCTCCACTGCATCAGCCGGTAGTGGCTGACCCTCGCCGCCTTCGGCAGACCGGTCGTGCCCGAGGTATAAATATAAAGCGCGGTGGCATCGATCGGCGGCGCTTCACGCTCGGCGGCCGTCAGCGATTCGCCCGAGAAAGACTCGAGCTCGGGGTCCAACCGCTCGAAATCCCCGCTCGAACCCGCTACGCGCAATGCCAGTGCATACGGCAAACGCGCGGCGATCGCCGCGACGCGGGGCGCAAGATCCGCGCCGGCGATCAAATACTTCGGCGCCGCGATTTTTATGGAATGCGCGAGCACATCGCCGGCCAGCTGCGAATTGACCAGCGCGACCACCACACCGATGCGCGTCAATCCCAGCCACACCGCCAGATACTCGGCGCAGTTCGACATGAACAGCGCAACGCTATCGCCGCTTTTGAGGTCGCGGCTGATTCCCCAACGAGAATATTGATTGCAGCGAAATCCCAGTTGGCCATAGCTCATCGAGGCTTCCGCCGATAGGAGCGCCGGGGCGGCTCGGAATTCTCCTGCCAGGCGGTCGATCAGTGCGGGAAGCGTGATGCCGCGCTCGCCGATGGCGGCGGTCTTGGCCAGTGCGCGAAGCCATGCATCGCGGGCGAATTTTGCATCGACCTCGCCGGGCTGCGTCGATTTGCTCATTTAACAATCATCCGGGGAATTGCGAACCATACCACGACTACCCGCATCGTTCGAGATACACTGGGCGCCGGTCAATCACTTCAATTCGCGAGCATGAAGCGGGAAACAATCGCAATTCACGGGGGCTTCGACTCCGACCCCACAACGAAGGCCGTTGCAGTTCCGATTTACCAAACGGCTGCTTACTCCTTCGACAGCGCCGAGCACGGCGCTGCCTTGTTCAACTTGGAAGTTCCCGGATACCGCTATACGCGGATCAGCAATCCGACCACCGACGTGCTCGAGCAGCGCGTGACGGAACTGGAGGGCGGCGTCGGCGCGCTGAGCGTGGCATCGGGACAGACAGCATTGTTCTATGCGTCGATGAATGCTTTGGAGGCCGGCCGCAATCTGATAACAGTGCCGCAGCTCTATGGCACGACCTACACCTTGTTCGCGCACATTCTGCCGAAAATGGGGATCGGGGTCCGCTTTGCGAAATCCGATCGTGCCGCCGACCTTGAAGCGCTCATCGACGACAATACTCGCGCCATATTTTGTGAGACCGTCGGTAATCCGGCCGGCAACGTCTGCGACCTCGAAGCATTGGCAACGGTCGCGCACCGCCATCGCATGCCGCTGATCGTCGACAACACCGTGGCGACGCCGATGTTGGTGCGGCCGGTCGACTACGGCGCGGACGTCGTGATCCACTCGTTGACGAAATTCATGGGCGGCCACGGCACGACCTTGGGCGGCATCATCGTGGATTGCGGGCGGTTTCCATGGACCCGTCACGCGGCCCGCTATCCCATGCTCACACAGCCGGACGAGTCGTATCACGGCTTGGTCTACACCGATCACTACGGTGCCGCGGCGTTCATCGGCCGCTGCCGCAGCGTCTACCAGCGCACCATGGGCGCAGTGCTGTCGCCGATGAATGCGTTCCTGCTTTTGCAGGGCATCGAGACGGTGGCGCTGCGCGTCGAGCGTCACGTCGAAAATGCACGCAAGGTCGCGGAGTTCCTGCGCGCCGACCCACGCGTGGAAGCGGTGAATTATGCCGGGTTTGCCGACAATCCCTATCATCCCCTGGTGCAGAGATACCTGGGCGGCAGGGCTTGTTCACTCATGACGTTCGAGATACGCGGCGGCTTCAAAGCGGGCATGCGTTTCTACGATGCTCTCAAGCTGTTCAAACGCCTGGTCAATCTGGGCGATGCGAAATCGCTCGCCTGCCATCCCGCATCGACGACGCATCGGCAGATGTCCGCGGAGGAACAACTGGCCGCGGGGGTCGGGCCCGGCAGCATTCGCTTGAGCGTCGGCATCGAGCACATCGACGACATCCTGGCCGACTTAGATCAAGCACTCGGCGCCGCGGTTTGAATCCCAAGTCCCTGCCGGGCGCGATTCCGGCGTTATTTCCCGATGCGGCGTACCGAGAGCAAATCAGCAACTGGTTGACGCTCGAGCTGGCGGCGGCGCATCGCCGCGTTCAGGCCGGCCCGGTGACACCGACCATCGACATGCGGCAATTCCGCGCCGAGCTGGAGCGGTTCGACTTCGCGCAGCCGCAGCCGCTCGAAGAGGCTCTGCGCTGGGCCATGGAGCGCCTGGAACAGGGCATCGTGCAAATGTCGAACCCGCGTTATTTCGGGCTCTTCAATCCGGGCGCGAATTTCCCGGCGCAATGCGCGGATCGTCTCGCCGGATCCTTCAATCCGCAGCTCGCGAGCTCAGCCTCGTCCCCCGTGCCCGTGGCATTGGAAAGCCATGTGATTCGCGCCGTGGCCCGCCGCGCGGCCTTCGGCGACGATGCCACCGGACACTTTGCGACCGGCGGATCGGAAGCGAACTATACGGCCCTGATCTGCGCCTTGACCGCCGCCCATGCCAAATTTTCGGCCGATGGCGTGCGCGCGTTCGCCGGACCTGTGAAATTCTATACGTCACGGGATTGTCACATCGCGTGGCTGAAAATTGCGCATCAAGCCGGCGTCGGCCGCAGCGGGCTGCGGCTGGTGGATACCGACGGCCGCGGCCGCATGGACCCTCAGGCGCTGCTGCGGGCCATCACGGAAGATCGCGCCGCGGGCGCGGTTCCGGTCATGATCGTGGCCACGGCCGGAACCACCGGCGCCGGCATGATCGACCCGTTGCATGCCTGCGCCGACATCGCGAAACAACAATCCCTGTGGCTGCACGTGGACGCGGCCTGGGGGGGCGCCGTCCTGGCGTCGGACCGCCTGCGCGGCCTGCTTGCCGGCATCGAGCGCGCCGATTCGATCACCATCGATGCCCACAAATGGCTCGCCACGACCATGGGTTGCGCCATCTTCCTCTCGCGCCGCGCCGATCTCTTGTCCGAAGCCTTTCATGCTTCGACGAGTTTTATGCCGTCTAGCCTTTCGGCGGTGGATCCTTATTTGAACAGCGTGCAATGGTCGCGGCGTTTTTTGGGGTTACGCCTTTTCCTGGCCCTGGCAGCCGCCGGTTGGGAAGGACTCGGGGCACATGTGGAACGCGGCGTCGAAGTGATCGAGCGCGTCAAGGAACGGCTGCTCGCCTCAGGCTGGCGCATCGCCAACGATTCATCCCTTGCGGTCCTGGACGCCATTCCACCTGCCGGGCTGGGCGATGTGCGAGCCTTGGTGCGTCGGGTGGTGGCTTCCGGACGGGCCTGGGTCGCGCCCACCACGTTCGAAGGTCAGGATGTGGTGCGGATCTGCGCCACCAACGGGGAAACCGCGATGGCCGATGTGGACGCGCTGGTGGCAGCCCTCAACGTCGGCCCCTAAGCGCGTTGCCCCAGGGTGCGTTCCACCAGCAGCTCGATGGACTGCAATGAGTGGAAATTCTCCGGCGTGATATCGGCCTGGGCGATGGCGATGTCGAACTCCACCTCGACGGCCAGCATGAGATTAACCATTTTCAAGGAGCTGATCCCCAGATCACTCAGCTGTGCATCCAACGGGAAGGGGCTTGGGACCACGCCGCCGGCGCCCAAAACGGCCCTGACGAGCGATATTAGCCGCTCGCTCACCCCCTCCTTCACCTGCGGATCCACTTTGGATGTCTCCCGAAAAAAACCAGGGCCGATAATACCTGTCGCGCAGGATACGGAATACGTTCGGGTTTTTACATATGTTTTTAAAAAGGAGCCGAGCATCACTAAGTGACAAACTATTTCCGCCCGTCTTATTGTCGAGGTGCGGCCGTCCCCGCATAATCGCCCGGTTACAGGCCCAATAGGCTGATTCAAATGGCAATCGAGACGCACCGAATACCCGGCACCCGCACGCCCAGTGCACGGCAGAGCGACTTGACCGCCCGTGCCCGAGCATCCGCCGACGTGGCCCGCGCCAATGCCGCGGCGGTCGACGCCGAAGCGCGCTTTCCGAGCGAGGCGTTCGCGGAGCTGCGCAAGCAGCGCCTGCTCGGCATCCAGGTCCCCCAGTCCTTGGACGGTGAAGGCGCCACGATCGCTGAAATTGCCGATGTCTGCTACATCTTAGGGCAGTCCTGTTCTTCCACCGCGCTGATCTACGCCATGCACCAGATCAAAATGGGCTGCATCGTGCGCCACTTCAAGAACAATGCCGCGCACGAGCGTATCCTGCGCCGCATCGTCGCCGAGCAACTGCTCATGGCCTCATCGACCACCGAGGGCCAGGCCGGCGGCAATGTCCGCTCCAGCGAAGCAGCCGTCGAGCACGACGGCGCGCAGGTCACCCTGGAACGCAAGGCCACCGTGATTTCCTATGCAGTGGAAGCGGACGGCATCGTCACCACCGCACGCCGCGCCGCCGATGCGCCGGGCAACGATCAGGTGCTGTTGGTGCTGTTGAAGTCCGACTACACCCTCGAGCGCTTGCAGGTGTGGGATACCTTGGGCATGCGCGGCACGCATAGCGAGGGCTTCACGCTGCGCGCACGCGCCGCGGCCGGACAAATTCTGCCGGAACCGTACGAAAGAATTCACGCTCAGACCATGGTGCCGTTTGCGCATATATTGTGGGGCTCGGTGTGGGCCGGAATCGCTGCCGCGGCGGCCGCCAAGGCGCAGGCCTTCGTGCGGCATGTGGTGCGCCAATCGAACGGCCAGACACCGCCCGGTGCTGCGCATTTCACCCAGGCCGTATCGACCTTGCGCATGCTGCGCGGCGTGCTCGCAACCAGCCTGCGCAGCTACGAGTCGATCATGTCGGATGAAAAGGCGATCTCCTCCTTGGAATTCCAGGCCATGATCACCCTGACCAAGGTTCAGGTTTCCGAACTTGCCGTGACCACGGTGCTCACGTCGCTGCGCGCTTGCGGTTTGTCCGGATATCGCAATGACACCGAATTTACGATCGGCCGGTTGCTGCGCGATGTGCTGTCCGCGCCCATCATGATCAGCAACGACCGTATCTTGACGAACCTCGCGACGACGTCGTTGATGACGCCGCTGCCGACCGCGATCAGTGGCTGACCCCGTGCCGCCCGATAGCGCCTCCTCGTACCCGCTAGCGCACCTGGCCGATCGGCTGTTCAGGCCGATGGGCGTGGATGGCGTCTACGCACGCACCGAGCTGTATGTGGAACTGGTCGACCGGCTCGAGCAGTACATCACCCGGCAGCGGGACCCCGCGGCGGAAATCATGCGCTTCCCGCCCGTGATGAGCCGAACGCAGCTGGAGAAATCCGGGTATCTGAAGAGCTTTCCCAATTTGCTGGGTTGCGTGTGCGCCCTGCATGGCTCGGAAGCCTCGATCCGTTCGGCGGTCGAACGCTATGACAACGGCGGCGATTGGACCACGTCACTGAGCTCGTCGGATCTGGTGCTATCGCCCGCTGCCTGCTATCCGGTGTACCCGATTGCGGCCGCGCGCGGCGCGCTGCCGCGCGGCGGGTTGCAGTTCGACATCGAGGCGGATGTGTTCCGGCATGAGCCTTCGTTGAGCCTCGATCGGCTGCAATCTTTCCGCATGCGCGAATTCGTGCGCATCGGCGCGCCGGACGAGATCGTCGAGTTTCGCGAAAAATGGATGGCCAAGGCGCCCGTGCTGGCCGCCGAGCTCGGGTTGCCGCATACCATCGACGTCGCGAACGATCCGTTCTTCGGGCGGGTGGGCCAAGTGATGGCGGTCAGCCAACGCCAACAAGCTTTGAAGTTCGAGCTGTTGATTCCCTATTATCCGGGCGCCTCGCCCACCGCTTGCATGAGCTTCAACTATCACCGCGAGCACTTCGGCCAGGTGTGGGGCATCCGCGACGTCAACGGCGAGTTGGCCCACACCAGCTGCGTGGCGTTCGGCATCGATCGCCTGGCCGTGGCCTTGTTCGCCAATCACGGCCTGGAACTTAAAAAATGGCCGGCGGCGACTCGGCAGGCGTTGGCGCTGTAGAGCAATCCGCGCGCGGATGCCTCTCGACCCACGCGTCAAGCGTTTCTTGAATCTCCTCGCTGCGGGCAACCCGCCCGATGCGCGCACCGCCAGCGTCGAGGAGCGCCGCAAGGGGCTCGCGTCTCTGATGGAATTCGCAGGGCCGCCCGTCGCGCTCGAACGCGTGGAGGATCGGACGCTGCCGGGCGCGGACGGCGCGCTGCGCATCAGGGTCTATTCGCCCTCGAACACCGACACCCTTCCGGGTCTCATTTATTTTCACGGCGGCGGCTTGGTTGCGGGCAGCCTGGAAACCCACGACGGCATCGGCCGCGCCCTCAGCCATTACGGTGGCGCACGAGTGGTATCCGTGGACTATCGATTGGCTCCCGAACACCGTTTTCCCGCCGCCCTGAAAGACGCGGAAGCTGCGCTTCGCCATATCCGCGAGCACGCCGCGGATTTCGGAATCGACCTCGCGCGCCTCGGCATTTGCGGGGATTCCGCCGGCGCCACGCTGGCCGCGGCGACCTGCCACTCGGCGATGCAAGCCGGCGGTCCGCGGCTCGCCCTGCAGGTGCTGCTCTGTCCAATTCTCGACTACAGCCGCATGACGGCATCGAAGCGCGATTTATCGAGCGGCTATCTGGTCGACCTGGCCACCCTGGACCATGACCTGATGTACTACCTGCCTGCGGGCACGGCGCCGTCCAATCCGTTGGTATCGCCGCTGCTGGCCGCCGACCTCGCGCGCATGCCGCGGACATTGATTCATACCGCGGAATTTGATCCATTGCGCGACGAGGGCCGAAATTATTTCGAGCGTCTGACCCAAGCCGGCAATGAAGTGTCCTACACTTGCCATCCAGGTATGATTCATCTTTTCTATGGTTTGGGAGCCGTCATCCCCTATGCGCGCACGGCGTTCGAGCAGATCGGCGCCGAAATTCGCGCAGCGCTGGCCTAACTTCTTGGGAGAAACAACGTGTCCGAGCGCATTGTCGCGGAACGAATGATTCAGCAGCTGCATGCAGCACGCGTAGGGGGCGATCTCGCCGGCATGTGCCGCGTGTTTGCCGATGAAGGCCGATACGAAATTCTCGGCGCAAGCGCCGACAAGTCGATTGCGATCCGCGCCAAGAATCTCGCCGAATTTCGGCCCTGGCTCTCCATGATGGTCAAGGTGTTCCGGCTCAATAATTATCAGCTCTTGAGCCTGACGGTCGAAATGCCGCGCGCGGTCGCGCATTGGCGCGCGGATATATTTTCCAAGGTGACCGGCGCGACGGTTGCCACTGAACTCGTCGATGTCGTCGAGATCCGAGCCGAGCGAATCGCGACTTACACCGAATTCTTCGCGCCGCGCTGATCGCATCGGCGATTTTCAAATGCCGCAAGAACCGCCGTGGCTGAGCATCGCACGCGAGCTGCGGGCCATTGCCCAAACCGGATTGGCCTTCACGGCGGACGGCTTCGATCAGCAGCGCTATCAACGGCTGCGCGAATTGGCTGCCCTGCTGATGGCGCAAGATTCAGCCGCCGAATACGATTCCATCCTCGAGCTGCTGCGCCAGGAGAAGGGCTATGCGACGCCGAAGGTGGATGTGCGCGGCGCGGCTTTTGCAGACGGGCGCATATTGATGGTGCGCGAAATCAGCGACGGCAAGTGGACGCTCCCCGGCGGCTGGGCCGATGTCAATCAATCGGCCGGCGAATGCGTCGTGCGGGAGATCGCCGAGGAATCCGGTTTCACGGCCCGCGCTCTGAAGCTCGCCGCGGTCTATGACTACCAAAGAAGAAATCCGCCGCGCCATATCGACTCGATCTACAAAATGTTCTTTTTATGCGAAATCGTGGGAGGCGCGGCGCGCGCCAGCGATGAAACCAGCGAAGTGGCCTTTTTCCCGCGTAACGAGCTGCCGCCGCTGTCCTTGGGCCGGACCACGGCGGCGCAAATCGACAGAATGTTTCAGCATCGCGAGCATCCAGAGCTGGCGACGGACTTCGACTGACCCCAGCCCCCGGCCGCCTCCCGTGCGGCCCACGCCCGCTTACAGCGCCGCGCGCATCTGCGCCGCCGTCGCGGTGTCGCCGCTACGCTCGGCGGCTTCCGCTCCCCCGAGCAGCGCACCGCGCCTCCGCGGCGCCAGCGCCAAGGCGGCGCGAAATTCTCGCAACGCTTCCTTCGGCCGATTTTGCTGGAGCAACAGCTCTCCGAGTTGCTCGCGCGCGGGTACGATGGGTCCCGGTGTCAGCGGTAACTTCTCGACCGCGTCTTCTTGATCCGCCGCCTGCCCCAGCAAGCGCGCCGATTCCGCGGCGTTTGCCATGGCCGCCAAGCGCCACGCCCGCGCTTCCTTGTCGAGCACTTCCACCTGAGTCGCCCAGTACGCGTTGCCGGCGGCCTGCAGTTGCCCTTTACACGCTTCAATTTCTGCGATGTCGGCGTCCGCCGCCTGCGGGCGGCCGCTGCGCGCATTGGCCATCGCCCGTGCCCAGAAGATGATGGCGGCGATCTGCGGCGGCGACCCTGGGAGCGCCTGCAGATCAGCCGCGTCGCTCCACGCATGTCGCTCGATCGCGAGCCGAACGGGCATGGCGGTTGCGGCATAGCCGACTTTGAAATCGCTCCCGGATGCCTCCACCGCGCCCATGGCACTCAAGCCTGCGACCACTCGCTCCGCGTCGGAGTTCTGGCCGCGCTGCAGGTAGGCATAGGTCAGATAATCCATGGCATGCAGCTCTTCGCCTTGATCGCCCTGATCGTGCGCCGCCGCCCGCGCGGCCTGATTGGACACAATGGAATCGTTCCAAAGACCCAACCTGGTAAATATGTGCGAGGGCATGTGCAGGGCGTGCGGTGCGGAGGGCGCGATCTTCGAATAGGCACGCGCCGCCTTCAGGCCGCGCGGTGCGAGTTCCGCGCTGTCATAGGCGTGAATCAAATAATGCGCCGCCCCCGGGTGATCGGGTTGAGAGCGATAAATCGGCTCGAGCAGCGCCGCCGCGCGCTTCTGATTCTCGTGAGTGGCGTCCTCGGGCGGAGCGGTCGCAATCAACGACAAGGCATAGAACGCCTGCGTCTCGGTGTCCTGGGGATTGCTGCGCATGGCCTCGCCCATGGCATCGCTATAGGCCGCCGCGCGCAACTGCGGTGCTTTGTCGGCATCCCTATAGTAGGCAGCGGCTGCCGCGATGAACTGCCGCTCGCGCGGCGATCCACGGTTGATTGAAATCGCCTGTTCGACTTCAAGTTGACCGTCGCGCAATTCCGTTGGCTCCGGCGGGCTCCAAAGCTGGTGATAGTGCGACATGGCGATGCCCCAGTGGGCGATGGCGCAGCTGGGATCCGCAGCCGCGACCTTGCGGAATGACTGCTCGGATGCCGTATAAGCGAAGGAATGCAGCAGCGCGACGGAACGCTCGAATTCACGCGCGACGCTGGGCAAGCATGAGGTCGGGAACGACACCTTTCCCAGTTTCTCCGGCGGCGGATGCGAATGGGTCTCCTCGGTGTGAGCTGGAAGAGCCCACAGCATCCCGATCCCGAGCCAAGCCGTCATTTTTTTCACGCGGCACCTCTCCACTGAGATCAGTCTGCGCGCAAGCGACGCGGCCGGGCAACTTTACGCGTAGGTGGTCAGCGTCTGGTCCGGATTCGTGTCCAGATGCGGCAGTCCGTTAAAGCTGATCAGGTTATGCCGGCGCGGAGTCGCAGCGAACTCGGTGAGCGAGCTGTTGCGGATTCGCAGATTCAATTCAACGGCAGTCGCGGGCGGCGCGTTCAGTGTGGCGGCGACAATGGCCGCAATGGGGCCGCCGGAACTGACGATGAGCACATTGCCGTCGGGAAAGCGCCGCCGTGCTTCGACCAGCGCCGCGACCGCACTGTCTTGGAATGCTTGCCAGACGGGCATGCCCTCAGGCTGCGTCCGGTCCTCGGCCCATGCCAGCAGCGCCTCGCGCAGAACGCGAAAATGTTCGCGCACCACGACGGGATCGCGCCGTGCCGCGGCGAGCGCCGGCGCGGGGAAGTTGCCGGTCAAAGCCATCATGATGGCCTCCGGCTTGTACTCGTCGAGCCCCGGAAAGCTTTCCTGCAAAGGCGCCATACCGAGCTCGGGATGGCCCTCGAAAATACCTTGAGCCGTCTCGCTCTGACGCCGCAACGTGCCGGTGAATACGGCATCAAAACGAATCTGCCGCCGGCCGAAGTAACTGCCGAGCAGGCGTGACTGCGCGAAACCGATGTCGGTGAGACGATCGTAATGATCCGTGCCGAAGGCCGCTTGCCCGTGGCGTACCAGATAAATGGCTCCCCTCTGATGAACTTTAGGATTGAGCGAGGCAGCCGGCATCATCAAACGACTGTAGCATCCGCGCTGCCCTCGCTCCACGGCAAATCCAATGCCACGGTCAGCCCTCCGCCCTCGCGGTTGGCCAATTGAATGCGGCCGCCATGCGCTTCCGCAATTTCGCGTGCCAACGCCAGACCCAATCCGGTGCCGCTGCGCTTGGTCGAATAGAAAGGCAGCAATGCCTGCGCCAGAACCGTCTGGCTCATTCCGGATCCTCGATCGCGCACTTCGATGCGCTGGCCGGCACCGGTGCAGACGATGGAGAGTTCCACCTCGGTTGCGGCGCCGCTCGCCTCGTGTGCGTTCTTTATCAGATTGATCAGCGCCTGCTCGACTTGCACGCGATCGAACCAGCCCTGCCTCGCGGGCAATGGCTCAATGCAGGTGAATGCCTGCTGGCCTTTGAGATCCGCCACGAACTGCTGCCAGGGCACGGTTTCGGCTCGTGGTGCCGGCAGCTTGGCAAAGGCCGCATAGCTGCTGACGAATTGATGCAGGTGCGCGGCGCGTTCCGCAATGGCGGAGAAGACCGCCGGCAATGCTGCGTAATCTCCGCGCCGCGCAATTTCAGCGCCGGAATGCGCGAGCGACGATAAGGGTCCGAGGGAATTATTGAGCTCGTGGCTCAAGACGCGGATCAGTTTTTTCCAGGTCGAGACTTCCTGGCGAGAAAGCTCGCGCGTCAGCCGCTTGAGCAGGTAGAGCCTGAACGTGCGTCCCTGCAGGATGAAGGCGCGCTGCGAAAGATGAAATGTCTCTTCGATGCCGTCGATTTCGACAGAAAACAGGCTGTCGCCCTCCTCGGCCGCCGCTCCCTGCAACGCCGCCGGAGCGTCGGTCAGCGCCTCGTGAAATCGCAGGCCCTGCAGGCTTCTTCCGCCGCTCAGCAGGTGCCGGGACGCAATATTCGCGTAGGCGATGCGATCGTTTGAATCGACCAACACCAACGCCACGGGCGAGTTCTGCATCACGGTGTCGAGCAGCAGTTCCCGCTGCACCAAATGCGCGCGCTGCTCACGTAGGGCCGCCGCCAGCTCGTTGTGCGCCGTCATCAGTTCGCCGAGCTCATCGTCGCGGTCGGCAACCAACGACAAACTGAAGTCTCCTTCTCGATAGCTGGCCACCGTGCCCGACAAGGCGCGCAACATCTGCTGGATCGGCCGCATCACGCGCGACGACAGCCACAGCAGCGGCAGCAGCGATACCGCAAGAGTCAACAGCCAGCTGAACAAGGGATTGCCGAACCAGCGTTCCGCCCAGGCACCGGCCGCCGCCGTGATCGCGACGATGACGATCAGCAGCAGCGCGAGCTTGGCTTTCAGGCTCAAGGGGCGAGCTTCCTCAGGCGCCGCTGGGCAGGCGCAGGCTGAAGCGCTCCAAGCGGCGGTACAAGGCCTGGCGCGATAGCCCCAGGCTCTGCGCCGCCCGGCTGATGTTGCCGCCCGCTTCCCGTAAGCTCGCCTCCAAGACTTCCTTGCTGAGATGCTCGCTTTCGCGGGGTGCGGCGCGCGTGACGGTGGGCAGATTCAAATCAGCGGCCGTCACGCTGCGCTCGCGCGCCAGCAGCTTGGCGCGCTCGATGGAATTGCGCAGCTCGCGCACGTTGCCGGGCCAATCGTGGGCCTGCAGCGCCGCCGCCGCATCCTCGCTCAATTGCAGTCCCTCGCCGAGAAAATGGCGCGCGAGCGGCAAGATATCCGCAGGCCGGTCCGCCAGCGGCGGGACGGCGATGTCGATGACATTCAAGCGGTAATAAAGATCTTCGCGAAAACGACCTTCGCGGATCAGCGCCGGTAAATCCGCATTCGTGGCGCTCAAGATGCGGACCTGGGCGGTACGGGTCTTGCTCGAGCCCAGCATTTCGAACTGACCGGTCTCGAGCACGCGCAGCAGCTTGACCTGTCCGGCGAGCGGCAAATCGCCGATCTCGTCGAGGAACAAGGTCCCGCCGTTCGCCGCCTCGAAGCGCCCGGTACGGGCGCGCGTCGCCCCGGTATAGGCGCCCGCCTCGGCGCCGAACAATTCGGCCTCGATCAATTCGGCGGGAATGGCGCCGCAGTTGACGGCCACGAAAGGCCCCGCGCGCAGCGCGGAATTGGCGTGCACGATCTGGGCGATGCGCTCCTTGCCCGCTCCATTGGGGCCGCTGATGAGCACGCGGACATCGGCGCGCGCAACGCGGCAGGCGAGCTCGACCACCCGCTCCATCGCGTCCGAGGCGAATACGATGCCGCAAAGATCATATTGTTCCGCCAAGCGCTCGCGCCGACGGCGCTGCTCTTCCTGCAATCGCCGGCTCTCGCGCGTCGTCTCCGCCAGCTCCAACAAATTCTCGACGGTCGCCAGCAGCTTGTCGTTGTCCCAGGGCTTGCCGATGTAGTCGGCCGCGCCCGCCTTGACCAGTTGCACTGCCGATTCCAAATGGGTCCATGCCGTCAGCAAGACCACGGGCAGATCGGGTTGCTGGGCACGCAGCGCCCGAAACAGCGCCGCGCCCTCTTCTCCCGAGGTCGTATCGGCGCTGAAATTCATGTCGGCAATGACCAGATCGACCCGCTCCTGCGCCGCGGCGGCCAGGCCCTTCTGCGGAGAGAAGGCCGTCAGCGTGCGGATGTCATGCAAGCCGAACAACAGCGATAGCGCCTGGGCGACTGCCGGGTTGTCATCTATAACGAGTACGGTACGCATGGTGACATGTTAACGGGTGCGGCCCGGAATCACACCCGGCAGGCGGTTATCCGCCGCGGGTTGCCAGAGCGGGGGGAATGGAAGCCGCTCGAAATGCCGGCCACAGCACGGCGAATTGGCCCAGCAGCAGGATGATGATGGCGCCGACGACGGCGCGGCTGTTGTTCATGCGTACCATTTCGAAGCTGCGCACCATCCACAAATTCAGTGCGATGGCGAAACCGATGCCGAGCGCCGCACCGGCTGCGGCTATCACGAGGTTCTCGGTCTGAAAATATCGCACGATGGCCCGCCGTGTGGCGCCCAACGCACGCCGAATGCCGATCTGCTGGCGCCGCTGCGCCACCCAATAGCTGGTGAGGCCGATGATCCCGAATGCCGTCACGATGAGAAGCGCGACGCAGATGCAGGTCAGCAATACGATCAGGCCGTGATCGCCGCGATAGGCATCGCTACGCACTTGAGACATGGATGTCACTTGCAGGATCCGATTGGGCTGCAATTGCATCAGCTTCGCTTCCGCCGCCTTCATCACGGTATTGAGCTGCCCCGGCTGCACGCGCACCATGTAGATGTTGTAGTCGCCGATGAGACGATCCGGGGTAATCACGGAATTTTCAGCATAGGTACTGTTAAAACCGGTGGCGACGGTCATCGGGCCCTGCAGCCGGTCGACGATCCCGACAATGGGGCTCGCCGTGTGGTCATTTTCGACGAATATCGATTGCCCCAGCGCATTGCCTTGCGGGAACAGCTTCTCCGCCAGTGCCTTCGTGACGATGAAGCCACTCGGCACCGTAGCGTCGCTCTCCGTCCTGTTCAGGATCTCCGCGGGCGCGAAATTGCGCCCGGCAATCAGCTTCAGCCCCATGGTATGCAGCGCGTGCTCGTCGCCCATGTAATGGGCTGCATGCGCGGTGGGGATCTTTTGGTCGGCGGTCAAATGCACCCCTTCGATCCAGCCGCCTCCTTCCATGGGATACATGTTGGTCGTGAAGGCATCCGCCACGCCGGGCAGCGCCCGCAGGGCATCGATGTCGCCGGCCTGGCGCGCGGCCAGATCTTCGCCGTGGTCGACCGTCTCGCTGGTCATGACAAAAATATTCGCTTCGTCCAAACCAGACGGCCTGGCGCTCCACGCGGTGCGTTGTTCGACCAGCGTGAGTGCGTTGGCGAGAAAGGCCAGCGTGACGGCCATCTGCGCGGCGATGAGCAGCGCGCCAAACTTATTGCGGCGCATGGCGGAAAGTATCGGGCGAATTCCCATGGCATCCCCCCTATTGAGATTTCAGCTGCCAGGCCGGCTGCACATGTGCCGCTCGCCAGGTTGGATAGAGTCCCGCGAGCACCGTTGCACCGACTGCCAGCAGCACCGCGATGGCGGTATCGGTCAGATCAAGGTGGGCCAGCGCAACAAATTGCTTGGCGAGCAGCGAGCGCGCCGCCAACAGACCCAACGCCGTCAATCCCAGACCGAGGATGCCGCCGGCGAGGCCCACGACACCGGTTTCGACCAGGCACTGCAGGAATATCGCCCGGCGGCTGGCGCCCAGCGCCCGGCGCACGCCGATATCGGCGGCGCGGCCCATGATTTTCGCCAGCATCAGGCCCATCGCATTCATGAGGCACACCAGCAAGAATCCGAACGACACCAGGATGAGAATGCGCACCTCGCTGGGCACGATATGCCGGTAGCTCAGCCATTCATTGACGTCGCGCAATTGCGTGTGCGGCGGCCAGTGAAATCGGCCCAAACGCTGCTGCTCCGCCGCGTAATTATTCAAAAATACCCGATAATTTTGCGCATCCGCGGCAGTGGGCAACTCGACCCAGTATTGCAGCCAGAGGCAATCCGACCGCAACCTTCCTTCCCAGCCGGCGCCGGAGTCGCCGTAGCATGAGGTGCTGCCGATATTACCAAGTTGTTTGTCGATGGCCGTGGCGAAAGGCATGAAAATGGCATCGCCGTCGCCAAATGGCCTGATGGAAAGATCGTAGAAGCGCGGCAGAGGCCGCCACTCTTCGAGCACGCCGCTCACCGTGTAGGGTTGACTGTCCAAGTGCACGATTTTTCCCACACTGTTGGCGCCGCCGAAGAGTTTTTCGTTCATCTCGTACGACAGCACGATCACAGCAGCCCGATTTTCATCGTCGGCTGCCGGCCATGCCCGGCCATATTTGAACGGCACGTCGAACATCGGGAAAAAATCCGTGCTCGCCGCACGTGCCAGCACTTTCGTCGGCTTTTGCCTTGGATCCTCGGGCCGCAAAGTCAGGCGCATCGCATACATGCCGGTTTGGCGCTTTCCGGCATGCGCGCGCATCAATGCGACGACGTCGATATAGCTCAGCTGCGGTTCCAAATTGTCCGCAGAACCTGCGTTATGACTATCAGGCCCCCAATTGTCGATCTGCGCGGCGAACAGCCGGCTCGATTTCTGCGGGATGGGATCTCCCGACATGGCGCGAAATACCGTGAGCGCCGTCATGCACGCGCCGATGCCGACCGCGATGGCCGCAACCATCAGTCCGGTCAAAATCATGTTTCGCTTGAGGCTCTGGATCCCGAGTCGAAAATAGTAGCGAAACATGATTTCGCGCCGGTGCTTAAGCGGCGCGCGTCGCCAATGCCGGCGGAATCGAGGCTGCCTTCAAGGCCGGCCACAGCACCGCCGCTTGCCCCAGCAACATCACCACGACCGCGCCGACCAGTGCGTATCCGGTGTTCAATCGCTCCATGGAGAAGGTGCTCACCATCCACAGATTCAGCGACATCGCTAGCGCTACTCCGATGGCGGCGCCCGCGCCGGCGATCAAGAGATTTTCGGTCTGGAAGTATTGGATGATGGCATTGCGCGTCGCGCCGAGCGCGCGGCGGATGCCGATCTGACGCCGGCGTTGCGCCACCCAATAACTGGTCAATCCCACGATTCCGAACGCGGTGACTGCGAGCAGCGCCGCGCAAACCACCCCCAGGATCACCACCAAGCCTGTGTCGTCCTTATAAATCTCCTTGCGCAAGGTCGGCATGGCGCGCGTCTTGCCGATGACCCGCGCCCGGCTGATATCGAACAACTTCTTCGGCGCCGCTTGAATCACCGCCGCCGCCTGGCCCGGCTGCGTATGTATGACGTAGAGAATCGGGAAAGGGCCGACGAGGCGATAGGGCACAATCATGGAATTGTCGTTGAATGTGCTGCCCCATCCGCCCGCGGATACCCAGGGAACTTGCAGTCGTTCGACGACGCCGACGATGGGTATGTGGCGCTTCATAAAATCGTCGTAGATGCTCTGACCGACAGCATTGCCATTCGGAAACAGATTGTCAGCCAATCCCTTGGTGATGATGACGGCGGACGGCGACTTGACGTCGTTGTAGCCGACCCGGTCCGTGATTTCATCCGCATTGAAGTTGCGGCCGGCGATCAACTTCAATCCCAATCCGGCGATGGCGTGTTGGTCGCCGAAGTACACGGCGGTCCTTGCCGTGGCGCTTTTCTGATCGGGATGCAGGCCGACGCCCGAGCTGGAGCCGCCGTCGGTGAGGGGAACGCTGTTCGTGGCGTACGCATCCTGAACGCCCGGCAAGGACCGCAGTGCCGCCATGTCTCCCTCCTCTCTTGCGATCATGTCGGGCGGATTGCCCACCCATTGATTGTCGAGCACCACGACATTGGCTTCGTCGGCGCCGGTCGGCCGCTTACTCAAGGCAATGCGCTGTTGGATAATGAACAGTGCGTTGCAAAGTATCGCCAGCGTGATCGCCATTTGCACGGCAATCAGAATGGCGCCGACTTTATTGCGGCGCATGGCTGAAATAATGGGGCGGAATTGCATAGTGCCTCCTATTGGGCCTTGAGTTGCCACGCCGGTTGTACTTGCGCGGCGCGCCAGGTGGGGTAGAGACCGGCCAGGGTGGTTGACAACACGGCGAGAACGATCGCGATGGTGATGTCCGCGGGACTAAAGTGAGTGAGCCGGCTGACTTCTTCGGACAGCAGCGAGCGCAAACCCAGCAGGCCCAGGGCCGTCAGGACCAGGCCGAGCAGGCCGCCGGCGATTCCGATGACGCCCGCCTCGATCAGGCACTGGCTGAAAATGGCTCTGCGGCTGGCACCCAACGCGCGGCGCACGCCGATGTCCCCTGCACGGCCCATGATTTTGGCCAGCATCAGGCCCATGGCATTGAGTAAACACACCAACAGAAAGCTGAAACTGACCAGGACTAGGATTCGAACTTCGGCCGTGACCGCGTGCCGATCGATCAGCCACTCGCGCACGTCGCGAATCTTGGTGTGCGCCGGCCAATGAAAGCGCCCGGATCGCTGCTGATCCGAGGCGTAGTTGTTCAAGAAGGCGCGATACGCTGCGACGTCCGACGCGGTGGGCAGCTCGGCCCAGAACTGTATCCAGACGCATTCGGATTGTAGGTGTCCTTCCCACCCCGACTGCCCAGGGTCACCACTGCAGTTATTGTTGCCCCAGCTCGGCATCTGGCCGTCGATGGCGCGCGTGAAGGGTAAGTAGAGTTCGGCGCCCTCGCCATATTGATCGTTGTTGAGATCATAAAACTGCGGCGTGGGCGCCCAGTGACCCAACACGCCGACAATGCGAAATTCGTGATTGTCGAGATTGATGCTCTTGCCGACCGAATTGCCGCCGCCGAAAACCTTGTCGTTGAGCTTTTGCGTGATCACGGCAACGTCGGCATGATTCTTGTCGTCATCCGCACTCCACGCGCTGCCGGCCGCAAAGGGTGTCAGGAACATTGAAAAGAAATCCGTATAGGTGGCGCGGACCTGCACTTGAAAGGGCAAAACGCTGGGATTTGCAGGCGTTACTGCGCCACCAGTTTTGTACATCGCGGCCTGCCGATGTGCCGCCTTGGCGTTCATCAAACCCAGCGCGTCGATATAGCTGAGCTGCTCCTGAAAGTGCTCTGCATCGCCGGG
Organism: Steroidobacteraceae bacterium; assembly: GCA_036495805.1. Classification (GTDB taxonomy): domain Bacteria; phylum Pseudomonadota; class Gammaproteobacteria; order Steroidobacterales; family Steroidobacteraceae; genus Bog-1198. The sequence goes on along the minus strand of DASXMG010000058.1, from coordinate 18,218 downwards.
CACAATGCTCTTGCTGTCAGGTCCCCAATTGTCGATTTGCACGGCGAACAACTGCCGCGACTTCTGCGGGATGGGATCGTTGTCCATGGCGCGAAATACGGTCAGGGTGGTCATGGAAGCGCCGATACCGACGCCCACCGCCGCGATCATCAGTGCGGTGAGCACAATGTTGCGCTTGAGGCTGCGCAGTGCGAGACCGAGATAGTAATTGAACACGACAGCCTCCTATGTGTTGGCATTCGCCGCCGCAGCAGTGACCAGCCGGGGTTGAGCGGCCAAGTCCACGACTTGTCCGTCGACGATGTGCACCTCGCGTTGCGCGCGCACCGCCAGTTCCGGATCGTGCGTCACCATGACGATGGTGGCGCCGTCGCGATGCAATTCCTCGAGCAGGTCCAAAACGCCGCGCGCCATCTGCGTATCGAGATTTCCCGTCGGTTCGTCCGCCAGCAGCAGGCGCGGAGATCCGGCCAGGGCACGGGCGATGGCCACGCGCTGTTGCTGGCCCCCGGACAGTTCCGCCGGATAGTGGCGTGAACGCGCCGACAGGCCCACGCGTCCGAGTGCTTCCTGGATGCGGCGGCGCCTTTCGGCGGCATTGAAGCCGCGATAGCGCAGCGGCACATCGATGTTGTCCTGCACGTTGAGATCGGCGATCAGATTGAAGGCCTGGAAAATGAAGCCGATTTTCTCGTTGCGCAGCCGCGAGCGCTGATTGTCATTCAGGCCGCGCACATTGGCGCCGTCCAGTTGATATTCGCCGCCGCTGAACTCCTCAAGAAGCCCTGCGATCGTCAAGAAAGTGGTCTTCCCCGAGCCGGAAGGCCCGGTGACTGCGACGAACTCGCCTTCGCGCACATGGATCGAGAAGTCCCGCAACGCGTAAGTCTCCACGACCTCGGTGCGATACGCTTTGGAAAGGTGAGTCATTTTAAGCATGGTGTGGCCTCTGGGCTTAAGTTGTTCAATCAATCAGTTGCTCAGGATGATGCGCTGCGCGCCGTTGAAGGCATCGGTGCCGGCGACGACGATCTGGTCGCCGACCGACAGTCCGTCCAGAATCTCGACTTTGGCGATGCTGGCGGCGCCCAAGCGCACCGGCGTTCGCTGCGCGATATTTCCGTGTACCACATAGGCGAAGCCGCCGCCTTCCTGGTCCACAAAGGAGCCGCGATCGACCATCAGCACGTTGTCGCGGCGGTCGAGGAAAATGCGAACCGACAGGCGCTGGCTTTGCCGCAGGCCGGCCGGCTTCTCATTGCCGAAGCGCAGCCGGGCGGTGACTTGGCCGGCGACCACTTCGGGCGATACGCCGCTGACCACGCCCTGCCAGTGACGACCGCTGCCTTCCAAATCGGCCGTCATGCCGGGGCGCAGATCGCGGGCAAGACTTTCGGTGACTTTGATCTCAACTTCGAGCGCCGACAGATCGACCACCGTGAGCAGCGGCGCGTCCTTTGCAACGCTGGAACGATCGGCGACCTGTACCTGTCCTACCTGGCCCTCGACCGGCGACTTGACGTTCAAGCCGTCGACCTGACGCTGCAGATCGTCCACCATGAATTGCTGGCGATCGAGCAACGCCTTTTTGCTGTCGATATCGAACCGATTTTGTTTCGGCTGCGCTTCGTAGGTGCTTTTCGCCTGCTGGAAGGCGAACTGGGCCTTTTCCAAGGCATCTTCCGCCTTGAGCGCCTGCAACTCCGAGTAGGAGCCCAATTCATAGGCCTTGCGGCTGCGATCGCGTTCGCGTTGCGCCGTCTTTTGATCGACCTCAGCCTGGTCATACGCGTCCTTCAGCTGCGAGAGCTTACGTTCCGCATCGAGGGTTGCCCGCTGCCAATCGAGCCGCAGGCTGCCCAGCGTGGCTTGTTCCTGCGAGAGCTTCGCGGTCAGGTCCGGGCTGTCGACCACCGCCAGCACCTGGCCCTTGGCCACCGTATCGCCGGCGTGCACCTTGAGCGTGACTGTCCCGAGGGCATTGGCGTACAGGGTCGGGCTGACCGCGGCGACGACCTGGCCGTCGGCGGATATGTCGCGGATGAAATTGCCGCGCTCCACGGTTGCGATCGACACCCGCGAACGGTCAACGGAAACGCCGGCGCCGGAATAGCGCAGCAGCACGACGAGCAATGTGATGAGCAAGGCCGCGGCAATCGCGCCGGCCACGATGAGCTTGCGGTGGCGCTTGAGAAGATTTTTCGGTTCGATCACGCGATCCTGCGCGGATGTATCGCGAAGCATGATGGGTTCCTTGGGTAGTAATCGCATGCTCATGCCGGTTTCTCGATGAGAAGGTTATCGATGGCAACGAGATCCTGTTCGGTCAATCGACCGGCCTGTTGTTTCAGAGTGAGCACGTTGGTCAGGTAATCGTAGCGCGCCTGCGCGTAGGCGCGCCGTGCCGTGTAGTAGTTGGTTTGAGCATTCAGCAATTCAAATTCGTTGCTGGTGCCGAATTCAATATTGCGCTTCATGGCCTCGACCGCTCGCTCGCCGGAGTCCACCGCCCGGCGCGCCGCGCCGATGCGTTGAATGCCGGAGACGATGCCGCGAAAGGCCGCGCGCGTTTGCACCTCGGTATTGCGTCGCGCCGCTTCATAGTTCGACTGCGACTGGTGAAACAGCGCGCGCGATTGGCGTACCGCGGATGCGATGGCGCCGCCCGAAAACAGCGGCCAGTTGAACGACACCCCGACGGTGTCGAGCGTTTGGTTGCCGCCGAGCACGGGATCCTCGGTGATTTTGGATCCGGAACCGGTCAGCGAGATCGTCGGCAAGCCGCGGCCGCGTTGCACCGAGATGTCCCGCGATGCCGCTTCCATGTTGAGCTGCGCGGTGCGCACGTCAAAGTTATCCAGCCGCGCGGAGGCCACCCACTCATCCGGGGTCGCCGGGTCCGGCGAGAGCAGCGGAATGTCCTCTCGCAGGGGAGCGACGCCCTCCACGTGTTGGCCGATAATCTGGGTAAGCGCAAGATTCGCATCGTCCAGCGCATTGCGCGCATCGATGACCGGCTGTTCCGTCGCATCGTAAAAAGCTTGTGCCTGGTCCACGTCGCTGCGCGGGCCGACGCCGGTCTGCTCACGCGACTTGGCTTGATTCAACAGCGTGCTGAACGCTGCGCGCTCGGCAACGTTGGTGGCAAGCTGATCTGCGGCGGACAAGATACCGAAGTAGGCTTGCGCCACCCGCAGCAAGAGACTCTGCTGCGCACCCTGAAAATTCGCTTCCGCCGCCGCGACCTGAAAATTCGCCTCCTTGAGCTGGCTGAACGACTGGAAGCTCCACAGCGTTTGCGACATGTTCAGCCCCAACGTGTGCGCCGTGCCATAACAGCGTTGCGTGGTCGCGGTGGAGCTGATCGCACAATCGGCCGCTTGAGTTCCGAGCGCCGGCCCGGAGTCGAATCCGGCGCGTTCGCGCACGGCGGAAGCGTTCGCGGAAATCTGCGGCAACCACTGTGCAATGGCCTGCGGCCGCGCTTCGACCAACGCATCCCGCTGGAAATGCGCGGCCTGGAGCGTCGTGTCACGCGTCAGCGCGAGATCGTAAAACTGCTTCAAGTCATTGGCGGCAGCGACCTGGCCCACCAAGATCAATACGCCCAACAGGTATGAACATCTGCTCATGCTCAAGGACAGAGCAAGGCCCATGCCAGCGCCGCACCGCCAGCATAAGCTATTGTTTTACATTAGTTTTATTGTTTTCGTTACCGCGTACGGTGTCCGCGGACAGTGTCCGCGGACGGCGCCGGACAGTGACCGACCACGGGCTCCTGGCTAGCGGTTGACGTCCACCACGATCCGGCCACGGACCTGGCCTTCAAGAAGCGCGCTCGCACGTGGCAGCGCCTGCGCCAGGGATATCTCCTCCGTCAGGAGCTCGAGGCTCTTGATCTCGAGATCCTTGCTCAATCGCCGCCACGCTTCCACGCGGTCGGCGCGAGGCCGCATGACGCTGTCGATGCCCACCAGGGTGATGCCGCGCAAAATGAAGGGCGCGACGGTCGCCGGAAAGTCCATGCCTCCGGCCAGTCCGCAGGCGGCGACCACTCCGCCATAACGCAGCGACGCGCAGACATTGGCCAATGTATGGCTGCCCACCACGTCGATCGCGCCGGCCCAGTGCTCCTTGGCCAGCGGCCTGCCCGCGCTCGCAAAGGATGCGCGATCCAGTATCTCCGCGGCACCGAGCTGCCTTAAGTAATCGGATTCCGCCGCCCGACCGGTCATCGCCACCACCCGGAAACCCAATCTCGACAGCAACGCGACCGCAATGCTACCCACACCTCCGGCCGCTCCTGTCACCAGGACCTCGCCATCCCCGGGTGCGAGGCCATGCCGCTCCAAGGCCATGACGCAGAGCATGGCGGTGTATCCGGCGGTACCCACGGCCATCGCCTGTCGCGCCGTCAGCGCGCCGGGCTGCGAAATCAGCCAGTCCGCCTTGACGCGCGCGACCTGCGCGAGGCCGCCCCAGTGAGTCTCCCCGACACCCCAGCCGTTCAGCAGGACCTTATCGCCGCTTTTATATGAAGAGCTGCCCGGGTGTTCGACGCTGCCGGCGAGATCGATACCGGGCACCATCGGGAAGTTGCGCACCACCGGTCCCTTGCCGGTAATGGCCAGCGCATCCTTGTAATTCAGGGTCGAATACTCGACGCGCACGGTGACCTCGCCCGCCGGCAATTGCGACTCATCGAGTTTTTTCAAGCTCGCCCGGTACGGCGGAGGGTCGCGCTCGACTAAAATTGCATTGAACATGGGAGCATGTAACAAGACCCACGCCTTGACGTCAAAGGCAGACCGATGGAACGGACAGCTGCCGCAGAATGTCTATGCAGGAGCCCCCATTCCGTTTCTAAATGCGAGTAAACCATGAACCTGGCACGATTCCCACGAATTCGCTTCGCGCACCTGCCGACACCGCTGGAATATCTGCCGAATTTGAGCAAAGCGCTCAACGGCCCGGAGATTTGGATCAAGCGCGACGATTGCACCGGGATGTCGACCGGCGGTAACAAGACGCGCAAGCTCGAGTTCCTGCTCGCCGAAGCCAAACAGCAAGGCGCGGACATCGTTCTGACGCAAGGCGCCACGCAGTCGAATCACACGCGGCAGACCGCGGCCTGCGCCGCGAGAATGCGCCTCGATTGCCATATTCTACTGGAGGATCGAACCGGCAAGACGGAGCACGACTACACCGAAAGCGGCAATGTGCTCTTGGACCATTTGCACGGTGCAAGCGTCGAGCGCTGTGCGGCCAATCCGGACATGAATGGCGAACTCGCCAAGGTCGGCGCCAGGCTCAAAAGTGAGGGACGCAAGCCCTACCTGATTCCCGGCGGGGGTTCCAACCCCACCGGTGCGCTCGGCTATGTCAATGCGGCCATGGAACTGATCGGCCAAGCCAATGACTTAGGATTGCGCATCGATCACGTGGTGCACGCAACGGGCAGCGCAGGAACTCAAGCGGGATTGATTGCCGGTCTTGCCGGCATACGCTCCGGCGTGCCGTTGTTGGGCATAGGGGTACGTATGCCGCGCGAGCGGCAGGAAGAAAATGTTTTCAAGCTTGCCTGCGCCACCGCCGATCTTTGCGCGATATCAGGCGCGGTGCGCCGTGAAGACGTCGTCGCAAACTGCGACTATATCGGCAAGGGATACGGATTTTCCACGCCGGGTTCGCTCGACGCCATCCGGATGCTCGCGCGCCTCGAAGGTATCTTGCTCGATCCGGTTTACACCGGCAAAGGCATGGCCGGTTTTATCGATCTGGTCCGCTCCGGGCTATTCAAGAAGGGGCAAAACATCGTCTTTGTCCACACCGGCGGGAGCGCGGGCCTGTTTGGATATGTCGATGACTTTGGCTTTAGCCGGGCAAGCCAGGCCAAAGCAGCCTGAATCGGCAATGCATCGCATCGTCGGAATCATCGGCGGGATGGGTCCGGAGGCCACCTTGGATCTCATGCGCCGCGTATTGGCGAAGACGCCGGCACAGGGCGATGAGGACCACATTCATCTGATCGTGGAGAGCAATCCGAAAATCCCTTCGCGTATTGCACACTTGATCGAGGGTACTGGCGCCGACCCCACGCCCGAGCTGATCCGCATCGCCCGGAACCTTGAGCGCGCCGGGGCCGAGGCACTGGCGATCCCCTGCAACACCGCCCACGCCTATGCGCATTCGATTCGGCGCGCGGTCAGCATCCCGCTGCTCGACATGGTGCAGCTGACCGTCGATCAGATCGCGAGCTCGCAGCGCGTCGCGCGTGTCGGTTTGCTGGCTTCCTCGGCGGTGCTCGCGACCGAGCTATACACGAAGGCATTCGCGGGTCACGGCATCGCCGTCGTCAGTCCGGCCCGACAAGAGGAAGTCATGTCGCTGATCCAAGCGGTGAAAGGCGGCGAAACGGGGGCAAAAATCCAAGCGGCGCTCGCGCGAACCGCCCTTGATCTGGCGAGTCAAGCCGATGTGCTGCTGGTCGGCTGCAGCGAGCTCTCGGTGATCGCCGCTGAAATTACCGCGCCCTTCGTCGATTCATTGGACGTACAAGCGCAGGCCATCGTGAAGTTCGCGACCTTGGACGTCAATTAGGCTGAAACTAACCCGAAACTATGCAGGAGCCAGAATCCGCACCTTCTCCGCCAAAATGCCCGGGCCAAAATTGCGTGCGCGCTCCAGGAAGGTCTCGGTCACTTCGAAGCCTTTCGGCACCAGCAGCGTGCCGATCTGCGTATACAGATCGTCCATGAACACCATGCCCGGCGTGAGCCGGCCGACCGCGACTTCCTTGACCTCGGGGGTACCGGCCGCGAGACCGACCAGTGATAGGAGATTCTCGACCAGCTTGCCATCGAATCGCCCTGTCTGAGCCCGAATGGACGATAGCGCGACGTTGGGACTGTGGCCTTGGACAATCTGGGCGTCATATTCGAGCACCAGGCGCAAGATCTCGGCACCCAGCTTGACCAAGCCCTCGGGGAGATCGGGTTTCGCCTGGCGGCTTGCGGCCAATATTTCCATGACCGGCTCGAGCCGCGGAATCCGGCCGAGCAATTTTTGCGCCACCGAGGGCGCCCCATCCGCGAGCACCCGCTCCTCGGGCGTCAAGCGCTTGCCGTAATACAGTTTTTCCACCAGTTCGATCGGCAACGAGATATAGCCGATTTGAGAGAGCATGGCCGCCGCCTCGAGTTGCCAGAACCCGGCATTGCCGATCGATGCCGCCAACTCGGTCGCCAGGCGCTTGACCCGCGTGGAGCGGCCGAAGGCAACCGGATTCGTAATGGCGAGGATGTCGACCAGGGCCTTGATGCATCCGATCAAGGTCTGCTGCAACAGCACTTTTTCTGCGAGCAACAGCCGGTGATGGACCACGCCCGCCTCAATGGCACTGCGCAATTGATCCGGCGGGCAGGGTTTGGTGAGGAATCGGAAGATCTGCCCTTCGTTGACCGCGGAGATTGCGGCGTCGCGCCCGGGCTCTCCGGTCAACAGAATGCGCGTGGTCTCCGGGTACAGCTGCTTGACGTGCTTGAGCAACGTCGCGCCGTCCATGCCCGGCATGCGCATATCCGAGACGATGACGGCGGGAGCACCCTTGTCCTTGAGGATTTGCAGGGCGCCGTTGCCGCCATTGGCGGTGAGCACCTGGTAGTCGCGGCGCAGATGCACCGCCAGGCTGTCCACGACGCGGGGCTCATCGTCAACACAGAGAATGCTGGGTAGTTCTTCGCGGTTCATGATGGTGCCGTGCTGTTCCATAATTCAAGTAGGCTTCAGGGCGCTCGATACGCGAGCTTGCGCGGTCTGCCAATCGAATGGCGCCTTGAGACTGGCAAGATAATCGGCATTGACGCTCGCCTCAGGCTGTGGGGGAGCAACGATTGCGTAGGCGTTCGCGGGATCGATCAGCGCATGCGAAACCGCGAGGGCGCCGACCAGATCGTAGCCATGCGGTGTAACGGCCTTGGGCGTGTGATGCAAAGCGACTGCCTCGACAATGGTGTACGGCAGACCCCACAGGCCCAGCAGGTACGCGCCGATCTCGGCGTGAGTTGCGCCGGTGATTTGCCGTTCGCACTCTACCAGCGGCCGACCTTCGGTGCGAGCCATCTTCAACGCGCTCGCCAGCTCCTTCGGGCATTCCTGGATCAGTATCCAGTAGCCGATGTCGTGCAACAACCCCGCTAGCCATGCATCGTCCGGCGACGCTCGCCCGCCGGCGAGCGCTTTGCACGCCGCAGCCGCGCACTGTGCGTGGACTTGCAGCCGCTCCGGATCCAAGTCCGACAGCCCCGTCGGCGCCTGCCATTGCGAAAATATTTCCGCCGACAACACCAGATTGCGCACGGTCGCGAACCCTAAGTACGTCACGGCATCCTTGATTCGCACCATCGGCTTGCGCAGCCGGAAAAAGGCCGAATTCGTGATCTGCAGCACTTTGCTCGCGATCGCGGCGTCCGCATTGACGATGTCGCCGATCTCCGCGGCAGTCACGCTGGGCTGGGCGAGCGCCGACTGCAACAAGCCGTAGGTTTTCGGCATCGCCGGCAGCTTGCCGATGCTGCCGACCATCTTGCGCAACGACTCCTGACCGAGCAATTCCTGCAGATAAAAACAGCGTTCGATGATGTTTTCCAGCTCGTGCCCGTCGCAGGGTTTGGCGACGTATTGATGTGCCAGCGAGGTGAGCCGCACCGCTTGCACGGGATCCGAATAGCCCGATACGATGATGCGCATCGCATCGGGCCAGCGCTGCTTCACGACGGTAAGCAACTGGCCGCCATCCATTCCCGGCATTCGCACATCCGAGACAACCAGGTCGAATCGCTGTTGTTCGAGCGCCGCGATGGCTTCCTCGCCGCTCACCACAAACTTCATGTTCCAATCGTGCCGATGCTTGTAGAGCCGCGCCCTCAAGCTGTCGAGCAAATCGCGCTCATCGTCGACGAATAAGATGTCCTTCATGAGGCCTCGCGCGCGTTACGGCCCGCGATCGGCAGCCTGATCGTGAATTCCGTGCCCACGCCGACTTCGCTGCTCAAGCTGATGTCACCGCCATGCTTGTCCACCACGATCGAATGGCTGATGGCGAGCCCCTGCCCGGTACCCCGGCCAACTTCTTTGGTGGTGAAGAACGGGTCGTAGATCTTGGAGAGGTTCTCCTTGGGGACCCCGCAGCCATTGTCGCGCACGCGGATTACCGCCTGATCGCCCTCGGCAGCGACCCGGATGGCAATTTCGCCGCTGTCGGCATCCTTGCCCGAGTCCTTGATGGCGTGCGCCGCATTGACGATGAGATTCAAAAATACCTGATTGAGCTCGCCTACATTGCAAACCACTTGCGGCAGTTCGCCAAACTCGGTGCGCACCTTGGCCACGTACTTGTACTCGTTGGAAGCAACCAACAGCGTGGTCTGAAGCGCGTGCAGCAGGTCCACGGGGCTCTGCTCGTTCGCGTCGGGGTGCGCGAACTCCTTCATCGCTTTGACGATGTTGGTCACCCTCTCGACGCCGTCGAAAGTCCTGCTGAACGCTTTTGGAACCTCGGCGCGCAAGTAGTCCAAATCGTGTTTCGTTTCCAGCTCGGCAAGTTCGCGCGTGAAGGCCGCGCGCGCCGCGCCCTCCGGCAACAGGGCGGCGGCGGCGTTTATGCCCTCGAGCAGCTTGTCAAAATCATCGAAGGCGCTGCGCAAAAAATGCACGCTGTCGCCCACATATTGAATCGGCGTATTGATCTCGTGGGCGATGCCGGCCGCGAGCCGCCCGACTGACTCCAGTTTCTGCGCCAACTGCAGTTCAATCACCATGCGCTCGCGTTCCTGCATTTCGGCCAGGAGCTTGTCCTGAAGTTCCTGCTTCTTGAACGTTTCGATGCGCTTCGCCGTGATGTCCGCGCCCACGGCCACCGTATGCGTGAAGCGCCCGGCACTGTCGTAGAGAGGCCTGATGGAAACCCCGAGCCAAAACGTCGTGCCGTCCGGCCGAATCACTTCGTCCTCGTAGGTCACCGTCCTCCCGGCCTGCAACGCCGCCTGGGCCTTCGCCATGTCATTCGGATCGCGCCCGGCCCATTGGGTCAGCAAGGTGACCGGTTTGCCGATCAATTCTTCGCGGCTGTAGCCATGCGAGTCCGCCACGATTTTGTTGCAATAGACGATGATCGGCGCCGGGTGCTCTTGCCGGGCGATGACGAAGAAGGAAGGTGTGCCGTCGAGCGCGTGATCGCGCAGCGCGAGCTGCGCGCGCAGCGCCTCGTTTTCGGCGCGCAGATCAATTACCGCGTCGATTCTCTGCCCATTTGCCCGTTGGCCCGCGCTCATCGTTGTTGTCCTTGCGATAAAAAGGCGCCAGCCGCCAAACCGCGCGGCGTTCTCGACCCTGTAACCGGTGTGCGGGCGTGCGGCTCCTATGTCGGCGGTTATCGGCGCGAAAGGGGGAAACCTGAGTTTCAATCTCAGCTTCGCCCCGAGCGATGCCGGAAATGTGAAACACATAACGAAGCGCGGAAAAAACTACAAAAACATTGCTAACATCGGCCATGAAAACAATCTGAGAACATACTCACAAGTCTCGAGTTTTAAGGTTTGCCCCAGTTCCGGATGGGTTCAATCTTGGCGCAGTCTGCAGTGATCGCACTGACCGTGATTCAAAGGATGATGAGATCGTGACGGCAAAAATCAGACGGAATTGGCTGGCCAGTGCGTATGGAAAGCTTGCATGGCGTTATTGAGCGCAAAGCTTCGGCTGCTTCTGGCGGCCGGTGCCTGCCTCATTGTCGCACACGGCCTCAACGCCGCGGATGCGCCGACGGAGAATCAGGTTCAGGCCGTGTTTCTGTACAACTTCTCGCGTTTCGTCGAATGGCCGCCGCAGGCATTTGCCGCGGCCACAGACCCCTTCGTCATCGGGATCATGGGAACCGACCCCTTCGGCGCGCGGCTGGATGAGGCGGTCCGCAATGAACAGGTCAACGGCCACGCCCTCACGGTGCGCCGAATTCACAGCGTAGCCGAACTCGACAATTGCCAAATACTCTTCATCGACCGCTCGGAGATCGCGCGTCTGGGACAAATCCTTGCCGCGCTGGATCATCACAGCACGTTGACGGTTTCGCAGGCCGAGGATGCCGCGCAGCGCGGCGTCATGATCCAGTTCGCGACCGAAAACAGCCGGATTCGCCTGCGCATCAACGTGGATTCGGCCCGCGCCGCGGGGCTGACCATCAGCTCCAAGCTGCTTCGCCCGGCTGAGATCATCGGCAGCCCGGATGCCAGGGAGGAAAAATGAGCAAGTCCTCCACGCCCATCCGCCGCACATTGATGAACATGATTTTTCTCGCGAGCGGCGTCGTCTTGCTGGTGACCTCGGCGGCCTTTTGCGCGTATGAGTTCTTGACTTTTCGCTCCTCCAGCATCCAGCAATTGCAGATATTGAGCCGGGCCATTGCCAGCAACAGCACGGCGGCGTTGGCGTTCGAAAATAAGGACGATGCCGCCGGCGTTCTGACCGCTTTCAAATCGGATCCGCACATCGTGGCAGCCGCGCTCTACGATCTGCAGGGCAAGGTGTTCGCCACTTATCCCCAAGGACTCAGCCCGGAGCGGCTGCCGGCGCGCACCGGCGCCGGTTTCAGCTTTGGCCGGTCCGCACTGATCGGCTTTGAACCCGTGGCGGAAGGCCCCCAGCAGCTCGGGGTCTTGTACGTGCAGTCCGATCTCAACGCCATGTATTCGCGCATGAAGCTGTACGGGCTGATTCTCGTCCTGGTCGCCGCTCTCTCCTTGTCGCTCGCCTTTCTGATATCACGCCGGCTGCAATACCGGCTGCTGCAGCCGATTCTTGCGCTGGCGGACACGACCCGCGCGGTATCCGAGCGGCATGACTACACGGTGCGCGCGGCGCCCACGGGCGCCTACGAATTCGATCTGTTCACCGATACGTTCAACCGGATGCTCACGCAGATACAGGAATCCGAGGGCAAGCTGCAGGCGCAAGTAGGCCGCCTGAGTCTTTTGCAGCACATCACTCGCGCAACGGGGGAAAGACAGGACTTGCCCAGCATTTTCCAAGTCGTGCTGGGCAGCCTGGAGGAAAACCTGCCCATCGACTTTGGGTGCTTCCTGCTGCATGACCCCGGAGCGAAGTCGTTGACGGTCGCCGCGCTGGGCAGAAAGGGCAGCGGCTTTGCCGAACGCTTGAGCTTGCTGCCGAACGGCCCCGTGCCTATCGACGCCAATGGCTTGTCGCGCTGCGTCGCGGGCGAATTGGTGTACGAACCCGACGTCTCGCGGGTGAATTTTCCGTTTCCGCAGAGATTGGCCGGCGCGGCCCTGCATTCCGTCGTGTTCGCACCGCTCATCGTCGAAAGCCTGGTATTCGGCGTGTTGGTGTGCGCGCGCGCCGAGGCTGAGGCATTTAGCAGCCGCGAATGCGAGTTCCTCAAACAACTGAGTGAACATGTTGCCCTCGCCAGTCACCAGGCACGCCTGTATGGCGCCTTACAGCAAGCGTATGACGACTTACGGCAAAGCCAGCACACCGTGATGCAGCAGGAGCGGTTGCGGGCGCTGGGCCAGATGGCGAGCGGCATTGCGCATGACATCAACAACGCCATTTCTCCGGTCTCGCTGTATACCGAATCGCTGCTCGAGCGCGAACCCAATTTGAGCGAGCGCACGCGCAACTATCTGACTACGATTCAACGCGCGATTGAGGATGTTGCGAGAACCGTCGCCCGCATGCGCGAGTTCTACCGAGAACGCGACGCGCAACTCATGCTCGAGCGCGTTGAGCTCAATCGCGCCGTGCAACAAGTGGTGGAGCTGACCAAGCCTCGCTGGAGCGACCTGCCGCAGTCACGCGGCGCGATGGTGGATCTGCAGACTTATCTGGCGGATTCGCTCCCCGACATCATGGGAGCGGAACACGAAATCCGCGACGCGCTCACCAATCTCATCTTCAATGCGGTTGATGCCATGCCCGCCGGCGGCACGCTGGCGGTGCGCACGCGACGCGCGACTGTCGCCGATGGCGAGACGCGGGTGTTGATCGAGGTCACCGATACCGGCGTCGGCATGGATGAGAACACGCGTCGCCGCTGCCTGGAACCCTTCTATACCACCAAAGGCGAGCGCGGAACCGGGCTCGGCCTGGCGATGGTGTACGGCATGATCCAGCGGCACAGCGCCGAACTCGAGATTGACAGCGAGCTCGGCAAGGGCACGACCGTGCGCCTGAATTTCCCGGCGGTCACCTCATCGGTCGTTTCTTCCAGCAAGTCCAAGAGCGCGCCCGTGGTGAAACGGCCGCTGCGCATCCTCTTGGTCGATGACGACCCGTTGTTGATCAAGTCGCTGCAAGACACGCTGAAGGAGGACGGCCATCTGGTCACTGCGACGCATGGAGGTCACGAGGGCATCGAGGCCTTCGCCGCCGCCGCGAAACGCGGCGAGGCCTTCGACATCGTGGTCACGGACCTCGGTATGCCCCATGTCGACGGCAGGAAGGTTGCCACCTCGATCAAGAGCGTTTCGCCGACGACCCCGGTGGTTCTGCTCACCGGTTGGGGCCAGCGCCTCATTGCCACGAACGATACGCCTGCGCATGTCGACAAGGTGCTGGCCAAACCTCCGCGCCTGCACGAATTGCGCGCGGCGCTCGCGGAGTTGGTCGAGTGACGCCCGCCGCCCGGTTGCTGATCGTGGACGATGAGGCTGCGCAATTGCGTGCGCTATGCGACACGCTGCGGCTCGAAGGTTATGTCACGCAAGGATTTGGCTCCGGCCCGCAGGCCTTGGCGCTCTTGCGCCCGGGCGAATTCGAGTTGCTGCTCACGGACCTGATGATGCCGGGGATGGACGGCATCACCTTGATCGACGCCGCGAAGAAAATCGATCCCGCGCTCGGCGCGATAGTGATGACCGGCCACGGCACCATCGATACGGCGGTGCGAGCCATGCAGGGGGGCGCGCTCGACTACATTCTCAAGCCGTTCAAACTCAACGTGATTTTGCCCATCATCGCGCGCGCGCTCGATGTGCAGCGCCTGCGGCGTGAAAACGCGGAATTGCACCTGCGCGAAAAACAGCGATCGGCCGAATTGGCGGCCGCCTATCAGGACTTGGAGTCCTTTTCATACTCGATCTCCCACGACCTGCGAGCGCCGCTGCGTTCCATGGATGGATTCGCGGCCATACTGGAAAGCGACTTCGCGGCGCAACTCGGCGATGAGGGCCGCCGAATCTTAAGCATCATTCGCGCCGGTAGCCAAAAGATGGACGAGCTCATCGTCAGCCTGCTGGAATTTTCCCGAGCCGGCAGGTCCGAGTTGCAATTCGATCGCGTCGACATGACCTTGCTCGCCGATGCGGCCGCCAACGAAGTCCGAGCGTTGTATGCCGGACCCGAGCCGCAGATCGATATCGCGGAGTTGCCGCCCGTGCAGGCAGACCCCATCGTCATTCGTCAAGTCTGGTGTAACTTGATCGGCAACGCCCTCAAATACAGCGCCAAGCGCGCCACGCCAAAAATCTCCGTCAGCGGCCGCATCGATAACGGCGAAGCCATTTACCAGGTGGAAGACAACGGCGCGGGATTTGACATGCGCTACGCCGACAAACTCTTTGGGGTGTTTCAGCGTCTGCACCGAAGCGAGGAGTTTGCCGGGACCGGTGTCGGACTCGCGATTGTGCAGCGCATCATCGCGCGGCATGGGGGCCGCATTTGGGCTAAGGGTTCCCCTGATGCCGGAGCCTGTTTCCAGTTTGCACTTCCGCTCAGGTCGGCCTCATGATCCCCTTAATTCTGCCGAATTACTCACGATGAAGACGCAATTGAAGCTGGTCGTCGTTGAAGACAGCGTGGCGGACGCCGAGCTGCTGGCCCGGCATTTAGCCAAGGCAGGCCTCAATTGCGCCATCAACCGGGTGCAAACGGAACCGGAATTCATCGACGCACTGCATCGGGACAAACCCGACGTGATCCTGTCCGACTTCTCCTTGCCGAATTTCAGCGGCTTGCGGGCCCTCGATCTTGCGGTGGTGCACGCCCCCGATATTCCGTTTATCTATGTGTCGGGAACCATCGGCGAGGAAAGGGCCATCGACGCACTCCGCCGCGGCGCGACCGACTATGTGCTGAAGAGCAATCTGTCGCGGCTTTCCTCCGCGATCGAGCGCGCACTGCGCGAGGCGAAGCTCAAGGCCGACCGCCGCCACTCCGAACAGGTGCGTACTGAACAAGAGGAGCGCTTGCGCCGCCTGACGCGAACCTATCGCATGCTGAGCAGCACGAGTTCGGCCATTCTGCGCCTGCAAAATCGCGCCGAACTGCTCGACGAGGTCTGCCGCATCGCCGTTCAGCAGGGCGGCTATCAGCGCAGCGCCATCAGCCTGATGGATTCCGGCACCAAGGTCTTGACCCAGCTGGCCTGCGCCGGCCTTGACTCGCAGCCGCACGACGAGACCGGCCAAATCATGGACCCGTTCGGCCCGCAATCGGATTTGATGGAGCAAGTGATTCGCAGCGGAGCCCCCGTTGTCCACAACGATTTGCACCACGAAGCGCCCAGCGAACCCTTGCGCGAAAGCGCGATCCTGCTCGGCTACCGGGCGGTTGCCGCGCTGCCCCTGAAAATCGACGGCACCACGGTCGGCGTGATACGGCTGTTCAGCACCGAGCCCGGCGTGTTCGATGCCGCGGAAGTCGGCGTCCTGCTCGAACTGACCGCCAACATCAGCTTCGCGCTCCAATATCTCGAGAAAGACGAGGCGGTGCATTTCCTGTCGTATTTCGACAGCCTGACGGGCCTCGCGAAGCGGCCGCTATTCTGCCAGCGGCTGGCACAGACCCTCGCCAAGGACGCGCCTGAGGATGCCGGCCGCACCGTGCTGGTGTTTGATGTGCAGAAGCTCGGCGCCATCAACGACTCGTTCGGCCGTTATGTCGGCGACAGCTTGATCGAGAAAATTGCGGCCCGATTGAAGCAAACCTACACCGATTCTGAATGCGTGGGCTATTTTGGCGGCGGCACCTTTGTCATCAGCCTGGAAAATTCCGGCAGCACGTCGGATACCGGCCTCACGATGCAGAGCGCCGCCGCGCCTTTGTTCGTCGAACCTTTCCATATCGACGGGCAGGAAATACGCCCCACCATCCGTTCGGGGGCCGCCTTTTTTCCGCATGACGCGAAGAGCGCCGATGCGCTGGTGCAAAATGCAGAAGCGGCTCTCAAGGCCGCTCGCGAAGACAATGAAAAGTTCATGATGTATGGGCTGGTCACGCAGCGCCCCACCTCGCGTAGCCTGGCGCTTGAATCGCGACTGACTCGGGCACTGGATCGCGAAGAATTTCTGCTTCACTACCAGCCGAAGATCGATATCAAGAGCGGCAAGATTCAAGGCCTGGAAGCGCTGCTTCGTTGGCAAGATTCCGAAGACGGCATCGTCCAGCCGTCGGTATTCATTCCGCTGCTCGAGCAATCCGGGGCCATTGTCGATGTCGGCGAATGGATCTTTCACCAAGCGATACGCGACATCGGCAAATGGCGCGACGCCGGCTTGCTGAACATACGCGTGGCGGTCAACGTCTCGCCCCTGCAACTACGGCGCCGCGACTTCGTCGAGCAAGTGCTCGCCGGCATCGCCTTCGCAGGTTCGTCGGCCCCGGGCTTGGATATCGAAATCACCGAAAGCATGTTGATGCACGACTTGGAATTGTCGATCCGCAAGCTCTCGCAGCTTCGGGAGGCGGGACTGGGCGTCGCGATCGATGATTTCGGCACCGGCTATTCCTCGCTGCGCCTGCTCGCAAAACTCCCCGTCGATACCCTCAAAATCGACAAGTCGTTCGTGCAAAGCATCTCGGATACGCCCAATGTCGCGACGCTCGTCGCCACCGTGGTGTCCCTGGCGCGCGCATTCAACATGAAAACCGTGGCTGAGGGTGTGGAGACTGCCGAGCAATTGCAAAAACTGCGGCACATGAAGTGCGACCAGGCGCAGGGCTATTTGTTCAGCCGACCCGTGCCCGCCGCGGACGTACCATCGGTCATTTCTCGGTTGGAGCGTGCGCAGTTCACAACAATTCATGCATTTTCCAATCCGGCCGACTCGACCCGGTAGACTTCCATTCGCGATGGGTGACGCTAGAATTAGGTAGCGTTTGATGGGATTTGATATGCATTTTCGACTGAAGGCTTTTTCGCTGCACTTACTTTCAAGTGCCACCGTACTGACGCTCATTCTTGCGTCGCTCTATCTAGGCTGGTACCGATGGCCAGGGTGGTATCTGACTGACGTCAAAACCGTGGTTCTGGTCATGGTCTGCGTGGACGTGGTCCTCGGACCCACCCTGACGCTCATCATCGCCAATCAGAAAAAATCCCGGCGAGAACTTACGCGCGATATCGGGATTATCGTCGTTGTGCAACTGTGCGCGCTCGGTTACGGATCGGTATCGCTTTGGAATGGTCGACCGCTTTACTACGCATTCTCGGAAAAGATATTGCAGTTGGTGCAGGCGTACGATATCGATGCCGAACAAGCCACACTCGGTCGCAAACGGAATCCGAGACTGGCGCCTCACTGGTACAGCTTGCCGCGCTGGATATGGGCACCGTTGCCGCAAGATGCGGCGGAGGCAAAGAAAATAGTAATCACGGCGATCTCCGGCGGCGACGACATCATTTCGATGCCGCGATACTTCAAGCCCTGGGAAGAAGGGCTACTTTCGCTTCGCATGCAACTCAAGAAAGTCGATGATGTCGCCTATTTTGCCAAGAGCGAGAAGAAAAAACTCAAAGAAAAAATGAGGGCAGCGGGATTGCCTGTTGATCAGGCCGATACCATACCTCTTACCGGCAGGGGACATCCGCTTCTGGCGGTGTTCGATCCCGCTAGCCTGAAAATAACCGCGGTGTTCAACGCAAGGTAACCGCCTGTGCGACGGACATGTCTGCCGGATTAAGCCCCGATGAGCGGCCGGCTTCACTGCCCTTCGGTTTCGTCGCTGAAGGACAGCGTCATCCGAGAGTAGTCCAATGCGCGAATTCCAGGGCTGCCTACGCATCGAACTCAATCACGGAGACGCCCGAGACGGACGCATCCAGGCTCGAGAACGATGAAGCAACTGTCGTCGCCGCGCTCGGTCAGCAACCCTAACACCGCATCGGCGAGATGCGAACGCGCAAGAGCGGGGTAGCGGACGAG
>DASXMG010000057.1:0-2103 GCA_036495805.1 Steroidobacteraceae bacterium | reverse complement strand
CAGCCGCTGGAAATCAAAATCGGCTACCTTCGCCTGCCGCCCTCGCGAATCCGGATTTCGTTGATCGACGTGCCGGCCGCCAATGACGGCCTTGCCGGAGCGCAACTCGGGATCGAGGACGACAACGGCACCGGACAGTTCCTCAACCAGCACTACACGCTGCTCGACAAATTGCTGGGCGAGAACGACGATCCGGTCGCGGCCATGAATGCGCTCGCCGATCAGGGCGTGTCCTTTATCGTCACCAGCCTCGATGCGGACAGGCTGTTGAAAACGGCAGATGCCGCCAAGGCGCGCGGCGTAACCCTGATCAACGCATTCGCGATCGATGAACGGCTGCGCGAACAGGATTGCCGAGCCAATGTCATTCACGCCGCGCCCACCCGTTCGATGCTTGCCGACGGGCTGGCGCAATATCTGATCTGGAAGAAGTGGCGCAAATGGCTGCTGATCACCGGCTCGCACGATAACGACAAATTGTTCGCCGATGCGCTTCGCCATGCCGCGACCCGTTTCGGCGCCAAGATCGTCGAGGAGCGGGAATTCAAGGACAATGGCGGGGCGCGGCGGACCGACAGTGGCGTTGCCGAGATCCAGCAGCAGATGCCGGTGGTGACGCAAGGCGCGCCCGAGCACGACGTGCTGGTCGCGGCGGATGAAAGCGAGGTCTTTGCCGGTTACCTGCCGTACCGGACCTGGGATCCGCGCCCGGTCGCGGGCTCCGCGGGACTGGTGCCGACCACGTGGGATGCGGCGTTCGACCAATGGGGCGCGGTGCAATTGCAAAACCGCTTCACCAAGGTGTTTCAACGCGCAATGACGGCTCACGATATGCAGGCGTGGACGGCAGTGCGCATGGTCGGCGAGGCGGCAGCGCGCGGCGGCTCCGGCGATGCCGGCAAGATGCTCGCTTACATCAAAAGTCCAGATTTCTCGGTCGCGGCCTTCAAGGGCCAGAAGCTCACCTTGCGCGACTGGAATCTGCAATTGCGGCAGCCGATCCTGCTGTTCGACGGCCGCAACACCGTCTCGGTGTCGCCGCAGGAGGGTTTCCTGCATCATGTATCGACGCTGGATACGCTCGGTCTCGATCGGCCGGAAACCAAGTGCACACTCAAATAATCTGATTGTTTGTTTCCACAAGGCCGACGTCGAGGCCATCGCATGTTCGAGCGCATCAGGAGTTGGGCGCATGCGTTGAAACGAGACGCCTACGCGGTCTATCTGGCTGCCCGCGATCCCGATACGCCCTGGTATGTGAAAGCTCTCGCCTTCGCCGTCGCGGCCTACGCGTTCTCACCGATCGACCTCATTCCGGATTTCGTTCCGGTTCTCGGCTATTTGGATGATTTGATCCTGGTGCCGCTCGGCATTTGGCTCGTCGTGTCGCTGATCCCGGAAGGAGCAATGGCCGAGTATCGCGCCAAAGCTGGCGAAATCATGCAGCGCCCGCACGGCGGCAGGATCGCAGCGCTCGTCATCATTGCGATTTGGATATTCGGCGCTGCTCTATTGTGCTGGTTCGGGTTTTCGCGTTGGGCTCGATAAAACCGCCATTTGAATTTTCGTATCGCCCCACTGCCTTGCCCAAGAGAGAAGTCGCTTTGTCCAAGGGAGAAATGTCGGCATGCGACTTTCACTCCAGCAGACTTGCGTGAAGTCGGGCAGGCTTCTAGGTTCAGCTCCGGCACGAAGTTCGCGCCAAAACTAGGTGGGAGAACGCAATGACCTGGAAGACCCCTAAAATTGTCGAAGTGCCGGTGGGCATGGAAATCAACATGTACGCCTGCGCCGCGCGCAAATAAAACGCATCGAAACGATCTGCCCGGCTCGATTCGCAATTTGTGTGTCGAGCCGCGGCAGCGGTCTTCCGACGGCTTGATTGAGCGACTTCAAACAGGTTTTGATGCGGGAGTACGGGTCAGCAGGCCTGCAACGCAAACGCCTGCGGCACGCCGAAAGGCCGGTTTATTCGTAAGGGTCCGTGTCGAGACCGCCGTGCTGCGCTTTGTGAATCGCGGACGGGACAACCCCGAAATACTCGCGGAACACGCGACTGAAGTGTGACGAACTCGAAAAGCCCAACGAGAATGCGACGTCGGT
>DASXMG010000056.1:0-41072 GCA_036495805.1 Steroidobacteraceae bacterium | reverse complement strand
GAAAACAGTGCCGGATAGTGCGTGTCGGTGGGGCCGTACAGAAAGCAGCAGAACAGATTGACCTGCGAATCCTGTTTCACGTTGGTGCCGCGACCGCCGAGTTCGAGGTCCAAGGCGGTGTTGAAGTGATACGTTATGTCGGCAAAGTAGGACGTTTCCTTGTAGTCGCCCGGGATGATGGCGCCGCCGACCGCGGGGCTGAGAATCGTCTGAGGATCGGCCGCATCCCGCCCGGTGTAGGGCTGCGTAAGAGTGGTCGACTCGTGCGTAAAGAACCCGCCCAGCTGCCAGTCGAATCCGTGGCCGAACAGCTGGTTGCCGGGATCCGAGGTGAGCCTCAGCTCTTGGTTGAACTTGTGCACGAACTCGACTTGATCGCCGGTAATCAGCGCCGGCTGGCCATACAGGCCCCCGACAGCTGCGGGTAGGGAAATCAAATCTCCGTACGTAAAGCCGGGCGCCAAATTTGAGTTGCTCAGGTTCTGCGTGAAATGCAGATTGAAGCGGCCATAGCTCGTGGCGGACATCAACGTCGCCCAGTGGAAGTCGTAGGCCAGATTCAACGCGCCATACTTGAGAGAGTTGTCCTCTTCGAGCCCCACGGCATTGTTGTTGACGAAACCATCGACGCGATCGAACTGGTTGGGCGGCGGCGCCATGGGAGTTGCCGCTGCACCTACCGCCTCCACAGCATCGCTGCCATGAGTCCTGAGGTGCTGCTCGAAGATCGTGGCGCGTGCGGTGAAATCGGAGGTCGGCTGCACCAGCAACGAGGCGCGCAAACTGTAGCTGCTGCCGCCGTTGATGTCGGTCAGCCCTGCTTGAGGATTGTCGATCCAACCCGGAATAACCTGCTCGACCGCGCTCACACGGAGAGCCGCCTTATTGTCCCAGAAAGGCAAATTGACCATGCCTTTCATGCTTCCGCCCGTGGAACCGCCGTCGACGCTTTGGCCGCCCACCGAGAAGGCGCCTTCGAACTTGTTGAGATTGGGCGGATTGGTCACGTACTTGATGATCCCGCCTTCGGCCGCGGCACCATACAAAGTGCCCTGCGGACCGCGCAGCACTTCGATGCGCTGCAGATCATAGGTATCGACGTTTGCGCTGAAAAAAGCGCCGTCGGCCTGCGCGCCCGACATGAAGAACGGAATGTCGTCCACCGTGGTGGCGATCGTCGCGCCCACGCTGCCGACATTTTGTCCGCGCAAAATCAGCCTTGAGAAGGCGGGATCGCTGGTTTGCAAGTTCAAGCCGGGAACTTGGGCGGCCCAATCCGCAAATCCGGTCAGCTGGCGTAGCGCCAATTGGTCGCCGCCGAGCGCCGTGACGCTCATTGCGACATCGTGTAATTTCTCGTCGCGCTTGCTCGCAGTGACGATGATTTCATCCAACTGCCCCTGCGCCGTGTCTGCCCACGCGGCTGCGCCGGAGATCAGAAACCCCGCACCCGCGACCTTAACCACGAAATGTCGAATAGGCATTGCATTCCCCATTTTTTGTTCGGCCGATTGCGGGCGATAGAGCCGCACCTATCAAGGTGCCACGTCGCCCAGGCTGCAGAACTCAATATATTTTTTATTATCCTGATTGGCAACTAGTTTCTGATCGCGCCAAGTTTTGCCTAACCTAGCGTGGGTTGATATTGGATATTTCAGCGCGGGGAGACAGCACGCAAGGTATTCGCCGTCCACCTGCGGCCCGAATCGACCCGCCAGGCACGTATTCAGCCCGCGCTGCACCACTTTGGACCGGCCCCGACAGATTTTGACGAGTGGGTCCGAGTTTTGCAGGCCGACCACAGCGAACCGGCGTCTTGGATGCTGAGCCTGAGTTTTTCATTGTAGAAAATTTCTCTTAATGTAAACATCGCCCCCTGGCCGGCGTAGCTTCAAGGGGATAACAAATGTCTCGTCACTGCCCACCGCTTTTCTCGCACTCGCTATTTTTGTGCTTATTCAGTCTCCCCGCCGTGGCCCGCGCCGCTGTTGTGGAGCCGGCCGCTGCGCCGAGTTCGAACCCCCCGGCTGCGCATTCCCTCGATCGAGCCGATCTTGAGCCCTGGCTGGATGGCCTCATGCCCTACGCCATCGAGCGCGGCGATGTTGCCGGTGCGGTAGTTGCGGTGGTCAAAAACGGCGAGGTGATATTCGCCAAAGGCTACGGCCTTTCCGATGTCGCCAAGAACAGGCCGGTGGACGCGGAACGCACGATGTTTCGGCCGGGCTCGATTTCCAAGCTATTCACCTGGACGGCAGTCATGCAGCTGGTGGAACAGGGCAAGCTGGACCTCGATCATGACGTCAACGAGTACCTGGACTTCAAGATCCCCGCGCGCGCCGACGGTCCCATCACGTTGCGCAACATCATGACGCACACCCCAGGGTTCGAAGAGCAAATCAAAGGCTTGATCGTCTCCGACCCGAAACAGTTGGTGCCTCTCAAGGTTTATGCGGAAACGAAGACGCCCGTGCGTATTTTCAAGGCCGGATCGACCCCGGCGTATTCGAATTATGCGACCGCGCTCGCCGGCTACATCGTTGAGCGCATTTCCGGGCAATCCTTCGATGACTACATCGACGCGCATCTGTTCAAGCCGCTGGAGATGACGCATGCCACTTTCCGGCAGCCGCTGCCCGCGGCGTTCGAGGCCGACATGTCCAAAGGCTACGCGCTCGCATCGCAGCCCGCGAAGCCCTACGAGATCGTCGTGGCGGCGCCGGCCGGGAGCCTCGCGGCCAGCGGCGTCGATATGGCGCATTTCATGATTGCGCATCTGGAAGGTGGCGAGTACCACGGCGCGCGGATCCTCGGCGCGGAAACGCTCAAAATGATGCATGAAACGCCGACCGACATGATCCCGCCGCTGAATCGGATGATGCTCGGATTTTACGAGCAGAACTACAACGGCCACCGGATCATCAGCCACGGCGGTGACACGATATACATGCACAGTTACCTGCATTTGCTGCTGGATGATCACGTCGGTTTATTCGTGTCGGTCAACAGTCAAGGCCGAGAGGGCGCCGCGGGCGCGATTCGGGGCGCTCTATTCGATGATTTTTTGGGACGCTACTTTCCTGCCCCGCTGGATGCGCGCAGCGTCGATGCAAAGACTGCCGCCGAGCACGCGAAACTGATGACCGGCTATTACGAAAGCTCGCGGCGCGCCGAAACGTCGTTCATGAGCGTCAGCAGCTTTGCCGGCCCCTTCAAACTCACCGTCGACAAGGATGGCTATCTGACTGCGCCGGCCTTCAAGGGCCGCAACGGTGCGCCGCGCCGCTATCGCGAGATCGCGCCTTTCGTGTGGCGTGATGTCGACAGCGGCTGGCGGCTCGCGGCGAAGGTGGTCGACGGGAAAGTACAGCGCTTCAGCATGGACGAAATTTCACCTTTTACGGTATACGAACCGAGTCCCTGGTGGCGTTCAGGGAAGTGGCTCGTTCCGAGCGTCGAGATTGGCTTTACCGCGCTCTTGCTGACGACGCTGCTCTGGCCCGTCGCTGCGATCGTGCGCCGTAGAAATCACTTGAAACTGGATTTGGTCGGGCGTGATGAACGCGGCCGCGTGCTCTCGCGCGTCGGCGCGGCTGCCGTGACGCTGGTATCGCTGGGATGGTTGGCGTTGTTCATGGCCTTGAGTTCTAGGACCGCGATGCTCGGGCCTGGGCTGGATCCGTGGCTGTTTCTCCTGCACCTGCTCTCGATTCTGGGTTACATCGGCGGGGCCGCCGTGCTGATCTGGGCCGCGACGATTGCTTGGACCGGCAAGCGCAGCTGGCAAGGCAGGATCTGGACCTCGGTGCTCGCCTTGTCCGCGGTGACGATGCTGTGGATGGCGTGGGTCTACCACTTGACCTCGTTCACTTCGAGGTACTGATACGCGCGGGCCTTTGACTGGCGGGTCGCTGAGGTATCGAACGCGCATAGTGGGTGCGCTTATCGCGAGCGGCATCGGCGTCTGCGCCGGTGCCGGTGCCGGTGCCGCCGTGGCCGGGGTTGCCGAGCACCCGGCGCTCGATGCCAAAGTCTACGATCGCGCCGCGCAATTCCTGGCGAGCAATCAAGAGAAGCTGGTGCTCAATGCCGAATTCGCGCCGCATTGGCGCCGCGGAGCGAAGGAGCGCTTTACCTACCGGCGCGAGCTTGGCGACGGGCGAGCAGACTTCGTGGAAGTGTGGGCCGCTACGGGTAAGCGCACCGCCGCGTTTGATCAAACCATCGTGGCTGCGGGACTCTCCAAAGTCCTCGGTAAGGCGGTTGAGGCGCAGCGTTTGCCCTTCAAGGACTACGAAGAGACCGCGGTCGAGAGAATCAGCTTCTCCGCCGACGGTAAGCACTGGAATTGCTCCACGCGCAGCGCGGATTGTGCGGAAACATCGCCTCCCGCTACTGATCCGGCGGCCGTTGCCTCGCCCGACGGGCGCTGGCTCGCTTTCGTCGACAATGGCAATCTGTGGATTCGTTCGGCAGACGGCACAACCCGGTTTCCGCTGACGACGGATGCGATGCCGCATTATGGATATGCCGCCTCGGTCGAATCCACCGCCGGCGTGATGTTCAGCGGCGCCGCCGCGCGCGCGCTCGCGGTCAAGGATGGGCATGCCCTGCCCGGTCCGCCCGGGCCGCCGCCGAAACCGGTCCTGCTCTGGTCGCCGGACTCGAAGTATTTGTTCACGCATCGGCTGGACGAGCGCAGCGTTCGCGACATCACCCTGGTGCAGTCAACGCCGACGGACGGCAGCCTCCGGCCGGTCGCGAACCAGTGGCGCTACGCCATGCCAAATGACTCCGCTGTACCCGAAGAGCAGCCGTGGCTTTTCGACCTGACGAATCGAACCGGTCGAGCGGTCGGTGCCGCCGCGCCGGCGGTGTTCTTCACGCCGATCCAGGCCGGCGACGCCTGGTGGTCGGGCGACTCCGCACGCCTGTATCTGATTGCCCGTTCCCGATATGCCAAGAGCATGAGTTTGAACATCGTCGACGCCGTTGACGGCACATCGCGGCAACTCTTGTCGGAAACCGGCAAAACCTTTGTCGAATCGGCGAGCCTGGCCGAATGTCCCATGGTCTACGTGCTCTCGAATCGGGATGTCTTGTGGTTTTCCGAGCGCGACGGCTTCGGTCGTCTTTATCTTTATGACGGTTCGACCGGTCGGCTCAAGAGACCCCTCACCGAAGGAGCCTGGACGGTCCGTAACGTCCTGCATCTGGATGAAGCACACGGCTTCATTTATGTCGCCGCGAACGAGCGCGAACCCGGCGTCGATCCCTATTACCGCATCGTATACCGGATCGGTTTGAACGACGGGCGAGTGCGGCGACTCACGCCGGAAATCGCGGATCACGCCGTTGCTTCCGAACAAGAAACCGGCGTCCTCGCCAAGATGACTGGCGCTGCGGGAAATCCGCAAGACACCTTCGGCTTCTCACCCTCGGGCCGTTTCTTTCTCGACACGTACACTCGAACCGACTTGCCGCCGGTGACCGTGCTGCGTCGCTCGGATGGCACGCTGGTCGCCGAGATTGAGCGTGCTGACGTCTCGAAACTGATGGCCACCGGACTTAAAGTTCCGGAACGATTCAGCGCGCCGGCTGCCGACGGCAAGACCATGCTCTTCGGCAATTTGCTGCGGCCCTCGAACTTCGATCCGAACAAGCACTATCCGGTGCTGGACTCGCCCTACCCAGGCCCGCAATCGCATCGCGCGCAGCCGAATTTTCTCGCGGCGGTGTTCGATCGATTCGGCGCGCAAGCTTACGCAGAGTTGGGATTCATCGTGGTTGTGGTCGATGGCCGCGGTTCGCACGGCCGCTCAAAGCGCTTCCATGATGAGTCGTACGGAGGTCTGGCCCAGGCAGGCCATCTCGACGATCACGTCGCGGTCCTGCGCGAGCTCGGACGCCGCTACCCGTACATGGATCTGGATCGCGTCGGCATCTTCGGAACGTCAGGCGGCGGATACGCGACAGTGCATGCGATGGAGATGTTTCCCGACTTCTTCAAAGCCGGCGTCGCGGATGCCGGTAATCACGATCAACGCAGCTATATCGCCGTCTGGGGTGAAACCTATAACGGACCGGAATCGGGCAGCAATTACACCGATGCCGCCAATCCAACGCTCGCCGGCAAGATCAAGGGCAAGCTTTTTCTCTTGCACGGCGACATGGACTCCAATGTCCTGCCCAGCCAAACGTTGCAGTTGGCCGATGCCCTGATCCGTGCCAACAAGGATTTCGACCTGCTCATCATCCCGAACGAGGGTCACGGCGCGTTGATGTCGAATCGCTATGCGCTGCGCCGCTCCTGGGATTTCTTCGTGCGCACTTTGCTGCATGCGGAGCCGCCGCCCAACTACGACCTATCGGCGCCGGGTGCGGTGACGGGAGCTCACTAGGCCGCTACAGCCCATGGCCAAGCCTGGCCGCTACGGGCTGGCCGTTGCCGCTGCGTCAGCCTTGCTTCGCGCAATCAATTGCCACAGCCCGATAGTCATGACGGGCAGCACGAATACGGCCAGAAACGTGTACGCGAGGCCTCGATAGCCGCGCGCAATCAAGGTCACCAGTCCAAACCGCGCCGCCAGGAAGATCGAGCCCAGCAATAGCGCGCCGGTGATCCAAAGGCGCGCGGACTTCGACAGGCTGGTGCCTTTGCGGGCCGCGTAGGCCTCGGCGATGCGCTCGTTGAACGCGTGCACGCAGCCGGTGCCGCTTTCCAGCAGCGCCAGGAAAATCATCAGCTGGAACAAATAGTGAAACGCCGGAAAATTCAAGCGTTGCAACAGGAAATCCGACGGCAGCGCTTCGCTGCCGATCTGTGGGTAGTAGGCAATCATGCAGATGAAAAAGAGCAATGCCGGAAGCATGGCGAAAGGACCCGCCATCACGCCGGCAATGAGCGCATTCTTGTTGCTGTTCAAATGCCGCAGCACGGGCAAAATGATCACCGCGCCAACCACGTTGTAGCCGGCATAGGTGAAGCCGCCCAATACCCAGCCCTCGTGCGGCGCCGGCGCCGCCAGATTCACCAGGATTCGGTCGCCGAAGGCGAAGAACGACAGCACCACGAACAGGGCGTACACGGCGTAGAGAAAAATCGAGACCCACTTGAACAGGCGTTCCACAGAGGTGGTGCCGTAAGTCGTGACGAAACTGATGCAGGCGATGAGGCAGCAGGTTCCGACCAGCGGCGGCCAGCCCAGCAGCGCCGTGCCGATGGCACCCGCTGCCGCCCCGAATACCGCCAGGATCAAAATGATGAAAAGCAGGTAGCAGATCTCAAAAATCACCCAGAAAGGCCCGAGTAAATTCTTAAAGAAGGCGCGATAGTTCCAGCTCTTGGTGGCGTAGGCCAGGCTAAAGGTCACCGCGCACACCACGCTCCAGATCACCATCGCCAACAGGATGGCGAGCAAGCCCCCACGCGGCCCGCTCGGCAGAAAAAACTCGGCCAGTTCGCGGCCGGTGGCGTAGCCGCCGCCGATGACGACTGCCTTGAAGGCGAACCCCGGCAGTAAGTAGCGCTGGAACCAGGACGATCCGTTTACACCGGCTGCGGGGAGCGCGCTCACGGCGACTGGCGCGCCGCTCTTGAGTCGTAGCCGGCACCGCGCAGGACTTGGCCGGGCTTCGCTCCCGTATGGCGGCCCTGGTCGATCACCAACTGCCCGTTGACCAAGACGTAGTCGATGCCGGTGGGATACGCGGTGGGGTTTTCATAGCTCGCCACATCGTTCAACCGCTCTTCGTTGAATATGGTCACGTCCGCTTTCAGACCCTCGCGGATCACGCCGCGATCGTAGAGACGCATGCGCGTCGCGGGCCAGGAGGTCATTTTGCGAATCGCATCCTCGAGAGTGAGCACGTGGCGCTTTTTCACGTACTCAGAAATGACGCGCGGAAAATTGGCGTAGGCACGCGGATGCGGCAGACCGATGGCGTCGATTTTGCCCGGCGCTTCATTGGCACCGGCATCGCTGCCGATGCTCATCCAAGGCCAGCGCAATGCCGTGGCGATGTCAGCCTCGTCCATCATGAAAAACAGCCCCATGGCACGGTGCGGCTGCGCGCCGAGCACGATGTCCCACGATACATCGGCCGGATCCTGATGAAGCTGCTTGGCGATATACTCGATGCTCTTGAAGCGATATTTGTCGTACTTCGGATTGAAGGCATTGGCGAGCACAACATGATCCCAGCCGCCGCTGGCCTCAACCAGGTTGGACCAACCGGGTTCCGAGCCGGCCGCGATCTCCCTCTTGAGGCGTACACGTACCTGCGGATCCTGGAGGCGTTCCAATCCCGTCTTCGCGCCCTGCTCCCAAACCCAATTCGGCACCGTGATGTCGAGGCCTGTGCCGCCCGCGGTATAGACATACATATCGGCCGCGATGTTCACGCCGCGCGCGCGCGCCGCATTGATCAGCTTGCCCGCTTGCGGCACCAGCTTTCCCCAACCCGGCGCATAGGCGCCCTTGAAATGGAAAATTTCGACTTGAATTCCGGTCTTCTCGCCGATTTCGATGGACTCGCCGATGGCCTGCAGCAGCTTGGCGCTCTCATCGCGCATATGGCTGGCATAGATGCCGCCGTATTTGGCGGCGACGCGCGAAAGCTCGATGAGATCGTCGGTGCTCTGAAAGCTATCGGGCGGATAAATCAGCGCGGTCGCGATTCCCATGGCACCGGCGCGCATGGCTTCATCGACATGCGCTTTCATCGCGTCCATTTGCTGCGCCGTGGGGTGCCCCGCGACATCGCCCATGACTTCCACCCGCGCTTGTCCGCTGCCGTAATAACTGCCGAAATTCATGGAGATCCCTTGGGTCTCCAGCTTCTTGAAGTAATCCGCAACCTGTGCCGACGGCACCGGCGTACCGCCTTCGCCCGCGATCGCGGAGGTGACGCCCTCGCGCAATTTGTTCTCCGCCAAACCGTTCTTGAGCAGCACCTCGCCGGATTGATCCATCATGTCGATCCAGCCCGGCGAGACATAGTCTCCTTGCGCATCGATTTCGCGCACCCCGCGGCCTTCCACCCGGCCGACCTTGACGAAGCGGCCATCCTTGATGGCGACGTCGGCGGCGACCCAGGGATTGCCGTCCCCGTCCAAGAGACGACCTTTTCGAATCACGATGTCGTAAATCGGCGCCGGCTGCGCGAGCGCACTCATGCAGGCGGCGGCCAAAAATAATCCCAGCGTTGCGGCGGCAATTCGCGATTTCATCTATATAACCCCGGCGATACTGATAACGGCGCGCGTGGTTGCCCACAGCGCAGGCAAAGCTAGCACAAAGAGGCGGCGCTGTTCTCTGTTTAGGAGGGTTTGCGCCTAATTCAGCGCTCTTTCTACTAAAGCGGTCACCTGCGCCCACGGCACGGGTTCCTGGTGCATGGCGAACACGGTGTTGACCGCGAGATGCTCCCGCTTCACCGCATCCATCACTTCGCGCATTAATTCCGGGGCGTACAAGGAGCCGTCGGCGTTGAGCGCCAACGTGTCGCTGGCATAGAGCAGCTTGCGCTCCGGGAAATACACCATGTACTGCCGCTCGGTGGAGGCGCCGCGCAACGGGTACAACTCCATGCGATTCGCGCCTGTCCCGACCTGAACTCTCTGCGAGACGATGCGCCACCGAGGCTGCCGGGCCGACTGCGCCAGCAAATCGGGATGCAAATGGCGCGGCGATTTGATCAGCCGCTCCAACAGCGGTTGGTTCAGGTCGAGTATGTACACGGGCAGGCCTAAGGCCACGACCTGGCGCACCCCGCCGACGTGGGGCCAGGAGTCCGAGGTCGACAACACGGCCTTTAAAGGCTGGCCCGGATTCTCCTCTTTTGCTTTACCGATGACACCGGCCATGTACGTGCCCGAGAGCGGCGCTTCCAATAACACCACACCGTCGTCCTGCTTGACGACGGTTGCATTCCAGGACCCCGGAAATAAGGTGATGCCGGGCGCAATGGCGATTCCCGCCTGCCCACTGAACGGCCTTTCCCAGCCTTTCGACTGCAAGCCCTTTTGTGCAACTTGCGCATCCATCTTGAAAACAGCGGCGGCGTCCAGCGCCGGATTGAGAGCCACCTTAAGAATCTGTCTCGACTCCCACAATATGCCATTGCGCTCTTCGACTTCGTTGGTCGGGTATCGCAGGCCGTGCACGCTTTGCCAATTGTCCCAATAGAGCCGCTGACGAACGTCGCCCCATTGATACCAATGGTCGTAGAACACCGCGACACTCTCTACCGCATCAGGCAGATGATTAAAGGGATTGATCAGCACGCGCATCGCCCGCCCCTGCCACTGGAACCCCAGCACGGGATGCAGCGTGGAGCGCACGCGTTGCGCGGTCTCGAAATGCAGGTCCGCGGCGCCATCGGCGACAAGCAACAAGCGCATCGGACCGAGCGCCAAGGCATATCGCGCTGCCTCGATGTCGGCTCGCGAGGCCGGGCTGTCGGATTTCTCCGCGCGGTATACGCCGCCCTCCGGGCCGACGACCAAGGTGTTGTCGGTTTCTGCCTGGCCCGGATCCGATTCAGGCCAAGTCAAGTGCGTCTGCACCAGTATCCGCTGCCCCGTGAAGTCTATTTTTTCCTGAGTACGCGCGTACGCGGTGATGAAGGGCTCCTGGCGATAGGACTGCTCGACCAGGAGCGTGTGCTGAACGCCTTCGAGACTCAAGCCCTTCACCGCTTCGATGCGCTCGCGCCCGCCCATGGCGCCCAGCGCGAGCGCCACACAGTCCTTCGGGGTCGGCGCACACTGCGGCGCCGCGCCGGCAGCCGCACTGTTGGCTGCACCTCTGGCCGCGGCACCGGTGGATACAGCCAAAAAACACGCCGTGGCCGCGTAGAAAACCGTACACCGCATAAAACTTCCCGTGTTCGCGCCCGCCTCGATAAGGCGCAAAAGAATA
Organism: Steroidobacteraceae bacterium; assembly: GCA_036495805.1. Lineage (GTDB taxonomy): Bacteria > Pseudomonadota > Gammaproteobacteria > Steroidobacterales > Steroidobacteraceae > Bog-1198. The sequence goes on along the minus strand of DASXMG010000056.1, from coordinate 30,147 downwards.
CAACAGGCGAAGCACGTTCGCTTTCACACCTGTAGGACTTGGCTGACCCGGATTGCCGGGTCTGCGTCCTATCACGCTGTGCGTCCGCGATCTAAGTTGAACGCATGACGCGTTCAATTGTCACGTTAGACAATTTGATCGTCATCGTTAGTTGGAAGGAGAGCCATGCATCCTGAACAGAAATACATTGGTGAATTGGCCTACCGTCTTTGGCAAGCTCGCGGCTGTCCTGAAGGCAGCGCCGAGCGGGACTGGTTGGATGCCGAAAAGCAATTGCGATCCGGGCAGCGCCCGGTTGAGCAGCGCACCACTGAAATGCGCGCCGCCGAACCCCGCGCGACCGAACCTCGCCTGGCCGAACCTACAGCCTCGTCGGCGATCGATGCTTCGCTGAAGGAGACATTTCCCGCGAGCGACCCGCCCGCGAGCTACCGCGCGGATGAGCCACCGGCAAATGCCGACGCCAAATGGAAAGCCGCCGGCGTGTCGCGCACAAATCCCGCGGCCCGGCCTCGGCAATCGAAATCCGCGCAAGGCAAGCCGAGCACCAAGCCACCGGGGCCGACCGCCAAGCCATCAGGCTGACGAAAAAGTGAACTATGCGGGGGATGAATCGTGGGGCTGATGCTCGGCCGGCTTGCGACCTGCATCGCCGTCCTTTTTTGCGTGTTCAGCCCGCGCAGCGCGTGGTCGCAAACGCCTTCGCCCCTGGAGGAGTGGCAATACTCCGGCGGCGTGATTCTGGCGCGGCTCTTCGAGCCTAATCTTCCCGAGTGGCGGGTGGTGCTGGGCACTGCCGCAGACACCCAGCCGGTGTATGCGGGCGCCGATGCCTACCGGGTGCAGGGCGGCCCGGTGATCGACATTCAATATCGCGACATCGCCTTCTTGAGCACCGGTGACGGCCTCGGCGTTAACTTTCTGCGCGGCGATCATTACCGCGTCGGCGCCGCCATCGCCTATGATCGCGGCCGCCTCGAACGGGACGACTACACCAATTTGCGCGGCATGGGCGATATCAGGGCCGCACCGGTCGCCAAAGTGTTCGCCTCCTATGTGCTTTCGAAGAAATTTCCATTGATTCTGCGCGTCGATGCCCGCCAAATCTTGGGCGGCGCCGACGGCACCGTTGGCGATGCGGGCATATACATGCCCCTGCCGGGCAGCTCGAAAAAATTCGTCATGTTCGCCGGCCCCTCGATAACACTCGCCACGCATCGCTTCTTACAAAGCGAATACGGTGTCACACCGGCGCAGTCGCTGGCCTCGGGACACCCGGCGTTCGATCCCCACGCCGGCATGGTCTCCGTCGGCGTGGGATTCAGCGCGACACGCTTCATCACCGATCATTGGCTCGTGAATCTGGACGCCGCGATCGACAAACTGAAAGGCAGCCCGGATGTCAGTCCGCTGACGGAGGCCAGCACGCAACGCGAACTCGCGCTGTCGTTCGCCTACCAATGGTAGCGGCGTCGCTGCACCCGCGATCGGTCAGTTCCTCTATACTGCCGCTCCATCGCTTACAAATCGCCAAAGACGCATGCCTGATCAAGCCTGGGTGTCGATAACTTCCGGCGGCCTGACTGCGCAAATCGATCGCCGCGGTGCCCAGCTCTCCTCGTTGAGGATGCAGGATTCGAGAGAACTTCTATGGCATGGGGATCCTGCGGTGTGGGCGGGCCGCTCGCCGCTGTTATTCCCCATCGTTGGCGTGCTGGTCGGCGGCGTCTATCGGCTGGGCTCGAAAACCTACCCGCTCTCGAGACACGGTTTCGCGCGCGACAAAACATTTGACCTGCAGAGCACGAGCCCCTCGAGCGCAGCATTCAGATTGAGCGCCGAAGAATCGACGTATTCGGTTTATCCGTTTCAGTTCGAATTGGACGTGCGCTACGAATTTTCGGGCGCGACCCTGTCGCTCACGACGGCGGTGCGCAACCGCGGCGAGGCTGACATGCCGGCCAGCTTCGGCTATCACCCGGGATTTCGCTGGCCCTTGCCCTTCGGGCAGCCACGCGCCGGGCATTTCATTGAGTTCGAGACCGATGAGCCGGCTGCGGTGAGAAGAATCGACGCCGCGGGACTGCTGACACCTGCACGCCATCCCACGCCGATCGCGAATCGACGCTTGGAATTGACGGACGCGTTATTCCAACAGGATGTACTGATATTCGATCAGGTCAAAAGCCGCTCGGTGAGTTACGGCAGCGAGCACGGACCACGGCTGCGGATCGACTTTTCCGACGCTTCGTATCTCGGCGTCTGGACCAAGCCCGGCGCGGGCTTTGTCTGCATCGAACCGTGGCACGGGATCACGGATCCCGAAGGCTTCGCGGGCGACTTGACGCAAAAACCGGGGATGCAGGTCCTTAAAGCCGGTGAGGCCTTCCGAGCAAAAATGGACATAACGCTGCTGGAATCTTAGGACCCTGGGGCCCGGAGCTGCCGTTCGCGACTCGGAAGCGCCGTCCACGCCGCCGAACCGCCAATTCGGCGCAATTTGCCCGGGCGGTGCCGCTGCTTGTCTACAGTGTCTCCACGGTTTAGAAATTCGAGGAGAAACACATGAAAACCCTGCACGGCTTCGCTGCCCTGTCGCTCTCACTGATCTTGGGCCTCGCGCCTTTCGCGCTGATCGGGGTGAACGATTTTGAGGTCGCCAAGGCCGAAGCTTCCGCCACGGTCGCGGCTAACGGGGAACATGCACTGGGGATGGAAGGGCGATAGACTGAAGTTCTTGCGCACCACGGGAACTGAATGAAGACCCCATTGCAGGCCCAAGCCGCCGATCCGCTTGCGGCGTTCGACGGCACCCACGATACGGTCGTCGATTTTTTAAGGCGCCGGCTGCCGATGACGCTGGCGATCAACACCGTCATCGCGCTGCTCATTGCCCTGCTGCTGCACTCGTGGGACGAGGTCATCCCGAATCTCGTCATTGCGTACAGCATCGGCCTCAGCATTCTCGCGTTGGTGGCGGCGGTGCGCTGCACCGTTATGCAGCGCTTCCGCGGCAGCCTGCATATGCGCTTCGTCATCTACTTCATGCTGATCGTGGCGGGCGCCATCGGCGGTGAACTGCTCTCGAAATTGTTCTTGCCTCATCAGTCGCCGACTTACACGATGCACGAGGGCTATATATGGCTGGTTTGCGTGGTTTTCTCGCTCGTCGCCGGCAGCATCGCGATCTTCATCAACTTCAGCTGGGTGCGGCTCGCGCAAAGCAGGCGCGACGTGGAACGCGCCGAGCGCGCAGCGATCGAAGCGCAGCTGCGGGCGCTGCAGGCGCAGATCGAGCCGCACTTCCTGTTCAATACCCTGGCGAATCTCGATGCCCTGATCGCGACCGACGCCGGCATGGCGCGCTGCCTGCTCGGAAATCTGATCCGCTACCTGCGCGCCGCGCTGACGCATGCGCGCAGCGAAACAGCCACGCTCCACACCGAGGTCGAGTTGTTGAAGGCCTATCTCGCCATCATGGGGCTGCGGCTGCCGAATCGCCTGACCACCGAATTCGACTGCGATCCTGACTGCCTGCGCCTGAAGTTCCCGGCGATGCTGCTGCAGCCGCTGGTGGAAAACGCCATCACCCACGGTATCGAGCCGGCGGGCGACGGCGGCTGCATCCGTGTGAGCGTGCGCTGCCAGGGCGACAAGCTCATGGTGTCGGTCGATGACACCGGCGTCGGCCTCGGCAACGCGCAGACCGCGGGCACCGGTGCCGGCATTCAAAACGTCCGTGCGCGGCTGCAGTCGCTATTCGGCAGCGCCGCGCGCTTGGTTCTGGAACCGCACACGCCGCGCGGAACGCATGCTGCCATCGAGGTGCCGCTCAATTTGCTGTCCAGACCGGCTGCATGAGCACGCCGCATAGCTACATCATCGCCGAAGACGAACCGCTGCTGGCCCGAGTACTCGCTCAGCAATTGAGCGAACACTGGCCCGCGGCACGTTGCGCAGGATTGGCCTCGAATGGCGTCGAAGCGCTGAAGCTGGCCGACGAATTCTCCCCCGACGTGGCATTTCTGGATGTCCGCATGCCGCAGCTCGATGGTCTCGAGGCTGCACGCCAGCTGTGCCAGCGGCAGCATCCACCTCTCATCGTCTTCGTCACCGCGTATGACGCTTATGCGCTCGACGCGTTCGAGGCCGCTGCCATCGATTATCTGTTGAAGCCGGTCGAGATCGCACGCCTCGCCAAGTGCATCGAACGGCTTTCAGGACAGCTGAGCCGCGGCAGCAGCGATGCCGGCGTCGGCGAGATGGCAACGCGCATCGCTGAGCTGCTCGGCAACCAATCCGCACGCAAGGACAAATTGCGCTTCGTGCGCGCGGGTGCGGGCACGACGGTCAAGCTGATCCCGGTCGCCGAAGTGCTTTGGTTCGAAGCCGAGGACAAATACATCACCGTGGCGACGCGCGAAGGCGACAGCATCATTCGTATGCCGCTGCGCGAGCTCCTCGAACAACTCGACGAGGAAATCTTCTGGCAAATTCACCGCGGCACGGTGGTCAATTCGCAGCACATCGCGCATGCCAAGCGCGATGAGCTCGGGCACCTGACGCTGACGCTAAAGGGACGCAAAGACGAAATCCCGGTCAGCCGCCAATTCGCGCATCTGTTCAAGCAGATGTAGCCGCTCAAGCAGACGCAGCCTCGCATCGCACGGCGATGCAATCGACCTCGATGTCGAAGGGTCCCGGCCACGCCGGCACACAAACGAATATCCGCGCCGGCGGATCTTTCGGGAAATACCGGGCGTACACCGCATTGACCGCTGCAAACTTCTCCACCGACGTGCAGTACACATTGCATTTCAGCACGTTCTCCAACGACGACCCCGCTGTCTCAAGGCACAGTTTCATTTGCTCGAGAACGATCTCGGTTTGGCGCTCGATCGGCGCTTTGATGATCTCGCCCGTGGCGGGATCGAAGGGCGGAAAGCCCGAGACGTAAATCGTGTCGGCGCTGCGCGTCACGGCTGAGGTCGGCGCGTTCCATTTCTCCAGATACGTGGACAGCGGCTCGACCCGGATGACTTCTCGTTTCATGCGCGCGGCTCTCTATAAATGTGCAATGAGCCGGGGACTATACTAAAGACCGTGGCGGTAAGCGGGAGCTCGCGATGTCGTTGAATCGGTCGATAGTCTTGGCCCTCGGCGCGCTCTTGAGCGCGCCGCCCTGCGTCGCGGCGACGCCGGATTCCGCGGCTGCGGTCAGGATCAATCAGATCCAGGTGATCGGCACGCACAACAGCTACCACGCGGGGCTCGCACCCAGCGAGGCGAAACTTCTGGAGCAGAAGAATCCGAAGCTCTATCAGGCGCTCGAGTACCGGCATCGGCCGCTGGATCAACAGTTGACCTCGGGCGTGCGGCAGATCGAACTGGATATTTACGCTGATCGCGAGGGCGGCCGCTACGCCCATCCCATGGGAATCGATGCGGTCGCTGCCGCTGGATTGCCGAAAGATCCGGAGTTCGATCCGGAGGGTTTGATGAACAAGCCGGGGTTCAAAGTGCTGCATGTGCAGGAGCTGGATTACCGCAGCACCTGCCAACAGCTCATCGCCTGTCTGAAAATAGTTCGCGCCTGGTCGCGGGCGCATAAAGATCATGTGCCGATTTTCATTCTGCTCGAAACTAAGGAATCCGAGCTGCCGCCGCAATATCACGCGCGTAGCCCCGAGAAATTTACCACGAGCACCTTCGATGCGCTCGATGCGGAGATCCGCTCGGTGTTTGAACCTGACGAAATGATCACCCCCGACCAAGTGCGGGGCACGCATGCCACTCTCGAGGAAGCCGTGCTGCACGGCGAGTGGCCGACCTTGGCGGCGGCCCGCGGCAAGGTGGTGTTCCTGATGGATCAGCGCCCCGTGGGGCCGGTATACCTGGAAGGGCATCCCGCGCTTCGCGGCCGTGTCATCTTTACCAACGCGGCGCCGGGCCAGCCCGATTGCGCCTTCACGGAAGAAAACGATGGTACGCAGGAAGCGATCGCTGCGCTGGTCCGCAAGGGATATCTGGTCCGCACGCGAACCGATTCGGACACGAAGCAGGCGCGAAGCAACGACACGGCCCGTCGCGAGCTCGCCCTGGCTAGCGGCGCGCAATTGTTGAGCACCGACTATCCGCAATCCGAGCCTTCGCAGTGGACGCCCTATGCCGTCGGCCTCCCCGGTGGCGCCGTTGCCCTGTGCAACCCGGTCAACGGCCCACCTTCCTGCGTGATGACGCCGAATAACAGCCCTTGAGGCCGTCCGTCGGGCTACATTTTCGTGCCGGGCTACATCTTCATTGCCACCTTCATAGCGGGCGGCGCGGTTTTCGCGCGCGTGCCCTTGGTGCCGGCAGCATGATCGGGAATTTTCGCGACCAATCGCGCTACATCGTTGTCGTCAAACTCGATGTGGACGCGGTAGGTCCCCTTGGCGTTTCGGCCGCGGTAGTCCCAGGTCTCGTCGGCCTGTCCCGGCATGGACATGCCGCAATCATTGAATTGCAAGATCCGCCAGGGCGCGCCCAACAGCGACTGGACGTCGCTCTTGGTCGAGGTTCCAGGCTTCACTTGCGCAAGTTTGGCGGCGCTGATGGTATCGGTGCCCGGCGGCGCAATGGCCGTCGCCCAACCGTCGTCGCTTCGCGCGGCGGAGGCGCCGAGGAAACACAGCACCAAGCCCGCGCAGTAACCTGACATTTGAATTCGCATGGTTGGCTCCTTGCGGGTCTATTGTTCGGACTGCGGCAGGATCGCCTTACGCGCTTCGCCGGTCAGCGAGAGAATCGTCACTCCCGAGCCCGCCCGATCCACCGCATAGATATAGCCGCGATCGTCATACTCGACGTAGTCGTTCATCGTCGCATTGAAACAATTGGTCGTGCCGTTGATGGTCGAGCACGAGGCTGCCGTGTTCGAATTGGGCGCCTGGATGTAATACGCGATCGGTTGCGGATTCTTGGGATCGCGGATGTCCCAGATTCTGACGCCGGCATTGAACCAGGAGACGCTGATGATTTTTCCGTAGTACGGCGGATAGATCGCTTCGGTGACCGCATGCGCGCCGAAGCGCGCCCCCTTGCCGCAGAAATTCCCCGGGAATTGCGGCACATTGAGCGTCGCCATGGGCCACGGAGTTTGCTCGTTGGCAATGTCGAGAATCCACGAATCGTGCGGCGCTTGGCCGAAGCAATTGTTGGCCGTTCCTTCCGAAGCCACGAACAGCAGGCTCTTGCTTTGCGGCGTCCCGTCCACGAAATTGGTCTGCTCTTCCGGAATCGGCACGTTGAAAACCGGCATCGAGCTATGGCCGCCGTTCTCGGGATTCATCGTCACCCAGCTGACCTGCGGCCAGAGTAAATCCGCTTGCGTCGGGCTGTTCTGGCAATTGGCCGATGCGTTGGGATTCGATCCGGGGCCGGTAGCCTTGCAGCCGTTGACCAATTTCAAGCGATCGACGATTTGAATCACGCCGCTCGCGCCCACCCCGTAAGGCATGTAAACGCGGTTCACCACCGTGCCCATGGAAATGGGTCCGTGTACGCCGCCGGGCGGATTGGTCGTTCCTTCAAAGCAGGTGTCGCTCGGCGCATTCAGACAAGGCTGTTGCGTCGCCACGGCGGCGGTCGGTTGCTGGCCGGGCAATCCGAACTGGCGAATGAACACGGGTTTCGTGGGATTGCTCAGATCATAGATGTAGACGTGCTGCTTCGATCCGCTCTGCTGCCAGCCATCGCTCACCGCGCCGGCGACCAGATAGGCAATGCCCGTATCGCATTCCCACCAGCTCTTATGCGTGTTGCTGAGACCGCTCAATATCGTCGTCAAAAATTTCGGCGCCGACGGTTCGGTCACATCCCAGATTTGGTGCGACTCGTTCGCGCCGGCATTGCCGAAGGCCCGCAGCAAAAAGAATTTGCCCGCGATGCCATTGGCCATCGCATTCGGCATGGTGCTGCCCGGACAGACGCGCACCATCTGCGCGCCGGCCGCTGCGAACGAGCCGTTGATGGGATCGGGCCCTGGAATGTGAAACAGAAATTTCGGTTTCTTGACGTTGGTGACGTCGATGATCGACGTGCCGTTGGATTCGGAAACGCCGGTCAACGGATTCGTCGCCGTGCCGGAAAGATTTCCGTTGTACATGATCTCCCGGCCGTTTTGGTTGACGATCAACGGCTGATAAATGGGGCGCGCTTGATTGTCGTTGAAGCCTTCGACCTTCATGTTCCAGATCGATTCTTCGTTGGGCCCGTTCGGCGCCGGCATTTTTTGAGTATCTTCACCGACCGCGCCGGATCGATGTTCAGTGTTGGTGATGACCGGTATGGCCGAGCCATAGGGTGGATAGGCGACCGGCGCGGGTGCTTGCGCCGGCGCCTGGGATGCAATGCCGAGCGCGAGAAGAATTGCACAGCCAAATTCTTTGGCCAGTCGAGGCACATTCACGTGAGACATACGATTTCCCCCGGATGACGATTTTGAAATTGGAGTTAGATCGAACTTCGCCCCGCGCTGTAATTATTGCTTCCTGATCGAATGCGAATTGATATACCAAATACCAACCAGCGAAGACCGGGGGAAAGCGGAACGAATCGTCAGAAGAGGCTGACAGACCGACAGGGGATCCCCGACCGGGAAGTCCCGTAGGGGTCGCGAGTGACGGGCAATTGCGCGCCGATCAACTCTTCGCCGGCGTCCCTTTGCCACCGGCTACTTTGTCGGGAATTTTTCCGACGATGAGCACGGTATCGTGCTTGTCGAATTCGATGTGCACACGGTACGTACCGTGCGAGTCTTTGCCGCGGTACTCCCACAATTCATTTTCAATCGCGTCCAGATCGTTGTACTGCACGGTACGCCACGGTTCCCCGAGCAGCGACTTTACCTTGGCTTTGGAAATTCCCGGCACCACTTTGGCCAATGCCCGCGGATCGATTGTCGGAGCCGGTGCCACCGCAGGCGCGAATGCCAGTGCGAGCGCGAGTACGATGGCAGTCGCAGATAGCTTCACGCGCATTTGAGACTCCTGGGGTCCTGCGCACCCCAAGGGTTGCGCCCGTAATACTTCACTCGATTTTGCACCCCCTGTAAACCGCTGTGATCGAAGGGGGTACAATGGCTACATGACCCCGAAAACTTCCCGATTGGATCAGGACTTCCTTGCTCGACAAAAAAGTCGGCTCACGGAACTGCGGCGCCAAATGCTTCAAGTGCGGCGCGGCGAAGAGCGCGCGGAATCGAGCGCCAACGCTGAAACCCGCGATCAGGCGCGCGAGTTCGAGGACGACGCCCAGAAGCTGGCGACCCTGGAACTGGAAGGGAACCTCGAGGCGGCGGACGACAATCGCTTGAGCAACATCGAGCGTGCATTGCAAAAGATCGCGGACGGCACCTATGGCCTGTCCGATGCGAGCGGCGCACCGATCCCGATCGAGCGGCTCGAGGCTTCGCCGGAATCGCTGTATACGCTCGCGGAACAAGAATCGCGCGACGCGGCGCGCTAACGCATTTGAAGGAGTGAACCATATGTCTGCACCAACCGAACGCGCAATTCTCGCCGGCGGCTGTTTCTGGGGCGTCCAGGATTTGTTGCGCCGTTATCCGGGCGTCATATCGACTCGCGTCGGCTATTCGGGCGGCGATGTGCGCAACGCCACCTATCGCAATCACGGCACGCACGCTGAAGCGATTGAGATCATCTTCAATCCGAAAGTGATCAGCTATCGCCAGCTGCTCGAGTTTTTCTTTCAGATTCACGACCCGACGACCTTGAACCGGCAGGGCAACGATCGCGGCTTGAGCTATCGATCTGCGATCTTCTATACCAGCGACGAACAGAAAGACGTCGCCGAGGATACCATCGCGGACGTCAATGCTTCAGGGCTATGGCCCGGAAAGGTCGTCACGGAACTTGCGCCGGCCGGGGATTTCTGGGAGGCAGAGCCCGAACATCAGGACTACCTGGAGCGAATTCCGAACGGCTACACCTGCCATTTCGTTCGCCCCGACTGGAAGCTGCCCGTTCGAGCCACGGCAAAACAGGCATAAGGCGCAAGGGGTCCCCAAAGCCCGGGGCCTTCAGGTCGGTGAATCCATTTTGGGCAGCGTTTCTTCGAGAAACGCGACGAAGGCGCGCGCCTTGGCGCTTGCGCGCCGGCCGGTTGGAAAGACCGCCCACAGTTCCATAGGCGGCAGCGCCCAATCTTCAAGGACCGCCCTGACGGATCCGCCGTTAAGCTCCGGCGCGAACATCCATTCCGAGGCCACCGCCAAACCGATGCCTGCGAACACCGCCTCGCGCACGCCTTCGGCGCCGGCAATCCGCAGGCGACCGTCCAGCGTCACGGAGGACACGGTGCTGTCCCGCCTGAATGTCCAGGCATCACCGCCGCTGCGCACTTCATAAATGACGGCCTGATGGGAAGCGAGGTCCTCGGGGAGCCTGGGTTCTCCGTGCTTCTGGAAATATGCGGCGGTGCCCACGACGAGTCGCGGACACTCGGCAATCTTTCGCGCCACCAGCGAGGAGTCTTCGAGGGATCCCATCCGCAGCGCCACATCGATGCCGTGCTCGATGAGATCGATATTGCGGTCGTCGAGCAACGCCCGGATAGCCAAGGCGGGGTGCTCAGCGAGAAACCGCGGCAGCCTGGGGACGAGGTGCAGCCGCGCGAACGTGACTGCGGCGCTGATGCGCAGCTCCCCAGCCAGACTCGCGCTCGTCCCCCGCGCCGCCTGTTCCGCTTCTTCCGCTTCTTGGATAACGCGTTTTGCCCGCTCATAGAAGCTCTGGCCGGCTTCGGTGGTGGTCAGCGATTGTGTGGAGCGAATGAGGAGCTGCACGCCGAGCCGAGCTTCCAACTGGGCGATCGTCTTGGATATCGCCGGCTGTCCGACATCCAGCTGTCGGGCGGCGGCCGAGAACGATCCGGTTTCGACCACGAGGACAAACACTTCCATCGCTGCAAGACGGTTCATGGCCATTCCCCCAGCACGGATACCTCATCAGGACAGACCGCTATCAGAACGGACCGCTCATCGTCATTCTCTGGCGGAATAAAGTATATCGCGCCGGCGGCGCTGCTCGCGCGTTTGCCCTATTCCGCGCTGCGCGATGCAAGCATCGCGCATCCCACTTGGGCGGAGGGCCTGGGTGTGCTCTTTTCGACTCTGCCCCATTCGTCGACGGAATAATCAATAGTCGCGGGTGCACGCTACTCGGTACGGCATCGGCCCCTCACTCTTGGGCGATCGTATAGTCCAATGAGGTGATACACCATGTCCCTGCAGTCCAGACTCGATGCATTCAAAGCCGATTTCGAAGCGGGCAAGCCGCCCTACAGCGTTCCCCGGGCGATCATCGAGACGATGCACCGCGCCACCGGCGAGCTGATCGCATCCGGCGCCGCGGGCCGCGCCAAGCAGGTCGGCGAGCGCGCGCCCTCATTTTCGCTCAACGACGCGGAAGGCAATGCGGTCAGTTCCGCCGAACTATTGAAGGCAGGTCCGCTGGTGGTGAGCTTTTACCGCGGCGTCTGGTGCCCCTATTGCAATATGGAACTGCAGGCGCTCGAGGCTGCAAGGCGGCAATTTGAGACGCTGGGTGCATCGCTGCTCGCCATTTCCCCGCAGACACAGGTCAACAGCCGCAAGTCGCTGAGGCAGAACAAGCTCGGCTTCCCCATCCTGTCCGACCCGCACGGCGAGGTGGCGGCGGCGTTCGGGTTGCGCTATGAGCTGCCCGATTATCTGGTCGCGTTGTACAAGGACCTCAAGAACGATCTGCCGACCTTCAATGATGATCCGAGCTGGACCTTGCCCATGCCCGGGCGCTTTGTGATTGCGATGGATGGAACGATCCGTTACGCGGACGTGAACCCCGACTATACCCAACGCCCGGAACCCGAAGAATTGATCCCGGTGCTGAAAGCCGAGGCTGCCCGAAACGCAGCCTAACGCGTGTGAGCTGTGCTGAGCCGGGCGAGATCTGCTGAACCGCGCGAGCCGGGCCTCAGAGCGTGACCGGCTCGCGCGCCTCGCTCTGTCGCAGCAAGGCGAGACGCGCGTGGACGGCCTGAACGACGACAGATCCTTCGCCGACCGCGGAGGCGACCCGTTTCACTGAACCCGAGCGGACGTCGCCGACGGCATAAACGCCCGGAAGACTTGTCTCGAACGGGCTGTAACGCCGGCCATGCACTTCGGCCCCCGCGTCCTCGCCCGTCAGTATGAAACCGTGGTCGTCGAGCCGCACGAGGCCTCGCAGCCATTCCGTGCACGGGTCAGCGCCGATCATGATGAAAAGTCCGCCGACGGATCTCTCCATCACTTGACCCTCGCCGTTGCGGATTTTCACGGCCTGCAGTCGCTCCTTGCCCGAGAGCTCAATCACCTGCGAACGAGTTTCGATGCTGACGTTTGCGGCACGGCGTAGGCGCTCGACCAGGTACTGCGACATGCTCTCCGTCAAGTCGGGGCCACGGTAGACCAAGCGCACGCAGGAGGCGCTCGAGGCAAGAAACATCGCCGCTTGACCGGCGGAATTGCCCCCGCCGACTACCACGATTTCCTGCGCCTGGCAGGTTCGTGCTTCAAGATCGGTGGCTGCGTAGTAGAGCCCCGCTCCTTGAAAGCGCTGCTCCTCGGGCACTCCCAGCCTGCGGTAGCGGGCACCTGTGGCGATCACCACCGTGCGTCCGAGAAGCGCGGTCCCATCATCCAACGTCACCGCATAAAGTCCTCCGGACGCGCGGTGCTCGAGCTGCTGCGCACGCCGAGGTACGGCTACCCGAGCGCCGAACTTGATGGCCTGCAGTTCGGCGCGAAACGCGAGATCGGCGCCGGAGATGCCGGTCGGAAATCCCAGGAAGTTTTCGATGCGCGAGGACGCCGCTGACTGACCGCCGATGGCCACATCGTCGAACAGCACGGTCCGCAAGCCTTCCGAGGCGCCGTAGACGGCGGCCGACAAGCCGGCCGGACCTGCTCCGGCGATGATCAGGTCCACGGGATCGGAGGTACCGAAAGCGAGTTCCAATCCCAAGGCTCGCGCGACTTCGGCGGTCGACGGCTCGCGCAAAACATGTCGACCCCGGACCACCACATTGACACTGCCGTCATCGGCCATCGCGGCGGCCGGGATATCTTTGCCCGCGGCGCGAGCGGAGGGATCCAGCAAGCGATACGGAATGCGGTTGCGTTCGGCGTATTCGAGGATTCGTTGCAGGGCAGGCTTGCGATCATCGCCGACCAGCGTCAAGGTTCCTTGCTGGCGCTGCATCAGCAGCAACCGGCGCGCGGCAAAGGCTGGAAGCAACACATCGCTGATCTGCGGATCGACCTGAACCAATTCAGCGATCGTCCTTGCGGCAACCAACACAACCTCGCCCGGTTTGACGACGACACAGTTTGAAAAGGACGTCTGGCCGAAAAGCAGTCCCAACTCGCCGGTAAATTGTCCCGGCTCAATGACGCCCAGCACGAGTCCGTCAAGGTCCCTGATCTGCAGCGTGGCGGAGACAGCGTAGACGAAGGGGTACGAGCGGTCATCGACGCTATACAGTGCATCGCCGATGGCCACCGTGCGTCGCTCGCCGCGAGCCTCGAGCGTCGTTGCGAGGCGATCCGTCAGCCGCGAATTCGCCCGTCGTCTCAGCTCGTCGTAATTGAGATCCTCGTACACCACATCTCCTTTCGTCCGAGGGAAGAAGGAGCCTACACCCCTCGGATAATGGCGCCCCGAAACACTGCAAGTGATTGATTTTACAAGATACATGGCACCCAAAAGCCGTCTTGAAAATCGGTGGGTGCGCGACTCGGGGGCTCCCCTGGCAGCTGCGCGGTTTCCCGGTCGCCTACACGTTTTTGGGCCAAATTCACTTGAAACCCTGCTCTATTGTTCCTAGGCTAGGTGTATAAACCGTAGGTAATCGAAGGTCTTGCGCGCGTTTATTCAATAAAATCAGAAAGAAATCGCACTCTTTGGCTTCAAGGGATTAGGACCATGGCAACACAGGCTCGATCAATCGCTTCGCTGACAATCTCGTTCGGGCTTGTCGCCATTCCGGTGAAGCTCTATTCCGCAACGGTTTCCTCCGAACGGATTTCCTTCAACTTGCTGCGGCAAAAAGACGGCTCGCGCGTGAAGCAGCAATACGTTGCCGTCAACGACGGAAAACTGGTCGAACGCGCAGAGATGGTCAAAGGCTATGAGTTCGCCAAGGATCAATATGTCATGTTCAGCGCCGAAGAGTTAAAGGCGCTCGAGGACACGACCAGTCACGCCATCGACATCGGACAGTTCGTGCCGCTGGAATCGGTGGACCCGCTGTATTTCGACGGCACCTACTACCTGGCACCGGACAAGGGCGGCGCGAAACCCTACACCCTGCTCGCCACGGCGCTGCGCAAGTCGCACCAATGCGCGGTGGGCCGCTGGATTTCGCGCGGCAAGGAACACATCGTGGTGATCAGGCCGATCGAAGATGGCCTGGCGCTGCATCAACTGCATTTCAAAGCTGAAGTGCGCGACCTCAAGGATCTCGGCATCGAAGCGGCGCCGGTATCAGAGCCCGAACTGAAACTCGCGCAGCAACTCATCGACCATTTGGCCGCCAAGCGCTTCGACCCGAACGAGTTCGCCGATGAGCATCGTGCCCGCGTGCAGGCGGCGATTCAGAAAAAGGTCGAGGGCAAGGAAGTCTCGCTGTCCGAAGGGCCGGTATCCGCCAAGGGCGGCAACGTGATCGACTTGATGGAAGCCTTGAGAGCGAGCATCGATGCGCGCGGCTCAAAGACCACGGACCTCAAAGAGCGCAAGGCGCCGAAGCGCGCGGCTGCCGCCGGCGCAGCGCGTAAATCCGCCCGACGATGAAATGCATGCCTACGACACGAAAGACCTGGAGCGGCTGTTCGGATTACCGGCTTCGGCTGTTCGTGCACTAGCGCGCGCGGGAAACATCCAACCCGTCAGACGCTCGGGCAGGCTGCATTACTCGTTCCACGACCTCGTGGTCCTGCGCACCGCGAGCGCGCTGCGCGCCGCGAAGATCTCGTCGCAGCGAATCAACAAGACGCTGCAAGAGCTGCGTTCGGCGCTGCCGGAAGGTTCGGCGCTCAATAAAATCTCGCTCACGGCGCTGGGCAATCGCATCGCCATCCGCGAAGGACAGACCTTGCGCGAGTCCGACTCCGGCCAGTACGCGCTGGCCTTGGAAATCATCGAAGAGAAGGGCCGGCTGCATGTCATTTCGCGGCAAGACGCGGCGCCCGCGATCGAGAGGCCCTCGGGCACCGCCGGAAATTTCTCGCGAGGTTGCACCTCGCGCGATTCCGCCGATGAACACTACGCGCGGGCATTGAGCCTGGAAGACGACAACCCACAGGCGGCGCAAAAGGCCTACGAATTGTGCCTCAAGGCCGCTCCCGACCACATGGAAGCGCGCATCAACTTAGGCAGGCTGCTGCACATGGCGGGACGCCTGAAGGAAGCGGAGCGGGTCTATCGCCTGGGCGCCAAAGCGGATCCTTTCATTGCATTCAATCTCGCCGTGGTGCTCGAGGATTTGGAACGTGAGCCCGATGCCATCCTCGCGTACCGTGAAGCGCTGGCGCTGGACCCCGAATTCGCCGACGCGCATTTCAATCTTGCGCGTCTCTATGAGCGCGCCCAGGACCCCCAGGCGTCGCTGCGTCACTTGCTGGCTTACCGGCGCATGATGGATCAAGGCGCATGACATGGCGAAGCCGGCACTCACCGTTTACCGCACCAAGCGCGACTTCACGAAAACCGAGGAGCCTTCGGGCGAGCAGAGGGTAGCTGCGTCTGGGCGCTTGCGCTTCGTCGTGCAAAAGCATGCCGCCCGGCAGCTGCACTACGATTTAAGGCTGGAATGGCAAGGCGTCTTCAAGTCCTGGGCTGTCGCCCGCGGCCCTTCGCTGAATCCGGCCGACAAGCGTCTCGCCGTGGAAGTCGAGGATCATCCGCTCGATTACGGCGATTTCGAAGGCACGATCCCTGCGGGCCAGTACGGCGGCGGCACCGTCATGGTGTGGGACCGCGGCTTCTGGACTCCCGAGGGCGCAAAAAGCACCGAAGACGCTTTCCAGGCGGGCGATCTTAAATTCACCCTGGAAGGCGACAAGCTCAAAGGCAGTTGGGTGCTGGTGCGCATGCGCGGCGATAAATTCAGAGGCAAGCGCACCAATTGGCTGCTGATCAAACATCGCGACGCGGACTCCGACGCGAGCGGCGAGAATGTGCTCAGCGAAGATCGCTCGGTCGCCTCCGGGCGAACGATGCAGCAAATCGCGGAGGGCAAAGGCCGGCGTCCCAAGCCCTTCATGCTCGCCACCACCGAGCCGGGCAAAGCAGACGCTGTATGGAACAGTAACCATGCCGAGGTCGGGGGCAGTGAGTTACCGCCGCCGGAACGACCCCTCAAGGCCGCCGCGACCAAAGACGCCAAACTGAAGCGCGTCAAGCCGGTGACGGTGAAGGCAGTACCGCAATTCATCGAGCCACAATTGGCAAAATTGGTGGACCGGCCGCCGGATTACGCCGGCTGGGGGCACGAGGTCAAATTCGACGGCTATCGCGCGCAGCTTCGCGTTGAAAAAGGCAGCGCCATCATCCGCACGCGCACGGGGCTGGACTGGACCGAGCGCTTCAGCGCCGTTGCCAGCCAAGCGAAAGCATTTCGCGATTGCGTCATCGACGGCGAGATCGTGGCGCTAGACAAGCATCAGTTGCCGAATTTCGGCGCACTCCAAGCGGCCCTGTCTGCGGAAAAATCC
Organism: Steroidobacteraceae bacterium; assembly: GCA_036495805.1. Classification (GTDB taxonomy): domain Bacteria; phylum Pseudomonadota; class Gammaproteobacteria; order Steroidobacterales; family Steroidobacteraceae; genus Bog-1198. Next base: position 13,349 of record DASXMG010000056.1, on the reverse strand, counting down.
GACGATCTGATCTTTTATGCGTTTGATCTCTTGTTCGAGGGCCGCGAGGATTTGCGGGCCCTGCCCTTGAGCGAGCGCAAGGCTCGGCTCGAGAAGTTCCTCGGCGCGCAAAGCGCAAGCAACCAGATCCGCTACGTCGCGCATCTTCAGTCGAACGCGGAGGCCGTGCTCGCCTCGGCCTGCAAGATCGGCCTCGAGGGCATCATCTCGAAGAAACTCGATGCCCCGTACACCTCCGGCCGCAGCGACCGTTGGGTCAAAGCCAAATGCCGCGCGGGACAGGAAGTCGTGCTCGGCGGATGGACCACCGAAGCGGGGACCTTGCGATCGCTGCTTGCCGGTGTCAACCGAGATGGCCAACTGATCTACGTGGGGCGCATCGGCACAGGCTACGGCCGCGAGGTGGTGAAAACGCTGTTGCCGAAGCTTTCGAAACTCACCCGCGAGAGGAGCCCGTTCGAGGGTCCCAATGCACCGCCGAAAGAGAGCAACGTGCGTTGGCTCAAGCCCGACCTGATCGCGGAGATCGAATTCGAGGGTTGGACCGGCTCGGGCATGATTCGGCAGGCAGCCTTCAAGGGCCTGCGCGAGGACAAGAATCCCAACGATGTGGTGGCGGAGACCGCAAGCATGCAAACCTCAGCCGGGGGAAAAACCTCATCCGCGAAGAAGGGCGCCGCGCAGAAAAAATCTGCTGCCCAAAAAACGTCCGCCGCGCAGAAGAAATCCGCCTCGGCACGCGCCCCTACGCCCGCAGCAGAGGCGACGGCAACGGCAACGGCAACGGCAACGGGGCCATCGACCGTGATGGGCGTGACCTTGTCGAAACCGGATAAAGCGCTCTGGCCCGATGCGGGCGACGGCAAGCCGGTGACCAAGCTCGACCTCGCGCGCTACTATGAGCAGATTGGCGAGTGGATGCTGCCGCATCTCGCCGGCCGTCCTTGCTCGCTGGTCCGCGCGCCCGACGGCATCAAGGGACAGCAATTTTTCCAGCGTCACGCGATGCAGGGCAGTCCCAAGCTGTTCGACTTCGTGAAAGTACGCGGCGACAAGGCTCCCTACGTGCAGATCGATCGCATCGAAGCCTTGGCGGCCGTGGCGCAAATCGGCGCGCTGGAACTGCATCCCTGGAATTGTGCCCGCGACGACCCTGAGTCCGCGGGCCGGCTGGTTTTTGACTTGGATCCGGCGCCGGATCTGAAATTCGATGCCGTGATCGCGGCGGCGCACGACATCCGCGAGCGGCTGGAAAAGCTCGGGCTGGTATGTTTCTGCAAGAGCACCGGCGGCAAGGGGCTGCATGTGGTCACACCGCTGCTCGAGGGCAAGAAGGCGGTGGCGTGGCCCGTCGCCAAGAATTTCGCGCATCTGGTTTGCGCGCAAATGGCGCAGGACAGCCCTGCCCGCTACCTCGACAACATGTCCAAAGCGAAACGCTCCGGTCGGATTTTCCTGGATTATCTGCGCAACGATCGTACCGCCACGGCCGTGGCGGTCCTGTCGCCGAGAGCCCGCGAGGGCGCGCCCGTATCGATGCCGCTCGTCTGGCGTGACGTCAAAAAGGGCCTGGACCCCAAGGCCTTTACGGTGCGCACGGCCCCGTCCCTGCTGGCCAAGGGCAAGCCCTGGAAGGATTACGCGGCCGGCGCGCGCTCATTGCCCGATGCCATCAAGCACATCACGCGGTGAGCGCATGAACTTCCGCGCGCCGAAGCTGCCATAAGCTAGCGTGAACAGCCCCGACGCCAAGCCGGTCAGCATCGAGGTCAACGCCACCACGCGCGTTTCCGGGCTCTTGAACTCGGCGCCGGACTCCAAAGCCTGCTTCGTCGTGGCGCACGGCGCCGGTGCCGGCATGCTGCACCCCTTCATGGCGCACCTGGCAACTGACTTAGGAAAGCGAGGAATCGCGACGCTTCGCTATCAATTCCCGTATATGGAAAAGAAAGGCCGGCGGCCGGATCCGCCGGCGCTGTGCCACGCCACGGTTCGCGCTGCGGTCGATGTCGCGCGCGCGTTGCTGCCCGTGTTGCCTTTGTTTGCGGGCGGCAAGTCCTTCGGCGGTCGCATGACTTCCCAGGCGCAGGCTGAGGATCCGCTGCCGCACGTGCGCGGACTGGCGTTCCTGGGCTTCCCGCTGCACCCGCCGAAGCAACCGTCCGATTCGCGCGCCGCGCATCTTCTCAAAGTCCAGGTGCCCATGCTGTTTCTGCAGGGCGCGCGCGATCTCTATGCCGAGCCTGAGTTGCTCAATCCATTGATTACCGCGCTCGCCGGCCGAGCGACGCTCATGCTGCTGCCCGATGCGGATCACTCCTTCCATGTGCCGGCGCGCAGCAGATTCACCGCCAATCAAATCAACGATGACATGATCAACGCGCTCTCGGGCTGGATGGGTGCGGTAGCCCGCCGGTGACTTTGCTCGCCGAGCTGGCGCAAGCCTCTCAACGAGTGGGCGCCACCGCTTCCCGGCGCGCCAAAGTCAGTGAATTGGCCGCGCTCTTGAAATTGCTGAGCGCGGAAGAAATCGATATCGGCGTGCACTATCTTTCGGGCGAGATCCCTCAGGGAAAAATCGGCATCGGCTACGCAGCGGTGCGCACGGCCGCGTCCACCCCGCCCGCCGACTCGAGCACGTTGTCGATCGCCGACGTCGACCGCCGCTTGTCGGAGCTTGCCGGTATTCGTGGCAGCGGCTCCGCGGCGCGGCGCGCCGTCGCGCTCCAAAAATTGTTTGCTCATTCGACCGCGGCAGAACAGCAGTTCCTGCTGCGCCTCTTGATCGGAGAGCTGCGCCAGGGCGCGCTGGCCGGAGTGATGGTCGACGCCATTGCGGCGGCGGCCGAACAGCCGATCGCGACGGTGCGCCGCGCGGCGATGTACTCCAGGAGTCTCGGGGCCGTGGCCGCGGCGGCGCTGGAAGGCGCCGAGGCGTTGGCGAAATTCCAGCTCGAGCTGTTCGCGCCGGTGTATCCCATGCTGGCGCAGACGGCGGTGGATGTGGCCGAAGCCTTGCGGGAAATACACGGCGCTGCTGCGTTCGAGTGGAAGATGGATGGCGCGCGCATTCAAGTGCACAAGCTGGGCAACGAAGTGCGCATTTACACCCGCAGCCTGAATGAGATCACCGCCGCCGTCCCGGAGATCGCTGAGCTCGCACGCACATTTACAGAGCACGCTCTGGTGCTCGACGGCGAGGCGATCGCATTCGATGCGTCGGGGCGCCCACATCCTTTCCAGGTGACCATGCGGCGCTTCGGCCGCAAGCTCAATGTCGAGGCGTCGCGCAGCGCATTGCCGATACAGGCGTTCTTTTTCGATTGCCTGCGCTTTGGGGCTGAGAGCATCGCGACGTGCACGGCTCAGGAGCGTTTCAGCGCCTTGGCCCAGGCCGTTCCCGCATCGCGGTTGGTGCCTCGGCTGATCACCGATTCCGAACCCGCGGCACGCACCTTTTATGAGGCCGCCATCGCCGCCGGCCATGAAGGCGTGATGGCAAAAGCACTGGACGCGCCTTATGAAGCCGGCAATCGCGGCGCGAGCTGGCTCAAGATCAAGCGGGTGCATACCCTGGATCTGGTGGTGCTCGGCGCCGAATGGGGCAACGGCCGGCGCATGGGCAAGCTCTCCAACCTGCACTTGGGCGCCCTCGATTCCGCCACCGGCGAATACATCATGCTCGGCAAGACCTTCAAGGGGCTCACTGACGCCATGCTGGCCTGGCAAACCCAGGAATTTCTTAGCAGAGAAATACGTCGCGATGCCGGAACCGTGTACATCCGCCCCGAGTTGGTGGTGGAAATCGCATTCAGCGATCTGCAGGCCAGCAGCCGCTATCCTGGGGGATTGGCGCTGCGCCTCGCGCGAGTCAAGCGCTATCGAGACGACAAGTCGGTCGAAACCGCCGATACCATGGAGACTGTGCGCAAGATTTACGCCGCTCAGTCCGCGGCGAGCGACGCCGAAAGCTAGGCGCCTCTCCTAGCGGCCATCGGCGCGAACGCCGGGCGGCATGACCGGCGTGATGGGCGCAATCTTGCGGGGCCGCCCCGCAAAGTCGAACAACGCGTCGATGCCACGCATCGCGGCAATTTCCTTCAATATCGCGCGGGTCGGATACATCAGCAGCAATTTCTTGGCGTCATGTTCCGCCAGCGCTTCCGCAGCGGTGCGCCAAACCAACTGCGACATTTCGTTGCCTACGAGGCTCGCGGTCTGGCGCGGCGGCACCGCGCAAAGGAAGAACCTCGTGTCGAAACGCACGCCGCCCGGCGGCGTGATCCAATGGCTGAAAAACGCAAGTTTGTCCACCGCGAGGCGCCAGCCGTGCGCGCGGCAAAGCGCGGCGAACGTGAGCCGACCGGCCAAGATCTGCAGCCGCGCTTCGCGCAGGCGCGATTCGTCCCATGAGGACAGGTCCGCAATCTCGCCGCGCTCATCGTAAGCCAGCAGCAGCCCGCATTCCTCGAACGCTTCGCGGACCGCGGCCACGAAAAATCGCAGGCCATTGGATGGCAATTCCAATTGCTGGCTGGCGAGTCCATCATCCAAGCCCTTGCACAGGGCGTAGGCATCGGCACTTTCATCGTGAGGATCGAGCGCGCCGCCCGCAAACACATAGGCATTGGGCATGAAGCGCGCATGCTCGCCGCGCTTCAGCAAGAGTATTTCAGGTTGATCGCCGCGCGCGCGCACCAGGATGGTGGTGGCGGCAAGCCGCGGCATGACTTCGTGCTGAACGCTCATTCGAGCCATATTAGTGCACCCGCGCCACGATTTGCCACGTTTGCACCCGCGCAGGGCCCATTGCGCCCTTCTCATCTGCCCAGCATATTCACGTGCCGGAATAGAACCGATCGGCGTCTCAGCTCAACGCGTCGCCGAACAGCGTAAAAAGCCGTTCCCAATGGCGCTCCGCCGCCGGCTTGTCGTACGCGGGACGTGATGGAAAGGCAAATCCGTGCGCCGTGCCGGGATACATTTCCACTTCCGCGTTGCCTCCCTTGGCGCTGATTTCGGTGCGCAACTGATCGATCATCGGCAAAGGCGCGTAAGGATCATTTTCCGCGCATCCAAAATACAGGCGCGCATCGGTGCGCTGCGGCGCCAGATGCGGACTGTCGGATTTGTCGCTCACCAACGCCACTCCATAAATCGATGCCGCCGCTCGAATGCGCTCCTTGTGCCGGACGGCCGCGTTGACGGCGTACTGACCGCTCATGCAGTAGCCGACGCAGCCCATCGGACCGCGCGACGCGGCCTTGTCCTGCCCGGCAAAGGCCAGCAGCGCATCCCCATCCTGCATGACCATCGGAATATTGATGGTGGTCATGAGCTGCAGGGCCTTTTGGCGCGTGGCGATGTTCGCCTCGCCAACCACCGAGCCGAGTTCCTCGACATTGGCGCGGTAATACAAATTCGGCAGCATGACGTAGTAGCCCACGGTGCCCAGGCGCCGCGCCATGTCGCGCAACTCTTCGCGAATGCCCGGCGCATCCATGAAAAAGATAATGACGGGATGCGGCGAATTGCGCTCGGGATGGCAAATGAAGGTGTTCATGCGCCCATCCGTCGTGGCTATCTCGATCTGCCGCTCAATCATGCGATCCTTACTCCTGCGCTCCGGCGCCGACCGCGACCCAGGCCAGATCGCGATTCGACACCGATTCCACCTTGAAATTCTTGGCCGCCGCAGCCATGCGCGTCAATGCTTGCGCGAGAGGCATGGGCGGCTTAGGTTCGCCCTTCTTGGTTTTGTGAAAGCGCACGGGATTGATGCGCGCGACGACATAATTGCGCAAGTAGGGCGACTTGAATCCGCGCGCCTGCAGCGTTTCGATGATTTTTTTTGCGCGCGCATCGATTTCCAGCAGCCGCGACGCGTGGCCTTCGCGCTCCCGCAAGCTGGCAGCCAGTGTGCGCTCGCTGAATCGATCGACCTTCTTGAGAAACGAACTGTACGCACCGCCGGCAAAGCGCGATGCTTTCTCGTACACAATGCCGAGCGTCAGCAGTTCGGCGGCTTCGAATTCCTTGGTGTACTGCGACTCCTTCGAGCCACCGTGACGTTTGCAGAGACTGCGCGCCATGCGAATGACTTCGAGGCTGCGATCGCGCAAGTTGTGCGCCTTTTCGGTATTGAGTGCCAGGATGCGATAGGCCAGGGCCTCGTCCGGCGAGATCAAGACCGTAATCTGCTTCAGGCCAAGAACCTTGCCCGCGGCGAGCCGGTGGCGGCCGTTCGGTGTCCAGAACCGGCCATCCTCTCCGCGTACCACAATCAGCGGGTCTAAAAACGCCGCGGTCTCGTCGATCTTGAGCGCGAGGCGCTTGGCGTGCGTGGGCGACAGGTCGCGCTGAAAAGGTGTCGGCTGCAAAGCTCCGAGAGGCAGGGACGCCAGCACCAGCGCGCGGCCGCCGAGAGGATCCCGATAGGCGCCGATCGGCGCACCGCCCGCACGGCGCACCAATGCAACCACCTCTGCGATTTCCGCGCTGTCCAGCGCAATGGCCACCTGCGCGGCGTCCAAGCCGCGCGCGGTGCTGCCCGGCGCTAACTTTCCGCGTGCGCGCTTCGCCGTCGCTCGGGTGCTCTTTTTACGCGGGGTCTTGGTTTTTGCTTTTGCGGTTGCCATAGGGACGTAAGATTCTCCTGTTATGCGCGCCGCGTAAAGAGGATTGACAGCCCGCGTGGGGCGCGCACATCACGGCGATTTTGGATTGTGATCGACCTGGGTGATGAGGCAGGCGCTGCGGTTGCCGGTGAGGTAGATCCACAGCCAGCTCGTCGCCACGGCAAACCGATTGCGCAATCCGATCAGGAAATAGATGTGCGCGAACCCCCACACCCACCACGCCACCCAGCCTTTGAGCTTGCACCAGCCAAAATCGATGACCGCGGAGCGCTTGCCGATGGTCGCAAGATCGCCCGCATGCCGATAACGAAACGGCCGCGACGACGAATCGCCGGCCAGCCGCTGTTTGATGGTTCGAGCGACGTAAGCCCCTTGCTGTTTGGCTGCGGGCGCAATGCCGGGAGCGGGCTTGCCGTTCCAAACGTTCACGGTCGCGGTATCGCCAATCACGAAAATCTCGGCATGCCCGGGTACGGTGAGATCCGGCTCGACCTTCGCCCGGCCGGCGGAATCCGCAGGGGCGCCGAGCCAAACGGCCGCCTGCGATGCGAGCACGCCGGCAGCCCAAAGGATCACCTCGGCCGCAACGATTTGCTCGCCGATCCTGACACCCGTTGCATTGCAGTCAGTCACGGCAGAACCCAGCCGCACCTCGACCCCCAAGCGTGCGAGTGCCTTCAGCGCATAGGCAGACAAGTCGGGCGCAAAGGCCGGCAGAAGCCGGGGACCCGCCTCGACCAACAGTACACGCGCCTGGCGCGTATCGAAGCGGCGAAATTCGCCGTGCAGGTTTTGATACACCAATTCCACGATGGCGCCCGCCAGTTCCACACCGGTCGGTCCGCCGCCGACGATCACAAAGGTGAGCAACGCGGTTCGGCGCGCAGGGTCGGTTTCCCGCTCGGCGCGCTCCAGCGACAGCAGTACCCGGCGGCGAATCGAAGTCGCGTCTTCCAGGGTCTTGAGGCCGGGCGCGAAGGGCTCCCAAGCGTCGTGGCCAAAATAGGCATGACGCGCACCCGTGGCGAGAATCAGGGTATCGAAGTCGACGGCACCGCCATCTTCCAGCTCCACCCGACGATTTTGCGGATCGACGCCGGTGACTGTGGCCAAGAGCGTCGTGACCTCCGCGCGTTTGCGCATCAAGAACCGTATCGGCCACGCGATTTCCGAAGTCGCGAGCGCTGCCGTGCCGACCTGGTAGAGCAGCGGCTGAAATAAATGGTGATTGCGCTGATCGATGATAGTGATGCGGACCGGGGCGCCGGCGAGCTTCTGCGCAGCCGTGAGCCCGCCGAACCCGGCCCCGACGATGACCACATGCTGTGGGCTTGCCATCGAAGCTGCTACAGCTTAGCCAGCACTTCTTGGGCCAAGGAAGTCTCCAGCGCTTTGGTCTCCCCCGGTGAGAAGCCGAACACCTTTACTTGAAACGCGAAATTGCTCTTCTTGACGTTGAGGCCTAGGCCGAATCCAGGTGTGTCGATGAAATAGGCATCATCGCCGATGGCACTCACGGGCGTCTTCCCGATGCCCTGAATCGGCGTTTTGCCGTTCTCGAAACGCTCGACAGCACTGATTTTGCCCACCGCGCGATAGATCGTGAGCAATACATGCTTGCCGCTGTGACTGGGATCGTTGGGCTCTCCCCATCCGCACAATGCGCTGCTCGGACCGATATTGCGGCCGACGTCGACCGCAATGCCCAGGATCTCGCTGATTTTGTCTCGGCTCAGGAAGGAGCATGCATCGCGTCCCGCAGCACTTGCCGGTCGGCCTTGAAGCGTAAAAACCACCCCGCAAATAACGGCCATACCCGCGTGAATGCGCATGCAGGACTCCTGTCGAAGGTGCTGCGAGCTTAGCGCATGCCATGACCTGCGATCCATTTATACTGGGGGTATGAATACTTTCTGGCTACGCGCCCCGCTGCTTGTGGCGGTCCTCTTCTGGCCGGCCGCTCACGCCGTGGAGGTCGAGCGGCCCATGGTTCTCGCCTCCTGCCGCTTGGCTGATCTGGCACGTGCCGCGCGCTGCGGCACGCTCAGCGTGCCTGAAAATCCCGACAAGCCCAACGGTCGGCGGCTCTCGATCAACGTGGCCGTGCTTGCCGCCACGCGTTCGCCCGCGCTCGCCGATCCCATCGTCGTGCTGCAAGGAGGTCCCGGCGAGGATACCATCGGCTCGGCCGAATTCTATGCGCAGCGCTTCGCGCCCCTGCTCGATGATCGCGACCTCTTGCTCATCGATCAACGCGGCACGGGCAAATCCGGCGCTCTGCCCTGCAGGTTGTATTCGTCCACCGATCCGGCTTCGAGCCTGCGCGATATCTTTCCGGTCGCGGCGGCCAAACGCTGTGCGCAGCGGTTGCAAGCGCGCGCCGATCTCACCCAGTACACCTACGATCGATTCGCAAAAGACCTGGAGCAAGTTCGCCGCGAGATCGGCTACGGCGCGTTGAATCTCTATGCGGGATCGTATGGCACCCGTGCCGCGCAGGTGTATATCCGCAGCTTTCCTGCCAGCGTGCGCACCGCGTATCTCGGCAGCGCCGTTCCCATCGATGCGGCAAATCCGCTGTCCTTTGCGAAGACCGCCGAGTCGGCGCTCGAGTTGCTGTTCACCTCGTGCTCTGCCGAGGCGGCGTGCCGCTCGACCTACCCTAAGTTGCGCGAGGAATTCCGCGCCGTCATGGTCAGGCTCGATTCGGGCACGGTGCGCGTTTCGATTCCCGGACGCGCACAGAAAGCAGCGCTATATCGCGGTCGGGTGGCCGAGTGGATGCGTTCGAAACTCTACCGGCCATACAGCGCGACGCAGCTGCCGTGGCTGATTCATCGGGCTTTCGCGGGAGATTGGAATCCGCTGGCCAAAGACTTGCTCGCGGATGCGCGTGATGCCGATCGGGACTTCAGCTTCGGCCTGTTCTTTTCCATTACCTGCAGCGAAGATGTCGCGTTCATTCATGAGCAGGATATTGGGCCGGAAACGCAGGGCACGTTTCTCGGGGACTATCGCATCAGGCAACAGCAAGCAGCGTGCAATCAGTGGCCAAAGACGGCGCTGCCGAAGGACTACCGTGCTCCGGTCATGTCAGCGGTGCCGGCACTGTTCGTCTCGGGCGATGCCGACGGCGGTACGCCGTTGTGGTATGCCAAGCGGGTTTCGGCCGGATTTTCCAATCATCTTCAGGTGATAGCCAAAGGCCAGGGTCATACCGAGTGGAGCGACTGCATCGCTCGGCTGTACCAGCGAATGGTGCGTGCCGGCGCCGTGAGAGGACTGGATCCCTCATGTCCTGAAGTGCCGCGGCCGCCCTTCAAGCTCTAGGGAGAATTCATGACCGTGTCAGTCACGCGGATTGATCGAGTTGCGGTCATCCGCTTCATGCGCCCCGAACGGCGCAACGCCGTGGACGCCCCGACGGCCGAAGCGCTCGCCGACGCTTTCCGCGTCTTCGACGCCGATGCGAACTTGGACGTTGCCGTGTTCACGGGCGCGAATGACGTGTTTTGCGCGGGTGCAGACCTTAAGGCGCTCGCCGCGGGCGATCGCATCACGCTGAACGCGAGCGGCGATTCGCCGATGGGTCCTCCCCGGCTGCGTCTTTCCAAGCCGGTCATTGCCGCCATCGAGGGTCCCGCGGTCGCCGGTGGCCTGGAACTGGTGCTGTGGTGCGATCTGAGGATTGCCGGCGAAAGCGCGATCTTTGGAGTCTTCAATCGCCGCTTCGGGATTCCGCTGGTGGACCTGGGCACCATCCGGCTGCCGCGACTGATCGGTCACGGCCGCGCGATGGATTTGATTTTGACCGGCCGCCCGGTCGATGCGGCCGAAGCACTGGCGATGGGCTTGATCAACCGCTGTGTTCCGGATGGAGAAGCGTTCACGGCTGCGCTGGAACTCGCACACAAGCTTTCGAGTTTTCCGCAAACCGCCATGCGCCACGATCGGCTCTCCGCCATCGAACAGTGGGGCTTGAGCGAAGCGGACGCGATTGCGAACGAGATTTCGCATGGCTTGGTCACCGTGGCATCGGGCGAGACCGCTTCGGGTGCGAAGAACTTCGGCAGCGGCGCCGGCAGGCACGGCAAAGCCGTTACTTGATCGGCTCGCCCGGCGGCAGCCAGGAAATGGGGTGAGTCGATCCCGATGGCAGCGATGTGCGAAATGCGGGCCGTGCGCGCAGCCTCCCTAAATAACGCATCACGTTCGGGAATTTCGCCAGGTCAATGAGCCGATCGCCGAGATGCAGGCTGTAACCGACGCCGATATCCGCGGCGCTGAATCCCGAGCGCAACAGATGATCCCGCTCGAGCAATTGCGGCTCGAGCACTTGCACGGCTTTTTCCAGCCTCCGGCCTTCCAATTTGGCAATGACCGCCGAGCGATCCGCCGGCGCGATGAAGAACCGCTGTTGCACGAGCGCGGCTGCATGCACCGCCATGGTTTCGCCGTAATGGATCCATTGCAGCCACTCGTACCGCTCGGGATCCTGCCCGAGCCTGCCCAAGCGCCCTTCAGGATATCGCTCGCACAGGTATTCGGCGATGGCGCCTGATTCGAACAAGCGAAACTCTCCGTCCATGAGGCAGGGCACGCGACCAAGCGGATGCACGGCCAGATAGTCGGCCGACCTCATGACCAGAAGATCGAACGGCATGTCGATGAGTTCGAACGGGATCTGCAATTCGTTCAGCAGCCAGAGCGAGCGCATCGATCGCGTCTCGGCGCAGTGATATAGCTTCAGCACCAGTCACTCTAAGTTAGTTTCGAGGAAGCGGCTCCCCGCGACTATACTTAAGCGACGCTCGCACCGAGGTGAAAAATCATGCGCGACCGGATCAACAGCCCTTCAGGTGCGCTCCGTACTCGCCCAACTCTCGCGTGATGCGGCCGTTGTCCCCCAGCGGGATCGAGCGCGCCCCGGCGAGCAGCGCAGCGAGGGCGAATTTCAGGCCGCGCAGCAACGCGCCAATGCCTTTTGGCTGCGAGCCGCGCGTGGGCTTTACGGCGGGCCCCTTGTCCTTGAATCGATAAATCTCCGGATGCGACATGCCAAGCAGCCCGATTGCGATTTTTTGAATTTCACTCATGGCGCTCACCTTTTCCGTTGCATTCTCAATTCGATGGTCATAGGTTGCTACCGTGACCTTCTTGGAACAAATGCAATGGCTGAAGGTGGGTTAAGTATTGCTTAACGCTGATATCTGCCAGCCCCTAGGGACAGGATTCTCATGACGCCACTGCACTCGACGCTGAAGCGCGCCCTCACCATTGATGGGCGTGATTACGTTCTGACCTTGAACGAGACGGCGCTGAAACTCACGCTGAAAGGCAAACGCAACGGCGTTGAATTGCCCTGGTCGCAACTCGTCAACGGTGAAGCCGCGCTCGCTGTCGCCTTGCATGCATCGCTCGGCGCCTTCGCAAAAAAGGCCCCTGCGCCGACGGCCGAAGCGCCTGCGGCCGCCAAGCCGTCACCTGCAGCTAAGCCGGCTGGCGCCAAGCCGGCAACTTCAGCCAAAGCGAAACGTAAGGCGGCGCCCGCTCGAAAAAAGTAACGCGGCTAACGCGAGAGAGCCGCACATGCGACGCCCCGCTTGCAGCTTTTCACTAAAAAGTTGACAAGCGTTGATATTCACCCTAAAAGGTGAATATATGTCCGACGCATCGCAGCTCGACCACATTTTAGGCGCACTGGCGGACCCCACGCGCCGCGCGATCCTGCTGCGGCTATCGCGAGGCGACGCGCGCGTGACGGATTTGGCGGCGCCGTTCGCCATCTCGCTGAATTCCGTCTCGAAACACATCCGTATCCTCGAGCGTGCACGGCTCATCGAGCGCCGCAGGATGGGACGCGAGCACGTGTTGTCGCGAAACCTGCGTGCCTTGAATGAGGCCGCGGCGTGGATCGAGACCTTACAGGCCAAATGGCATAGCCGCATTGATCGGTTGGAAAAAGCACTGGACGAGGAGGCATCGTGACAGCCAATCAGAAAGCCGTGAACCCCAAGCAATTCGTGATCGACCGGACCCTCAAGGCCGCGGTGGAAAAAGTATGGCGAATGTGGACCACCAAGGAAGGCCTGGAGAAATGGTGGGGCCCGGAGGGCTTCAGCTCCACAGTGCGTCACCTCGACGTGCGCGCCGGCGGCCGCTTTGAAATCGTGATGACTGCGGTGCTGCCGGAGATCATCGCGCACCTGAAAGCCGCGGGTATGGGCGAGAGCTCCGTGGCGAAGGGTGACTACACCGTCGTCGAACCGAACCGGCGCATGATCTACACCAACGCCGTGGATTTTGTCCCCGGCGTGCCGCCGTATACCACCACCACGATAGTCGAGATGTCCGCCGCGCCCAGCGGCGGGACGCGGCTGATCATCACCAACGACATGATGCACGATGAGCAATGGACGGCGATGGCCACGATGGGCTGGACGCAGCAGATCGGCAAACTCGAGAAATTGTTGAACTAATCGGAGGCCAAATGCGGGTCCCGTGCCGCCCTTACGCGCTCACCAGCCGGCAGGGAATGGGCGCGCTTTCATCGTAGTACCAAATGGCGCAGATGCGATGGTAGCCGTCGGCCACGACCAAGGGCACCGCCTGGGTCATGTCGCCGCGCACCAGCAATACCGGCGGCAGGTCTTTGCCCTTGTGAATTCGTGCCAGATCCTCCTCGACGTGCGGATCCTCGCGCGGCAGCAA